>PLZB01000014.1 GCA_003151955.1 Acidimicrobiaceae bacterium
CCCTCGGACCGGGCCGGCCGATCGGAGCCGGCCCGCGGCGCCGGACGGGCCGGGCCACCCGGACGGGCGGGGCGCCGGTCGCCGAAGGGCCGGTCGCCTCGGTCGGGTCGGTCCCCCCGGTCGGGCCGGTCCCCGGAGGGACGGGAGGGACGGCGGTCCCCGGTGGGACGGTCATCTCCGGGGCGGGACGGGCGACGGTCCGAGAAGGGCCGGTCCCCACGATCGGGGCGGTCCCCGGAGGGACGTGGGGGACGGCGGTCCCCGGTGGACCGGGCCGGAGCAGCGCGCGGTCCCTCGGGTCGGGGCGGACGACGGGGACGACCGGTGGTGGCAGAACCGGGACGGTCGCTCCTCCAGCCGGGTCGATCGGGGCGGGCCGAGGTGCTGCGACGGCGGGGATCGTCCTCCTGATCCTCCCGCTCCGTCTTCGCCCTCCTGGCCGCCTGGGCCGCGAAGCCCCCGTCCACGGAGCGGGGAGCGGGCTTCTTCCCGGCTCTCCCTCCGGCGGCGCTGCCGGTCCGGTCCGGGCGCTCGGTCCGGGAACCCCCAGCCCGGCTCCCAGCCACCCGGGGGGCGGGCTTCCCCTCCCGACGGGGAGCCGGTCGGGGCTGGCCGGCGGGGCCCGGGCGTCCGTCGGGGCGCGACTGACCGCTCGGCACATCAGGGGGGGGCATCCCTCTATCCTACCGCCCGCTCCCCCACCCCACCTCCGGAGGGGGTTGCAACAAAGCTGGGACAACCCGGAACGCCGTTCCCCCTGGTGAGGGGTCTGTCGTCATACGATCCAAGCATCAGAGTTAACCGAACGTTAACGTGGCCGTCACCTCTCGGATCCAGGTCTGGCGGAGGGCAACAGAAGGAGGAGACGTGGGACGAATGAGGACAGTCGGCATCTTCGCCATGGCGGTAGCCATGAGCGGGATGGCGTTGGCAGCATGCAGCTCGAGCAAATCCAGCTCCAATGGATCCACCACCACCAGCGCCAACGGTGCCGTGACCGGTGGGACCCTGAAGCTCGTCGGCCAGGGCGACGTCGACAACCTCGACACCGCTGACGGGTACTACACGGCCACCTACACGGTGGAACGGGCCTTCACCCGGCAGCTCTACACCTACCTCACCACCCCCACTCTCGCCGGCCAGGTCGCACCTGTCCCCGACCTCGCCACCGCCCTGCCGACCATCACCGGCAACGGGACCATCTACACCATCACCATCCGTCAGGGCGTCATGTGGAACACCTCGCCGCCCCGGCAGGTCACCGCCGCCGACGAGGTGCTCGGCATGAAGCGGCTCTGCAACTCGGCCAACCCCACTCCGGCCGTGAGCTACTTCACGGCCACGATCGCCGGGATGGCGGCGTACTGCACGGGCTTCGCCAACGTGGGCCAGGACGCCACGTCGATCGCCAACTACATCAACGCCAACAACATCTCCGGGGTCCAGGCCACCGGGCCGGAGACGGTCCAGTTCACCCTGACCCAGCCGGCCAACGACTTCATCAACATCCTGGCCATGCCGTTCTCGTCGCCCGCCCCGGTGGAGTACCTCGCCCATGTCCCGGGGAGCACCGACGAATGGCAGCACACCATTTCGGACGGCCCCTACTTCGTGGCCAGCTACACCCCGACGGTTTCGTTCAAGCTCCTCCGCAACACGGCCTGGAGCGCCTCCACGGACACCATCCGGAAGGCCTACGTGAACGAGATCGACGTCACCGAGGGCGTGGCGGACGCCGCCACCGCTCTCCTGCAGATCCAGGCCGGCACGTCCGACATGGAATTCGACCAGAACGTGCCGATCGCGTCGTTGGCGGGCATGGTGGCCAACCATGACCCCAACCTCCTGATCGGCCCGGACGGGAACAACTACATCACCGTGAACCCCTACCTGGTCATCAACCTCCAGAGCCCCAACAACAACAAGGCATTGGCCAATCCCCTGGTCCGTCAGGCCCTGGAGTACGCCATGAACAAGACGGCGATCAGCCAGGTCTACGGAGGCGCCGCCATCAGCCGGCCGCTCAACCAGGTCGTCCCGCCTGGCAGCATCGGCAATGTATCCGGCTACAACCCCTACCCGACACCCAACGACGGCGGGGATGCGACCAAGGCCAAGGCCCTCCTGGCCCAGGCCGGCTACCAGCCGGGCCAGGTCAACCTGAAGCTGGTCTACCGCACCAACACCCAGCACACCGCGGTGGCCCAGACGGACGAGGCAGCTCTTCAGGCAGCCGGGTTCGCCGTCACCCTGGTGGCGGCCACTCCGGCCAACACCTTCTACACCAACTACCTCCAGAACCCCACCGCCTCCACCTCAGGGGCATGGGACATCGCTGAGGCCGGCTGGTCGCCCGACTGGCTCGGGAACAACGGCCGATCGATGATCGCCGTGCTCTTCGACGGTCGGACCTACGGGAAGAACTCGGTGGACTACGGGGACTACAACAGCGCCACGACGAACGCACTGATCGACAAGGCGCTGGCGGCCCCCACGGTCCAGCAGGCGACCACCTTCTGGCAGCAGGCCGCCCAGCAGATCATGACGGACGCCGTGATCGTTCCCCTGGGTGCCCAGAAGGTGTCGCTCTACCACTCGACCCGGGTCCAAAACTGCTCCTTCTACTCGTTCAGTGAGAACTGTGATGTGACGAACGTCTGGATCAAGCCCTAACCGGCCGGTGGTTCGCCGACAGCTGCCGGTACCCTCGGGGCGCCGGCAGCTGTCGCGTCCGGGACGAATGTCCAGCCCCAAGGACATGTCCCGACCTAGAGTCGACACTGACGTGAACGAGATCTCCCCGTGAGTCTGCTCGAGGTCGAGAACCTCCAGGTGTCGTTCGCGACGCCGGACGGCACCGTCAAGGCGGTCCGGGACCTGAGCTTCTCGCTCGAGCCCGGACAGACGCTGGGGATCGTGGGTGAGTCCGGGTCGGGCAAGAGCGTCGCCACCCAGACCATCGTCGGTCTCACCCAGGGAGCGACCGTCTCGGGGAGGGCCATGTTCGACGGCCGGGACCTACTCCAGATGAACAGGAACGAGCTCCGGTCCGTCCGGGGGGCCCGGATCGGGATGATCTTCCAGGACCCCCTCTCGGCCCTCCATCCCTATTACAAGGTGGGCTGGCAGATCGTCGAGATGATCCGGGCCCACGACGACATGGGAAAGGCCGAAGCCCGGAAGCGGGCTGTGGAGCTCCTCGGGCTCGTCGGAATCCCCCAACCGGACCGACGGGTGGACGACTACCCCCACCAGTTCTCCGGAGGAATGCGACAACGGGCCATGATCGCCATGGCCCTGGCCCTGAATCCCGTGCTCCTCATCGCCGACGAGCCGACGACGGCGCTTGACGTCACCATCCAGGCCCAGATCCTGGAGCTGATGAAACGGCTCCAGGGGGAGTTCGAGACGGCCATCATCATGATCACCCATGACCTCGGGGTGGTGGCCGACATGGCCCACGACGTCCTGATCATGTACGCCGGCAAGGCCATGGAGCACGCCGACCGCCGCACCACCTACTACCGGCCCCATCATCCCTACACCCTGGGACTCCTGGCCTCCCTGCCCCAGGAAGGGGGGGAGCTTCAGCGTCTCAAGCCCATTCCGGGCCAGCCCCCCAGCCTGATCCGCCTGCCGACCGGCTGTCCCTTCAACCCCCGTTGCCAGTTCGCCATGGACCGCTGTCGGACCGAGGAACCACCCCTCCAGCCCGTCGGGACCGAACCGGGCCACCGATCGGCCTGCTGGCTCCGACCGGAGCTCGTGGGCAGGGGACCTGAGATCGACGCCTCCCGGGCTGCCGACGCCACCGGGCAGCCCGAGTTGTCCGCCTCGGGAGTCGACGTCCCCTGACTGACACCGGACCCACCACCCCTTCCCCCGCCGTGTCGGACCCCGAGGTCCTGGTCCGGGTCCGCGACGTGACGAAGCACTTCCCCGTCCGGTCGTCGAGCATCTTCCGGCGGGGCTCCGAGCAGGTCCATGCCGTGGACCAGGTCACCCTCGACATCCGGCGGGGCGAGACCCTGGGACTGGTGGGAGAGACCGGCTGTGGGAAGTCGACCCTGGCCCGCTGCATCACCCGACTCCTGGAGCTGACCTCCGGATCGGTCGTCTTCGACGGCGAGGACATCTCGGGACTGTCCCGGCGCCAGCTCCGCCCGGTGCGGCGGCGGATGCAGATGATCTTCCAGGATCCCTACGGGTCGCTCAACCCAAGGCGCCGGGTCGGGTCCATCATCGGGGACCCCTACGCCATCCACGACATCGCCGAGGGAGAGGACCGGAAGGCCAAGGTCCAGCACCTCATGGAGCTGGTCGGGCTGAACCCCGAGCACTTCAACCGGTTCCCGGCCGAGTTCTCCGGCGGCCAGCGCCAACGGATCGGCGTGGCCCGGGCCCTCGCCCTCCAGCCGGACCTCATCGTCTGCGACGAGCCCGTCTCCGCCCTCGACGTCTCCATCCAGGCCCAGGTGGTCAACCTCCTCGCCGACCTCCAGGGGGAATTCGAGCTGACCTACCTCTTCATCGCCCACGACCTCTCCGTGATCCGGCACGTGAGCGACCGGGTGGCCGTCATGTACCTGGGCCGGATCGTGGAGGAGTCGGGGCGTGAGGATCTCTTCGCCCGGCCCCGCCACCCCTACACCAAGGCCCTGATGTCGGCCGTTCCGGTGGCCGACCCCGACCTGGCCGACAGCCGGAAGCGGACCGTCCTGGGGGGGGACGTCCCCTCCCCCATCAATCCGCCCCCCGGCTGCCGGTTCCATCCCCGCTGCCCGAAGGCCCAGGACCGCTGCCGGGTCGAGGAGCCCCAGCTGGGTGTGATCCCGGGCGACACCGGACACCGGGTGGCCTGCCACTTCCCCCTCGCCGACGGAGAGGAGCTCCCGGTCACCGCCGCCGAGGTCGCCATCGCCAAGCTGATCCCGGTCTCGGAGACGACGGGGGAGACGGGCCGATGAAGCTGAAGATCCCGGGCACCGGCTCCCCGGACCCGACGGTCGACGACGGCGATCCGGCCGAAATCCAGGGACGGGGGCCATGGCAGCTGGCCTGGGCGCGGCTCCGCCACGACCGGGTAGCCGTGATCTCGGGGATCACGATCGTCGGCATCGTCCTGGTGGCCATCTTCGCCCCGGTGGTCGCCCACCTGACCGGCCACTCCCCCTTCACCCAGTACCGGACGACCGGGCTCTCGCCGGAGGGGATCCCGGTCGGACCCGGCCGGAACTTCCTCCTCGGGACCGACTCCCTGGGCCGGGACATCCTGGTCCGGGTCTGCTACGGGACGCGGATCTCCCTCCTGGCCGGGGTGGTGGCCAGCTCCCTCGCCGTGGCAGTCGGGGTGGTAGTGGGCCTGACGGCCGGCTTCTTCGGGGGTGCCGTCGACACCGTCCTGGCCCGGACCATGGACGCAGTCCTCTCGCTCCCGTACCTCGTCCTGGCCATCGCCCTCATCTCGGTCGTGGGGCCGAGTCTCCTCGTCTCCATCGCCGTCATCGCCTTCTTCTCGTTCTCGTCGGTGGGCCGGATCGTCCGGGGCCAGGTCCTCTCCATCAAGGAGAAGGAGTTCATCGAGGCGGCCCGCTCCCTCGGGGCCGGGAACCTCCGCATCATGTTCGTCGACATCCTCCCCAACGTCCTGGCCCCCGTCATCGTCTACCTGACACTGCTGGTTCCGGCCTCGATCGTCTTCGAGGCCACCCTCTCCTTCCTGGGACTGGGGGTCGTCCCGCCCACGCCGAGCTGGGGCGGGATGCTGTCCGAGTCGACCGCTTGGTACCAGGTGGCCTGGTGGTATGTCCTCGTCCCGGGCCTGGGCCTCCTCGTCACCACCCTGGCATTCAACCTGCTGGGCGACAGCGTCCGGGACGCCTTCGACCCCCGCTACAACCGGCTCTTCGTGAGCGAGTCATGAGGAGGGGCTGATGCTGCGGTTCCTGCTCCGCCGGATCCTCTTCGGCTCTCTCGTCATCTGGATCGTGGCCACCGTGATCTTCATCCTCTACTTCGTCACCCCCCACGACCCGGCCCGGCTCATCGCCGGCAAGAACGCCACGGCCCAGTCCATCATCGACGTGAAGCGCCGGCTCGGCCTCGACCGGCCCATCCTCGACCAGTACGGCCGCTACCTCTGGCGGCTCATCCACGGCGACCTCGGCTACTCCTACTTCAGCCAGCAGCCCGTCACCTCCATCATCAAACGGGAGCTCCCCGTAACCGCCTCGGTCACCCTGGGAGGGGCCATACTCTGGATCCTCATCGGGATCTCGTCCGGCGTCCTGGCCGCCACCCATCCCCGCTCCTTCGCCGACCGGACCGTCACCGGCTTCGCCCTCTTCTTCTACTCGATGCCGACCTTCCTCCTCGGGGAGCTCCTCCTCCTCGGCCTCATCGGCGAGGCCTACAAGATCGGCTTCAAGTTCTTCCCGCCCGGGTACTACGTCGGCATCTCGCAGGACCCCTACCAGTGGTTCGTCCACATGATCCTCCCCTGGTTCACCGTGGCCCTGGTGACGGCGGCCACCTACACCCGGTTGACCCGGGGATCGATGCTCGAGGTCATGGGCGAGGACTACATCCGGACGGCCCGGGCCAAGGGCCTCCGCGAGCGCCGGGTCGTCTACCGGCACGGGCTCCGCAGCGCCCTCACCCCGGTAACGACCCAGTTCGGCATCGACATCGGGACCCTCCTCGGCGGCGTCATCGTCACCGAGACCGTCTTCAGCCTGAACGGCCTCGGCGAGCAGATCTACAACTCGATCAGCCGCCAGGACCTCCCCGTCATCATGGGCATCGCCACCCTGGCCTCCGTCTTCATCGTGATCGCCAACATCGCCGTCGACGCCGTCTACGCCGTCCTCGATCCGAGGGTCAGGTTGTCCTGAACCCGGGATCGCCACCGGGACGGTCCGGACCCACCCGGTGGTAGGCGTTAACGTTTCCGCGACCCCCGGATCCGGGAGGGCGGGACAAAGGGGGAGACCGTGCCACGCTTCAAGGTCGGGATGACGGCAGTGCTGACAGTGTCGATGTCGGCGCTCCTCCTGGCGGCGTGCTCATCGGCCCCTCCCTCCCGCTCCTCATCGGTGTCATCGCCTTCGTGGCCTGGCTGGTCCCCGCCCGGCTCGTCCGGGGCGAGGCCCTGACGCTGCGGGTGCGGGATTACGTCCAGGCGGCCAGGGTGATGGGTGGCCGTCGGCGGGCGGATCGTGCTCCGCCACGTCATCCCCAACACGATCGGGACCATCGTGGTCACCACCACATTCCAGGTCGCCGACGCCAACCTCCTCCTGGCCGCCCTGGGCTTCCTCGGGCTGGGCCTTCTCCGCCCCCGAGACCGACTGGGGCTCGATGCTGTCCCACGGCGTGACCGTGGCCCTGAACAACGACTGCTGGGAGATCTACCCGGCCGGCCTCGCCATCGTCCTGGTCGTGGTCGCCCTCAACTTCATCGGCGGCGCCTTCCGGGACGCGTTGGAGGTCCGGCTCCGCTACCGCTGACCAGGGTCCCCGGCCCGGCCCCTCACGCCCGAACCGCTGCTCTGTGGGGGCTCGCCCCCCCGTCCAGGCCGACTGGACCGGTCCGATAACCCAGGGTCCCGCCCGGCGGTGACGGGTCGCGTTCCCAGGGTGAGCCACAATGTGACCGTGGGGGGAGCGGAGTCGGAGCAGCCGCCAGCGGGGCAGCACGTCGTCGGCCGCGACGCCGATCTGGACGTGCTCCGGCGCTTCCTCGAGGGCGGGGGGGCCGAGGCGAGCCTCGTCCTGTGCGGGGATGCCGGGATCGGCAAGACGACGCTGTGGGAGGCCGGCCTCGAGACGGCCGAGGCGCAGGGCTACCTCGTGCTGTCCACCCGGGCCACCAAGGCCGACGTCGAGCTCTCGTTCGCGGCGCTGGCCGACCTGGTCGACGGTGTCGCCCCTGACGTGCTGGCCGGTCTACCGGCGCCGCAGCTCGACGCGCTCGAGGTGGCCCTGCGCCGGAAGGACCCCACCGGAGAGGGACCCGACCCGTTCGCCATCTCGGCCGGGTTCCTGGCCGCGCTGCGGGCGCTGGTGGAGCGCGGGCGCCTGCTCGTGGCCATCGACGACGTCCAGTGGCTGGACCGCCCCTCCGCCGCCGCCCTGGTGTTCGCGGCCCAGCGCCTGGCCGGCGGCCAGGCCCGCTTCCTGATCACCAGACGCTCAGGCCGCCGCTCCGAGCTCGAACGGGCCCTGAAGCCCGCCGGTACGGGGCAACTCGACCTGGCCGCGCTGAGCCTCGGCGCCACCGGAGTCGTGCTGTCGGACCATCTCCACCTGACACTGACGAGACGGGTCCTCCGGCAGGTCCACGAGACCAGTCAGGGCAATCCGTTGTTCGCCCTCGAGCTGGGCCGCCTGCTCGTGAGGGGCGGGATGCCCGAGATCGGCTCCGAGCTGCCCATTCCCGACGTCGTCGACGACATCTTCGATGCTCGCGTCCGGGAACTCCCCGGTCCCGTGCGCCGCGCCCTCCTCGCCGTGGCCCTGAGCTCCGGCCTGACCAGGATCGAGCTGTCGACGGTGGTGGACCCGTTGGCGGTCGAGGACGCGGTGACCTCTGGGCTCCTGGGCGTCGATCGGTCGAGGGTGCGGCCGGCCCATCCGATGCTCGGCGCCGCCGTCAGGCGGCGGCCGAGCGCCCGGGAACGCCAGGAGCTCCATCTTGCTCTGGCCTCGGCCGTCGGTGACGCCACCCTCAGGGCGCGCCATCTCGCCATCGCCACGGTGGCGGCGGACCGCGACGTCGCCGGCGTCGTGGCGGCCGCCGCCGACCTCGCCGCCAAGCGGGGGGCAGTCCAGGACGCGGAGGAGCTCGGAGCGCATGCGTTGCGTCTCACGCCGCCGGACGCTCCCGAGCTCGCCGACCGCATCCTGGCGCTGGGCCGGTTCCACTCCAGGGCGGACGACATGGCCCGCGTCACGGCGCTTCTCACGGAGAGGATGGACGAACTGCCGCCCGGGAGGGCTCGGGCCATGGCCCACCTCCTCCTGGGCGAGGCGGCCGACCTCCCGGGGAATTGGGCCCACCTCGACCTGGCCCTGGCCGAGGCCGGTCAGGACCCCGAGGTCCGTGCCCTGGCCCTGGCCAAGAAGTCGCGCCTGCTCGCCCACGCCGAGGTGGCGCGGATCGACCAGGCCGAGGAGTGGGCCCGGGAGGCCGTGTCGGCCGCGGCCGTCGTCGGCCCCGAGGTCGATCTCCGGGCCAGGACCGCCCTGGTCTGGGCCCGGATCCTGCGCGGGCGCCCCATCGACGACCTGATCCCGGCCGGACCCGGGGCCGGCTCCCCCTGGAGCCTGCCCGAGAGCTCGATCGACTTCCCGCTCGCCTTCGAGCTCGCGTGCCGGGGCCGGATCCACGAAGCGCGGACGATCTTCGCCCGGGTGCTGGCCCAGGCCGACGAGCGGGGAGACCTTCAGCACGCCAGGTTGGCCCACTGGCAGCTGTGCGAGCTCGAGCTGCGGGCCGGCGACATCGCCGAGGCCCGCCGCAGGCTGGGCGAATGGGCCGATGCCCCTCACTGGATGGACGGTGTCCGGGCCCGCCTAACGGCCATGCTGGCCGCCGTCGCCGGTGTCCCGGGGGACGCCAGGCGGTGGGCGGCGGTGGTCCTCGAGGCCGCAGACGCCCACGGCTGGGACCGGCTCGAGGCGACCCGGGCGGTCGGGTTGGCGGCGCTCTTCGAGCGCGACGCCAAGGGGGCGGTCGAGGCGCTCTCGAGCGTGTGGGAGCACACGCAGCGTGAGCACGTGGACGAGCCCGGCGCCTTCCCGGTGGCGGCCGACCTGGTGGAGGCGCTGGTCCTGGCCGGGCGGCTGGACGAGGCGCGTGGGGTGACCGAGCGGCTCCGCTCGGCCGCGGGGGCGCAGCACCATCCGTGGGGCCTGGTCACGGTGAGACGCTGCTCGGCCGCCATCGAGCTGTCCATCGGCTTCGACGACGAACCGGCCGCCGCCCTCGCCGCCGCCGCGGCCGAGTACGGGGAGCTGGGCCTGCACTTCGACCGCGGCCGCTCCCTGCTCCTGCTCGGCGGGTTCCAGCGGCGGTCCAAGAAGCGGGCCCTGGCCCGTTCGTCGCTCGAGGAGGCCGGGGACCTGTTCGAACGGACCGGCTGCTCGGGGTGGGCCGGGAAGGCGCGCTCCGAGCTGGCCCGGGTGAGCGGCCGGCGCTCCACCTCCAGCGACCTGACACCGAGCGAGAAGCGGGTGGTGGAGCTCGCCGTGCGGGGGCTGTCCAACAAGGAGATCGCCGCCAACCTGTTCGTCAGTGTGTACACGGTGGAGACCCACCTCTCCCACGTCTACACGAAGCTCGGGATCCGCTCCCGATCCCAACTGGCCAGCCACACGGGGTGACGGCGAGCCGACCGGGGTAAGGCGCCGGGCGGGGCCCTGGAGCCACGGTTGGCCCTGGAAACGTCACGGTCGCCGCCGTCCAGGGGGGTCATTGTTCCCTGGTTCCCGTGATTTCTCCCAGGCCGCCTGATCGTACTGTCGAAGGGTGTCCGACTACCTGGTCGAGGTCTACACCCCACGAAGCCCGGCGACCTTCGCCGGGCCGGGGCCCGCGGATGTCTCGGGGGCCGCTGAGGAGTTGACCCGGGAAGGACGGCCGGTCCAGTTCGTGCGCTCGATCCTCGTCCCCGAAGACGAGACCTGCTTCTACTTCTTCGAGTCGCAGACGAGCGAGGCCGTCTCCGAGGTGGCGACACGGGCCGGTCTGCGATTCGAGCGGGTCCTCCGGGCCTTCTCGGATTGGCAGGCGCCGGCGCCCGCCGAGGGCGGGCTGTCCGACCCATCCGACACGACAACCGGAACAACCGACAAAGGAGAACAACCATGAAGACCAAGAAGTTCGTCATCGCTGGAGCCGCCGTCGTGGCGGCCGTGCTCATCGGAGGGGGCGTGGCTCTGGCCACCTGGTCCGCCTCCGGATCGGGCACCGGCTCCGCCCTCGCCTACACGGCCCAGCCCGTGACCGTGAACGCCGTGGCCCTGACCTCGTCGGCGGCCTCGCTGTTCCCGGGCGGGCCGGCCGGGAACGTGTACTTCACCGTCACGAACCCGAACCCGTATCCGATCAAGATCACGAACATCGCATGGGGGACCCCCGTGTCCGCCAACCCGGCGGCCTGCTCGAGCTCGGTGATCAGCGTCGACCCGTCGGCGCCGACGGGCGGCCTCAGCCTTGCCATCGCGGCCAGCGGGACCTCCGGGCTCACCCAGGTGAACGCCGTGCTCGACCTGTCCTCCTCGGCGCTCGACACGTGCCAGGGCAACGTCTTCAACGTGCCGGTCACGGTCACCGGTCAGCAGCTCCCCTGACCTTGCCGGATGCGACCTTGCCGGAAGGACATTCGGCACCGGCGCCCCGAGCGGGGCGGAACGCATGGCGACCAGCCAGGCGAACCGCCCTGCTCGGGCTGCTGGCCCTCCTCGCCCTCCTGGCGCTCGTGGCCGTCGTGGCCGACGTGGCCGACGCTCCCGGCGGCTTCGGGGCACAGGGCCACGGGAACTCCCCGGCCTCGGTCGTCGGCCGAAATCCGGGGGCACCTCCCCGGAGCCGGCCGACCGGGACCTTCGGAATCACCGGTACCGTGCGTGACCTCACTCCCGGTAGACCCGGACAGCTGGCGTTGACGGTGAGCAACCCGCAGCCCTTCGCCCTCACCGTCACATCGATCACGACGAAGGTGAAGGACGCCAGTGCCGGTTGCCGAGCCGTCAACCTCTCGGTGAGCGTGTTCGCAGGAGGGCTGCGCACGCCGGCGCACGGATCGGCCACCACGTCGGTCCAGGTCAGCCTGGCCCCGGGTGCCCCCGACGCGTGCAGCGGCGCCGATTTCCCGCTCGTCTTCAGCGGTGTCGGAAGGAGGGGTTGAGGTGCAACGGATCCCGCTCCATCTCCGGCTGTTGACGGGGCTGTGCCTGGCGCTGCCGTTCGGCCTGTCCTTTCCGGCCTCGGCTCACGCCAGCTGGAGCGTCGGTGGACCGGGGACGGCGAGCTCCCTGGCCGACACGATGCCGTCCGGCAACCAGCCGACCGCCGTCCTGTCGGGCACCAGCGTGACCCTTACATGGGCCACCGCCTCCCTGCCCGGGGTCCACCCCGTCGCCGGCTACGTCATCGAGAGGATCAACGCGTCCACCGGAGCCCCGGTGGCGGCCGGTCCCAACTGCGGGGGCACGATCACCACCACGACATGCACCGAGTCGAGCGTCCCGGCCGGGAGGTGGGACTGGACCGACACCCCCGTCCAGCACAATTGGACCGGCGGGCAGAGTCCGGCCAGCGGCCCGGTGACCGTCCCCTAATGGTCCCGCGCGTTCCGCCACATCATCCCCAACGTCATCGGGACCATCGTGGTCAACGCCACCTTCCAGGTCGCCGACGCCATCCTCCTCCCGGCCGCCCTCGGCTTCCTCGGGCTGGCCTCCCCGCCCCCCAGACCGACTGGGGGCTCGATGCTCTCCCACGGCGTGAGCGTGGCCCTGAACAACGACTGGTGGGAGATCTACCCTGCCGGCCTGGCCATCGTGCTGGTCGTGGTGGCCCTCAACTTCGTCGGCGACGCCTTCCGGGACTCGTTGGAGGTCCGGCTCCGGTCCCGCTGACCGGGGTCCCTGCCGCCGAGCAACCCCGTCGCACCCGGACGGTGGCGCTGCGGGGGCTGGCCGTCCCCGTCCAGGCCGACTGGACCGGCGTGTCGGTGTACACCCAGATGCCGCTGTGGCGAGCTCGGCTTCACGCCCGACGATCGGCGACACGACCACTGGTGCCGCCCCGACTGCCCTCACCCGGCGATGGTCGACGATGCCACCGTCGGGCCGCCCTCGACCGGGGCTCGGAGCGGGAAGTGGCAGGCCGCCACGTGTCGGCGGCCGAACCGCTGCAGGGGAGGCTCGGAGTCGGCGCAGATCTCCTGGGCCAGGGGACACCGGGTCCGGAAGCGACACCCCGACGGGGGCCACATGGCCGAGGGCGGCTCTCCCCGGATGTGCGGCGCCGGGTCGGCCCTGACCCGGACGACGTCCAGCTCCGGGATGGCGTCGATCAGTGCCCTCGTGTACGGATGGACGGTTCGGGTGTAGATGTCCTCAGCCGGAGCACACTCAACCAGCTTTCCGAGGTACATCACCCCGATGGTGTCAGCCAGGTACCTCACGACAGCCAGGTCGTGGGAGATCACCACGTAGGTCAGGCCCCGACTGCGCTGGAGCTCCTTCAGGAGGTTGAGGATCTGCGCCTGGATCGACACATCCAGAGAGGAGACGGGCTCGTCGGCGACGACCAGCCGGGGCTCGAGAGCCAGCGCCCGGGCCAGACCGATCCGCTGTATCTGGCCTCCGGAGAACTCGTGGGGGTAGCGGGAGCCGGCCTGGGCCGGCAGCCCGACCTCGGCCAGGAGGTCCTCCACCCGGCGACGACGCTCCGCCCTGGACCCCATGCCTTGGACCACCAGGGGCTCGGCCAGGATCGCCGAGATCCGCATCCGGGGATCGAGGGAGGCCGAGGGGTCCTGGAACATGAGCTGGCGGTCCCGCCGGCTCCTGCGCAGGGCACCACCGCGGAGCGACCGGACATCCCTGCCGTCGAAGGAGATGCTGCCCCCATCGGCCCGGTCCAGGGACACGAGCAGCCGTGCCACCGTGGTCTTCCCGCACCCCGACTCCCCGACCAGGCCGAAGGTCTCGCCGGTCCGAACCGCGAACGAGACGTCGGAGACGGCCTTGACCGAACCGACCCGTCGCTGGAGGACACCTCCTCCGTTGACGGGGAATTCCTTCACCAGATGCGCCACCTCGACCAGCACCGGACCGCCCGACAACTCGCCCTCCCGGGTCCGGAGATCGGAATCGAGCTCCTCCGGTCCCGACGCTCTTCGGGCCCCGACGGTGCCGATGGCGACGTTGCCGGTGGGGACGACATCGACGGGGTGGTAGCAGGCGACCAGATGGTCCCCCCCGCTGTCCGGGACCGGGACCAGGTCCGGACTTGCCTCCCAGCAGTTCTCCCGGGCGGACCGGCACCGGGGGGCGAAGCGGCAGTGGTCGACCGGCTGGGACAGATCGGGGGGACGACCGGGGATGCTCGCCAGGGGCACATCCCGGGGCTGGTCCAGCCGGGGCACGGAGGCCAACAACGCCTCCGAGTAGGGGTGACGCATACGGGAGACCAGCTCTTCGGTGTCGGCCCGCTCGATGATCCGACCGCCGTACATGACGAGGACACGGTCGCTCCGGCCGGCGATGACGCCCATGTCGTGGGTGATCAGGATCACCGCCATCTCCAACCGTTCCCGGAGGCCGTCGATGAGGTCGAGGATCTGCGCCTGGATGGTCACGTCGAGGGCCGTCGTCGGCTCGTCGGCGATCAGGACCTTCGGCTCGCAGGCCAGGGCCATGGCGATCATCACCCGCTGGCGGAGGCCTCCGGAGAGCTGGTGGGGGTAGACCGCCAACCGTTCCTCCGGTCTCGGCATCTCGACCAGCCTCAGCACCCCGAGGGCACGGGCCGTGGCCTCGTCCCTGGTCACGTCCCGGTGGAGTCGTACGCTCTCGGCGATCTGCCGACCGATGGTCATGGTCGGGTTGAGCGAGGACGACGGATCCTGGAAGATCATCCCGATCTCGTTGCCACGGATCCGGCCCATCTCCCTCTCCGACAGCGGAACCAGATCCCGGCCCTCGAGCCGGATGCTCCCGGCCGTGACGTGACCCACGTTCGGGAGGAGCTGCATGATCGAGAGCCCGGACGTCGTCTTCCCACATCCCGACTCGCCCACTATTCCGAGGCATTCCCCGGCCTCGACGGAGAACGACACCCCATCGACGGCACGGACGGTCGAGCGGCGCAACCGGAACTCGGTGTGGAGATCCTCAACCTCGAGCACCGTGGTCAAACGGGAACCTCCGTCCTGCGTGGCGACGCCTGCTCAGGTGCCCGGCTCAGCGTACCCGCCGCGGTCCTCTAGCCCGGGTCCGGTCCGGCCGGCAGGTCCCGCATCCCCCGCAACGGTGAGGCCAGGAGGCAGCCCACCGCTCCCATCGAGCCGGCCGCCGCCACCCAGAGGGTGTTCCGCAACCCCAGGGTGGAGCCCAGGATCCCCCCCATGACCCCCCCGATCGGCATCGTCCCCCAGACGATGAACCGCATGGTGGCGTTCATCCGGCCCAGGAGCCGGTCGGGGCAGAGGACCTGCCGGAAGCTGACCTGGTTGACGTTGTAGACGACGGCTCCGGCCGAGGTCAGGAAGAGGCCGGCGGAGAAGAGGAGGATGGCGGGGCCGGGCCGGACTAGCGGGATCAGGAACGTCCCCGCCCCGCTCAGGACGGCCCCGCCCAGGGTGGCCCGGGCGCTCCCGAACCGGCGGGCCCAGGGAGAGGCGCTCAGGGCCCCGACCAACCCCCCGAGGCTCCCGGCCGAGAAGAGGAGCCCGATGACCCCGGCGTGGAGGTGGACGACCCGGACCAGGAAGACGATCTGGACGGCGACGGCGGCCACCGCCGCCGGCGCCCCCAGGAGCTGGACCAGCCAGCCGGCCACCGAGGGCCCGGCCACCTGGGCCAGGGACTCACTGGCCTGGAGCTTGGCGTTCCCCTCCACCAGCTGTTCCCGACCTACCAGTCCGGGGAGATAGGACTGGTAGGCGACGTCGAAGAAGACGGTCAGGACCCCGGTGAGGAGGGCGACGGCGTAGAGCTGGACGATCCCGAGGACGTCGAGGGCGGCGGCCACCGGGATGGACCCCAGGGCCAGGAATCGGCCGACGTCGGCCACGATCAGGACCGGACGCCGCCGGAGCCGGTCGATCCAGACTCCGGCCGGAAGGCCGACGACCAGGAAGGCCAGAGTGGCCGAGGCGGTCAGGAGGCCCACCTCGAAGGTGGAGGCGTGGATGGTGCTGACGGCGACGAGGGGCAGGGCGAGGAAGCTCACCTCGGTCCCGACCTGGCTGACCGTCTCCCCAGCCCACAGCAGCCGGAAGTCCCGGTGCCGCAGGAGACTCATGGCCTCGGCCTCCGGCCCGATCCTGAGAACCCCGGCCCCAGGGCGGCGGTGTCGTCACGCGGGAGCGACATCGTCAGGGCCGGGGTCGAGGGGCTCGAGAAGTGAGGTGGCGGCTTCGGGATCGACCACCAGCCGGGTGCCTCCGCCGGCCAGTCGGGTCGGAGCCATCCGGTCGAGGAGGTCCTCGCAACGGGCCGGGTGGCCGGCGATGGCCCGGCGGTCGCTCGTGCGGCCCAGGGCGACGACGTCATCGAGGAGCCGGCGGTCCGCCTCGTCGAGAAGGGCGAGGTCGTCGGAGACGAGGGCCATGCCACCGGAGACAGCCACGGTCCGGGCCCAGGTCTCGACGGCGGTGGGGCTGAGACCGGTGTGGGTGCTCCGCAGCATCAGGCAGTCGGGGTCATTGAGCCACAGACGGCGATGCATGAACGAGCGGGCGAGGGTGTTGACGTATGCGGCCCGCGTCGAGGGTTGGACGTCGAGATAGCCGGCCACGACCTCGTCGGCGGGATCGAGGGCCCACACCGGCGCCACATCCTGCCCGATCCGGTTGGCGTCGACGACGCCGACCACGTTGGACAGGGGGACGCCGCAGCCGAGTATGAAGGCCCCGTCACCGGCGCCGCGCCGGACGGCCTCGTACCCGGCCCGTACCCGCTGGGCCGGCGTGCGGGACGGGTCGGCGTAGCCGCCGTCGGCACTGGGGGAGAAGGTGAAGTCGAGTTTCAGGTAGGTGAAGCCGGCGTCGACCAGGTCGGCCGCCACCTGCTCGAGGTGGGCCAGGGCGGCCGGGTGGGTGGTGTCGAGCCCGAACATGAAACCGTCCTCACCGCCGCCCCAGGACGGGTTCCACCAGGTTCTCAGGGGGCCGCGGTCGACTCCGCCGACCTGGTGTCGGGCCATCCAGTCGGGATGGGCTCGGGCCAGGTCGGAGTCGGGAGCGGCCAGGAAGGGAGCCAACCACAGTCCCGGTCGTCGACCCTGGGCGGAGATGGCGGCGGCCAGGCCGTCCAAGGTGGAGGGGAACTTAGCGTTGGTGGCGGTCCAGTCCCCGATGGAGCGCTGGTAGCCGTCGTCGAGCTGGAAGACGTCGAACGGCCAGTCGCCGGCCAGGCTCAGATTCCGCCGGAGGTGGTCCTCGGTGACGTCGTGGAAGTACTGGTACCAGCTGCACCATCCCACCTGGTAAGGAGCCGAGATCCTGGCGTCGGCGCAACGGCCGGCCACGCCGGCCCAGGCCGTGAGCTTGCCGGCGGCGTCCTCACCGGGCCGGTGGTCGACGACGAGGTCGTGGAGTGGACGTCGCTCCCCGGGGGCCAAGACGGCGTCGCCCAGGAAGGCCTCCGCCCACAGCTCAACGCAGGCGTCCGCCGGGCGCAGCCGCAGGGTGCCGTCGTGGTCGTGCCCGGCTGTGAATCCCACCAGGATCGGGGCCGCTCCCGGGGCCGCGTCGGCCAGCAGGGTGACCCACTCGGACCGGAGCTCGCCGTCGCGGGCCCGGCGCTGGTCGGCATGGTACACGGCCTGGAGGAATTCGAAGTCGGCCCGGTGGGACGGGTCCCCGTCGATGCCGAAGGTGGCCACGGCCGTGGGCGACCAGGACTGGTAGCCCTGGCGGAAGATCCGCAGGGCCCCCACGGCACCGTCGACTCCGAAGACGAGGGACACGGCCCGGACCGCGACCGGCCGGTCCCCGCTCTGGCCGACAACCCAGGTGACGGTGGCGGTATCGGCCTCGTCGATCATCGAGAGGCGCACCTCAAGGGGCCCGAGGCGGACCGCGTCTCCGGAGCCGTCAATACCGGCACTGAAGATCTGGGACCTGCCGTCGAGGGTCACAACGGCCTCGAGCCGGCGGGGAACGAGTTGCACGGTTCTCTCTGTCAGGAGTCGGGGATCGGAATATGACGGGCCGCAGCCAGGAACAGTTCGGTCAGGGCATCGACCACGGCGGGGAGCGGGATGGGACTGGGCTCGAGCAGCCAATCAACCATGGCCTCGTGCACGCCCCCGACGAGGGCCATGGAGGTGACGGCCAGGGCCACCGGATCGTGGACCCGGACGGGGATTCCGGCCGACTCGAGCATGAGGAACTCATCGCAGACAAAGCCGGCGAATTCCCGGAGGACCTCCCGGCGTCGTGCCTCGATGGCGCCGGACACCCCCACTATCTCGACGCCCACGATCCGGGCCCGGCGGGGATCGTCGAGGAGGCTGTGGCAGAAGGCCGCCAACCCGGCTCGGATCCGAGCGGTCACCGTGGCGGGCGCTCCCTCGCTGACGGCCCGAACCGCGGCCAGGCTCTCGGCCACGATCTCGTCGTAGAGCGCCGCCAGCAAGGCGTCCCGGCCGGTGAACTCCTCGTAGAACTGCACGGGGGCCACCCCGGCCGCCCGACAGACCTCGGTGATGGAGGTCCCCGGGAATCCGTTGGCGGTAAACCGGTCCAGGGCGGCCTCGAGGAGTCGCCGCCGACGGTCGATCCGGCGCTGATCCGGCGAACGCCCCGCGTAGGACCGGTCCGATCGGACGGGGCTCATCACGAAAGGACCCTTTCATGATGGCCGGCCTCCGTCAAGGGCGGTGGGGGCCGGGGTCAGAAGTCCCGGTGGCCCGGGAAGACTCGCGGCCCCACGCTCCAGCCCGGTCTCAACCCAACTTGGTGGCCAGGAGGGAGTACATGCAGGGCAGCGACGGTGTCCCCGGCGGGAACCGCCACTGCCGGTCCTCGCCCCGGACCATCATCTTCACCCGCTGAAAGGAGCACTCCTCGAACTCATGGAGGTACTCGACCACGAGCCCACGCCCGGTCACCGCCGAGACAACGTCCCCGAGGGTGTGCTGGAAGTCGTAGGTCATCCCGGCGTCGCCGTCGAGGACAGCGGTCGGATCCGCGTAATCCGGACGACCCGTCTCGATCCAGGGCTCCCGGTCGAAGTAGGGGTAGATCACAGTGGCGTCGTCGTCACCGAGGACCCAGAGGATGGGGTGGAACTCCACCAGGTAGAGCGTCCCCCTGTTGAGCGAGGAGGGTGTCGACGACCTCGGCCCACCGGTCGATGTCCGGGAGCCAGTTCAGGGCACCCTTCCCCGTGTAGACGATGTCGAACTTCTCCCCGGCCAGAGCCGAAGCGGCATCGTAGAGATCGGACCTGACGAACCGGGCCTCGACACCGATCCGAGCAGCCAGGTCCCGCGCGGCGAGGACTGCCGGGGCCGAAAAGTCCAGGCCCGTCACCTCAGCTCCCAACCGACCCCAGGTGAGCGTGTCGAGCCCGAAATGGCACTGCAGGTGGAGCAGCCGCCGGCCCGTGAGACCAACATGGCCCAACTCCTCGACCTCGAAATCATGGAGGACCTTCCGGCCGGCCACGAAGCCCTCGACGTCGTAGAACTGGCTGGCCACGTGGATCGGCGTCCGGGCGTCCCAGCTGGCCCGATTGGCCACAAGCCAGTCCGGCCTCCCCTCCTCCTCCATTGCCGTTCCTCCCCTGCCGGCGCGCTCTCCCGGCCAGCGTAGGCCCCGCCACCGGTTCCCGACCGCCCCCTGAATTGGAGAAGGCCCCCACCGAAGCAGGGGCCTTCTCACAGAGAAATTCCGGCGACGTCCTACTCTCCCAGGGGGTCTCCCCCCAAGTACCATCGGCGCTGACAGGCTTAACTTCCGTGTTCGGGATGGGAACGGGTGTGACCCTGTCGCCATGGTCACCGGAAACCATGCTCTCCGAGCCGGAGCTCCCTCCCCCTGAGGAGAGAGACCTCCGGCTCCGTGGTAACGGCCGTCAGGCCGCCCACTGAGCGTTCCATAGCGAGCACGAACATAAAGGTTCTCCAAGCCCTCGGCCGATTAGTACCGGTCGGCTGAACACATTGCTGTGCTTACACCTCCGGCCTATCAAC
>PLZB01000057.1 GCA_003151955.1 Acidimicrobiaceae bacterium
CGCGGATAGTTTCCTCGCAGACCCTTAGCACCCGACGGTCACGCTGCCAGGAGAAACCCCTCCCCCCCAGTCCGCGTTCCACATTCCCGTGGGCTCCACATTTTGTCTCCTATGCCGAATTCGGCATTATCCACACACTGGCAGGTTCCGCTTTGCGGCACCTGCGAGGTGCGAAATCGGACCAGCCCGACGGTCATACTTGCCGGCATGACTTCCCGGGTGGGGTCGAAGGGGCAGGTGGTTATCCCCAAGGAGATGCATGACCGGCTCGGGATCGTGCCCGGCGACGAGGTCGACTTTGCCCTGGAGGAGGACGCCGTCCGGGTCGAGCCGCTGCGGGCCCGTTCCAGCCTGCGGGGACCCTGGCCGGGCTGGGGCTGACCGCCGCCCTGGGAGCCGACCGCCAGGCTGGAACGGGCCCGGTGACCGACTGCCTCGACTCCTGGGCCGTTCTGCGCTGGCTCGAAGGCGCCGAGCCGGCCGCCAGTCGGGTGGAGACGGCCCTGGCCTCACGGCCGGTGATGAGTTGGATCAACCTCGGCGAAGTCGCGCACATCATCGGGCGGCAGGCCGGAGCCGATCGGTCCCGCCGGGTCGTCCAGGATCTCCGCCACCAACTCACCATGGACCTCCCCACGGAGACCCGCGTGCTCGAAGCGGCTCACATCAAGGCCCGGTACGCGATGGCTTACGCCGACGCCTTCGCCGTGGCCACGTCGATTGCCCACCGGGCCACGCTGCTCACGGGCGATCCGGAGATCCTCGGCGCCCATCCGGGCTGGCTCACCGCCGCCCTCCGCTCCTGAGCTGGTCAAAGGCAGCAGACGTTGGCGAGCTGAGGCCGACGTCGCGCCCCTGAACTCGGGCACGCCCACACCCGCCCGCACAGCGAGGTCACCAGCTTCCTCGGCAGGTCCTCTGGCTGGAAGGGGGGCTGCCAAGGGAACGCCTGGGCGCCGGTATTCTGCGACATCAGTCACAGCTCACCGGTTCGCCAGAAGTTGCGGCATCCCACCGGACGCTGTCATGGGAGGCGAGGTTCATTGGGTGTTGCCCAACTGGGCAACAGTGGCTACAGTGTGGTCTGTGGCATCCACGCCGGCCACGGCCAAACTACTGCGTCAACTGAGAGAGGACAGCGGCCAGAGCCTGCGGAAGGCCGCCGCCGAACTCGGCGTGGCACCCTCCCATCTTTCGCGGCTGGAGCGAGGTGAGAAGTCACCCAGTGAGGCACTCAGCCTTCGGGCCGCCGGCTACTACGGCGTCGACACTGACCTCGTGGTCCTCGCTCAAGGCAATCTTCCAAAGGACGTACTCGAGATCTTGTCGGCCCACCCGGAATTGCTCGATGAACTCCGCGGGCGTTTCGGAATCAGAAAGGACGGGACGAAGTGAGCGATCACGGGTTCTTCTTGGGCCAGACACTCAACGATGTCGAGATTCTCGCGTTCAAGGGTGAGGGCGCCTTCAGCTTTGTTTACGAAGCATGTCACATCCCTTCTGACATCCATGTAGCAGTGAAGGTGCTCAAGCCGAATGCCAACTTCGAACAGATACGGGAGTTCGATAACGAAGGTCAACTACTGGTGAAGCTATCGGGCGCCAATCACGTCGTGAACATCCTGGACAGTCAAACAGCAGATCTCCAAGTGGTCTTGGCGGGGATCGGAACCCCGATGACGGTGACCGCCCGGTTTCACGTTCTCGAACTGGCAACGAATTGCCTCAATCAGCTCGTCGCCCATCTCGACATTATCCCATGGCTTGAACGGCTAAGGCTCTATCGGAATGTTGTACTCGGAGTTCATCAGATGCACGTCGCATCTATTGTGCACCGGGATCTTAAAACATCGAACTGTCTTCTATTTGAGAAACGCATGCGGCAGGTGGTGGCGAAGGTAAACGACCTCGGCCGATCAAGAGACCTTGCTCAAACCGCTGGCGCCCAGCCGCACCATTACCAATTCGGCCGCGGTGATCCAGACTTCGCACCACCCGAGATGCTCTGGCAGCTTGGAATTGACGAACCGAACTCTCATAGACAAGCAGACCTATACGGACTCGGGTCCGTGCTCTATGAACTCACAACCGGACAGGGAATCACGGCAGTGGCCTTGTTCCCACGGGTACCAACCATCCAAGCTGACCTCGTCTTACCGGAGCGGGAGCGTCGTCACCAGTACCGCGGCCGCCTTGACGAGATTCGCTCCTGGTTTGAATCCGCGCACACCTTGGCGATCCCAGCGATACCGCTACCGATCCGAAATCAGACCCTTGGGTTGCTCCGCCAGCTCTGTGATCCAGACCCGATGATGCGGTTGCCACACGTCGCTTCTTGGAAGAAGGTACTTCGCGTGACAGACTTGAATTGGCTCCTAAATCGAGTTGATATCTTGATCAAGACACTTTCTAACGCTGAGGACCAGGCAGAACGACTTGCGAGAAAGAAGGCCTCAGAATGAGTATCACGAGCAGCCTCGCGCCGGAGCGGCGCTCCTTCGCTGCCCCGATGGAGTCCGTTCTAAGTCGTCCCACAGACGCAATTCTTCCTCGCGTCGGTGAGCATTTGGGGAGTACCTCGGAAGAACCGAAGGTTGTCTATCTTCGAGCTCCCGTAGGCGCGTTCAAAGGCAAGGCAATCAAGGATCCAAGTCAACTTCGGCTCCTCCAGTACCAGGAAGATGAGGTCCGGAGCCTGGTGGACCAGAGTGTTGCTTTGGCGCGGGCAAATCCGGGCTCCATGATTGCTTGGTCTCGTCTTGCACAAACGCTAGCGGGAGCGGGCAAGACCGAAGAGGCAGTTGCGGCCGCACGAAGAGTCCTCGACCTCTCGCAGCGTGGCGGCCCGGGGGATCACCAGGATGCGTCGCCCCCGACGCGGGCAGCACAGTTCATGGCGGCTCGGGTTCTGCTTTCGGGCGGCTTTACGCAGGAAGCGGAAGCGTTCCTTTCGACGCTTAATAGCTACAGCGGCCCGTGGACCTTTCTATATGCTGCTATTGCCGAAGATCGGGGTGAGCATGCACAGGCCCTTGCGCGGCTGGGTGATTCCTCTGGAACCGAGGCGGCAGCGTTTCGGGGCTATGTATTGCTTCGTCTCGGCCGGTGGCAAGAGGCTGTTCACCAACTCCGTGCCGCTGGCGGCGAGGGGTCACGCAATCCAGGGCTTCTCACGAATCTAGGGTACGCGTATGCCGCCGTGGGTTCACCAAGAAAGGCTATTCGGGCTGCGCGACAAGCTGTTCAGTTGGCTCCAAGAAACCGGACGTTGACGTTCAACCTAGTGAGCTTGTTGATGCACAATGGCTTCGCGGCAGATGCGATTGTGGAGCTTAAGCGATTGCGGAAGGAGCGTGGGGAAGATCTGAAGGCGGCATCTGCGCTTGCGTATGTGTTGATGTGCGAGGACCGGATCGCGGAAGCTCGGCGGGAACTTCGCCGGGCGATTAGCAGTCGACCGTTTGGCGGTGAGCTTTCAGATTACGCTGAACTTGCCGCGAACTTGGCGATAGTTGAGTGGAGGCTGGGAATACGGACGCGGGACGACGTGCTGATTGAGCTGCGTCGCCAGATCGACGCGGTCGAAGGACGTTCTCTCCCATTGGCCATGGTGTTCGCAGATTTTGTGCACCGCACTACTGCGCGTAGTGAGCTATCGCGTGTGTATCAAGGACTTCTTAAGTTCGAGTCGGAAGAGAACCTTCTGCCGTTGAAGGCGCGTTTGCAAGTAATCGGTGGTGAGTACAAGGATGCATTGGACTCCGCCGAGAGGTGGGCGGAACTTGAACCTTTAAACGCGGACGCCGTGCAACTAGTGATGACTCTTCTGGGCCAGGTCTTCGGAGAGTTCGAGCCAGCCGCCAAGGTGGGAGTGGAAGCACTGCGTCGCATGCCTGGGAATGGTCTGCTCCGGAACAATGTCGCATTTCTTCTCGTGATGTCAGGCCGGGTGGGTGAGGCGAAGAGGTTGCTAGAGAAGTGCGAGCAGTCTTCCCCGTACCTGTGGGCAACGCGGGGCCTCGCTGCAATTGCATCCGGTTCGATCGAGGAGGGCCTTGGTTGGTATGACAAGGCGATTGAGGATGTCCGTAGGGGTGGAGCAAACGAAGAGGAAATCGAGGAATTCCGGCGGTTTGCTAGGTTGTACGAGATGTTGGGGTTGTATCGACTTGGTTTGAGCAAGGTCGAGTTGGGATTTGCAGTTGAGCTTCCGGAGGACTGGCTGATTGATACGCGCTATCTGATTTTGAAGGAGCTGGCGCATCGTGTGGGAGCCCCTTGGCCCGGCGGAGACGTGTAGTTTAGGCAAGTGACGTGCCATTGTGGTTTGGCTCAAGCGTTGGGCGGAGTTCGACGTTGACCGTGAGGCCGAGTGCGGTGGCGACTCCTTGGAGGGTCGTGAGGGTGGCTCCGACGCCGCCGGATTCGAGGCGGTCGATGGCGGCCTGGCTGGTGCCGTGCGGCGGGCCAATTCGCGCTGACTGGGCCCGGCGGCCTCCCGGGCCGAATGGATGCGCGCGCCGACGTCGGCGGCGAGGCGGGCCTCGGCGTAGGTGCAGTCGTACTCCGCCCGTTCCTCGGCCGTCATTCCGCTGAGCTTCCGGTCCTTCAGCCCGGTCTAGCTCGTTCTGGTCATCCGACCCCCCTTCAGACTTCTGAGCCCTTCCCCCGGGGCGAATCTCGGGCAACTTTCGGGCAACAACTCCCGGGGAACTTCCGCAAGGCCTGATGAGCCCTGACACACCAGTGCTGGTCAGAGGCACTATTGGCGAAGGCTGGTGAGCCCTGAAATGGACCTGAACCGATTTTGAGTCCCCCGCGTCTGCCATTCCGCCATCCGGGCGGGCAGGGCCGAGGTTAGCTACCCGGAGAGGATCCAGTGCCCGCCGACCGCCCAGCCGAGAAATTGGCGGCCCGGGCCGGCCATTCCGTGCTCGTCGAACCGGTCACCGGCGAGAACGCGCTCGAGTCCGGTGACGGCGGGCTCGATCCGGTTCCGGGAGTCCGTTGCGGCACTCATCAGGATCGGCAGCACCGAGGAATGTCGCGCCCGCGCTCAGGAACGCCGACGCCTATGTGGCCAGCGGGATACGTGGTGCTGACCTGGACGTGCGGAACCTGATCCCCCATGGCCAGCGTGGCAGGTGCTGCCCCTGCGCCCTCCGGGTACAGCCCGGTGCTCTCTGCTGGGCTCCACGCCACGAACGACCTTATCCGCCGGGCTTCGGTGCCCGAGGGTTGTCGCCGGCGACTCCGCTCGCGATCCCAATTCAGTGTCGGGGCGGGCCCATCTCGGGCGGTATTGCGCACGTGCGAACACCTGTTCGATAGAGTGCTCCTCGGATGCCCATCGCCGACCGCAGCCGACGGTCTTCGGAAGGCAGGGTCCGCTCTGAAGGAGGCTCCTGTGAGGCATGATGTTCACGCAATGACCCCCACCGTGCTCGATCGTCCGGTCTATGACGAGGCCCTGGCCGCCCTGGTTCTCGGTGTTCCGGTTTCGACGCTTCACTGGTGGCTTGAGGGGGGAATTCGTCGAGGCCGGCGATACGAACCCGTGCTCCGCCCCCATCCGACGGGCTCCAAGTCGGTGACGTGGGGAGAGTTCGTCGAAGCGCGCTACCTGGTCGGCTACCGGAGGGACCTGCGGGTACAGCTTTCGAGCCTCCGAGCCTTCATCGGGAAGCTGCGAGACGATCTCGGCGTCACGTATCCGCTCGCGCACGCGCTGCCGTGGGTCGGTCCCGACCGGCGGCTTCTGGTGACCGCCCAACAGGATGCCGGGCTGCCGGGGGAGCTGTGGGCCTGCTACGAGCCGCCTACAGGCGTGGCCCTGCTGACGCATCCGGCGGAAAGCTTCCTCGAGCGCGTCGAGTTCGATGACGAGGAGGACGGGGTCGTCGTCCGGCTCCACCCGGCAGGACGCGAGTCCCCGGTCGTGATCGATCCGGAAGTGCGTTTCGGTTCACCCACAGTGAACGGCATCCCAACTGAAGGTCTGGCGGAACTGGTGCGGGCTGGCGACTCGATTGAGGTGGTGGCAGCCGATTTCGATCTGCCTCTCGACGATCTGATCGCCGCCCTCGGCCATGAGAACCTCCAGCCTCGAGCCGCATAGGCAAGCCCGGAGGTGGCTGTCCGCTTCTACCTCGACGCGGATCTGCTCGGCGTGGCCAAGCTCCTGGTGCAGGTCCGAGTCTTCCGGGTTGAGGAACTGCTTCGCCAATCGGAGCAGGCGCCCCATGAACGCGAGCCACTTTGGAGTGTCGGTACGCGTCCTCCTTGTCGACGGATGTAGATGCAGTCGACCTTGCCGGCGTGCGTGGAGCGCTTCGAGGACGTGGCGGTTCTCGCCCTTGACGACGACATGCGCGGGCTTGTCCCCGCCGGCTCGTAGTGATCCGAGCCGGCGCAGGCCTGGATAGATCGGCTCACCGAAGTCGGCGACCACGACCACATCGTCCACGGCGAACGTTTCTGTCTCCCCTTCGGCGGCGAGGGCGGTCGCCTTCTTGTTCGCGACCTTGATGACCTCGAAAGGCTCATCGTCCTCGGTGATCCCGGCGGACGAGACGCGTGCCCCGCAGGATCGCGTATTCAGGAAGCTGGACGCGCTCGGGGAGGTGCTCCTCGAAGACGAGGCCGAACCGCCGCCTGGCGCTTGAGGTCGGCCCTCAGGGCTGAGTCGTCAACTTTGTCGAGGAGAACGTCGAGTTCGCTAGCCATGTCGACCCGGTATTCGACTCCCGTTCGGCTGCCGCTGATCCGCCCACCAGGCTCGCACGTCGGCGACGGCGTCGGGTGCGAGACCGTACAGCGCACCCGATGGACGTCGGGCCGGTCCGTGGCTCATGGGAGCTCCAAGCGGACACCGGTGCGCTCCGCATCGGTAGAGTCTATGAGGGCGTTGGTGGCGACGAGGTGACCATCGACTGCGGCCCGGTCCTGCCACGGCATCGAGGCGGTCCACCGCCAAGCATAGGCCAGCGTCCGCACGTACAGATCGTACCGTCCCTCGCGGGACAGGTTTCGGAGCCCGGTCTGGTACTCGTTGCGGAACACGATCGGTATCACGATGCGCGCCTGCCCGACAGCCGTGAGCTCGGCGCACATCGCAGCACGGGCCACGCGGCCGTTGCCGTCGTCGTACGGGTGGACCTCGGAGATGAGAAAGAGCGTAAAGGCGGCGCGGGCAAAGCCGGGCGGCAGATCAACGAGCCGGTGGAAGCCCTCCGCGAGCGTTCCCTCGACGAGGCTCGGCGCCACGAAGATGTACGAGCCTGCCTGGTTCGGACGGTCCTTGAATTGCCCCGGTCGCATTTCCGGCCGGCCACCCATCACGAGGCGGTGACGGCGCTCAAGAAGTTCGAGCATCTGGTTGACCGTGTCGGGAGTCGCCGCACGGAGCTGCCGGTCGTGCACCGCTTCGAATGTGCCAAGGACGTCGTGGGCGTCCTTGGGCCGCTCCGCGGGGACCTCACCGGATGCCACGATCGCCTCGGCCTCCTCGACGGAGAACTCGGTGCCTTCGATGAAGTTCGAGAAGTACGCCTCGAAGAACGGGAGCGACGTCTGATCCTCGTTGGGCAGCGGCCGCAGGTCGACTGGCACGTCGGTCTCAGCGGGGAGACGACGCAGATAGTTGGCAAGCTCGTCGAAGCGGACAACTCGGTCTGGGTCGTACTCATGGCCTGCCGCGCGTGCGGCGAGGAGCCGGCCCGCGCCAGCGCTGGCAACTTTGGTGCCGGCGACGGCGCCGATGATGTCGGCCACGACGTCACGTCGTTCGGGTACGCCGAGCTCGTCGCACAGCTCAAGCGCTCGGGCGCGCAGCGTGTCGAGCCAACCGTCGGGGCGACGTTGCGCGGTGCGCACGACCCAGTCCTCGAGCTCGTGGCGCGACAGAGTACGTGCGGGCCTCCCGGCACGACTGCGGGAGACGGCGAGGTTGTCCACGAAGGTGCGGGCGTCGGAGGTGAGACGCAGGCCTTCTGTCCACATGCTGTCGTCGCCGAGCGGGCCGGGCCCCTGACGGGGGGCGACTATCAGCCCCGGAAGAGCGACGTTCTCGGTGCGCTCATTGGATATGACGGTGAGTACGCCGCCCGCTGGCATCCCACCCGCAGCGGCCGAGCGGTCGGCGATCACCGCTTCGGGTAAGAAGTGGGCGACGATCTTCCATCGGTTCCGAGCGATCAGCTCGGCCGGATCTGTCCTGAGATCGGCGGAGTAAAGCCCGCGCGCCAAGCGCCGAATGCGGCCATCCTTGGTGGCGCGAGACAACGTGGCGCCGCTCGCCACGTCGCCGAAGAAGACCGATCCGGGGGTCGTCGGCCAGGGAGTCGCTGGTTGTCTGGGCATCGGATTTCGGAAGAAAAGCCGCTGAGAACTATCTTAGTGAAAGAAAGTCCGCTGAGAGGGGGATCTCGGCGCAAGTTTCACCGCCGAGACGGTCCAGAGGGCGACGGCGGCACCTGCGTCAGCCACGATGGGCTCCGGCAGCTGGTCGAACGCAACCCGCTGGAGGGTAGTCAGGGTGGCACCGACGCCGCCGGACTCGAGGCGGTCGATGGCGGACTGGCTGGTGCCCATGCGTCGGGCCAGCTCACGCTGGCTGAGTCCGGCGGCCTCTCGGGCGGCACGGATGCGCTCGCCGCCCTCTGCGGCGAGTCGAGCCTCGGCGCTCGGTCCAACTCGTCCTGGTCATTCGTCCTCGTGTGCCGCCTCAGCAGATGGTGGAGTCGGTGCTGTCGTAGAAGTTGGTGGCCGGGGAGGAGATGGTGTTCGGTCCGGTGACGGCGACGACCATGGTCGACTTGTGGGTGCCGCCAGAGCCGTTCGGGTCGTAGCTGAAGACGGCCGATTCGGAGACCGAGGTGACCGAGCCGGCGCCGGCTCCCACCGGTGTCGTGTAGGACGGGCCCGGCGTGGAGGAGGCGGAGCTGCAGCCCACCGCGGCGGTGCCGGAGAGCGTCCAGGTCACCGTCCCGGCCTTCCCGTGGTTGGTGGTGAAGGTGGCAGTCATCGGGCAGTCGTAGTTGCCGTTCAGCGGGTTGTTGGTACAGGTGTCGGTGGGGGTGACGGTCACGGCGGTGATCTGGAGGTTGGGCAGGGTCGTCGTGGTCGTTGGTGCCGTCGTGGTGGTCGTCGCCATCGTCGTCGTCGTGGCCCTCGGGGCGGTCGTGGTCGTCACCCCGGGCCGGGTCGTGGCCGTGACCGTGACGGTCGTCACCCCGGGCCGGGTCGTGGTCGTGGTGGTCGTCGACGACGTCGAGGTCGTCGAGCCGGCCGGACCGACGGCGGCCAGGGTGGTGGAGGAACCGGGGGCGGTGGTCGTTGTCCGTTGGGCGGACCGCTTCTTCGGCGGCGCCGAGGAGGAGTTGGAGCAGCCGGCCAGGATCAGGGCAGCCCCGATGAGGGCGGTGACGAGGACCCTGCTCGTCGACCCCGTCCTGGCTGCCGCCGGGTTGAACGATGTGCCCATGCCGACGCCTCCTGGTCCGTGTTTCGGGAGCCTATGACGTCCGAAAGAATTCGGCACGATCGGCCGGGGTCAGGGCCGCCGCCCGGTCAGGTCGGCGGTCCCGAGATCATGAGCGGGCGAGCGGCTTCACCGGTGGCGGTTGCTGGCAGAGTTTGCACTCGGGGTCCTGAGCCTTCGAAGCCGTTGCCTGGTCGACCGGTGCGCCACAGTTTGGGCAATGGGTCGGCACCTCCCATGGCGGACCCGTGACTGGGCCGGCGGCGGACTTCTGTCGCTTGGGTCTCGACTCGCGGGCGAGGTGACTCCTCGACGGCCTTCTTCTGGAGGGCAGCTCTGGCGGAGTTCCCGTTTCCGATTGGCATCCGGGCTCACGGGTGGCGGCTGGTACAGATTGGCGAGGTCCTCGGTGATCTCCACCCTCTGGCCCTCCTTGAAGGTCACCTCGACCCGGAGGTGCACCGTGGTGGGATCTGCGGCGAGGGGCTCGATTGACCACACCAACCCCCGGGCGAGCTCACCTTCGCGGAGGAGCCTCTCCCGCTCACTGCCAGTCAACGGCCCTCGTGGTTCGTGGTGGACCAGCTGTTGGGCCAGGGACGCGTTGTCGTCTTCGTCAGCCTCTTTGTCGTGGGCGTGGGCGTGCTGGTGGAGCATGACGAACCGCCTGGCGGGATTCCGCAGCAAAGAATACGCACCGCAGTTCGTCGGCCTGACTCGACTCTGCGAGGCGGCCACAGCTGCTGGTCCTCGGCCGAAGGGCCGAGGCGGGGTGGTTGCGGGTCGGTGCGGAGCCCGTCAAGATCGATCCATGGCCAGAGGCGAAGCGGTTGTCGGCCGAGGGGCGCTGCCCAGTGAGCTGATGCTGGGCCGGCTGGTCATGATCGGGTTCATCGCCATTTTCCTGTTCCGGGAGCTGTGGTCCCTCCGTGGCCTGACCACGCCCGCCCTGGTCACGGTGGTCGCCGGGATCGTCGTGGTCACGGTGACCTGGGGGTGGTTCTGGTGGTGGCTGGCGGCGGGCCCCGAGGGCGTCGCCCAGGCCGTCGCCGTCGTCGCCATCACGGCGGCGGTGATCGTCATGGTCAGGGTCAACCACCTCGGGGTGTTCCCCTTCTACTACGCCGTGATCGTGGCCGGGACCGCCTTCCGGTGGACGATCGGTGTGGTGCTCGTCCCGGTGGTGACGGTGCTGACGGTGGCGTTGTGGTGGCCCGGGGGGCAGGGGAACGCCTACGCCCTCCAGGTCCTCATCGTGACGGGCCTCTTCGGTGGGGCCGCCATCACGGTCCGGAGGTATATCGCGGCCCAGGTCGAGCTCGACGTCACCCGGGACGAGGTCAGGCGGCTCGCCGCCGTCGAGGCCAGGATGGAGCTGGCCCGGGACCTGCACGACCGTCTGGGCCAGCAGCTCACGGCTACCATCATGCAGGGGGAGCTCCTGGCCATGGACTTGGCCACCGATGTCGTAGACGCGGCCCGGGAGCGCTCGGCCACCGTGCTGGCCGGGTCGAGGGAAGCGCTCAACATCATGCGGGAGATGGTGACCGAGGTCCGGGAACCCGGTCTGGAGGCCGAGGTGGCGGTGGCGGAGCGACTCCTCGACGCATCGGGGATCTCGTGTAGGGCCTCGTTGCCCCCGGCCGGTCTCCCTGCCGGTGCTGGCCGGGTGCTCGGCTGGGTCGTTCGGGAGGGCGTGACCAATGTGATGCGGCACAGCGGGGCCTCGAGCTGCACGATCTCGGTGACGTCCGGAGATGGGATCCACACGCTCACCATCAGTGACGACGGTCGGGGGCCCGGCGGTGGGAACGGGGGGAACGGCCTGCGCCACATGCGGGAGCGGGTCAGCGCCGAAGGGGGCACGATCGACCTGAGCGAGGACCGTCAGGGCGGTTGCACCCTGACGGCAACCATTCCCGGTCCGACGTGATCCGGGTTCTCGTCGCCGAGGACCAGGTCCTCCTGCGGTCGGCCCTCTGCGAAATCCTCTCGAGGGACCCCGACGTGACGGTGGTGGCCGAGTGCGGGCGGGGGGACGAGGTCGTGGCCGCGGCCCGGGAGGCGCATCCGGACGTGGCTGTGCTGGACATCGAGATGCCGGGACTCGACGGCCTGGAGGCGGCCGGACAGCTGGCGGCGGCGCTGCCCGAGGTCCGGGTGCTGATGCTCACCGTCTTCGGTCGTCCGGGATACCTCCGTCGGGCCATGGACAACGGCGCGCTCGGGTTCATCCTCAAGGACGCTCCGCCAGGGGAGCTCCTGGTGGCCATCAAGCGGACGGCGGCGGGAGAGCGAGTCGTCGATCCCGACCTGGCCGTGGCCGCCCTCGAGCGCGGGTCGAGCCCGCTCACCGCCCGGGAGCGTGAGGTGCTGGCCCTGAGCCGGACCGTGCCCGGGACCGGCGACCTTGCCCGCCAGCTCCACCTCACCGAGGGCAGCGTCCGGAACCACCTGTCGCTCGCCATGCAGAAGCTGCATGCTCAGGGCCGGGCCCAGGCGGCCAGGGTGGCCGAGGAGAACGGCTGGCTGTAGCCGGAGGCCCATGACGATCGTCATGGGAGATCCATGATCGCTGTGCCTGTTCGGGGTGGGTCGCTCGGTCGTACCGTCGGAGGCAGTGAGCCAGCTCCCGCCCCCACCGACTTACGGGCCCGCCCCCGGGGCGGCTCCACCTCCCTGGACGGCACCGGCGCCGGCTCCTCGGGTCCCCTCGGCCTGGGAGGTCCGGGTCGTCCGGTTCGTCCGGTCGTTGGCGCCGACCTCGGCGGCCGGGTCGGGGGCGCTGGCGCTGGGGGCGGTCACGGCCGTGACCGCCGATCTGGCCTTCCACGACGGCCTCGGCGGCGTCGGTGTCGTGCTCCTCACCGTGGTGGTGGCCGCCGGGCTCGTCTCGAGCCGGACGGTCGTCTCCCGGCAGGCATTGGCCTGCCTGGGCGCCGCCGTCGTTCTGAGCGGTTTCTGGCTGGTGAGGGAGAGTCCCTGGATCCGGATCCCGACCGGTTGCTGCGCCGGTGCCTGTCTGGTGGCCGGGGTGTGGACCCGCCCGGGGGACAGCCTCTTCGACGTTCCCTGGCTCGGGACGCTCCGGCGGGCGGCGGTCGTCGCCGGTCAGGTCGTCCTCGCTCCCGTCTGGCTGGTCCGGGGGGTCGCGCAGGGACTCCCCCGAGGCGGTCGACCGGTGCTCCGTCCGATGCTGCGAGGCCTCCTCATCGCCGTGCCCCTGCTCGGTGTCCTGATCTGGCTCCTGGCCTCGGCCGATCCGCTGTTCGCCTCGATCCTCCGGTTCAACGTCAACCCGGCCGCGGTGACGGTTCACGTCCTCCTCCTCGGATTCGGCGCCTTGGTGGCGGGCACGTTGGCCCGGACCGCCAACCGGGAAGCCGAGGCCGGTGCGGGGACCACCGGCAGACATCGGCTCGGGCGGACGGAGGTCGTGCTGGTGCTGGGGGCGGTGGCCTCCCTCCTGGCCGTCTTCGTGGCCACCCAGGTAGCGGCCTCGTTCGGCGTCGGCCGGCATTCGTTGGCCCTCCGGGGCATCAGCTACGCCTCCTACGCCCGGTCCGGCTATTTCCAGCTGCTGTGGGTCGTGGCCATCACGTCGGTGGTGGTGACGGTGCTAGACGCCGTCTCCACCGGGGACGACCTGAAGCCGGTGCCGGCCGTCCGGGCCCTCTCGCTGGCCATCGTGGTCCTGACGCTGGCTGTGGAGGTGACCGCCCTGAGGCGGCTGGCCCTCTACGACCAGGCCTTCGGGCTGACCATGCTCAGGGTGGCCTGCGTCGTCGGGGCGGTCGGGATGACAGCATTCCTCGTCCTGGTCGGGGTCTGGGTGGCCGGTGGGGGTCGTCGTCGGCGATGGCTCCCGGGGGCGGCGGCCGTGGCGCTGGTGGCTACCGTCATCGGTTTCGCCGCCATGGATCCCGAGCGGACGGTGGCCACCTATGACTTGGGCCACGCCAGGACGACGCACCTCGATGTCAGGTACCTGGCGTCCTTGTCGGACGACGCCGTTCCCACCCTGGTGGCGGCCATCCCCACCCTTCCTGCGGTCGAGGCCGGGCTGCTCAGGCAGCAGCTCTGCGCCCGTCCTCGACCGAGGTCTGGATGGGCTCAGGAGAGCGTCTCGTCCGCGTCGGCCTCCCGGGCGCTGAGGAGTGTGTGCCTCGGCAGCGCCTTGGCCGGGGTGGGAGCCGGACAGCTCCTCGGCATCAGCTCCAAGGATCCGATCCTGGATGTCACCGGTAAAGTCTCGGAGTGCAAGATTGCTGGATGTCGCGGACCACGATGAGAGCGAAGGGTCAGCTCACGCGGCCCGACGGCATCGATGCCACCGAGGCATGGTTCTGGAGTGCGCAGTGGCAGGCCGGCGAGCGCGAGGCCGACGCCGATCGGTCCGGGGGGCGGGTCGAGACATTCGGTTCCGGCGAGGAGCTCCTCGGCGCACTGGGCGCTCGGGCGAAACGCCCGGGCCGCCGGCGGAAGTCATGAGCGTCGCTCCCTCTTCACGCCGGGCGGTCAACAGGGAAAGCCGGATCGGTCCAACCTATGCTGCGGCGACCGGCTGACGGGCGGTCGGGGAAGGGCGGCGGTCATGATCATCTTCGGGTTCCGGAGGTCGAGGAAGCAGCTGGGGACGGTCTTCACGCTGTGCCGGCAGTGTGGGCAGCCCTGTGCCCACGCCGTGGTGGCGTTGAAGCGGTGGTTCACGCTGTTCTTCATCCCGGTCATCCCCCTCGGGGCCACCTATATCGTCGTCTGCGCCATGTGCGGAGGAGCGGTGAAGATCGACAAGGCCGGAGCCGAGCAGCTGATCGGGGCGGCCCAGCCCCAGCCGACCGCTCCGGAGATGACGCCGGACGGGCCGATCACCCCCTACGGGGCTCTCCCCGTCCCGCAGCAGGGCGACTTCCAGAACTACCCGCCGCCGGCCGCCCCCCCTCAGGCCCAGCCCTAGGGATGGGGATCGAGGGGGTCGAGCTGCTCTGGCTGGATCTCCACCTGAAGGTGGCCCACCGGACCTCCTACGGGGTCGACGTGGAGCGGCCGGTCATCCTGGCCCGGGTGGTGACGGGCGAGGGGGAGGGCTGGGGCGAGTGCAGCGCCTTCGCCCGGCCGACCTATTCGGAGGAGTACGCCGAGGGGGTGTGGGAGGTGCTCCGGAGGGAGCTCGTGCCCCGGGTGCTGGGCACCGACGGCGGGGGAGTGGCGGCCGCCATGGCCCCGGTCCAGGGGAACCGGATGGCGAAGGCCTGCCTGGAGATGGCGGTCACCGACGCCGGGCTCCGGGCCGCCGGGCGGTCCCTGGCTGAGTCGCTCGGGGTGACGGCGGGCGAGGTCGAGGCGGGGGCGGTCATCGGGACCAGGGAGGACCTCGGTGAGGTCGTCGACGAGGTGGAGGCGCTGGTGGGGGCCGGCTACCGGCGGGTGAAGGCGAAGATCAAGCCGGGCTGGGACCTGGAGCCCCTCCGGGTCCTCCGGAGCCGGTTCCCCGAGCTGGGCCTCCAGGCCGACGCCAACGGGGCCTACACCCTGGCCGACGCCGACCGGCTGACCGGGCTGGACGAGCTGGAGCTGCTCTGCCTGGAGCAGCCCCTCCCCGCCGACGACCTGGTCGGGCACGGGACGCTGGCCCGGCGTCTCAGGACCCCGGTCTGCCTGGACGAGTCGATCACCTCACTGGGACGGTTGGAGGAGGCCCTGGCCCTGGAGGCCTGTGACGTGGTCTGCGTGAAGGCGGGCCGGCTCGGGGGTCTCCGGGCTGCCGTGGCCGTCCACGACCGGTGCCTGGCGGCCGGGATCCCGGTGTGGTGCGGGGGGATGCTGGAGACGGGACTGGCCCGGGCCGCCAACGCCGCGCTGGCCGGGCTCCCGGGTTTCAGCCTGGCCGGGGACCTCGGCGGGGGGGACCGGTTCGTGGAGGGGGACCCGGCCGGGGTCCTCGTCGTGACGGCCGGGCGGGTCCCGGTCTTCGCCGGTCCGGGGGTGGGGCCGGCTCCTCGGGGCGAGGCCCTGGGGAGGGTGGGGACGAGGAGGGAGTGGTTCCCGGCCCGGTGACGCTCCCGGGAGCCTCTACAATTGGGTCACGATGCACAGGTCCCTGGTCGAGCGGTCACTGCGGGACGTCCACGGGCGTCTGGTGAAGACGCGCCAGGAGCTGGCCGTGATGGAGGAGCAGCTGGTCGTGCTGAACGACGCCGCCGACGAGGCCCGGATCCGGTCGCTCGTGTCGGAGACCCCCCTGGCCGCCCACGAATTCACCGACGCCCAACGCCACGCCGACGCCGCCCTGCGGGCCCGGGTGGCCCTGGTGGAGTCGATCGGGGAGCTCGAGCGCCGCCAGGACGAGCTCCTCGGTCAGCTGGTCGTCGAGCCGAAGTAGGAAGAGCGAACCAATGGAAGGACAGAGCCGCATGCCCAGGCGTGTCGTCATCGCCGAGGACGAGGCCATCATCAGGCTCGACCTGAAGGAGATCCTCCTGACGGAGGGCTTCGAGATCGTCGGGGAGACCGGTCGGGGGGACGAGGCGGTCGAGCTGGTGGCGGCGACAGCACCGGACCTGGCCATCCTGGACGTGAAGATGCCGGGGCTGGACGGGATCTCGGCCGCCCGGCAGATCACGGCCGAGCACCGGGTCCCGGTCCTGATCCTGACGGCCTTCAGCCAGCGGAGCCTGATCGAGGAGGCCCGGGACGCCGGGGTCCAAGCCTACCTGGTCAAGCCCTTCCAGCGGGGGGAGCTCATCCCGGCCATCGAGGTGGCCCTGGCCCGGTTCGCCGAGCACCGGGCCATCGAGGAGGAGCACGCCAAGCTCACCGAGGAGGTGGCCTCCCTGGAGGACAAGCTCGAGACCCGACGGGTGGTCGACCGGGCCAAGGGGATCCTCATGGACCGCGACGAGCTGGGTGAGGCCGAGGCCTTCTCGTTCATCCAGAAGACGGCCATGACCCGGCGGAGCACCATGCGGACGGTGGCCCAGGAGATCCTCGAGGGGCAGCTCACCCCCTGACGCGCCGCGTAGCATGCGGCCATGAGCGACCAGGGCCCCCTCTACATCCTCGACGGCAATTCCCTGGTCTTCCGGGCCTTCTTCGCCCTGCCCACCGACCTGGCCACCGCCTCGGGGACGGTCACGAACGCCGTCCACGGCTTCACCTCGATGCTGGTCAACCTCCTCCGGGACCACGACCCCAGCGGGATAGCGGTGGCGTTCGACCGCCCCGAGCCGACCTTCCGGGACGCCATCGTCGACGACTACAAGGGGAACCGTCCCGACACCCCCGAGCTCCTCGGGCCCCAATTCGACCTGGTCCGGAGCGTCCTCGACGCCTTGCGGATCCGGAGGATCGAGGTGGTCGGCTGGGAGGCCGACGACGTGCTCGCCACCCTGGCCACCGAGGCCCGGGACGCCGGCCGGGACGTGGTCGTCGTCACCGGCGACCGGGACACCTACCAGCTGGTCGAGGACCCCCACGTGAAGGTCCTCTACACCCGGAAGGGGATCTCGGACACCGTCCTCTACGACGAGGCCGGGATCGTGGAGCGGACCGGGGTCCGACCCAGCTCCTACACGCTCCTCGCCGCCATGCGGGGGGACCCGTCCGACAACCTGCCCGGGGTGCCGGGGGTGGGGGAGAAGACGGCGGCCAAGCTGGTCAACACCTACGGGGACCTCGACGGGATCTTCGAGCACGTGGCCGAGCAGACCCCGAAGCTCCGGGAGAACCTGACCGCCTACGAGGAGCGGGTCCGGCGCAACGTCGAGGTCATGACCCTGGTCAGAGATGTCGACCTCGAGATCGGGATCGACGACCTGGGCCTCGGGGGCTGGGATGCCGAGGAGATCCAGCAGCTCTTCGGCCAGCTGGAGCTGAAGACGATGTGGCAGCGACTGGCCCCCATCCTGGGTCGGTCGGCGGAGAGCCCGCTGGCCCGTCCCGAGGGGGTCCCGGCCGCCCCCGACGTGGACCTGGCCGCCACCGTGGTCGTGACCCCGGAGGGGACGGCCGCCGCGGCCGAGTCCCTGGGTGCCCTGGGCCGGCAGGTCGCCGGCCGGGCCGCCGCGGTCGGAATGGTGGGGGCCTGGGCCGGCGACCCGGGACGGTCGACCCTGGCCGGCCTGGCCCTGGCCCCCGGTCCGTCCGGCGGGGAGGAGCCCGGGGATCGGGAGGCGGTGCCGACGGTGCTGTGGCTCGACGGGGACCAGCTCGCCGCCGGGGAGGTCCTGGCCGCCCTGGCCGCTCTGGTCGGGCCCGGCGGGGTGCCCATCGTGGCCCACGAGGCCAAGGAGCTGATGCGGGTCCTCCTGCCCCTCGGGGTCGACCTCACCGGGCTCCGGCTCGACACGGCCCTGGCCGCCTACCTCCTCGACCCGGCCGCCGGGCGGGTCCCGGTCGAGGCCCTGGTGGAGCGGTACCTGGGGCTGACCCTGGAACCGGGGGCGCCGGCCGTGCCCGAGGGTCAACTGGCCCTCGACGTAGCCGCCCCGTCGAGCGGGGAGAGCCTGGCGGGCCGGATCGGCCGGCAGGCCGTGGCCGTCGGGTTCCTGGAGGCCTCCTTCGGGCACGCCCTGGGGGTGGCCGGCCTGGAGCGGCTCCACGCCGAGGTGGAGCTGCCCCTGATCCGGGTGCTGGCCAAGATGGAGGTGGTCGGGATCCGGGTCGACGCCGACGAGCTCCGGCGGATCGCCGAGGACCTGGCCGGGACCTGTGACCGGCTCGAGGCCGAGATCCAGGAGCTGGCCGGGGAGCCCTTCAACGTGAACTCCACCCCCCAGCTCCGCAGCGTCCTCTACGACCGGCTCGGGCTCACCCCGGGGAAGAAGACGAAGACGGGGTACTCGACCGACGCCCAGACCCTCGAGAAGCTCCGGGACCAGCACCCCATCGTGGAGACCCTGCTCCGGTACCGGGAGGTCGAGAAGCTCCGGTCCACCTACGGGGAGAGCCTGCTGGCCGAGGTGGCTCCCGACGGGCGGATCCACGCCAGCTTCGCCCAGACGGTGGCCCGGACCGGGCGGCTCTCCTCGGATCACCCCAACCTCCACAACATCCCGGTCCGGACCCCGGAGGGACTCCGGCTCCGGCGGGCCTTCATCCCGGCGGCGGGCTGGAAGCTCCTGGTGGCCGACTACGACCAGATCGAGCTCCGGGTCATCGCCCACCTGTCGGGCGATCCCGGGCTGGTGGCCGCCTTCGCCGGAGGGGAGGACGTTCACCGGACCACGGCGGCGAAGGTGTTCGGGGTGGCCCCAGAGGAGGTCACGACGGCCCAGCGGAACCGGGCCAAGATGGTCTCCTACGGGCTCGCCTACGGGATGGAGGCCTACGGCCTGGGGCAGCGGCTCGCCATCGCCACCCAGGAGGCCCAGGGCATCCTCGACGCCTACTTCACGGGCTTTCCGGCCGTCCGGGCCTACATGGAGGGGGCCGTGGCCGAGGCCCGGGGCCGGGGCTACACCGAGACCCTCTTCGGCCGGCGCCGGCCCCTGCCCGACCTGAACTCGCCCAACCGGGGGCTCCGGATGGCGGCCGAGCGCCAGGCCATGAACGCCGGGATCCAGGGCCTGGCCGCCGACCTCTTCAAGGTGGCCCTCGTGGCCCTGGACCGGGCCCTGACCGAGGGTGGGGTCAGGGCCCGGGTCGTCCTCCAGGTCCACGACGAGGTGGTGGTGGAGGCTCCCGGGGACGAGGAGGAGGCCGTCGGGCTCCTCGTGCCCGAGGTTCTCGGGGCCGTTGGCGGGCAGGTGGGACTCAGTGTCCCGCTGAAGGTGTCGAGCCACTGGGGGTCGACCTGGGCCGAGGCCAAGGGCTGAGGCCTCTGGGCGGCTCGGATCCCGGCTGGTAGGCTCGTCAACCGGTCACCGTTCCGTGACCCGCCTGGCCGCACTCTCGATGCGGCGGGTGCCTCCTAGGAAAGCGAGCCCGAGCTTCATGTCTGACCTCACCACCGGTTCCGCCGGTGTCGCTGACGCCGCCCCGGCGATCGGCGACCGCATCGCCCCCGCCACTCCTGCCCCCACCGCTGTCGCCGTGGTCGACGTCCCCGGGACCACCGCCCTCCTCCTCGGGGGGCCCATGGGGACCTTCGACGAGGCGGGGAACTACATCCCCCGGCAGATCATCGAGGACGACCTCGACGGGCAGTCGCTCGATGACGCCATCAACGGCACCATCGTCGAGTTCGACGACGGTGACATCGTCGAGGGGACGGTCGTCAAGATCGACCGGGACGAGGTCCTCCTCGACATCGGGTTCAAGTCGGAGGGGGTGATCCCGGCCCGGGAGCTCTCGATCCGCAACGACGTCGACCCGGAGGAGATCGTCAGCCTGGGCGACCGGATCGAGGCCCTCGTCCTCCAGAAGGAGGACAAGGAGGGCCGGCTCGTCCTGTCCAAGAAGCGGGCACAGTACGAGCGGGCCTGGGGGACGATCGAGAAGATCAAGGAGTCCGACGGGGTCGTCCGGGGCCCGGTCATCGAGGTCGTCAAGGGTGGCCTCATCGTCGACATCGGCCTGCGGGGCTTCCTGCCCGCCTCCCTCGTCGAGCTGCGCCGGGTCCGGGAGCTCCAGCCCTATGTGGGGAAGAGCATCGAGGCCAAGATCATCGAGCTGGACCGGAACAGGAACAACGTGGTCCTGTCCCGGCGGGCCTGGCTGGAGGAGACCCAGAAGGAGCAGCGGGGTGAGTTCCTCGTCAACCTCAAGCCGGGCGAGCGCCGGCGGGGTGTGGTCTCCTCGGTCGTCAACTTCGGGGCCTTCGTGGACCTGGGCGGGATGGACGGGCTCATCCACGTCTCCGAGCTGTCCTGGAAGCACGTCGACCATCCCTCCTCGGTCGTCACCGTCGGTGACGAGGTCGAGGTCGAGGTCCTCGACGTCGACCTGGACAAGGAGCGGATCAGCCTGTCGCTGAAGGCCACCCAGACCGACCCCTGGCAGGAGTTCGCAAACTCCCACCAGGTCGGTGAGCTCGTCTACGGCCGGATCACGAAGCTGGTCCCCTTCGGGGCCTTCGTGCAGGTCGGCGACGGGATCGAGGGCCTCGTCCACATCTCGGAGATGGCCGTCCACCACGTCGACCTCCCCGAGCAGGTCGTCACCCCCGGCGAGGAGCTCTGGGTCAAGATCATCGACATCGACCTCCAGCGGCGCCGGATCAGCCTCTCGATCAAGCAGGCCGCCGAGGGGGGCGAGGTCTCCGAGGAGTACCGGGAGGCCTTCGGGGAGCACGCCTACGACGAGCAGGGGAACTACATCGGCTACGACTACGCCGACGCCGAGTTCACGCCGGAGACCGAGGCCCAGGCGGCCTGGGCCGACTACGTGGCCGAGCACGGTCATCCCGACGAGAGCACCGTGCTCCCCGAGGGGATCGTCAACCCGGCCGACGGTGAGGCTGAGGCTGCCCCGGCCGCCGAGCCCGCCGACGCTGC
>PLZB01000087.1 GCA_003151955.1 Acidimicrobiaceae bacterium
CGCTCCTGGAGCTTCTCCCGGTCGTAGTCCGAGTCGGTGTTCTCGATCTCGGCCTTGATCTGGTTGATCCGGCCCTTGATGTCCTTGTCGTCGCCCGAGCCCTCCACGATGGTGGTCTCGTCCTTCGTCACCACGACCTTCCGGGCCTTGCCCAGCATCTCGAGGCCGACGGTCTCGAGCTTGAGGCCGACCTCCTCGGTGATGACCTGGCCGCCGGAGAGGATGGCGATGTCCTGGAGCATTGCCTTGCGGCGCTCCCCGAACCCGGGGGCCTTGACCGCCGCGCTCTTGAAGGTGCCCCGGATCTTGTTGACGACCAGGGTGGCCAGGGCCTCGCCCTCGACGTCCTCGCCGATGATCAGGAGGGGCTTGCCCGTCTGCATGACCTTCTCGAGGACGGGGAGGAGGTCCCGGACGGCGGTGATCTTCGAGCCGACGAGGAGGATGTAGGCGTCCTCGAGGACGGCCTCCATGCGCTCAGGGTCGGTGACGAAGTAGGGGGAGATGTAGCCCTTGTCGAAGCGCATCCCCTCGACCAGGTCCATCTCCATTCCGAAGGTCTGGGACTCCTCGACGGTGATGACCCCGTCCTTGCCCACCTTGTCGATGGCCTCGGCGATCATCGAGCCGATCTCCTCGTCGGCAGCCGAGATGGAGGCCACCTGGGCGATCTGCTCCTTGGAGTTGGCGTCCTTCGAGAGGATCCGGAGCGACTCGACGGCGGCCTCGATACCGGCCTCGATGCCCCGCTTGAGCGACATCGGGTTGGCCCCGGCCGCCACGTTCCGGAGACCTTCCCGGACCATGGCCCAGGCCAGGACGGTGGCGGTGGTGGTGCCGTCACCGGCGACGTCGTCGGTCTTCTTGGCCACTTCCTTCACCAGCTCGGCCCCGACCCGCTCCCAGGGGTCCTCGAGGTCGATCTCCTTGGCGATGGAAACGCCGTCGTTGGTGATCGTGGGCGATCCCCACTTCTTCTCGAGCACGACGTTGCGGCCCTTCGGGCCGAGGGTGACGCGCACCGCGTCAGCCAGCTTGTTCATGCCGTTCTCGAGGGACCGTCGGGCCTCCTCGTCGAAAGCGATCAGCTTGGCCATGTGGTGGAACCTCCGTGGTGTCCCTGGAATGGTGGGGGCCGGGCCCGGTGGGGACCGAGCGCTGTACCCGAATGACGATTAGCACTCTATCGGGTCGAGTGCTAATCGCACAACCGCCCCGGTCAGGCCAGGTCAGAAGCAGATCCCTGCCGACCACTGGGCCACGGCGGCGTCCGGACCTGCGAGGCGGTGGGGAAAGAGGTGTTCCTGGACCCAGCCTGCGCCCCGGGGTCGGGGGGAACCATCGGGGGAAGCCCCCAAACCTGGTTGGGGTGGCCCCAAACGGGTGGTCCGGTCAGCCTCCGGCCACGGCGGGGACGATGGAGAGGGTCTGGCCGGCGGTGACCGGGGTGTCGATCCCCTGGAGGAACCGGACGTCCTCGTCGGCCAGGAAGACGTTCACGAACCGGCGGATCCCCCCATCGGCGTCGAAGAGCCGCTCGGCCACCCCGGCGTGGGCGGCGTCGAGGGCCTTCAGGGCCTCCCCCACTGTCGACCCCTCGACCTCGACCTCGCCGGCGCCGCCGGTCAGGGTCCGGAGCTGGGTGGGGATGCGGATGGTGACGGTCAACGGGGGCTCCCGAGCTCGGTGGTGATGTCGACGGCGGCGGCGAAGGCCTCCAGGGTGGGGGCGATCGTAGCGGTGGGACCGGAGGTCGGGGCCAGGGCCTCGACCGTCTTCAGCCCGTGGCCCGTCACGTAGGCGACGACCCGCTCGTCGGAGCGGACCACCCCCTGGGCTGCCAGCTTGGCCAGCGTGGCGATGGTGACCCCGCCGGCCGTCTCGGCGAAGATCCCCTCCGTCCGGGCCAGGAGCTTGATCCCGGCGATGATCTCCTCGTCGGTGACCGACTCGCAGGATCCCCCCGACTCCCGGATGGCCTGGAGGGCGTACCAGCCGTCGGCGGGGTTCCCGATGGCGAGGGACTTGGCCACCGTGTTCGGCTTGACGGGCCGGATGGCGTCGGTCCCCTCGGCGAAGGCCGTCGCCACCGGGGAGCACCCGGCGGCCTGGGCCCCCGAGACCCGGACGTGGGGCTCCTCCTTCAGGAGGCCGACGGTGTGGAGCTCGGCGAAGCCCTTCCGGATCTTCGTCAGCTGGCTCCCCGAGGCGATGGGGACGACCACGTGGTCGGGGGCCTGCCAGCCAAGCTGCTCGGCCACCTCGAAGGCCAGGGTCTTCGAGCCCTCGGCGTAGTAGGTCCGGACGTTCACGTTGACGAAGGCCCAGCTCGGGTGCTCGCTCGTCAGCTCGGCGCAGAGCCGGTTGACGTCGTCGTAGGTCCCCTCGACGGCGACCAGGTGGCCCCCGTAGACGGCCGTGGTGACGATCTTGGCCGTCTCGAGGTCGTGGGGGATGAAGACGACCGAGGTCATCCCGGCCCTGGCGGCGTGGGCGGCCACCGAGTTGGCCAGGTTCCCCGTCGAGGCGCAGGCCGCCACCTTGAATCCGAGCTGCCGGGCCTTGGTCAGGGCCACCGAGACGACCCGGTCCTTGAAGGACCCCGTCGGGTTGGCCGTGTCGTTCTTGATCCAGAGCTCCCCCAGGCCGAGCTCGGCGGCGAGCCGGTCGGCCCGGACGAGCGGGGTGCAGCCCGTCCCCAGGTCGATGGGGGCGGCATCGGCGACGGGGAGGAGGGGGGCGTAGCGCCAGATCGTCTGGGGACCGGCCGCGATCGTCTCGGGGGAGATCACCCTGGCGATGGCCTCGTAGTCGTAGGCCACCTCGAGGGGGCCGAAGCAGAAGTCGCAGACATGGAGCGCCTCGGCCGGATAGGTCCGCGAGCATTCCCGACAGCGCAGCCCAGTGACGAAGTCCACGGGTTTCCTCCTCATCGATCGGGCATTGGCACCTGCCGACCCCGCTGGTGCGGGGGTCTCTGCTGGTTGCCGCGGCGTCACGGGGCCCGTCCCTCAGCCGCTCTGGATGATCCCTCCATGGTGGACGAAGCCGGCCCGGACCGCAAACGGGCCCCCTGCGGACGCCGACTCTTCCCCATGGGCCATGATTCCGGGGTGCATACGGCGGTCCACACCTACGACGATTCCCACTTCGACCTCCCCGCCCTGGTGGCGGCCAAGCAGGGCCGCCGGGTCACCGTCTGCCTCCCGGCCCGCAACGAGGAGGCCACCGTCGGCTCCATCGTGGCCATGGTCCGGGCGGCCCTGACCCTCGAGGGGGAGGGAGCCGATCTCGTCGACGAGATCATCGTCGTCGACGACGGCTCCACCGACACCACGGCCACGGTGGCGGCCCGGGCCGGGGCCCTGGTCGTCCCGGCCGGGACCCTCGGCGGCGGGAAGGGCCAGGCCATGGCGGTGGGCCTGGCCGAGTCCTCCGGCGACCTCCTCGTCTTCCTCGACGCCGACGTCGAGAACTTCACCCCCCACTTCGTCACCGGTCTCCTGGGGCCCCTCCTCCTCGACGAGTCCCTCGCCCTGGTGAAGGGCTTCTACACCCGACCTCTCCACGGCCAGATCGGCGAGGGAGGCCGGGTGACCGAGCTGATGGCCCGCCCCCTCCTCGACGTCCTCTTCCCGGCCCTGGCCGGTGTCCACCAGCCCCTGGCCGGGGAGACGGCCGCCCCCCGGGCCGTCCTCGAGAAGACGGGCCTGGCCAACGGCTACGGGATCGAGATCGCCCTCCTCGTCGACGTGGCCGACCAGTTCGGCCCCGAGGCCATCGCCCAGGTCGACCTGGGGGTCCGGGTCCACCGGAACCGCCCCCTGGCCGACCTCCGCCACCAGGCCACCGAGGTCCTCCGGGCCGCCCTGGAGCGGGCCGGGACGAACCTCCCGGACTGACGGGGATCGGACCGCCGGTGCACGACCTGATCATCCGGGACGTCCTCATCGTCGACGGGACGGGAGCCGGGGCCAGGCGCGGCGACGTCGCCGTCGACGGTCGGCTCATCTCGGAGGCCGGCGACGTCGGCGGGGGAGCCCGCCGGGAGATCAACGGGGGAGGTCGGGTCCTCGCCCCCGGGTGGGTGGACGTCCACACCCACTACGACGGCCAGGTGGTCTGGGACAGCGAGCTGGCCCCCTCCAGCTGGCACGGCGCCACCACGGTCGTGATGGGAAATTGTGGGGTCGGCTTCGCACCCGTCCGTCCCGGGAGCGAGTCCTTCCTCATCGAGCTGATGGAGGGCGTCGAGGACATCCCCGGCACCGCCCTCCACGAGGGCATGACCTGGGACTGGGAGACCTTCCCCGAGTACCTCCGGGCCCTCGAGGCCATGCCGAGGAAGCTGGACGTCGTCGCCCAGGTCCCCCACGCCGCCGTCCGGGCCTACGTGATGGGCGACCGGGCCCACGGTGACGCCACCGAGGCCGACGTCGAGGCCATGGCCCGGCTGGTCGGCGAGGCCCTCGAGGCCGGAGCGGCCGGTTTCACCACCTCCCGGACGATCCTCCACCGCTCCGTCCACGGCCTCGTCCCCGGGACCGACGCCGGCGCCCACGAGCTCCTGACGATCGCCGCCGCCATGGGGAGGGCCGGTCACGGGGTCTTCCAGCTCATCAGCGACCGGTTCGGCCAGGACGACGAGCGGGCCATGATGGGCCAGCTGGCCGAGCTGACGGGCGGGCCGGTCACCTTCAGCCTGGCCCAGAACGACCAGCATCCCCTCTCCTACCGCGACGACCTCGCCGCCGCCGCCGAGCACAACCGACAGGGCCGGCGGGTGGTGCCCCAGGTGGCCGACCGTCCCGTCGGCATGCTCTTCGGGCTCGAATCGTCCCTCCATCCCTTCATCGGCCATCCCACCTACCGGGATCTGGCCCGACTCCCCCTCCCCGAGCGCGTGGCCCGGCTCCGGCGGCCCGACGTCCGGGCCGCCCTCCTCGCCGACCGGAGCACAGCCCCCCCGGTGGTCCAGCTCATCTCCACCCGCTGGCCCCAGATCTTCCGGCTCGGGGAACAGCCCGACTACGAGCCCTCCCCCCTCGAGAGCGTGGCCGCCACCGCCCGGCAGGAGGGCCGGACCGAGCAGGAGGTGGCCCTCGACTGGTTGCTCGAGGACGAGGGGAAGGCCCTCCTCTTCGCCCCCCTGGCCAACTACGCCAGCGGCAACCTCGACCCCCTCCACGAGATAATGACCCACCCCGACACCGTCCTCGGCCTGGGCGACGGCGGGGCCCACTGCGGCCTCATCTGCGACGCCAGCATGCCCACCTTCCTCCTCACCCACTGGGTCCGGGACCGCCGGCGGGAGCCGAAGCTCACCCTGGAGCAGGCCGTCCACCTCCAGACGGCCAGGACGGCGGCCCTCTACGACCTGACCGACCGGGGAACGATCACCCCCGGGAAGCGGGCCGATCTCAACCTCATCGACCTCGACGCCCTCCGACTCCACCGGCCCGAGATGGTCCACGACCTTCCCGCCCAGGGACGGAGGCTCGTCCAGGGGGTGGACGGCTACGAGATGACCATGGTGGCCGGCGTGGTCACCAGGCTCGACGGCGAGCTGACCGACGCCCTCCCCGGCACCCTCGTCCGGTCGGGCTGACCTCAGGGGGGTCTAGGCCGGGACGCCCTCGAGCTGCCGAGCGGGGCCTCCGACCGGCAGGTCGTCGCCGTCGGCGACCACGGACGTCGGGGATTCGGCGGTCGCCGCCCGGGCCGCCAGCCGCCGGGGGAGGGCCAGGGCCACCAGGACGCCGACGCCGAGGACGGCCACCCCCACCCAGACGGCGGGGACCAGGCCCTGGACGTAGGCGGCGCCGCTCGTGAAGCCCCCCCGGGCCGAGAAGACGGCCCCCAGGGAGGCGATCCCGAGAACCCCGCCCAGCTCCCGGAAGGCCCCGTTGGCACCCGAGGCCACCCCCTCCTCCTCGGATCGGACCGAGGAGAGGACGACCGAGGCCAGGGGGACGAAGAAGAGGGCCATCCCGATCCCCGAGACGACGAAGGGGAGGAGGAGGTCCCCGTAGGGGGTGGTGGGGGTGGTGACGAGAGCCAGCCAGGCCAGGCCGCCGGCCTGGAGGGTCAGGCCGGCGGCCAGGACGGGTCGACCCCCGAACCGGTCGGCCAGCTTGGCCGCCACCGGTGCCACCAGCATCGGCATCCCCGTCCAGGGGAGGACCCGGAGGCCGGCCCCGAAGGGGGAGTAGCCCTGGACGGTCTGGAGGAACTGGGACAGGAAGAAGATCGAGCCGAACATCCCGAAGCTCATGAGGAGGGCGACGACGTTCACGGCCGAGAAGGCCCGGCTCCGGAAGAGCCGGAGGGGGAGCATGGGGTGGGTCGACCGGCGCTCCCAGGCCAGGAAGCCGGCCAGGCCGACGGCCCCGAGGGCGAACGATCCGAGGACACCGGTGCTGGCCCAGCCGGCGTCGTTCCCCCGGACGAGGCCCAGGACGAGGCCGAGGAGGCCGACGGTGGCCAGGCCGACGCCGGGGAGGTCGAGGGGCTGGCGGGGTCCCCGGGACTCGGCCAGCCGGAGCCGGGCGAGGACGACGAGGAGGGCCCCGACGGGGACGTTGACCCAGAAGATGTACTGCCAGGACCAGCCGCTCGTGATCGCCCCCCCGACGAGGGGCCCGGCCGCCACGGCCATCCCCCCGATGGCCCCCCAGACCCCGAGGGCCTGGTTCCGGCGCTCGGGCCGGACTGCGCTGGAGAGAAGGGTGAGCGACAGCGGCATGATCAGGGCGCCCCCCGCTCCCTGGACGGCCCGGGCCGTCACCAGCCAGCCGATGGTGGGCGAGAGGGCAGCGGCAGCCGAGGCGGCGCTGAAGACGACGAGTCCGGCGATGAAGAGCCGGCGTCTCCCGAACCGGTCGCCCAGGGCCGCCCCGGTGAGGAGGAGGACGGCGAAGGTGAGGGTGTAGGCGTTCACCGTCCACTCGAGCCCTTGGAGGCCGGCGTGGAGGTGGAGCCGGATGACGGGGAGGGCCGTCGTCACCACCAGGTTGTCGAGGGTGGCCATGAACAGGGCCAGGGAGGTGATGGCCACGGCCCAGACGGCGGTGGGGCGGGGATCGGGGGTGTCGTCCATGGGATGCTCCTCTATACTTAGTGAGTTGTTACTACCTTCGGTGGGCATGACGGTGGGGGGAACGGGGGGCATCGGCGGGGGGTCAGTCCTGGCCGGCGTTGGCGAAGAAGACGGCGGGGTCGGGCTGGCAGGCCTGGGCCCAGGTCTCGTCGAGGGACTCGGCGTCGACGGCGGCGAGGACGTTCATGAGCATCCCCTGGGCGAAGAAGGCCCGGATCTGGTCGTCCCCGAAGCCGGTCAGCTCGGCCGTCACGGCCCAGAGGTGGCGGAGCCCCTCCCGGGCGGCCCGGCGGATCTCGGGGTCGCCGGAGGCGGCGAAGGCGTGGAGCTGCACCTGGAGGAGGTCCCGCTCGCTCAGGAGCTCCTTGTATGCCTCGGCCATGGCCATCATGGCCTCCGGGCCGCTCAGGCCCTCGGCCGCGGCCCGGAAGGCGGCCTCGATCCGGCCGTGCATGACGTCGAGGGTGGCGATGAAGAGCTCCCGCTTGGTCCCGAAGAGCCGGAAGAGGTAGGGCTGGGAGATCCCGGCCCGGGCCGCGATGGCCTCGGTCGAGGTCCCGGCGTAGCCGCTGACGGCGAACTCGGTCATGGCGGCCCGGAGCACCGACACCCGCCGCTCGTCTGCCGAGAGCCTCATGGCCGTCATCATCATCACCCCAGTGAAGTTAGTACTCACTCACTACCAAGTCAAGGGGCGGGGAGGTCCCCGGCCAGCACCGCGGCGAAGCAGCCGGCCGGGTCGGCCCGGGAGCGATCGGCTCCGAAGCGGTCGGTGAGGCTGACGAAGCCGAGCCCGGGGCCGGGACGGGGGCCGCCGGGACCGAACCGGCCCGCCACCACCAGGACGGGGAGGTTCCGGGACCGGGCCAGGGCCACCACCCCACCCACCACCTTCCCCTCCCAGGAGCTGGCGTCGAGGCAGCCCTCCCCGGTGACGACGAGGTCGAGGGGAACCAGCCACCCGTCGAGGCCGACGGCCTCGGCCACGACGTCGAAGCCGGGCCGGAGGGTGGCCCCGAGGGCGGCCAGGCCCCCGGCCAGGCCCCCGGCGGCCCCGGACCCGGGGAGGGCGTCGACGTCGAGGCCGTAGCGGGCGAGGTAGTGGTCGGCCAGGGCGTCGAGGCGGCCCCGGAGCTCGACCACCTGGGTCGGGGTGGCCCCCTTCTGGGGCCCGAAGGCGGCGGCGGCCTCCCGGAAGGGGGTCCGGACGTCGCAGGCCACCACCACCTCGACCGACCCCGTCCCCCCGGCCTCCTCCAGGGCGGCCACCGCCCCGGCCCCCCCGTCGGTGGTGGCCGATCCCCCCAGGCCGACCAGGACCCGGCGGACCCCGGCGTCGATGGCGGCGGCCACGAGCAGGCCGGCCCCCCGGGAGGTGGCCCCCACCGGGTCGTTCCCCTCGGCTCCCCCCGACCCCACCAGCCCGATGGCTCGGGCCGTCTCCACCACGGCCAGGTCCCCGACGAGCCTCCAGCCGGCCGTCAGCGGCCGACCCCGGGCGTCGACGACGGAGGCGGTCCGCTCCTCCCCCCCGAGGACCTCGAGGACGTCGGCGAAGCCCTCCCCACCGTCGGAGAGGGGACAGGCCCCGGCCCCCCAACCGGCCCGGCGGGCGGCGGCCACCCCGGCGGCGGCCAGGGTCCGGGCGGTGGCCGTGCCCTTGAAGGAGTCGGGTGCGACGAGGACGTCCACGGCCGCCATCTTGGCCCGGACCTGGCCGTTGGTAGGGTCGAGGCGATGAAGGCCCCCGATCTGGTTGTGGTTTCGAACCGGGGTCCCCTCTCCTTCGCGCTGGACGGGACGGGCCGGCCCGTGCCGGCAGGGTCGGCCGGCGGGCTGGCGGCCGCCCTCCACCCCCTCCTGGCCGGCAGCGGGGCCACCTGGGTGGCCTCGGCCATGTCCGAGGCCGACCGGCTGGCCTCGGCCCAGGGGCTGATGGTCGGCGACGGCCTCACCCTCCGGACCGTCGAGCCCGACCCCACCACCTACCGGCTCGCCTACGACGTCATCTCGAACGTCACCCTCTGGTTCCTCCACCACATGCTCTTCGACCTGACCCGCCGGCCCCGGTTCGACCACCGCTGGCAGGAGGCCTGGACCGCCTACCGGGCCTACAACGAGCTCTTCGCCCGGCCCATCGTGGACGGGGCGGCCGACGGGGCGGTGGTCCTGGTCCAGGACTACCACCTCACCCTCCTCCCCGGGATCCTGGCCCGGGCCCGGCCCGACCTCCGGCTGGTCCATTTCAGCCACACCCCCTTCACCGACCCCTCGGGGCTCCGGATCCTCCCCACCGTGGCCGGCCTCGAGATGCTCGAGGGGATGGCCGCGGCGACCTGTGGGTTCCACACCACCCGGTGGCGCGACGCCTTCCTGGCCTGCTGCCTCGACGCCGGGGTGACTGCTCCCCGGACCTTCGTCGCCCCCCTCGCCTCCGACGCCGACCACCTGGCCGCCCGGGCCGCCTCCCCGGCCTGTGCCGCCGCCCTCGACCGGCTCGCCCCGCTGATCGGGAACCGCCGGCTGATCCTCCGGGTCGACCGGATGGAGCCCTCGAAGAACCTCCTCCGTGGCTTCTGGGCCTACGACGAGCTCCTCCGGACCCACCCCCGGCTCCGGGGGGAGGTCGTCTTCCTGGCCCTGGCCTACACGTCCCGGCAGACCCTCCCCGAGTACCTCGCCTACGGGACCGAGGTGGAGGAAGCGGCCCGGCGGGTCAACGACACCTGGGGGACGGCGACCTGGACCCCGGTGGTCCTCGACGTGGCCGACGACGCCGACCGGTCCTTCGCCGCCCTCACCCGCTACGACGTCCTCCTCGTGAACCCCCTCCGGGATGGCCTCAACCTGGTGGCCAAGGAGGGCCCCCTCGTGAACACGACCGACGGCGTCCTCGTCCTCTCCCGGGAGGCCGGTGCCCACGCCGAGCTGGCCACCGAGGTGGTGACGGTCAACCCCTTCGACACCGCCGGCACCGCCGCCGCCCTGGCCGCGGCCCTGGCCATGGGCCCGGCCGAGCGGGCCCGCCGGGCCCGGGCTCTCCGCGAGCTCGTGTCCCGCCGGAGCCCGGCCGACTGGCTGGCCGACCAGGTGGCGGCCGCCGGACCCGGCTGACCCGTCCCCGGCCGGATCCGGCCTCAGCTCGCTCCGGCGGCCCCGACGAGGGATTCGAGGGCGGCGACGGCGGCGGCCGGTGAATCGAGGACCAGGTCGGCGGCGGCAACGAGGTCGGCCGGGGACTCGGGGTCGGCCACGGCCACCTTGACGGTCCGGACCCCGGTGGCGGCCAGCCGGTCGAGCCCGGCGAAGGCGGCCAGGTCGCCGGCGTCGTCCCCGAAGAAGCCGGCGGCCCGGCAGCCGCCGGCCAGATCCTCGACCACCCGGCCCTTGTCGACGGCCAGGGGAGGGCGGAGCTCCAGGGCCATCCGCCCGCGCTGGACCGCCAGGCCGGTCCGCTCGGCCCAGTCCCGGCCGAACTCGAGGGCCCATTCCTCGGCCCCGGGAGCCTGTCGCCAGTGGAGGGTCAGGGAGATCCCCTTGGCCTCGACCCCCACCCCCGGGGGGGCTTCGGCCCGGGCCGCCTCCAGGGTCCCGGCCACCGGCTCCAGCCAGGCCAGGACGTCGGGGTGCCGGACGATCTCTCCAGCCTCGACCCACTCCAGGCCGTAGTGCCCGACCAGCCTCACGGCGGGACCCGATCCGGCCAGCCGGTCGAGGAGGAAGGCGGCGGGCCGACCCGACACCACCCCGACCACCCCGAACCGGCCGGCCAGGGCCCGGAGGAGGGCGGCCACCCCGGGCAGGGCCCGGGCCGCGGCCGGGTCGGCCACGATCGGGGCCAGGGTCCCGTCGAAGTCGGTCAGGAGGGCCGTGGCGGGCGGGTCGGCCAGGAGGGGGACCAACGGCGCCGGGAGGTCCCCGACGCCGGATCCCGACCCCACCGGCGTCAGCCGACGGTGGTCGAGGTCGTCGTTCCGGCGAAGCGGTTGGCCAGGTCGGCACCGGCGATGACGATGACGTTGGCCCCCACGGCGTTGGCGCTGGAGACCGGAGGGGTCCCCGTCGTCTGGAGGTCGGTGGCCGGGAGCCCAAGGACGGCCGCCACCTCGAGACCAGCGGCGGGACTGGTCCCGGCGGCGAGGAACACGAAGGAGGTCGTCTCCTTCAGGTTGGTGGCGTCGGTGGCGGCCAGAGTGCTGTAGCCCTTCGAGCCCAGGAAGGTGGAGATGTTCCCGGCCGCCTTGGGCACCGTGGTCCCGTTGGCCACCACGACCTTGAAGGTGGACGGGGCCGGGGCTGAGGTCGTGGTCGTCGACCCCGGCCGGGTCGTGGTCGTCGTCGACGTCGTTACGACCGGTGTGGTGCCGGCCGTCGTGGTCCCCGGGCCGGTGGCGCTGGGGAGGAGGAGGGCACCGAGGACCACGGCACCGGCCACGATCAGGATCCCCTTGACGGCCGGCCCGGCCGCCATCGGACCCGGGCCGTCCCCGTCGTCGGCCGGGGGGGTCGTCACCGGCGGGGCCGCAACGGCTGGGCCGTCCCCTCGAACCGGTCCCGCCACCGCTCCAGCCGCCGGAGTCGGAGCCGCCGGACCAGGAGGGGGGCGTGGGCGTAGGCCTCGTCCGAGTCGAGGAGGTCGGCCAGCCTCCGGTAGTAGGCGCTGGGGGACATCCCGAGGCCACGGATCCCGACCGCCTTCGCCTCCGACCGGGTCCACCAGCCCGACTCGAAGTCGAGGATCAGCCGGTCCCGGTCGTCGAAGGTCATCGTGGGTCCAGCCTGCCAACGTGGCCACCGCGAAGCAAGGACCCTCCCCGACCTGCCCGGGAGCCCGCCACCACGGCAGTAGCGTGAGGATCCTGGCCGGTGTGGCGCAGCTGGAAGCGCAGGCGATTTGTAATCGTCAGGTCGTGGGTTCGAGTCCCACCACCGGCCCTGGAGATCTCCCAGGTCAACGGCCATATCGGTCGGGCCGATACAGCCCGCTGCTAGCCTCGTCCCAACTCTGATCCCAACAATTGTCTTCGGAGGGCGGCGATGCGGGGCAGCATGCGGGAGAAGCGGCCGGGGGTCTGGGAGCTCCGGGTGTTCGTCGGGCGGGACGAGCAGGGCCGGGTCCGGCACCGGAGCGTCACCTTCCCCGGCTCGAAGCGGGCGGCGGACCGGGAGCTCGTCCGGCTGGTGGCCGAGCACGATCGACAGGTGGAGGCCCAGCTCGTGGCCAGGCCGGCGCCACGGCTGAAGTGGGGTGAGCGGACGACGGTCAACGACGCCATCGAGGGGTGGAAGCGCAATGGCTGGCAGGACCTCAGCCCGAACACGGTGCGGGGCTACGAGGGGGTGTGGGCCCGGCACGTCCGGGGGACGATCGGGACGAAGCGGATCCCCGATCTGACCCCGTACGACGTGGAGGAGTACTTCCGGGCCCTGAAGGACGCTGGAGTCGGGCAGACGTCGGTGCGACTGGTCCGGGCCCTCCTCCACCGGTCGTGCCGGCTGGCCCGGAAGTGGAGCGGGAACACCCTGGCCAACCCGATCACCGACACGGAGCTGCCGCTGTGGTCCGCCTCGGAGCGGTCCAAGCCGGTCCGGGCCCCGGAGCGGGACGAGGTGATCGCCCTCCTGGCGGCGGCCGCCGCCGGCGACGTCCGGGTCGCCGCCTTCGTCCGGCTGGTGGCCGCCACCGGGATGCGGCGGGGGGAGGCCTGCGCCCTGCGGTGGGACGACATCGACGGCGAACACTCGCTGGTCCGGATCGACGAGGGGATCATCTCGACGAAGGGGGCCAGCATCGCCCGGGAGCCGAAGACCGGGGCCAGTGTCCGCCGGCTGGCCGTCGACGCCGACACCCTCGCCGCCCTCGAGGGGCTCCGGAAGGAGCAGGAGCGGCTGGCCGGCGCCTGCGAGGCCGACCTCGGGCCCCGGTCGTTCGTGTTCTCGTTCGAGCCGGGCGGCGGGAGGCCGCCGAACCCGGACTGGATGAGCCACGCCTTCGCCGCCGTCCGGGAGCGGGCTAAGGTCGCCGACGACGTGCATCTCCACTCCCTGCGCCACTTCCACGTCACCTCCGTCGACGCCGTCATCTCGGAGGCGCAGAAGCAGGCCCGGCTCGGCTGGTCGACGGTCCGGATGGCCCGCCACTACACCGACGCCGTCCCGGCCGAGGACCGGCGGGCCGCTAACCACATGCGGGACGTGCTCCGGGACCGCCCTACCCGACCGGGACGGGCAGCTCGCCCTCGAGGAGGCGCTCGACGGCCCGCCGGGGGACCCGCAGCCGGCCGTTCAGCTTGAAGGTCGGCAGGGGCAGGTCGCCGCGTTGGATGGAGCGGTAGACCGACGAGCGACTCTGGCCGAGGAGGATCGAGACCTCGTCGACGCTGAGGAGGGGCTTGCGGGCGAGGCTGGTGTCGGGGGTCATCGTCTCCGGGTCCTTCCGTCGGTGGCGGACCGGTCTGCGTCGGCTCGCCTCTACCTGAGAGGGAGCGGGAAGTCCAAGCTATGGGGAGCGGCCCGCCCCGAGCCTGGCCGACGCCCCACACGGTGGTCGTAATAGGCGGCTACTACGACCCCGTTGGCGTCATCTCGGTGTCATCCACCGGTGGTCGTTTGGCTGTCCGCACCTATCATCCGGGTCGACCCTTGGCGGGCTAGCCAGCTTTCCTGACCGACCCGCGTCTGGGTACCGAAGTCCCGTACCGCTGCCTGGCAGCTTCTCCCGAGGTACCAAGCATGGCTCCGATCGCCGCCCAGCTCTGCCCATCGTTCCTGGCGGCGCTCACGGCGTTCGCCAGATCGTGCTCGGTGTCGGCCCGACGCTGAAATGCGGCGCGAACGTTCCGGAGTGAAGCTGCGTCCCGGATCTTGGCCGCGACGGGCTCGTGCTCCTCGAAGCGCTTGGCCAGCTGGTCTGCCTGGCTGACGATTTCCTGTGCGGTTCTGGGCATCACGCTCACCTCAGGTACTTGGGTCGGGCCTCCATGGCGTGCACGATCACGGGACCGTCAGAACCGGTCACCACTCCGATCTCGAGCAACCTGCCGGCTCTGTCCGGTCCGACGAGCATCACGAGCCCCTCGTCGAGGTCCTCGACAAGGATGGGATTGTTGTAGGCATGAAGGATGTCATCGTCGCCGATGCCGTGCCTGCGGGCACTCTCGGCGATGAACGGATCGCCCTCCACCTCCACAAGTTACCTTGTCCCTCCCGCCAACGCAAGATACCTTGTTGTCCTCGTCTGCTGTCTCGGCGGCTACTACGACCCTGGTGGCAGGCGTTGCATGTGCTTCCCACGTCCCTTGCTCAGAGCCTCAGCACGCCGTCATCTTGTCTCCCGCTCCAATCTTGATCACCACCAGTTCCCGCACACGGGCAGAGCGCCCGGGGCTCAGCCTCCCGGGCCGTTGAGTTGGAGGCGGCAGATCTCACCGCGGACACCCGAAAACCTATCTGGGGATACCAGCACCTGACGACCGAGCGGCCCCGGACCCGCAACGTAGATCGAACCAGGAACGAGTTGACTTGGTGAGAAGTCGATCGAGAAATTTCCACCGTTGCCATGAGTCGAGTCGTGACGTTCACGATCAGGGGCTCGCTGGACGCTGGAACCTCATTTAGCGGCGTTTCAGTTACGAAACCAGGCTGAGCGACGCCAACCACGTATTGATTCCAGGACTCTGGGGGTAGGGG
>PLZB01000028.1 GCA_003151955.1 Acidimicrobiaceae bacterium
CCGGGCGGCGGCGGCGGCGGCGGATTCGGTGGCCGTCCCGGTGGGGGTGGTCCTCCCCCTCCCGGCGGACTCCGCGGCGGCCCCGGCGGACGGGGCCGTCCTCCCCAGCGCCGTCCCCGTCGGCGGCGTCGGAACCTCGAGGAGCTCGAGCCGACCCAGCTGACCACCTACACCCCCTCGAACGCGCCGGTCCCGGACACCGAGGTGATCGTCGAGCGAGGCAGCACCCCCCGCGAGCTGGGACCCAAGGTGAACCGGTCGGCGGGAGACGTCATCCGCTTCCTCTTCCTCCAGGGCGAGGTCGTCACCGCCACCCAGTCCCTCTCGGACGACATGATCGAGCTCTTCGCAGCCGAGCTCGGGGCCCAGATCCGCCTCGTCGACCCTGGCGAGGAGAAGGAGGCCGAGCTCCAGGCCAAGTACTTCGAGGACGACGAGGAGGACGACGAGGAGGACCTGCGTCCCCGGCCCCCCGTGGTCACGGTGATGGGGCATGTCGACCACGGCAAGACCCTCCTCCTCGACCGGATCCGCTCTGCCAACGTGGTGGCCGGCGAAGCCGGCGGGATCACCCAGCACATCGGCGCCTACCAGACCGTCGCCGACGGGCACCTGATCACCTTCATCGACACCCCGGGCCACGAGGCCTTCACTGCCATGCGGGCCCGGGGAGCCCAGGCCACCGACATCGTGGTCCTGGTGGTGGCCGCCGACGACGGGGTGATGCCCCAGACCATCGAGGCCCTCAACCACGCCAAGGCGGCCGACGTCCCCATCGTGGTGGCCGTCAACAAGATCGACAAGACCGGGGCCGATCCCAACCGGGTCCTGCAACAGCTCTCCGAGCAGGGACTCGTCCCCGAGGCCTGGGGCGGCGACACCATCGTCGTCGAGGTCTCCGCCCTCCAGAGCCTCGGCATCGAGGACCTCCTCGAGCAACTGGTCGTCGTGGCCGAGATCGAGGAGCTCGCCGCCAATCCCGAGGGTCGGGCCCGTGGGGTGGTCCTCGAGGCCAACCTGGAGCCGGGCCGGGGGCCGGTCGCCACCGTCATCGTCCAGAACGGGACCCTCCGGGTCGGCGACCCGGTGGTGGCCGGAGCGGCGTGGGGGAAGGTCAAGGCCCTCATCGACGACCACGGTGACCAGATCAAGGAGGCGCCCCCCTCCACCCCGGTCCAGGTCCTCGGGTTCTCCGAGCCCCCGAGCGCCGGCGACGAGTTCAGGGTCACCACCGACCAGGGCACGGCCCGGACGATCGGGGAGACCCGGGAGCACCGCTACAGGGTGGCCGGGCACGCCCCGTCGCCCACCGCTCCGGGAGCCAAGCTGGAGGACCTCTTCGAGCAGATCCAACGGGGCGAGGCCGCCACCCTCAACCTTGTCCTCAAGGCCGACGTCCAGGGCACCCTGGAGGCGATCACCGACAGCCTCCGCAAGCTCGAGCGCGAGGACGTGAAGCTCAGTTTCGTCCAGCGCGGCGTCGGGGGGATCACCGAGAACGACGTCCAGCTGGCGGCGGCCTCGACGGCCACGATCATCGGCTTCAACGTCCGTCCGGACCGTCGGGCCCGGGAGATGGCCGAGCTCCACGACGTCGAGATCCGGCTCTACGAGGTGATCTACAAGCTCCTGGAGGAGATCGAGGCGGCCATGGTCGGCATGCTCGCTCCCGAATTCGAGGAGATCATCACCGGCGAGGCCGAGGTCCGCTCGGTCTTCCGGGTCCCCCGGGTCGGGGCCGTGGCCGGCTGCTACGTCCGCGACGGGGTCATCACCCGGGGGTCGAAGGTCCGGTTCCTCCGGGAGGGCGTCATCATCTGGAAGGGTTCCATCACCTCGCTGCGCAGGTTCAAGGACGACGCCCGGGAGGTCCAGTCCGGCTTCGAGTGCGGGATCGGGCTCTCCGACTTCCAGGACCTGAAGGACGGCGACATCATCGAGACCTACGAGGAGCGCGAGATCCCCCGCAGCTGAGCTGCGCCGGCCGGGGCCCTGGCCCTCGCCGGGGGATCAGGGCCCGTCGAACCCTCGAGGAGGAGCCAGTGCGGGGACGCCGTTACGACGACAGGGCAGCACCGGCCTTCCCCCGCACCTTGCGGGTCAACCAGGTGCTCCGCGAGGTGATCGCCAACGAGCTCGAGCGGCTGGCCGATGTCGACGAGCGGCTCCGGCTGGTGACGGTAACGGCCGTGGAGACGTCTCCCGACTTCCGGAGCGCGGTCGTCTACATGAGCTCTCTTTCCGAGGAGGCCGATGCCGGCCTCCAGGACCAGCGGATCCGGCTCCAGCGGCTCATCGGTCGGGAGGTCCGGCTCAAACACACCCCTCACCTGGACTTCGTGGCCGATCCGGCCGTGGCCAGCGGGCTCCGGGTCGAGGAGATCCTCCACCACATCTCCCGGAACGAGCCCACCGACCCCACCGCCGATGGCGACCGGTAAGCGGGGCCGATCGGGGGAGGGTCCCGCCGGGCTGGTCGTCGTGGACAAGGAGGAGGGATGGACCTCCCATGACGTCGTGGCCCGGTGCCGTCGACTGTTCGGCCAGCGTCGTGTCGGCCACGCCGGAACCCTCGACCCGGATGCCACCGGGGTCCTCCTGGTCGGCGTGGGCCGGTTCACCCGGATGCTCCGCTACCTGACGGCCCTCCAGAAGTCCTACGAGGCCGAGGTTGTCCTCGGGGTCTCGACCACCACCCTGGACGCCTCCGGGGAGGTGGTGGGGGAGTGGGACATGAAGGATGTGAGCCTCGAACAGGTCAGGGCCGCCGCCGCCGGGCTCACCGGTTCGATCCTCCAGATCCCACCCATGGTCTCGGCCGTCCAGGTAGGGGGCCGGAGGCTCCACGAGCTGGCCCGGGCCGGTATCGAGGTCGAGCGGGCTCCCCGGCCGGTCACCGTCCACCGCTTCGACGTGGAGCCCGGTCCCCCCGGTGAGCCCCACGTCCACCGGATCAGGGTGGACTGCTCGACGGGGACCTACGTCCGGACCTTGGCCGACGACCTCGGTACGGCCCTGGGCGGGGGAGCCCACTTGCGGAACCTCAGGCGGACCCGGGTCGGCAGCTTCGGTCTCGAAGAGGCCCACCGCCTCGACGAGCTGAGCCTCGACCACCTCTTGACCCCGGCCCAGGCCCTCCGGGACATGCCCCAGGTCGAGGTGGGCTCGGAGGTGTCCCGCCTCGTCACCCACGGGCTGGCCCTCGACAAGGTCGCCATCGGGGCCGCCGGGACCGGGCCCTGGGCTCTCCTCGACCACCGGGGACGACTCCTCGCCGTCTACGAGGGGACCGACACCGACCGGATGGTCGCCTCCGTCGTCCTCGTCAGCTCCGGATGACCGGCCCGGGTCCCCGGGCGGCCGGCGGTAACGTGGGGTCGATGGAGGTCGTCGTCGGTCCCGAGCACTGCGACCCACCCTCCCGGGGTGCCGCTGTCACCATCGGCGCCTACGACGGTGTCCACCTCGGTCATCAGCACCTCATCGCCGAGCTCCGCCGCCAAGCCGCCCGCCGCGGGCTCGACAGCGTCGTCGTCACCTTCGACCGGCACCCCGCCTCCGTGGTCCGCCCCGAGTCCGCCCCCGCCCTCCTGACCGGCCTCGACCTCAAGCTCGACCTCCTCGACGCCACCGGTCTCGACCGGGCCGTCGTCGTTCCCTTCGACCGGATCCGGGCCGACGAGTCGGCCGAGGACTTCGTCATGGGCGTCCTGGTCCGGGCCGTCGGGGCCAGGTACGTGGTGGTGGGGGAGGACTTCCACTTCGGCCACGGCCGCAAGGGCGACGTCTCGCTCCTCACCGAGATGGGCGCCGACCACGGCTTCGAGGTCGAGGGCCTCAGTCTCGAGACGGACCGGGCCGGCGAGGCCGTCTCCTCCACCCGGATCCGTCGACTCCTCGCCGCCGGCGACGTGTCCGCCGCGGGCCGCCTCCTGGGCCGTCCCCACCAGGTCAGGGGCATCGTCGAGCACGGTGACGGCCGGGGTGGTCCCGAGCTGGGCTTTCCCACCGCCAACGTGGCCCTCCCCCCCGAGCTCGCCCTCCCGGCCGACGGGATCTATGCCGGCTGGTACGAGCGACCTGACGGCACCGTCCATCGGGCCGCCCTCTCCCTCGGCCGTCGACCCACGTTCTACCGGTCGGCCGACCGTCCCCTCCTCGAGGCCTTCCTCCTCGACTTCGAGGGCGATCTCTATGGTGAGGAGGCCCGGGTCTCCTTCGTCGACCGGCTCCGCGCCGAGCGTCGGTTCGACTCCGTCGAGGCGCTCGTGGCCCAGATGGGCACCGACGTGGCGGCGGCCAGGGCCCGGCTCGCCGCCGACCCCGGCTGAGGCGGAACGGGCCGTCCGACCCGCCCGGATCGGGCGTCGTCGGGCGCCACGGTGGCGCTCCTGCTACCATGATGGACCAACCGGGACGCCGTTCCGGTGGGATCCGGATCCTCGACGTGCGAACACAGCCGTCTTCGAGCGCCTCCGGAACCCGATCGCCACCGAAACCCGTCCGAGGTCGTTTTCCGCACATGCCTGACAAGTCTGCGACGATCGCCGAGTACCGGCTGCACGAGACCGATACGGGCTCGCCCGAGGTACAGATCGCCATCCTCACCGAGCGCATCTCGAATCTCACCGAGCATCTCAAGATGCACAAGGGTGACCATCACACCCGGCGTGGCCTGATGAAGCTCATCGGCCGCCGCCGCAGGCTCCTCGACTACGTGAAGGACAACGACGTCGAGCGCTACCGCACCATCATCGGCAGGCTCGGCATCCGCCGCTAGCCGGCCCGGTCTCCCCGGGCGGCCAGTGAGCCGGACGGGGACCACTCTCGGGTGGGGGAGACCCTGTCCGGATCACCAGGGTCGGCAGTCGCCGGCCCGAACCAAACCGACGGACACCCGACCAACGGTCAGCTGCCAGTCGCCGATCACTTCCCGAGGTGGAGGTGCTCGACCACTGGGAACTGGCGTGGCGGGGGTCCGGACACAACGAGGAGACACCCATGGCGGACGCCATCACCGTGTCGGGGCCCATCAGTGGCACCGACTCCACCCTTTCCTACGAGACCGGCAAGCTGGCCGGACAGGCTGACGGAGCCGTGGTCGGCCGCATCGGCGACACCATGGTCCTCGTCACCACCACCGCCTCGCGGCGGGTGAAGGAGGGAACCGACTTCTTCCCCCTCACCGTCGACATCGAGGAGCGGATGTACGCGGCGGGGAAGATCCCCGGCTCCTTCTTCCGCCGGGAGGGCCGGGCCACCGACCAGGCCATCCTGACCTGCCGGCTCATCGACCGTCCGCTGCGGCCCTCGTTCCCCGAGGGGTTCCGCAACGACGTCCATGTCGTCGGCACCATCATCGCCGCCGACCAGGTCAACCCCCACGACGTCCTGGCCATCAACACCGCCTCGGCCGCCCTCATGCTCTCGGGGATCCCTTTCGAGGGTCCCATCGGCGCCGTCCGGGTGGCCTGGTCCCGGGAGGGCACCTGGCTCCCCCACGCCACCTACCAGGACGGTGACGAGTCCTGCTTCGAGCTGGTGGTCGCCGGTCGGGCCCTGTCCGAGGGGCCCGGCTCCGAGATCGCCATCATGATGGTCGAGGCGGGCGGCACCGAGGACTCCTGGAAGTTCTACGAGGAGGGCGCTCCCAAGGTCACCGAGGAGGTCCTGGCCGCCGGTCTCGAGGAGGCCAAGACCTGGATCCGGGAGTCCATCGAGCTCCAGCGGGAGCTCGTGGTCAAGGCCGGGGCCAAGCCCCTCATGGCCTTCGAGATCCAGAAGGACTACGGCGACGACATCCTCGAGCGGGTCGCCGCCGTCGGCACCGGGCCCTTGTCCGAGGCCAACACCATCGTGGCCAAGACCCAACGCAATTCCGCCATCGACGAGGCCACCGCCGCCGTGGTGGCCGAGCTCGCCCCCGAGTTCGAGGGCCGCGAGAGGGAGATCAAGGCTGCGGCCAAGTCGCTGACCAAGAAGATCGTCCGGAAGCGCATCGTCGAGGAGGGCGTCCGCATCGACGGGCGGGGCACGGCCGACATCCGGCCCCTCTCGGCCGAGGTCGACCTCCTCCCCACCGCCCACGGCTCGGCCCTCTTCCAGCGGGGCGAGACCCAGGTCCTGAACGTCACCACCCTGGGCATGCCCCGCATGAACCAGATGCTCGACACCATCGGGACCGAGGACTTCAAGCGGTACATGCACCACTACAACTTCCCCCCCTACTCGACCGGTGAGACCGGCTTCATGCGGGGGCCGAAGCGCCGGGAGATCGGCCACGGCCTGCTGGCCGAGCGGGCCCTCCTCCCGGTGGTGCCCTCGTCGGAGGACTTCCCCTACACCCTCCGGGTCGTCTCCGACGTCCTCTCCTCCAATGGGTCGACCTCGATGGCCTCGGTCTGTGGCTCCTCCCTCTCCCTGATGGCCGCCGGCGTTCCCCTCAAGGCCGCCGTGGCCGGGATCGCCATGGGCCTCGTCTACGAGGGTGGGACCTACGTCACCCTGACCGACATCCTCGGCGCCGAGGACGCCTTCGGCGACATGGACTTCAAGGTGGCCGGCACCGAGGAGTGCGTCACCGCCCTCCAGCTCGACACCAAGATCGACGGTCTGCCCGCCGATGTCCTGGCCAAGGCCCTCCATCAGGCCAAGGACGCCCGGCTGACCATCCTCGAGGTCATGAACGCGGCGATCTCCACCCCCCGTCCCGACGTCTCCGACAACGCCCCCAAGATCATCTCGTTCCAGATCCCCGTCGACCGCATCGGCGAGGTCATCGGCCCCAAGGGCAAGGTCATCAACACCCTTCAGGCCGAGACCGGGGCCGACATCACCGTCGACGACGACGGCATGTTCGGTCTCGTCACCATCGGGGCCAAGCTCTCCTCGGCCGTCGAGGAGGCCAAGAAGCGGATCTTCATGATCGTCGAACCCCCCGAGGCCGACATCGGCGCCGTCTACCCGGGCAAGGTCGTCAACATCACCAAGTTCGGTGCCTTCGTCAACATCCTTCCCGGCCGGGACGGCCTTCTCCACATCTCCAAGGTCGGCGGCGGCAAGCGGGTCGACCGGGTCGAGGACGTCCTGTCCCTGGGCCAGGAGATCGAGGTTCGGGTCGACGACATCGACCCCCAGGGCAAGGTGTCGCTGTCCCTGGCCGGCGAGCCCCCCACGCAGGTCCAGGGTGCCGACCGCCCTGAGCGGTCCGACCGCCCTGAGCGGTCCGACCGCCCCGAGCGGTCCGATCGGGACCGGGGCGACCGGCCCCGGGCCGACCGTGGCGACCGGGACCGCTCCGACTCCGGCTCGGCCGCCGTCGGCGCCCCGGTGGCCTCCTTCGAGGCCGCCTTCGAGGCTGAGCTCACCAGCGAGCTCGGGGACCTCGGCCCCGGCCCGGCAGCCGGTGTCGGCGGCGACCGGGAGAGCTCGGGAGACCGTCGCCCCCGCCGTCCCCGCCGCCGGTGAGCACCGGCCGGGCCCCCGGCCCGGCGCTGTCAGGGGCCGGCGGGTGTCCGGCATGATCCGAAACGAGGTCCTGGGATCCGGGGTCCGTCTCGTCACCGAATCGATGGCCGACGCCCGGTCGGTCACCCTCGGTGTCTGGGTCGGGACCGGTTCCCGGGATGAGGACGAGGCCCGGTCGGGGGCGTCCCATTTCCTGGAGCACCTCCTCTTCAAGGGCACCGAGGCCTGGAGCGCGGCGGCCATCGCCGAGGCCGTGGACGAGGTCGGGGGCGACATGAACGCCTTCACCACCAAGGAGTACACGGCCTTCTACATCCGGCTGCTCTCCGAGCACCTCCCCCTCGGGCTCGACGTCCTGGGCTCGATCATGACGTCACCCGCCCTCCGGGCCGAGGACGTCGACGCCGAGCGACAGGTCATCCTCGACGAGATCCTCATGCACGGCGACGAGCCCTCCGATCTCTCGGCCGAGCAGTGCACCGGAGCCCTCTTCCCCGGCCACCCCCTGGGCCGGGAGGTCCTCGGAACCGCCGAGAGCGTCGAGGCCTTCGAGGCGGAAGAGGTCCGCCGGTTCTTCGAGACCCACTACCGGGCCGGGAACCTGGTCGTGGCCGCCGCCGGCGACCTCGACCACGAGAAGCTGGCCGAGGAGGTCTCCGTCCACTTCTCGGGACGGACCGGCGGTGGTCCCCCGACCCGGACCGGACCCGAGCTCCCTCCGGTTCCCGCCGTCGTCACCCGGCGGCCCACCGAGCAGGTCCACCTCGTGCTCGGGATGCGGACCTGCGGCCGCCACGCCGAGGAGCGCTGGGCCCTGGCCGTCCTCAACCACACCCTGGGTGGGGGCATGTCCAGCCGGCTCTTCCAGGAGGTCCGGGAGCGGCGGGGCCTGGCCTACTCGATCTGGTCGGAGCGGGTCCACTACGACGAGTCCGGATCCCTGTCGGTCAGCGTCGGGACCGCTCCCGAGCACGCCCGGGAGGTCCTGCGCCTCGTGCACGAGGAGCTCGACCGGCTGGGCCTGGAGGGCATCACCGAGCGTGAGCTGGCCGTGGCCAAGGGCCATCTCCGGGCCGAGACCCTCCTCTCCCTCGAGGACTCGGGCGCCCGGATGAGCCGGATCGGGTCCAGCCTGCTCCTCCACGGCCACGTCCTCGAGGTCGAGGATCTCCTGGCCAGGGTCGAGGCCGTCTCCCTGGCCGAGGTCGCCGCGGCTGCCGCCGCGCTGTCGGCCCAGCCCCGGACCCTCTCCGTCGTCGGTCCCTTCGACGGCGCCGACTTCGAGCCGGCCTGACCGACCCTCAGAAGCTGGCCGGGAGCAAGGGAGTCACGGCCCCGAAGAACCCGAAGAGGACGGCCAGGAAGGCCGCCGCCCCCAGGCCGTAGGCGGGCCAGGGGCGCCGGCGGGGCCGGAGCCGTCGGACCCCCCACACCGTCAGGGCCAGGACGGCCAGGCAGGCCGCCCCCCAGGCCATGGCCGGGCCGAGGTCGCCCCGGCTGCCGGCCAGGTGGCCGGCGGGGCTGGTCCCGGCGGCCGGGCCCGGTCCGTTCGAGCCGTCCGGGACGGTCGACGGCACCGTGGTCGGGGTCGTCAGCGGTGCCGAGGCCGCCGGGGTGGCCCCGACGAGGACGGCCTGGACCACGAGCCGCTGGGAGGCGCTGTAGCGGGGGTTGCAGGTCGTGAGGGTCAGCTCCGGGGTGGCCCCCGGGTCCAGGACGGACACGTCGGTCGGGCTGACCACCAGGGTCCGGACCACCCGGTAGGAGAACGTCCCCTGGACGGTGGTGGCCTCGATGGGGTCCCCGACCTGGAGCCGGTCCAGGTTGTAGAAGGGATGGCCGTAGGTGGTCCGGTGCCCGGCGATGGCCGCGTTCCCGGCCTCTCCCGGAAAGGGCGTCCCCGGGTAGTGACCCGGCCCGAGGGCCAGCTCGGGCTCGTCGACTCCCTCGACCACGACCTCGTCGGCGCCGATCTTCGGGATCCGGAGGACCGCCACCGGCCGGCCGGGACCCGGGGCCCCCATCGCCCCCATCGGGTTCGGGGGACCCAGGGTGGGGATGATCGAGCCGACCGGGGCCGATGTCGACGTCGTCGTCGACCCGGACCCCGGCTCCGGACCGGCCCCGGCCGTGAGGGCGGCGAACTGCTGGCGGAGCCGGGCCTGGCTGTGGGATTCCGAGAGGCCCGTCCCCCAGAGCTGGTAGGCGACGAAGAGCAGGATGACCGTCCCGGAGAAGACCAGGACCCGACCCACCATGGCGACAACCGCTCCCGGGCGCACCCGTCGACAGTACCGGGTGGGGACGGCTCGATAAGCTCGCCCGAATCCGTATCCTCCTGGTCTGCACCGCCAACCGCTGCCGCTCCCCGATGGCCGCCGCTCTCCTCGCCCGTCGGCTGTCCAGCCGGGCGGTGCCGGCCGAGGTCGTCTCGGGAGGATTCCTCCCCGGAGGCCACCCCGTCCCTCCCGAAGTCCGGGCGGCCCTGGCCCCCTTCGGAGCCGACCTCTCCGGCCACCGCAGCCACCGGCTGACCCGGGGGGACATCGAGGGGGCCGACCTCATCCTCACGATGACGACCCAGCACCTCCGGGAGGCCGCCCTCCTGGTCCCCGGGGCCCTGGGACGGACCTTCTCCCTCGGGGAGGCTGTGACCCGGGGCGAGGCCATGGGTCCCCGCCCGACCGGAACCGACCCGTTCGACTGGGTCGCCGCCCTCTCGGCCGGTCGGAACCCGAGGGAGCTCCTGGGCCGGTCCCCTGAAGACGTCGCCGATCCCTTTGGCGGACCGGCGGCCGGCTACCGGGCTACGGCCACCCTTCTCGACGGTCTCCTCGGTCGCCTGACGGGACTCCTCTGGCCGGCGCCGGCGCCGCTCGGGTCGGTCCCGGTCCCGCCCGTCCCGGCCGGCGGGGCCCCGTGACGGCCCGCCCGGGTGGCCGGGGGGGAGCCCGGCGGTCTCGGCGCCCGGTCGATCCCCGCCGACGCCGGCGGCGTCGCCTCCTGGGGTTGGGGGTCCTCCTGGTCCTCGGGGTCTGGGGGGTCGTCGTCGGCCTCATGCTGGACGCCTCCTACCGGCATCTCCAGGCCGGTGACACCGCCATCCGGGCGGCACAGGACGACCTCTCGAGCTCCTCGGGGACGGGCGCCGGCTCGACCGTCCCCCTCCGGGAGGCCGGAGCCGCCTTCGGGGCGGCCCGGGGTCTCCTGGGGTCACCGATCCTGGCCCCCCTCGACATCGTCCCCGTCCTCGGGCGCCAGCTCGGCGCCGTCCGGGAGCTGGCCGGGGACGCCACCGGTGTGGCCCAGGTCGGGGTGGGCGCCGTGGCGGAGTCCCAGGCCATCCTCGACCTCCCCCACCAGGGCGGGGAGGACCGGGTGGTGACCCTCCAGCGCCTGGCCGCCCTGGCCGCCCGGACCCGGGCCCGACTCGCCCCCTACCGTCCCCGGCCCGCCCAGGCCCTGGCCGGGCCGGTGGCGTCGGCCCACGACACCTACAGCCGGCTCTTCGCCCAGGCCGAGCAGACCCTCGGCACCGCCTCGGAGGCCGCCGCCGCCACCGCCACCCTCCTCCAGGGCCCCAGCACCTACCTCCTCCTGGCCTCCAACAACGCCGAGATGCGGGCCGGCTCGGGAACCGCACTCGACGCCGGGGTCATCACCGCCTCCGGAGGGAGCCTCTCTGTCTCCCAGCTGACCGACACCTCGGCCCTGGCCCTGGCCCCGGGTCAGGTCCCGGTGAGCGGTGACCTCGAGGCCCGGTGGGGCTTCCTCCGCCCCGGGGTCGATTGGCGCAACCTCGGCCTCACCCCCCAGTTCGACGTCAACGGCGCCCTCGCCGCCCGGATGTGGCAGGCCGACACGGGCCAGCACGTGGACGGGGTCCTCGCCGTCGACGTCGGGGGGCTCCAGACCCTCCTCACGGTCACCGGCCCCGTCACCACCGCCGACGGGACGGTCGTGAGCGCCGGGAACGTCGAGACCTACCTCTTCCACGACCAGTACGCCGGGATCGGCTACGACGACAGCACCCCGGCCGCTCAGGCCGCCGATGCGGCCCGGCACGAGAAGCTCGGCTCCCTGGCCGAGGCCGTCCTCCAACAGCTCGAGCAGGGATCCCTCGACCTCCGGGCCCTGGCCCGGGCGGCCACCTCGGCCACCACCGGGCGCCACCTGATGCTCTGGGCCGCCGACCCGACCACCGAGTCGGCCTGGGCCGCCAGTGGGGTGGCCGGCCTGGTCCAACCCGACTCCATCCTGACGGCCCTCGTCAACCGGGGGGGGAACAAGCTGGACCAGTACGTCTCGGTGGCCGACTCCCTGGCCCTCACCCCGGGCCCCGGGTCGACCACGAACGGGACCATGACGGTGACCCTGGCCAACAGCACCCCACCCGGCCAGTCCCCCTACATCGCCGGGCCCTACCCCGGCCTGGGCGACGCCTACGGGGACTACGTCGGCTACCTGGCCGTCACCCTGCCCGGCACAGCCCGGGGGGTCTCGGTCGAGGGCACCGGGGCGATCGCCGACGGACCCCAGGGGCCGACCTGGCTGGTGGCGGTGACCGTGTCCCTGGCTCCCGGCCAGGCCCGCCGCATGGTCGTCCACTTCGCTCTCCCCGGTCGCCACGGCCGGCTCGCCCTCGTCCCCTCGGCCCGGATCCCTCCCGAGACCTGGACCTACGGCTCCCAGGAGGTCGACGACAGCAGGCCGGCGACCTTCAGCTGGTGACCGTCCGGCCCCGATCGGGCCGGCGGCCACCACCACTGTTGGTGGTCGAACTCCGCAAGGTTCTCCCCGACCTGCCGTTGTGCCGGTGGAAGGACGAGGAGGAGCCATGCGGAGGAGGGACCGGTCGAAGATCAGGACAGCTGTCGTCGTCGTGGGACTGGGAATGGTCCTGGCCGCGCCGACGGTCGCTTACGTGTCCGGGCCGGGCGCTGCCGCCGCCACCTGCTACACCGGCTGTGAACCGGTGAGCACCGTTCCCGCCGTCTCGACACCCGATGTCCCCACCCCCCCGGTCGCCACCGCACCCTCGGGCGGGGGACTGGCCTTCACCGGGGCCGACATCGCCGAGATGGCGGCCCTCGGGGCCGGGGCCATCGGCGCCGGGAGCCTCCTCGTCTGGCGGGGTCGCCGCCGGGCCACGATCTGATCCCCGGGACCGATCCCAGCCGTGACCACCGTCCCGATCCACCGGACCGCGCTCTCCCCGCCCACCCGGCGGTTGGGGACCGGGCTCGCCTTCCGGACCCGGGGTTCCCACCTCGTCCTGGTCGTGCTCCTCGGTGACGTCCTCGGGCTCCTCCCCGTTCCCGCCCTGGCCCTCTCCGGCGCCCCCCGCTGGAGCGGGATCCTCCTGGCCGGGTCGACCACGGCCATCCTCTCCGGGCAGGGCCAGTACCGCCGCCGGATCTCCCCCGACCCGGCCCGGGCCGCCGTCCCGATCCTCCTGGCCGTCTCCCTCTCCCTCCTGGTGGTGGCCGGCCTCCGGGGCCTCGGCCCGGACCCGTCGACCTGGCTCATCGCCGGGCTCCTCGCCGCCGGCTGGTGCCTGGCCACCCGGCTGGCCCTGCTGCTCGTGGCCCGGGCGCTGCGACGCCGGGGGATGCTCACCGACCGGACCCTGGTGGTGGGGGCCGGCCGGGTGGCGGTGGACCTGATCCGGGTCCTGGGACGGCACCCCGAGCTCGGGCTCCGTCCGCTGGGGCTCGTCGACGACATCGCCTCCTGGGACGCCGGCGCCGGGGAGGTCCCCGTCCTGGGCCGGGTCGCCGACCTTCCCCGGCTCCTCGGGGACCTCCGGATAGACAGGGTTGTCATCGCCTTCGGGGTGGCCCGGGAGGAAGCCTCGGTGGCTGTCCTCCGGGCCTGTGTCGACGCCTCCGTCGACATCTACGTCCTCCCCCGATTCTTCGAGTTGGGCTTCGCCCCCCGTGGATCGGATGTCGAGGACATCTGGGGCTATCCCCTCGTCCGGCTGCCCCGGACCGTCCTCCGGCCCAGCCCCCGGCTGGCGAAGCGGGCCCTCGACGTCACCGTCGCCGCCGCCCTCCTCATCGGCCTCGCCCCCCTCTACGGGGCCATCGCCCTGGCCGTGAAGGTCACCAGTCCCGGGCCCGTCCACTTCCGCCAGCGGCGGGTCGGCCAGCACGGCCAGGTCGTGGAGATCGTCAAATTCCGCTCCATGGTCGAGAACGACGACTCCGAGACGACCTGGAACGTGGCCGGGGACAGCCGGATCACCCCGCTGGGCCGGTTCCTCCGGGACTCGAGCCTCGACGAGCTCCCCCAACTCTGGACGGTCATCCGGGGCGGCATGTCCCTGGTCGGGCCCCGCCCGGAGCGGCCCTACTTCGCCGACCGGTTCCGGGACACCGTCCGGCACTACGACGACCGGCTCCGGGTCCCCGTCGGGCTCACCGGTCTGGCCCAGGTCCGGGGACTCCGGGGGGACACCTCCATCGCCGAGCGGGCCCGGCTCGACAACCACTACATCGAGAACTGGTCCCTCGGCCTCGATCTCAGGATCCTGGCCGCCACCGTCGTCGCCCTGGCCCGGGACGCCACCGGGACCGGACCCGGTCAGGTCGAGAGTCCGGACAGGAGCCGCTTGTAGGGGGCCAGGGTCCCCTCCCAGCTGTGCCGGGCCGCCACCGCCTCCCGGCCGGCCCGACCCAGCCCCTCGGCCCGGTCCCGGTCGACCAGGAGGCCGACGAGGGCGTCGGCCATGGCCCCGGGCTCGTCGGCCAGGACCACCCCCCGGCCCACCAGGTCGCCGAGCCCCTCGGCCCCGATGGAGGTGGCCACCACGGGTCGGCCCCCGTCGAGGGCCTCGAGGATCTTGACCCGGGAGCCCCCGCCGGCCCGGAGGGGGGCCAGGGCCACCCGGGCCCGGGCCAGGAAGGGCCTGACGTCGTCGACGGTCCCGGTGACCTCCACGTCGGTTCCGGCCCGGGCCCGGACGGCCGGGGTGGGGTCCCGCCCGACGAGGAGGAGCCGGGCGCCGGGGACCCGGGCCCGGACCAGGGGCCAGACCTCGTCGGCGATCCAGACGGCGGCGTCGGCGTTCGGGGCCCAGCCCATGAGGGCGACGAAGATCACCACCGGGTCGGGAGCGGGGGGAAGCCCGGGGGAGGGGTCCCAGCCGTTGGGGCAGACGAGGACCCGGGCCGATCCGGGGGGGAGCCGGTCCCGGTCCTCCTCTGTCGTCACCGTCACCACGTCGAACTCCCCGAGGGCCCGCCGCTCGAGCCGTCCGACGGCGGCGGCCTCGAGATGGAGGGGCAGCCCCCGGGCCAGGTCGGCCGGCGACCCCGACCGCCGGGCGTAGCTCCGGAGGAGGGCCGACTCGATGTTGTGGAAGTCGATGACCCGGAGCCGGGCCCCGATGTCCCGGGCGTAGGGGAGGAGCTGGGGGTAGACGAGCTGGAGGACGTCGAGGGGTCCGGCCCCGGCGGCGGCCCGGACCTCGGCCGCCAGGGCCGGGGACCAGAACCGGGCCGCCTGGAGACTCCCGGCCCGGGGGACGGACCGGGCCGCCCTGACCAGGGAGGGCTCCCAGGACAGCGCCCGGACCTCCACCCCGAGCGCCTCGAGCCCGGCCCGGTCCCCGGTGCCGTCGTCGAAGGCGCAGAGGGTCACCTCGGTGACCCGGGCCAGGCGCCGGAGGATGGCGAGGGACCGGCTCTTGCCCCCGGAGTTGGCCGGGAGGGGGAGGAACTTCGTCACCATCAGGGCCCGCCGGGTCGTCACCGGGCCACCCGCCGGTAGACCCGGGCCAGGGCGGCGGCCCGGCCGGTCAGGTCGTGGCCCGCCTCGGCGTCGGCCCGGCCGGCCCGGGCCAGGACCCCGGCCAGCTCGGGATGGTCGAGCAGCCGGAGGAGGGCCCCGGCCAGGGCCCCGACGTCGCCCGGCGGCACCAGAAGCCCGTTGCGGCCGTCGGACACGAACTCCGGGATCCCCCCCGTCCGGGTGGCCACCACCGCCGTCCCGGTGGCCTGGGCTTCGAGGACGGTGAGCCCGAAGGGCTCCGCCGCCGAGGCGTTGACGAGGATGTCGAGGCAGCGGAGGACGGCCGGGACGTCCTCCAAGGGCGGGAGGAACCGGACCCGGTCCCCCAGGAGCTCCCCGGCCAGGTCCTCGACCCCCCGGCTGAAGTCGGGGTCGCCCTGGAAGGGGGCCCCGACGACGGCCAGCCGGGCCCCCCGGCCGGCCAGGGCGGGGTCGGCCAGAGCCCTGACCACCGTCTCCACCCCCTTCCCGGGGTCGATCCGGCCCAGGATGCCGACGAGGGGTCCCTCCCCGTCGGCACCGAGCCGTCGGCGGAGCTCCGGGTCCCGGGGTCCGGGGGAGAACCGGCCCAGGTCCACGGCCTGGGGGACGACCTCGACGCCGGGCCCGGCCCCCTCGGCCACGGCCCGGCTGATGGCCACCGAGGCCGCGGCCAGGCCGACGGCCAGCCGCTGGAGCCGGCGTCCCACCCCGGGGCCGACGAGGTCGTGGAGCTCGAGGACCACGGGCCGCTGCGCCAGCCGGCCCCCCACCGCCGTCTCGACGTGACCCCAGAGGGTGTTGGAGTGGACCACGTCGGCCCCGCTCCGGCGGATGGCCCCCCGGAGACCCGCTGCGGCCCGGGCCACGGCCAGCGCCTCTCCCGCCAGGGTTCCCGCCCCGGGCCGCCCCCGGGCCACCCCGGCCCGGGCCGGGGTCCGGAGCCCCCGGTGGGGGGGGAAGTCGAAGGGGTGGTGGTCGAGGCCGAGGGCGGTCCAGGCCGCCGGGAGGGGTCCCCCGGCCGGGGCCAGGAGGACGGGGTCGATCCCGGCCTGGGCCAGGAGGGGGGCCAGTCCGAGGATGCTCCGCTGGGCCCCCCAGAGGGCCTCGGACCGGTCGACGACGAGGACCCGGAGGGCGGGCTCGGTCCCAGTGGCCCGGCCGGTCACCGGGTCACCGTCGGCCACCGGACCCGGCGGTCCCCCCGGAGGTAGCGGAGGAGGCCCCCGAGGGCGACCCCCTGGAGGAGGAGGACCTGGGGGCCGAAGGCCAGCGGTCCGGGGAGGGACCGGCCCCGGGCCCGGGCCCCGAGGAGGGCCAGGGCCAGGAGGTGGCCGGCCAGGAAGGCCCGGGCCGTGGGGCTCCGGCCCGCGGCCCGCAGGGCCAGGAGGACCAGGGCCAGATGGGCCAGGGGCCCCCCGGTGTACCGCCAGAGCCGGTGGCCCCAGATCTGGAGGGCCACGGGTCCCCCGGCCGGCCCGAGCTGCCAGGTCCGGTGGGCGGCCAGGAGGTGGAGGGCCCCCGAGACGCTCCGGGTCCGGCGCTCCCACTGGTCCCCGAGGGTCCCCGCCGCCGGCTCGGCGGCCCGGGCCGCGGGCTCGTAGGCGATGCGGAGGCCCCGGCCGGCCAGGTCGAGGGCGGTCCAGAGGTCGTCGGTGGCCACGTCGGGGGGGATGGGCCGGAAGGCCTCCCGGCGGACGGCGGCCAGCTCGCCGACGAGGCCGATGGTCGTCCCCATGGCCAGGACCTCCCGCTGCTTGAGCCAGGACTCGAACCGCCAGTAGGCCGACTCCCCGCCCCCGTCCTCCTCGACCTTCTCCCCGGCCACGGCGGCCACCCCCGGGTCGTCGAACCAGCGGGCCAGGGCTCGGAGGGAGCCGGGCCCGAGGCTGTTGTTGGCGTCGGTGAGGACCACGACGTCGTGGCTGGCGGCCCCCACCCCGAGGTTCACCCCCTGGGCCTTTCCGAGCCGGTCGGGGGGGGCCAGGACCCTGGCCCCGGCCCCTGCCGCGGCCCGGGCCGTCTCGGGGTCTCCGTCGGCCACGACCAGGATCTCGAGGGGCCCGGGGTAGTCCTGGGCCCGGAGGTCGGCCACCTTGGCCCCGATGACCCCGGCCTCCCCGTAGGCGGGGACGAGGACGGTGAGTCCGGGCCAGGGGTCGGGATCCCCGGGGGAGACGGGGGCCCGGCCCCGGGAGGCGAGGGCGAGGCAGGCGGGGTAGAGGACGTGGCCGGCTCCCGCCGCCACCACCAGGGCCCCGACCGGCCACCGGGAGCGCCGGCCCCCGGCCTTCACCGGCGGGCTCCCAGGACGGCCCGGTAGACGGCCAGGGTCCCGCGGGCGGTGGCCGTTCCCCGGGGTGGGGGAGGGGAGGGGAGGGGGGAGGGGCCGAGGGCGGCGGCGACGGCCGCTCCCCAGGCTTCGGGGACGAGAGGATGGACCTGGCCCGCCCCGGTCCGGTGGACCTCCTCGGCCAGGGCCGGGGAGGCCAGGACGGGGGTCCCGGCGGCCAGGGCCCGGTGGAGGACGCCGGAGTGGCTCCCGTGGTGGTAGGGGAGGAGGACGACGTCGGCGGCGGCCACCCAGGCGTCGAGGTCCTCCTCGGGGACGAAACCCTCCCGGACCTCGACCCCGGGCCGGGCGGCCAGGGGACCGAGCCCGGTCCCGTCGCCGTAGGCGGCCCCGACCACGAGGAGCCGGGCCCCCGGGACGGCGCTGCGGGCCAGGGGCCAGGCCCCGGCCAGGAGGTCGAGGCCCTTGTAGGGGCGGAGCTGGCCCAGGAGGAGGGCGGTGGGGGCCTCGGGGAGGCCGAGCCGGCTCCGGGCCTCCCGGCGACCGAGGGGTGGGCCCCCCAGTCTGAGGTCGACGGGGACGACGAAGACGGGGGTGGACCCGGCGGAGGACTCCACCAGGACCTGGGGCTCCCGGCCGTGGATGACGACGGCGTCGGCGGCCTGCCAGCGACGGGACTCCCGGCGGAGGGTGGCCACCCCCCCCTGGTGGGGGACGGGGTCGTGGGCGGTCACGACCACCGGAGCCCGACGGCGGAGGGCGGCGAAGACGAGGGGGTCGAGCCGGGGGAGGATCTCGGTCTGGAAGTGGATCACGTCGGGCCGGACGGCCCGGACGGCCCCGAGGAGGCGGGAGGTGGCCCCGGGGAGCTCGGCCAGGCGGCGGCGGTAGAGGGCCCCCCGGCCGAGCCGCTCGACGTCGGGACCCCAGGAGGGCGGGGCCAGGGCCGGGGACCCGTCGGCGGCGGAGCCGGGGGCGGCCACGGCCACCTCGAGGCCCTCCCGGCGGAGGGCGGCGGCCAGGGCGGCGGTGTAGGTGGCGATGCCACCCCGGTCGGAGCCGTCGACCAAGAGGACCCGGCAGCGCTCCATCGCACCGACGATAGGCCCTGGAGGAGGCCACGCTGCTACCTTCGCCGGGGAGATGACCTCCGCATCGACCCCCGGGCAGGAGCCGGCCGACCGGCTGGGGAGCTGGGGGGCGACGGGAGTCCTGGCCGGCCTGGCCCTGGTGGTCGGGGCCCTCGACCTCGGGGGGCACAGCCTCACCCTGGACGAGAGCGTGAGCACCACGATGGGGACGGCCCCCTGGCGGGAATTCACCGACTCGGTCGTCCACCGGGAGGCGAACATGGCCCTCTACTCCCTCCTCCTCCGGGGCTGGGCCGCCCTGGGCCACTCCGAGGTGGCCCTCCGGAGCCTGTCGGTGGTGGCGGCGGTGGGAACGGTGGTGGTGGTGACCCGGTTGGCCCAGGGCCTCTTCGGGTCCCGGGCCGGCTTGCTGGCCGGGGTCCTCCTCGCCGTCGATCCCCTCTTCGTCCGCTACGGCCAGACGGCCCGGGGCTACGAGCTCTCCATCCTCCTCACGGCCGGTTCGACGGCCCTCTTCGTCCGGGGGGTCCGGTCGGGGGGCCGGGGGGTCTGGGTGGCCTACGCCCTGGTCACGGCGGCGGGCGCCTACACGAACTTCTGGGCCGCCCTCATCCCCCTGGCCCAGGCCGCCTCCCTGGTGGCCCTCCCCACCGGCGAGGTCCCCTGGGGCCGGCTCCTCCCCGCCTGGGCCGGGCTGGCCGTCCTCCTCGTCCCCCTGGCCCTCCTGATCCACGCCGAGGACAGCGCCGGGACGGACTGGGCGGCGGGGTCGGCGGCGGGACGGGTCCTGACCCGGCTCCGGGGGTCGGTGCCCAGGGGCCTGCTCGACCTGGCCGTCCTGGCCGTCGTGGTGGTCCTGGTGGTGGCGGCCCTGGTGCTCCGCCGACGGGTCCCCCCGGGGACCCTGGCCCGGCACTGGCCCCTCCTCCTGGCCCTGGCCTGGCTGGTGGTCCCCCTCGCCGGCCTCGTCCTCCTCTCGGTCGCCTACAAGCCCCTCCTGGTCCTGCGGTACCTGGTCGTCTGCCTCCCGGCGGCCTTCCTCCTCCTCGGCCTGGCCCTCGACCGGCTGGCCCGGGCCCCGCTGGTGGCGGTGGGGGGGGTCCTGGTCCTGGCCTCGGTGGCGGGGGTCTGGCAGTGGGACGCCCGGGGCCAGAGCGAGGACTGGCGGGGGGCGGCCGCCCTGGTGGCCTCGGAGGCCGGCCCCGGCGACGGGATCGTCGTCTACGCCCCCTACACCCGGATGCCCTTCCAGTGGTACGCCGCCGACCATCCCGGTCTGATCCGGGACACCACCCCCGTCTTCCCGGCCGGATCCTGGGCCACGGGCGCCCTCGGCTTCGACACCTACATCCCCGTGGACGGGCCCGCCCTCGTGGCCCGGACCCGGGGCCTCACCCGGATCTGGGTGGTCCTCAGCCACGTCCAGGGGTCAGGTCCCCAGGAGGTGGCCCTCCTCGGAGCCCTGACGCAGGCCGGCTACACCCCGACCGGCCGGCAGGGGTTGGCCGGGGTGACCGTCCTCCAGTACGGGCCGGGCCCGACGGCGGTGGTCCCGTGACCCGGCTGGTGGAGCTCCTCGCCGGCCTCGTCCTGGCCGGGACCCTGGTGGCGGTCTTCGTCCGGTGGGAGCGGACCGGCCGGTCCCACTGGGCCCCGATCGGGCTCCTGATCCTCGTGGCCGTGGAGTCCTGCCTCTACGAGAACCAGGACCTCATGCCCCGGGGCCTCTTCCACCCCGGGTCCGGCTCCTTCCAGTTCCGGCTCCCCGAGGTCGTCATCCTCCTGGCCCTGGCGGGCCGGCTCCTGGCCCGGGGGGCACCCCGGAGCATCGGGCCGGCCGCCCTGGCCTGGGCCGCCTTCGGGGCCTGGCTGGTGGCCGAGACGGCGGTGGGGGTCCTCCGGCACAACAGCACCGTCCAGATCCCCTACGAGGCCAAGGCCGTCGTCTACGTGGTGGGGGGGTTCGCCCTGGCGGCCGGGGTCCCGGCCGAGACCTACGTCCGGACCCGGTGCTTCGCCCGGCTGGCCCGGGCCTTCGCCCTTCCCGCCGTCCTCCTCACCGGCCTGACCCTGGCCGGCAAGCACCTGGCCCTCCACCTCCCCCTCCTTTCCATGCCGGATTTCGGGCTCTTCGGCGCCGACGCCGCCACCGTGCTGGCCGCCATCGGGTTCTCCGCCCTCGTCTTCGAGCTCGGCGCCCCACAGAAGAGCCCGGTCACGCTCCTGGCCACCGTCCCCCTCATCCTCGGCCCCCTGGTCGCCTCCCAGCGGGCCGCCCTGGTCGGGGTGGCCGTCACCCTGTTCGTCGTGGTCGTCGCCGTCCTGGGCCCGACGGCCCGCCGGCGGCTCCGGGTCACCATCCCCCAGGTCGCCCTGGCCGCCCTGGCCGCCACCGCCGTCCTCATCGCCGTGACGCTGGCCCCGGCGGCGGTGTCCCAACGGGCTCCCCAGGTCCCCCTCCGGAGCACCATCTCCCAGACGTTCCACCAGACGGCCAAGGTCCAGTCGGCCAACGAGCGGGTGGCCCAGTGGGACCAGGCCCGCCACCTGATCGCCCAGCACGCCCTCATGGGCTGGGGCCTCGGCGTCGAGTACACCTACTACTCCGTCGGCCAGCGCCAGCTCATCACCACCGACCTCACCCACAACATCCTCCTCGACCTGGCCATGCGGACGGGGGCCGTCGGGGTGGTCCTCTTCCTGATCGCCCTCATCGCCTCGGTGGGAGGCGGACTCGGGACCTGGCGGAGACAGCCCGACGCCGCCGTGGCCCTCCTGGCCCTGGCCCTGGTGGCGGTGGTCCTGGGCGTCGTGGGCAAGGGTATGTTCGAGTCGATCTTCGAGAAGTACCGTTTGGCCACGATGGTCGGACTCATGGTCGGTGTGCTCCGGAGCTGTGTCACCTCGCCGCGGGTCCCGGCCGAGGTCCGGAGAGAGACGATGGGGGAGTGGGCCTGAGGCCATGGAGATCGAACAGCTCATCCGCACCCTCCGGGCCAACCTCCTCACGGTGGCGGCCGTCTTCCTCCTGTGCCTCGCCGCCGGGACAGCCGCCGCCGTCCTCCCGGCCAAGCAGTACACGGCCACTGCCGTGGTCCTCCTCCAGCCCGTCCCGGGCTCGGCCGATATCTCGGGGGACATCGTCGCCATCCAGTACCTCCTCCCCCAGCTCCCCACTGAGGCCACCGATCCCTCCAGCCTGATCCGGGCCCGCTCCCGGGTGCCGGCCGGGGAGGCTCGGGCCCAGGTGTCCGTCAGTGCCGTGGCCGATCCGGGCACGGGGATCCTCCAGATCTCGGCCACCAGCGGCTCGGGGGGGGTGGCGGCCGACTACGCCAACGCCCTGGCCGCCCACATGATCGCGGTGGTGGCCACCTCGTCCAGCGGCCGGTTCGCTGTCCTCGCCCAGGTGAGCCCGGTCCTCCCCCCGGGGAGCCCCTCCAACCCCCGGCTCCCTCTCCTGGCCGGGTCGGCCGCCTTCGGGGTCATCGCCGGCATCTTCGCCGGCATCGGGGCCGGAGCCCTCCGGCGGCGGCTGTCCCGGGCCGAGGAGGTCCGGAGCCGGGCCGGGGTGACCGTCCTGGCCGAGATCCCCCGGGTCCGGCGCCATGCCGTCGACCCCGCCGACGTCTTCGCCGAGGACGGCGACGCCCTCGCCGCCGAGGCCTTCCAGGAGCTCCGCAGCAGCATCCTCCTCGGGCTCGACCGGGTCCCCCGGTCCATCGCCGTGACCTCCTGCGAGGAGGGGGAGGGGAAGACGACGGTGGCGGCCGCCCTGGCCTGGGCCCTGGCCAGCGACGGCCGACCGGTGGTGGCCGTCGACTGCGACCTCCGCCGGCCCCGGCTCCACCAGGTCCTGGGGGTGCCCTTCGGCCGGGGCCTGGCCGGTAGCCGGGGAACCGATGTCCTCGCCCTGGCCACCCCCACCGCCAATCCCGATCTCGCCGTCGTCCCGGCCGGGGTCCCCGACCGCCATCCTGCCGACGTCCTCCTGGGGGTCCTCCCCGGGGTCCTCGAGGGCCTCTCCGGGTCGGGTCGGCTGGCCGTCCTCGACTGTCCCCCGCTGGGCGGCCTGGCCGAGACGGTCATCGCCGCGGCCGCCGCCGACGTCATCGTCATGGTCGTCGACACCGCCTCCTTCGACCCCGCCGTTCTCCAGAATGCCCTCCTCCGGCTCGAGAACGCCGGCTCGGTGGTGGTCGGGGTGGTCCTCAACCGGGTCCGGGTGGGCCGTCGGCAACGGCGACGGTCCTACCAGTACCTCTCCGCCGTCCTGAGCCCCCAGGAGGTCGAGCTGGCCGCCGCCCCCTCGGCCGCGGCGCTCCCGGGGTGGTACCCGGCCCCGAGCGAGCACGAGCCAGAGATGCAGCGCTACTGGGACGGTGGGCGCTGGACCCACCACGTCGCTGTTCCCACCTCCCGGGGCCGCCGGGCCGGGACCCCGGACCGGACCCCCGCCGACCTCGACGCCGACCCGGCCCCCCCGGCCAACGGGACCCCCCCTCCGACCCCGGTCCGGAAGCCCATGGTCCGACCCGGGCCCCGCCGGTCCGGGAGGGCCGGGCCCGACTGACGGGGCGGCCCCGGTCAGTTCCGGGCCATCCCCACGACGGGCCGGCTGAGGACGAGGCCGCCGGTGGAGCCGTAGAAGTCGGCGTCGCCGTAGGCGAAGATCCCGCCGTCGGCGGCGACGAGCCAGTAGCCCTTCCCGTCGGGGGTGGGGGTGGCCCCCACGATGGGCTGGGCCAGGGCGGTCCCGCCGGTGGAGCCGTAGAAGGGGGCGTCGCCGTAGGCGAAGATCCCGCCGTCGGCGGCGACGAGCCAGTAGCCCTTCCCGTCGGCGGTGGGGGCCATCCCCACCACGGGCCGGGCCAGGGTCGTCCCTCCCATCGAGCCGTAGAAGTTGGCGTCGCCGAAGGCGAAGATCCCCCCGTCGGAGGCCACCAGCCAGTAGCCCAGGTTGTCGCCGGTGTGGGCGATCCCGACGATGGGCCGGTCGAGCGGCCTCCCCCCCATCGACCCCAGGTAGGGGACCCCCCCGAAGGCGAAGACCCCACCGTCGGAGGCGACCAGCCAGTAGCCGCTGGCCGAACCCGAAGTGGCCACACCCGAGCCCGAGACCGAGCCGGAGCCGGAGCCGGAGCCCGAACCGGAGCCGGAGCCGGAGCCGGAGCCGGAACCGGAGCCGGAGCCGGAACCCGAGCCCGATGTGAAGGCCGGGCCGAAGGCGGAGAGGGATTGGGGGAAGCTCCCGTCGAGGAGATCGTGGGAGCCGTCGGAGGCGTCGAAGTTGAAGTAGCTGGTGAAGGCCACGTCGTGGGCCGCGATCCAGGCCGCGACGTGGTCGACGAAGGTGGGATCGTCGCCGAGGCCGTGCCCGTCGGTCCGGATCGACTCGCCCCACTCGGGGAGGGAGAGGGGCTTGGCGTGGGCGGCGCCGAAGGAGGCCAGCCAGTCGAGCTCCTGGGTCCCGGAGGTCAGGGCGTTCCAGGCCACGGCGGCGGTGAGTGGGCTGGCCCAGGTCTGGTCGTAGACGTCCATGCCGACTTCGTCGACGTAGGCGTCGCCCGGGTAGGCCTGGGTCAGGTCCCAGCTGGTCCAACCGCCGCTGGGATTCCAGTCGAAGGAGAAGGACTGACCGGGGACGGCCCGCATGGTGGTGACGATCTGGCGGAAGTAGGCGGCGTAGTCGGCGGCGGCGGCGGCCCCGGAGACGGTCCAGGGGAACCAGCTCCCGTCGAACTCCCAGCCGAGGCGGAGGATGGCGTCGCCCTGTCCGGCGGCCACCAGGGTCCGGGCCAGGGTGGTGAAGTACTGGTCGAATTGTCCGGAGGCCCCCTGGGCCAGGGTCCCCAGGGGGGTGCCGGCCTGGGTGGGGATGATGGGGACTCCGATGGCGAGCCGGTAGCCGGTCCCGGCCCACCGGCCGAGATCCCAGCTGAGGCTTCCCCCGGCGCCATCCATGGCGTCCCAGCCGGCGCCGCCGGGGAGGAAGTCGGAGGCGATGGTGGGGGTGGTCCCGGTGGCGGCGGCGAAGTCGGAGATGCCGGTGGGGTCGCCCGAGCCGGCGTAGACACCGAGGGGGGCGGCCGGGGCGGCGGCGGCGGCGGCGGAGAAGGCTCCGGAGAGACCGGCCCCGGCGGTTCCGGTGGCCAGGGCGAAGAGGAGGGCGAGAACGCCCGGGAGGCTCCGCCGCCCGTGCCGTCCGGTCCCGTGGCCCCCTGCGTCCATCCCGATCTCTTTCCGAGCCGCGGGATGACGAGGCGAGCGCCGCCCCACGCGGCCCTCTCACGTTCGGCAACCCGGCTGGCTCCTGTGAGCCCCGTGGCTTTGCGGCCCTCCCTCACGGGAGGTGTGCCCTTTTCGCTGTGGCGTGGGGTTCCGGGGATGGATCCCGACGACTGTTCAGGCATCGACGGACGGGGGGTCCCGCTTGAGGATCTGCCCAGCTTGTCGTGGGTTTTTTGGGTGAAAAGGCACCGTCAGTGGCCAAAGCGCCCAGGGCGGCCACCCCTTGCGCTCGGCCAGCGGTTCCTTCGGTATGGTGACGGCATGGTTCGGGTCGGGGTGCTGGGTGCCGGGGGCCGGATGGGCCGGGAGGTGTGCCGGGCCGTGGCCGACGATCCCGACCTCGAGCTCGTGGCCGCCGTGGACCCCGGATTGGCCGGGATCGACCTCCGGCAGGTGACGGGGACCGACGGTTGGGGTCTCCAGGTCGCCGGGGGGATCGAGGAGCTCGAGCGGTCCGGGGCCGAGGTGGCCGTGGACTTCACCCAGGCCGCCGCGGCCGTCTCCAACATGCAGTGGTGCGCCGGTCACGGGGTCCACGCCGTGGTGGGGACGTCGGGGATCGCCAACGCCGAGCTCGCCGAGCTCGACGGGGAGTTCGCCCGGGCCGGCCTGGGCTGCCTGGTGGCGGCCAACTTCGCCCTCGGGGCCGTCCTCATGATGCGGTTCGCCGAGCTGGCCGCCCCGTTCATGGACGGCGTCGAGATCCTCGAGCTCCATCACGACGGCAAGGTCGACGCCCCCTCGGGGACGGCGGTCAGGACGGCAGAGCGGCTGGAGGCGGCCCGGGCGGCCGCCGGGGGAGAGGGCTGGCCCCAGGACCGGACCACCATGGAGGTGGTGCCGGGGACCCGGGGCGGGGCCGGTGGCGGGGGCATCCGGATCCACTCCGTCCGGCTCCCCGGCTTGGTGGCCCACCAGGAGGTCATCTTCGGGGCCGTGGGCCAGAGCCTCTCCATCCGTCACGACGCCTACGACCGGACCTCCTTCATGCCCGGGGTCGTCCTGGCCGTGAAGGAGGTCGGGAGCCGGCGGGGACTCACCACCGGCCTCGACGGCCTCCTCGGATTCTGACGGTGGAGGAGGGCCCCCGGGAGCGGATCCTGGCGGCCACCTACGCCTGCGTGGCCCGCTGGGGGCTCTCCAAGACGACGATCGAGGACGCCGCCCGGGAAGCCGGCCTCTCCCGGGCCACGGTCTACCGCTACTTCCCCGGTGGCCGGGAGGAGCTCATCGACGCCGTGGTCTCCTGGCAGTACCTCCAGTTCTTCGGCCGGCTCTACGAGGAGGTCCAGGGGGCGGCCTCCCTCGAGGAGCTCCTCGAACGGGGCCTGGCCTTCGCCGGCCGCTCCCTCCTCGAGCACGAGGTCTTCCAGAAGGTGGTCGAGACCGAGCCCGAGATCCTCCTCCCGAAGCTGACGGTCGAGACCAACAAGACGGTCGGGCTGATCGCCGCCTTCCTCGTCCCCTACCTCTACCAGCACGGGGTGGCCCCCGGGGTCGACGTCCAGGGGGCGGCCGACGTCCTGGCCCGGATGATCCTCTCCCTCATGGCCGCCCCCGGCCGCTGGGACCTCCAGGACCCCGTCCAGGTGGCCTCCCTGGTCCGGACCGAGCTCCTGGCCGGCATCGTCGGGGACCCGACCCCGGGCTGAGCCTCGGCCCCGCGACGTCCCCGGCCCGGGTGTGCCGATCACGCCAGATGGTTGGCAGTGGGGTGGTTGACAATGAGACAGCTTGAGCCGTACTGTCTCAATCATGACCCGCCGGTGCCGTTCATGACCCCGACGCGCCTCGAGCTCGTCATGGGCGGGGCCGGCCAGGGGGGGGAGCCGGTCTCCCCCCAGAGGATCCGGATCGTCGACGGGGCGCTCCGCTGCCTGGCCCGGCAGGGGATCTCGAAGACGACTCTCGACGACGTGGCCCGGGAGGCCTCCTGCAGCCGGGCCACCGTCTACCGGGTCTTCCCGGGTGGGAAGGACGGCGTCCTGGCCGCCGTGGCCGACACCGAGGTGGCCCGGCTCTTCAGCGCCGTCGCGGTGAAGATGGGCGAGGCCGACGACCTCGAGGACGTCCTCGTGGCCGGGATGACCGAGGCGGCCACCCGGATCAGCGGGCACGAGGCCCTCACCTACCTCCTCGAATTCGAGCCCGGGGTGATCCTCCCCCGGCTGGCCTTCGGCCACATGGACGACCTCCTGGCCAGCTCGAGCCGGTTCATCGCCCCCTTCCTGGCCCGCTGGCTCGACCCGGCCCAGGCCACCCGGATCGCCGAATGGGCCAGCCGGCTGGTCCTCTCCTACCTGGCCTGCCCGGCCGACGACGTCGACCTGACCTCCTCGGACCAGGTCCGGTCCCTCGTCCGGGTCTTCATCCTCCCCGCCATCGGGGCCATCCAGGCCGAGGGCTCCTCAGGGGCCGTCGTCCTCGACACCACCACCACCCGCCACCAGCACCAGCCGACCGCCACAAGGGGGATCACGTCATGACCCAGATGCGAGAGAACGAGGAGATCATCGATCGGGCCCAGATCGACGACCTCGAGGCCATCATGGCCGTCGTCAACACCGACTGGGACGAGCCCGGCCACGATGTCCCCTCGGCCTACGACACCCATTTCACCTGGAACTACGAGAAGGGGGAGCGGCCCAAGCTGGACAAGCTCTACGAGAAGGCCAAGCGGTCCCAGTGGAACGCCCAGACGGACCTCCCCTGGGACACCGAGGTCGACCAGGAGGAGCTCGTCCGGGCCAACGCCATTGCCAACGGCGGGTTCACCCAGGGGATCGACGTGACCGGCACCCCCCTCGAGGCCTGGGGTGACGCCGAATGGCTCCAGTTCGGGGTGGAGAGCCAGAACTGGACCCTCTCCCAGTTCATGCACGGCGAGCAGGGCGCCCTCATCTGCACGGCCCGGATCGTCGAGTCCGTCCCCTGGATCGACGCCAAGTACTACGCCGCCACCCAGGTCGTCGACGAGGCCCGCCACGTCGAGGTCTTCTCCAAGTACCTCGACGAGAAGCTCTCCGGGCACTACCCCATCAACGCCCACCTCCGGCTCCTCCTCGACGACATCATCACCGACACCCGCTGGGACATGACCTACCTGGGCATGCAGATCATGGTGGAGGGCCTGGCCCTGGCCGCCTTCGGCTTCATGCACCAGATGACGACGGAGCCGCTCCTGAAGCAGCTCCTCCGTTACGTCATGTCCGACGAGGCCCGCCACGTCGCCTTCGGGGTCCTGAGCCTCCAGGAGTACTACGAGGAGCTCTCCGCCGCCGAGATCCGGGAGCGCCAGGAGTTCGCCTTCGAGGCCGCCGTCCGGATGCGGGACCGGTTCCTCCAGCAGGAGGTCTGGGAGAAGATGGGGGTCGATCCCAAGGCCGTCGTCCCCCTCCTCCTCGACATCCCCGAGCGCCAGATGTTCCAGACGATGCTCTTCTCGAAGATCGTCCCCAACTGCAAGAAGCTCGGCCTCCTCGACGCCGCCGACGGCTGGCTCCGGACCAAGTTCACCGAGCTCGGCTGCATCGGCTTCGAGGACTGGGAGGACACCGGCGCCGAGTACGAGAGCCTCCAGGCCACGCCGGAGTCCGACGCCCTGGCCTCCTGAGGATTCCCGCATCCCGCCAGGACCGGTAGCCTGACGGGATGGTGCCAGCAACGGGAAGAGGCCGCTTCGGCGCGGTGGTGACCGCCATGGTCACCCCCTTCGACGACGACGGATCCCTCGACCTCCCCGGGGCCGCCGACCTGGCCCGTTGGCTCGCCGACCACGGCTCCGAGGCCCTCGTCGTGGCCGGGACAACCGGTGAGGGACCCGTCCTCTCCGAGGCCGAGGTCACTGACCTCTGGCGGGCCGTGGCCGAGGCCGTCACCATCCCCGTCATCGCCGGGACCGGCACCAACGACACCCGCCACTCGATCGACCTGTCCCGGGCCGCCGCCGAGGCCGGGGCCGACGCCCTCCTCGTCGTCACCCCCTACTACAGCCGGCCCTCCCAGGCCGGCCTGGTCGACCACTTCACCGCCGTGGCCGCCGCCACCGAGCTTCCCGTCCTCCTCTACGACATCCCCATCCGGTGTGGCCGGAAGATCGCCCACGACACCTTCCTCCACCTCGTCGCCACCGTCGGGAACCTCGTCGGCGTCAAGGACGCTGCCGGTGACGTCACCGCCGCGGCCCGGCTGGTGGCCGAGACCCCGACCTCGTTCGAGCTCTACAGCGGTGACGACCCCCTCACCCTCCCCCTGCTCGCCGTCGGCGGCGTCGGGATCATCAGCGTGGCCAGCCACTGGGTCGGACTCGAGATGGCCGAGATGGTGGCCGCCTTCTTGAAGGGGGATGTCGATGGGGCCCGGGCCACGAACGCCTGCCTCCTCGACTCCTACGCCTTCGAGTCCACCGAGGCCTACCCGAACCCCCTCCCGGCCAAGGCCGTCTGCCGGGCCCTCGGCCTGGCCGTCGGTCAGTGTCGGCTCCCCATGGGACCGGGGACCCCCGAGCTCGACGCCGGCGCCCGACGGCTTCTCGAGGCCCTGGGCCGACCGTTCACCGAAGCGGCTGACCCCGCCCGCACCAGGAGTCCACTTGGCTGAGCCCGTACGCGTCACCTTCCTCGGCGGTCTCGGGGAGATCGGTCGGAACTGCGCCTGCATCGAGCAGCAGGGACGGATCATCGTCCTCGACGTCGGGATCATGTTCCCCGAGCCCGACATGCCAGGCATCGACCTGGTCCTGCCGGACTTCTCCTACCTCCGGGACCATGTCGACCAGGTCGAGGCGGTCATCCTGACCCATGGCCACGAGGACCACACCGGGGGGCTCGCCTATCTCCTCCGGGAGCTCTCGGTCGATGTCTACGGCTCGGCCCTCACCCTGGGCCTGGCCCGGAACCGGGTCGAGGAGGCCGGGGTGGTCGACCGGGCCCGGTTCATCGAGGTGAAGGACGGGGACCGCCGCACCATCGGCCCCTTCGAGGTCGAATTCATCCCCGTCACCCACTCCGTCCCCCACGCCTTCGCCACCGCCTACCACACCGCCCAGGGGGTGATCCTCCACTCCGGGGACTTCAAGATCGACCTGACCCCGGTCGACGGCCGGCTGACCGACCTGGCCCGGATCGGGGCCATCGCCACCACCGACGGGATCCGGCTCCTCCTGGCCGACTCCACCAACGCCGAGGAGCCCGGGTTCACGGCGTCCGAGAGCGAGGTGGGAGCCACCCTCCGACGGGTCTTCCAGGCCCATGAGGGCCACCGGCTCATCGTGACCTGCTTCGCCAGCCACATCCACCGGATCCAGCAGATCATCGAGGCCGCCACCTCGAACGGCCGGAAGGTGGCCACCCTGGGCCGGTCGATGGCCAAGAACGTGGAGCTGGCCCGCCGGCTCGGGCTCCTCGATGTCCCCGACGACATCTTCGTCGACATCGAGAAGGTCGACGACCTCCCCGACGGCAGGGTCTGCGTGGTCTCGACGGGGTCCCAGGGGGAGCCCCTCTCGGCCCTGTCGCTCATGGCGGCGGGGGAGAACAAGCGGCTCCATCTCCGGGAGGGGGACGTCGTCGTCATCAGCGCCCATCCCATCCCCGGCAACGAATGGGCCGTGGGCCGGGTCATCGACGGGCTCTACCGGACCGGTGCGGAGGTGGTCCACACCGGCCTCGAGCCCGTCCACGTGAGCGGCCACGCCCGCCAGGGGGAGCTCAAGATCCTCTTCTCGGTGGCGAAGCCCGAGTTCTTCGTCCCCGTCCACGGGGAGTACCGCCATCTGGTCAACCACGGCCAGGTCGCCCACCAGATGGGGGTCGACCGGGACCATGTCCTGCTCTGCGAGGACGGGGACTCGATCATCCTCGACGACGCCGGGATGCACCGGGGCCCGGACGTCCCGGCCGGGTTCCTCTACGTCGACGGGACGGTGGGCGACGTCGGCCACGGCGTCCTCCGGGACCGCCGGCTCCTGGCCGAGGAAGGGGTGGTGGTCGTCGTCGCCACCGTCGACCCCCACCGCCGGGAGGTCGTGACCGCCCCGGAGATCATCACCCGGGGGTGGGTCCACGCCCCCGAGGCCGAGGAGCTCCTCGGGGAGGCCAGCGCCCTGGTCCGCAAGGTCCTGGAGGAGGCCCTGAGCGAGGGGTCCACCGACCAGGAGGGCCTCCGCCGCCACGCCCGGAAGGCCCTCGGCAAGTTCGTCGGGGAGAAGACCCGGCGCCGCCCGATGATCGTCCCGCTGATCGTCGTCGTCTGAGCCGGGTCCCCCCATGGTCGACCTGCGCCGCCGACCCGGGCGGCTCCGGGAGGTGGCCCGGGGGCCCGTCCGGGTCGTCTACTACGTCGAGGGCGAGGAATTCGGGGGGGTCGAGCAGCACCTCCTGACCGTCCTGGGTCATCTCGACCGGGAGCGGTTCGAGCCGACCGTCCTGGGGGTCATGCCCGACCGGCTGGCCGGGGAGCTGGCCGCCGCCGGCATCGAGGTGACCCGGTTCAGTCGGGTCCGCCACAAGTGGGACGTGGCCGGCTGGTTCGCCGTGGTCCGGGCCGTCCGACGGGCCCGGCCCACCGTCTTCCACGCCATGCTCTCCCAGTCCTACGGCGCCCCTTACGCCCTGGTCGCCGCCATCGGGGTTCCCGCCGTCGTCGTGACCGCCCACCTCCCCACCCCGGCCTCCAACCGTCGCCAGGCCCGGATCCGCCGCCTCCTCATGCGGGGCGTCGACGCCCAGGTCGTCCCCTCGGAGTGGACCCGGTCCGAGCTCGACCGCCTCGGCCAGCTGACGGCCCGGTCCGTCGTCATCGCCAACGGCATCGACCGGCCCTCCTACCGGACCAGGGAGGAAGCCCGCCGGGAGCTCGGCCTCGACCCGGGGGCCGTGGTGGTGGGGGGGGCGATGCGGCTCGTCGACTGGAAGCGACCCGACCTGGTGGCCGGCCTGACCACCCTCCCCGGGGTCGACGTCGTCCTCCTCGGGGACGGCCCCGAGGCCGGGGTCCTGGCCGGGGCCGACCGGACGGGCCGGCTCCACCTGGCCGGCTTCCGGGCCGACGCCGCCGACCTCCTCCCCGCCCTCGACGTCTTCGTCCATCCCTGCCCCGTCGACAACCAGCCCCTCGCCGTCCTCGAGGCCTTGGGAAGCGGCGTCCCCGTCGTCGTCGCCGACCGGGGCGGGACGGCCGGGATGGTCGACGACGGCCGGACCGGCCTCCAGGCCGAGGCCACCCCCGAGGCGATGGCGGCGGCGGTCGCCGGGCTCCTGGCCGATCCGACGCGCTCCGCCGCCCTGGCCGGCGCCGCCTCGGCCGAGCTCGACGACAGGTTCTCGGCCCCGGCCATGGTGGGGCGCCTCGAAGCCCTCTACGACACCCTCCTGGCCGGGTCCCCGACCCCCCGGACCGGTCGGCTCCCCTCCCACTTCGTCCGGAACGTCTTCTCGAACTACGCCACCGCCGTCGCCGCCCTCCTCGTCGCCCTTGTCACCACTCCCATCCTCACGTCCGGCCTGGGCTCGGCCCGGTTCGGGGTCTGGGCCCTCGTCGGGGCCATGATCCCCTACCTCGAGCTCCTCGAGCTGGGCATGGCCAACGCCACCGTCAACCGCGTCGCCGGCCGCCTCGAGGCCGGCGAGCCCGAACCGGTCAACCGGGCCATCAACACGGCCTTCTTCGTCCTCATCGTCCCCGGCCTCCTGGCCGCCGCCGCCGCCGGGGTCCTCGCCCTCGTCCTGCCCCACCTCGTCACCATCCCCCCCGGCCTGACCGACCAGGCCCGGATCGTCCTCCTCCTCCTCGCCCTCGACATGGCCGTCTCCATCCCCGGGGACACCTTCGGCGGCGGCCTCGTCGCCCTCCAGCGCTACGACATCCTCAACGGCACCCTCACCGCCGTCCTCCTCCTCCAGGGGGCCGCCTGGATCGTCGTCATGGCCGCCGGCGGCGGCCTGGTCATGCTCGGCCTCGTCACCGTCGGGATCAGCCTGGTCGGCCAGCTGGCCCGGTTCCTCCTCCTCCGCCGGCTCCTCCCCGGCCTCCACATCTCGATCCGGGCCGTCGAGTGGGGCGGGCTCCGGCCCTTCGCCGGGCTCTCCACCTGGTTCACCCTCGAGGAGGTCACGGCGGCCGTGGCCGCCAACGCCGACGTCCTCATCGTCGGCATCGTCGTCAGCGTCCCCGCCGCCGGTGTCTACGCCGTCGGGCAGCGCCTCGGCCTCCTGGCCTCCCGGTTCATCGCCCCGGCCAGCGACGTCTTCTTCCCCTTCTCGGCCCAGGTCACCGCCCGGGGGGAAGAGGACCAGCTCCGGGAGTCGGCCTGGGCCGGGAGCCGCCTCGCCGTCGGCCTGGCCGCTCCCGCCTGCCTCATCCTGGCCGTCCTGGCCTCACCGGCCATCCGGGCCTGGGCCGGCCCCGCCTTCGCCGGAGCCGGCCCCGTCGTCGTCCTCCTGGCCGTCGCCGCCATGATCTCGTCGGTCACCGTCACCGGCGCTGTCATCATCGACGGGGCCGGCGAGCCCAAGAAACCGTCCCTCATCTACAGCGCCGAGCTCGTCGTCAAGATCGTCCTCTGCGTCGTCCTCGGCCACCTCTACGGTCTCTGGGGGGTGGCCCTCGGCACCCTCGTCGCCACCGCCCTCCTCCGTCTCGGGGTCCTCCTCCCCTTCGTCTCCCGCCGTCTCGGTCTCGGCCTGGGCCGCTACGTCACCTGGATGGTCCGGGCCCATGTCCCCCCCGCCCTCGTCGCCGGTGCTCTCGGCTGGTTCCTCGTCCACCGCGTCGGGGCCCTGGCCCGACCCTCGCACAGCCTGGCCGGTGCCGCCGTCGTGGCCGCCGCCGGTCTGGTCGTGCTGATCGTCTACCTGGCGGTGTTCAGCCTCACCGGTCTCGACGGGCGGGAACGGGGTCGGGTCCGGGCGCGGGTGGGGCGGGGGTCGGCAGGCGGTTCCGGGACCTGACACTGGTCGTCGGCCCCCCCTCAGTCAGTAGGGACCGAGGAGCCGTTCGCCGTTGAAATGGACGAGATGTGTTGGTGAATCTGCGATCCACACCTCGGTTCCCCACGCGATGTCGCTTACGTACCTGGCCATTGTTCGTCGATCCAAGAAGGAGGTCACGAGGACCAGTCCAGCTGACGAACCAGCGAACAACAGGTGGAGCTCCTCGTGGCGCTTCGGGTCGACTGGGCCATGGCTGGTGACGGCCTCAACGAGGACGAGCCACTCCCGTTCGATGTCGTGTATCACGAGGTCGGGCATCTTTCCGTGCTCTTGAACGGTGACGCCGAGCTTCCGCAGACCCGCTTCGTCGTAGACAGCGAATTTCTTTGCGGCGTCGCCCACATACAGGATGCGACCGCCCGGTGTGAATACCGGACAGAAGTCCTCGAGGAGCTTTGCGATGAGTAGGTTCTGTCCTCCCGGCGAAAGCAAGATGCGAGCTCCATCAGGTAGCACCACCGGGATCCGTTGAAGCTCCCGCTCCATCGCCCAGCGCTCCCTGAGTGTCTTCACCCGCAGCTGATAGATCTCGAGCTTCCGGGCCCATCCCCTCGTTCCATAGCTCTGGAGGACCTTGAGGGCGATCCCGTTGACCTGATACGTGGTCTTGGCGCTGTTGATCGGCCGGGCCGGGTCGTCTGGGTTCTGGAGAAGCAGACCGGCGGAAAGGAACTGGTGAACGGTCTGACGCCGGACGGTCTCGCGGGTGTTCGGGGCATATTGCTTCCCGAACTGCTCGGCGATGAATTCCATCATCGGGGTTATGCCGCGCAACGGAGCGGTGGCTTGGTCCCATGGCCGGCCGGGCGTGAGATCGAGCAAGGCCAACAAGACCAAACCTGAGCGCTCATTGAGTTGCTGCTTGGGGAATCCGAGTTGAGAAAGAACGTCGATTGCATCCTGGACCGTGGCCAACGAGATCAGGACCCGTTGAGTTCCGGTACGAAGCGGTCCACCAGCATGTCGATGGTCATCTGATCACGTGCTCCATCGCGGGCCGCATGGCCGAGTGTCCTGAGCTGCTCTACCGACGGATAGCGAATTGACCGCAGATCGGTGGCGTTCACCTGCGTGTGCCCGTTGAACTGACGAAAGAACACGTCGACGGTCGTCGAGTTCAGGTAGGTGGCAATGCCCCAAGCCAGCTGGAGCGGCAGTCCAGAGCCCTGGTGGTGGAAGACGTTGACGTGGTTCTCCACCGCCAGCTCGTCGGTTCCGAGATCACCCGATTCCAGGACGCTGGCCACCACCCGTCGGCGCTCCTCCTTGGAAGAGAACCGCTTCACCAAGACGTAATTGCCGGTCGGAAGGAACATCCGTCGTGTCTCGGCGTTGACGGCGATGGCGTTGGCCTTTTTCCCATTCGAAGCCGGCCACTTTACCCGACCATCTCTCAGGTGTACCGGGTAGAGAAGTGGCACCGTGCCGACCTGCGGCTCCATGTGAAGGTGCTCACGGGCTCGGAAGTCCACGACCTTCCCGGTGGACACCGACGCACCGATGCAGCCGAGTTCGGCGGCAAGCGACCGCACGTTGCCAGCAACTGCGCTCTCCCTTTCGTCCGCCACGATGTGAATGAACGAATTGGGATCGTTGGGACTCACGACGGTGGCGAAGGCCACCACCCGTTCGCGGATCGCCTCGTCGTCTCCCCCAGAGCTCGACGTGATGATGACGTCGCCTTGCTCGGCGTCTTTGACCATGTGGAGGACCACGTTCTCCTGAAGGACCTCAGCATCCTGAAAGGCCTTGGAGCGGCTCTCGTACACGTGGATGCGACGGAGGGACCCTGTGGCCAGGATCTCCCGACGGAACGCTTTGAAGTAGGGGCCATTGCAGAAGCTCCGAGGTGTGATGGCCACAAGTTGGCCACCTGGGACGAGCAGCCGCAGAGTCAACGCAACGAATGCCGCATAGAGGTTGGTTGCAGCGATCCCGACGTCGGAGAGCAGCCCGCACTCGGGCGAGGCTGTGTTGAGCTTTCGGTAGGGAGGGTTCAAGATGGCCAGGTCGAACAGTCCCGCCTCGGCGGTGGTGGGACCGATCGTGAGCTGCCTGGTCGCCCACTCGATGAAGTCGGCCGTGTGCAGCGCGGTCGTCACAGGCGTCGACACGTCCTCGCACCCGAGCAATGTCTCCTTGAGGGCAGGGATGAGATCCTCGTCAACTTCGACAGCGTGCAGGTCAAGGGTGACTGGCCAAGTCTCGGTCACGGCTCTGGAAACCAGGGCCGCGGTCAGGGACCCGACCCCGGCTCCTGGGTCGAGGACTCGAACTTCACCGGTTGGAGGGTCGAACATGGAGGCCAGCAAGCCCGCCACTGGTACGGGGGTGAAGAACTGTCCCAGTGCTCCTCGACGGATCGAGGGGCGGGACTCCGTTTCCTGCACCCGAAGGGTCTCAGTGCGAGCGACAAGGTCGCCGGGTGGGATGGGATGCGTAAGTGCCATTGCCATCAGTCTGTACCCCGGCTGTGACGAGGAGGAGCATCCCCGCATCCGTCCGTCAGAGGACCTCGACGTTCTCCCCCCGGAGCCGGTTCCGGGTGTCGAAGACGAAGGGGGCCGCCCCGACCAGGGCGGGGAGGTCGAAGGCGTCGTGGTCGGTGAGGAGGACCACGGCCTGGGCCGCGGCGGCCTCGGCCACGGTGGCCTCCACCAGGGTGATCCGGGGGTCGATGTCGAGGTCGAGGACGTGGGGGTCGGCAGCCCGGACGTCGGCCCCCAGCGTGGCGAGCCGCTCGGCCACGGCGATGGCGGGGGACTCCCGGAGATCGGCGGTGTTCCGCTTGTAGGCCAGGCCCAGGAGCAGGATCCGGGTCCCCCGGACGGCGAGGCCCCGGTTGTTGAGGGCCAGGGTCAGCCGGCGGACGGTGTAGTCCGGCATGTGCTCGTTGATGTCGTTGGCCAGCTCCACGAACCGGAAGTTGCTCCCCACGGCCCGACGGACCTTCCAGGACAGGTAGGAGGGGTCGATGGGGAGGCAGTGGCCCCCGACGCCGGGCCCAGGCTGGAAGGGCATGAAACCGAAGGGCTTGGTCGAGGCGGCGGCGATGGCCTCCCAGACGTCGATCCCGAGCTCGTTGGCGAACATGGCCAGCTCGTTCACGAGGGCGATGTTCACGTGGCGGAAGGTGTTCTCGAGGAGCTTGGACAGCTCGGCCACGGCCGGGCTGGACACGGTCACCGTCTCGTCGCAGAGCTCGGCGTAGAAGGCCTGGACGGCGGCGAGCGACGCCGGGTCGATCCCGGAGACGACCTTCGGGGTCGTGACCAGGTTCCAGGTCCCGTTGCCGGGGTCGATCCGCTCCGGGCTGTACCCGAGGTGGAAGTCGGCCCCGGCCACCAGTCCGGAGGCCTCCTCCAGGATGGGCCGGACCAGCTCGGTCGTCGTTCCCGGGTAGGTGGTCGATTCCAGGACGACGGTCGACCCGGGCCGGACGTAGCGGCCCAACATCGAGCTCGACGCCTCGACGGCGGAGAGATCGGGCACCCCATCGCGCAGCGGGGTGGGCACGGTGATGACGGCGACGTCGAACCCGGCGCAGTCCTTGGCCTGGTCCGAGGCCCGGTACCGGCCGGAGGCGACGGCGGCCCCGAGCCGCTCGTCGGAGACGTCCTCGATGTAGGAGTCCCCTCCCTGGAGCCGCTCGAGGCGGTGGGGGTCGGTCTCGATCCCGACCACCTCGAAGCCGACCTCGGCGGCCCGGACGGCCAGGGAAAGGCCGACGTATCCCTGCCCGATGATGGCGGCCCTGCCGGTCGGATCACCCATGGGTCCCATCGTGGCACGCCGCCGGGGCCGCCTCCGAGGTGAACGAGGTGGAGCAACCGTGCCGGGACCGGTACCGTGCCTCTCATGATCCCCGTCAACGACCCCTCCCGGCAGAACCAGGCGCTGCGCTCCGAGCTGGCCGCCGCCGTCGACGTCGTCCTCGACCACGGGAAGTTCATCGGCGGGCCCGAGGTGGGGGAGTTCGAGGAGGCCTTCCGGGCCTGGACCGGGGCCGCCGACGCCGTCGGGGTGGCCAACGGGACCGACGCCCTCCGGCTCATGCTCCAGGCCGGCGGGGTCGGGCCCGGCGACGAGGTCCTCGTCCCTGACTTCACCATGATCGCCACCCCCGAGGCCGTCCTCCAGCTCGGGGCCACCCCTGTCCTCGTCGAGGTCCTCCCCGGGACCTACGGGATCGACCCCGACGCCGCCGCCGAGGCCGTCACCGACCGGACCCGGGCCGCCCTGGTCGTCTCCCTCTTCGGCAACCCCTGCCCCGTCCCCGCACTCCCTGACACAGTGACCGTCTACGAGGACGCCTGCCAGGCCCACGGGGCCAGCATCGACGGGGCCATGGTCGGCACCCTGGGGGCGGCCGGGGGGTTCAGCTTCTTCCCGGCCAAGAACCTGGGCGGGATCGGTGACGGAGGCATGGTCGTCACCATGGACCCCGACCTGGGGGAGCGGATCCGGAAGCTCCGGAACCACGGCCGGACGGCCCAGTACGAGCACGACCGGTGGGGCTGGAACAGCCGGCTCGACACCATCCAGGCCGCCGCCCTCCTGGTCAAGCTCCGCCACCTCGACGCCGGCACCGCCCGCCGCCAGGCCATCGCCGCGCTCTACCGGGACCGCTTCGCCGAGCTGGACCTCGAGCTCCCCGTCATCGTCGACGGCGGGATCTCGGTCTCCAACCTCTTCGTGGTGGCCTGCGACGACCGGGACCGCCTCAGGGACCGCCTGGCCGCGAAGGGCGTCGGCAGCGCCGTCCACTACGAGCTGCCGCTGCACCGCCAACCGGCCCTGGCCGGCCGGGCCGTCGGGCCCCCCCGGCCCGAGACCACCGCCCGGATCTGCTCCCGGGTCCTGTCCCTGCCCTGCTTCCCCGAGCTCACCGACGCCGAGGTCGACCAGGTGGCCGAGGCCGTGGTCGACGCCCTCAGCTCCCCGTGAGCGACACCGCCGCGCCGGTCCGCAGCGACCGCTGGCCGGCCTCGAGGACCCGGAGGACGGCCAGGGCCTCGTCCACCCCGGCCGGGTTCGGGGTGCTGTGGAGGACGAGGTCGACGAAGGCCCGGCACTCGGCCCGCAGCGGTTCCCCGTCCCCGACCTCGACGACGGTGGCCCCCCGGTCCCGGAGGACAGCCGGCCCGGCCGGGTCCGACCCCGTGTCGACCCCCCGGTCCAGGATCCGGAGCTTCTCGACCGGCTCGTCGTCGTCGAACACCGCCATGGCCGTCGACCCCACCACGCTGATCCGGCGTCGGCGGAGGGGGGAGAGCCAGCTGGCGTGGATGTTCGCCACCTTGCCCGACCCGAACCGGATCGTCGTCCGGACCTCGTCCTCGATCCCGTCACAGAGGAAGGCCGACCCTGTGCTCGAGACCTCGACGGGGTCCTCGCCCGTCAGCCGGAGGACGACCGAGACGTCGTGGGGGGCCAGGCTCCACCAGGCGTTCAGGTCGGTCCGGACCTGGCCCAGGTTGGTCCGCTCGCACTCGATCATCCGGATGTCCCCCAGGGCACCGTCGGCGACGGCCCGGTACAGGGCCACCACGGCAGGGTGGAAGAGGAGGAGGTGCCCGACCATGACCGGCCGGCCACTGGCCCGGGACGCCTCGGCCACCTCCACCCCGTCGGCCAGGGTCAGGGCCAGCGGCTTCTCGACCAGGACGGCCTTCCCGGCCCGCAGCGCCCGGAGCGCCAGCGGGGCGTGGGTCGGTGGGGGAGTGGCGATCACCACCGCCTCGATCCGGTCGTCGTCGAGGACGTCTCCGGCATCGGCCACCACCGTCGTCCCCGGCAGGGCGGAGGCGGCCTGCTCCCGGCGTCCCGGGTCGAGATCGGCCAGGGTGGCCAGCCGGGCCCCGTCCAGCCCGGCCATCGTCCGGGCCAGGTTCGGACCCCAGTAGCCGTAGCCGATCTGACCGACGATGACCTCCCCCGACCCCCCCGACCCGTCCATGGCGCCGAGCGTAGGCCAGCGGCTCACCCTGGCTGCCTCCCGGCGGCTCGGGACCTTCCCGCCCGGCCGCCGGCTCCGCCACCGGCTGGCCCTCGCCGCCCTGGGCCGGCTGGATGGGGCTCGGCCGCTGCGGATCCTCGACGCCGGATGCCAGGAGGGCCGGTTGTCCCGGGACGTCTGCCGGGCCCACCCGGCCTGGACGGTCGTCGGGGTCGACCTCGACGGGGACGTCCTCCGGACGGCCCGGGCTTGGACCGGGGACGAGCACCTCCGGGCCGCCTTCTACCGGGCCGACCTGACCCGGTCGGTCGGCACCGGCCTCTACGACGTCGTCCTGGCCATGGAGTGCCTGGCCGAGATCCCCGACGACACCGCCGCCCTGACCCGGCTGGCCGAGGCGCTGCGGCCCGGCGGCCTCCTCGTGGCCCACGTCCTCCACGCCAACTGGCAGCCCGTCCTCCGTTCCAGTCGGCAGGACTGGGAGCGGGAGGTCCGGCGGGGATACGACCGGGACAGCTTCCTCGGGATGCTCGACGCCGCCGGCTTCGAGGTGGAGCGGGTGGCGGAGACCACCCGGGGGCTGGCCCAGCTGGCCGGGGACATCGGCCAGCGCTTCGAGAGCACCCCACCCGTGGCCAAGGCGCCGCTCCTCCCCGTCATGATGGCCGCCGTCGGGCTCGACCGGGCTGGGGTCACCTGGGGTCCGTCCCGGGGCCTCTTCGTGGAGGCCACCCGCCGGTGACCGCCTTCCTCGTCCCCGCCCCGCCCCCCGGCGCCGCGCCGCTGCCGGCCTCGACCGGCCCCGTCACGATGTCGGCCTACCTCCCCGCCTACCAGGTCGCCCCCTACATCGGGGAGTCGGTCGGCTCCCTCCTGGCCCAGACCCGCCCCCCCCTCGACATCGTCGTCGTCGACGACGGTTCGACCGACGATCTCGAGGGGGCCCTGGCCCCCTACCGGGACCGGATCACCCTCATCCACCAGCCCAACCGGGGGGCGGCCACGGCCATGAACGTCGGTTGGCGGGCCACCCGGGGCGAGTTCGCCGTCCTCCTCGATCCGGACGACCGGTTCCTGCCCGGCCGGTTCGAGGCCATGGCCGAGCTGGCCGCGGCCCGGCCCGACCTCGACGTCCTCACCACCGACGCCCTCATCGAGATCGACGATGTGGTCACCGGCCGGTACTACACGGCCACCAACCGGTTCGAGACCGGCGACCAGCGGACGGGGATCCTCCGGGCCAACTTCGTCTTCGGCCATCCCGCCATCCGGCGGACCGCCCTGGAAGCCGTGGGCGGCTTCGACGAGACCCTGGGTTCCACCTTCGACTGGGAGTGTTGGATCCGGCTAATTCTGGCCGGCTCCCGGGTCGGCCTGGTCGACGAGGCCCTGGCCGTCTACCGGCTCCGGCCCGGGAGCCTCTCGAGCGCCCGGCCCCGGATGCTCAGGGGCCGGGTCGCCACCCTGTCCCGGACCCTGGACCGGTCCGACCTGAGCGTCGAGGAGCGGGCCGTCGCCACCGGCTCCCTGGCCTTCGTCCAGCGGAACCTCGACCTGGCCGAGTCCCAGCGGGCCCTCCTCGAAGGCGCCGGCGACGCCCGGCGTCGGGCCCTCGCCATCGCCCGCGACGGGGCCCACCCCTGGTCGAGCCGGGCCAAGGCGGCCCTGACCGTCCCGGCCCCGAAGGCGGCCGGGGCCCTCCTCAGGAAGCGGGCCCGGAACCGGAGCCGGGACCCGAAGGCGATCCGGGCCGCACGCGAGTGAGGAGCCGGGGCCCCATCTCGGCCGTCCAGAGCTTCCAGAGGAACCGGAGGGACCCGTCGTCGGACCAGATCCCGACCCGGCGGAGCGAGAGTTGGTCGGTCCCGGCCCCGTTGCGGCCCGGGGCGGTGGTGAATCCCAGGGTGAACCCGGCCTCCGCCGCGGCCCGGCGGGTCCCGGCGTCGTGGCGACCGTGGGGGTAGGCGATGGCGTCGACGGGACGGGCCAGGTGCTCGGCCAGGTCACGGCGTGACCCGACCAGCTCGTCCCGGCGCTCGGCCGGGGAGACCCGGGGGAGGGAGGCGTGGTGGCGGGTGTGGGAGCCGATGGCCACCCCGGCCCGCTCCAGCCCGGCCAGCTCGTCCCAGTCGAGGAGAGGCTCGCCGGCGGCCCAGTGGGCCACCCGACCGGGCTCGGCCGTCGGGACGAAGAGGAGGGGACGGTGGCCGGCATGCCGGGTCAGGGGCCCGGCGTTGTCGGCGTAGCCGTCGTCGAAGGTGGCCAGGTACCCCCGACGGGGGACGACCGAGGACGGGTCGGTGTGGAACCGGACGAGCTCGGCGGCGGTCAGGGGCCGGTAGCGCAGGAGCCGGAGAATGGCCATGTGCCGGTCGAAGCGCCGGGGGGCGACGTCTATCTGGTCCTGGCCGGTCCTCCGCTCGCCGGCCAGGCGGTGGTAGTTGAGGACGACGTACGACCGGGTCAGGCGGCGCCATTCCGTGGGCGTGGCATGACGGCGGACCCCGGCCCAGAAGGCGGCGTCGGCCCGGATCCGCCAGGTCCAGCCGGGCGGGCAGTGCGGGGCCCGGGCCAGGTGGCGGAGGCCGGGGAGGACCAGGAGGACCCGTCGGAGGCTCCGGACCCGCCAGCCCGCGTTGGACCAGGCCCCCAGGGCCAGGGCGGGAAGCAGGAGGGGGTCGGCCCGGACCATCTCCAGCGAGGAGCGGCCCCGCTCCCGGCCGAGCGCCTCCAGCTCGGCCAGGGACCCCACCGGGTCGGTCCCACCCCAGACCAGGGCCCGGCCCGCCAATTGGAGCCGGGCCGCCACCGCCTCGGCCTGGGCCGGGCCCGGGGGGAGGTCCTGGCCGGTGAGGTCGGCGGCGCCCTCGACGGCGGAGGGGACCGGATCGAGGGGGCCGGCCTCGGGCCGGTAGTGGCCCAGGAGCTGGCCGCCCCCCGGAGGGGGCCCGACCGGGTCGCCGTCGCGGGGGGTGGTGACCCCGGTCGACGCGGGCCAGGCCCAGCTGCGCACCACGACTCCGGCCATGGGGCCAGTCTGGCACCGGCGGCGTCCCAGCTCCCCCGTCACAGGTGGGGCTGGTGTTAGCGTTGTGGTCACTGTGGTCACAACCAAGCGGCCCGTGGGGGGACGACCCCCGGCCCGGTCGGGCGCCGCCTCGGGCCGGCGCACCGGGGGGAAGGCCTCCACCACCCGCGGCCGGAAGCCTCCGGCCGGCAAGACGCAGGCCCGGAAGGCGCCGGCCCGGAAGGCTCCGGCCGGGCCCGACCTGGTCGAGTCGGCCTGGAACGTCCTCGCCGATCACGGTGAGGACATCCTCTGCCTGGTCCTGGTCACCCTGGGCATCCTGGGGGCGCTGGGCCTCTGGTTCCACGCCCTCGGTCCCGCCGGCCGGACCGGTGACGAGGTCCTCGGCCGGCTCCTCGGCCAGGCCCGGTTCCTCGTTCCCCTCTCCTTCCTGGCCGCCGGGGTCCTCCTCATCGCGGGCCGGACCCGTCTGGAGCCGGCCCGGACCGTCCTCGGGCTCTTCCTGGCCCTGGTGGCCCTGGCAGGGCTCTTCGACCTGGCTGGGGGATCGCCGGGGTTCCATGCCAGTTCGGGCCGGCTGGCCGCCGCCGGCGGCTGGACCGGCTCCCTCGTCGGCCATCCCCTGCGCTCCGCCCTGGCCACCGGGGGCGCCGCAGTTGTCCTGGTCGCCTTCCTGGCTCTGGCCCTGGTCCTCTTCACCGGCGTTACCCTCCGGACCGCCTTCCGGGCCACCTCCGGCGCGGCCCGGAGCCTCTGGGGTCTCCTCGGCCCGGTGCCGGAGTCCGAGACCGAGGTCGAGGGGCGCCCGGCCCGGACGCCGAAGACCCGGCCCGTCGCCGTCGAGGCCCCGGTCGAGCCGGAACCACCGGTTGTCCTGGCCGAGCCCGAGCCGACCCCGGTCGAGCCGGTGGCCGTCGAGGCGCCGGCCACCCCCCGGGCCCGGCCCCGGGCCGGACGGGTCGACCAGCTCGAGCTCGACCTCGGGCCCAACGCCGGGGACTGGCGGCTCCCCCCCCTGAAGCTCCTGGGCCGGTCCAAGCCCCAGGCCCTCGACGAGAAGGAGATCGCCGCCTCGGGTCGGTCCCTGGTGGAGGCGCTCGGGGCCCACGGGGTGGAGACCCGGCTGGTCGGCTACACGGTCGGCCCCACGGTTACCCGCTTCGAGCTCGAGCTCGGCCCCGGGGTCAAGGTGGCCCGGGTTACCAGCCTGGCCAAGGACATCGCCTACGCCATGGCCTCCCCCGACGTCCGGATCCTGGCCCCCATCCCGGGGAAGTCGGCCATCGGGGTCGAGGTCCCGAACCGTCGCCGGGAGCTCGTCACCCTGGGGGACATCCTCGTCACGGAGGAGGCCCGCCTGGCCACCCACCCCCTCGAGGTGGCCCTGGGCCGGGACATCGCCGGCCGGGCCGTCATGGGGAACATGGCCGACATGCCCCACATCCTCATCTCGGGGGCCACCGGGGCCGGGAAGTCCTCCTGCATCAACTCGGTCATCACGTCGATCCTGATGCGGGCCACCCCCGAGGAGGTCCGGCTCATCCTCATCGACCCCAAGCGGGTCGAGCTGGGCCAGTACAACGGGCTGCCCCACCTCCTCACCGAGGTGGTCGTCGACCCCAAGAAGGCGGCCAACGCCCTCTCCTGGGCCGTGACCGAGATGGAGCGCCGCTACGACCTCCTGGCCGAGGTGGGGATGCGGGACATCACCGGCTACAACCTGGCCGTCGACGCCGGCGAGCTCGACGGTCCCGGCCAGGCCGACGACGGGGAGGAGCTCGTCGACGAGGACGACGACCTCGACCCGGAGGCGGCGGCCCGGCTGGAGGCCCGGATGGCCGAGGTCCGGGCCGCGGTCGAGCCGGAGCGGCGCCAGCACCAGCGGCTCCCCTTCATCCTGGTGGTGGTGGACGAGCTGAACGACCTGATGATGGTGGCGGCCCGGGACGTGGAGGAGTCGGTGTGCCGGATCGCCCAGATGGCCCGGGCCGTCGGGATCCACCTCGTCCTCGCCACCCAGCGGCCCTCGGTCGACGTCATCACCGGGGTCATCAAGGCCAACGTCCCCTCCCGGTTGGCCTTCTCCGTCTCCTCCCTGGCCGACAGCCGGGTCATCCTGGACCAGCCCGGGGCCGAGCGGCTCATCGGCAAGGGGGACATGCTCCTCCTCACCGCCTCCTCCTCCATCCCCCGCCGGATCCAGGGTCCCTGGGTGGCCGAGGAGGAGATCCGGGGGGTGGTGGGCCACTGGAAGCGCCAGCGCCGGGCCGACTACGTCGAGGAGCTCGCCGCCGGCGAGGGCGTGACCCCGTCGGGGTCGTCGGGCCGGGCCGAGGACGACGACGACGATCTCCTGGTGGTGGCCATGGAGCTCGTGGTCCGCTCCCAGCTGGGGTCGACCTCGATGCTCCAACGGAAGCTCCGGGTGGGGTTCGCCCGGGCCGGACGGCTCATGGACCTCCTGGAGATGCGGGGCGTGGTCGGTCCCTCGGAGGGTTCCAAGGCCCGGGCCGTCCTCATGACCCCGGAGGAGTTCGAGCAGATCCCAGGCTGACCTGGGCCGACGCAGTACCCTGGCCACGTGCGCGCCCGGGTTCCCGCTTCCACCGCCAACCTCGGACCGGGATTCGACGTCCTGGCCCTGGCCCTCGATCTCTATGTCGAGGTCGAGGTGGTCCCGGCCGACCGGCTCCACGTCAGGTCGGAGGGCGAGGGTGAGGACCTGGCCGACGACGCCAGCCACCTGGCCGCCCGGGTCGCCATCGACGTGGCCGGCCACGACCGGCTCTCGATCACGGTCCGGTCCGACATCCCCATCGCCCGGGGTCTCGGCTCCTCGGCCGCCCTGGCCGTCGCCGCTGCCGCCGCGGCCGGCTCGAAGGACCCCCTGGGGGTGGCGGCCCGGGTCGACGGGCACCCCGAGAACGCGGCGGCCTCCACCGTCGGCGGCCTGGTGGCCGCCACCTCGGTCCGGGGGTCGGTCCGGGTGGTCCGGATGCCCCTCGACGTGAGCCTGGCCTACGTGGCCATGATCCCGGACCGGCCCCTCTCGACGGCCAAGGCCCGCCAGGCCCTCCCCCAGCAGGTCAACCGGGCCGACGCCACCTTCAACCTGGGCCGGATGACCCTCCTCCTGGCTGGCCTGGCCGACCACACCCTCCTGATCCGGGAGGCCACCGAGGACCGGCTCCACCAGGACTACCGGAGCCCCCTCTTCCCCGAGGCCCCCCAGCTGCTCGGCCGGCTGGTGGCGGCCGGGGCCCTGGCCTCGTGCTGGTCGGGGGCGGGGCCGACGCTCCTCGGGATCTGTGACGGGGGCCAGGCCGAGGCCGTCCGGGTAGCGGCGGAGACGGCCATGGAGGAGATCGGGGTACCGGGCCGGGCCGTCGTCCTGCGGCCCGACCTCGAAGGCCTCATCACCGACGCCGACGGCCCCTGGCAGGGTCGCCGTCCCGAGGGCGGGGCAGGCGGCCCCTTCGACCTCCTGGGCTGATTCCGGCAGGAGGGCCCGGCCGGGTGAGGCTTCAAGCCGGTCCGGGGAGGAGGGAGCGGCCGAGCAGGAGGGGCCCGATCTTCGACAGGGGGGCGGGGTGGGCGAAGAGGAAGCCCTGGGCCTTCTCGCACTCCATCGAGACGAGGGCGGCGGCCTGGGCGGCCGTCTCGACCCCCTCGGCGATCAGGTCGAGGCCGAGGGTGCAGGAGAGGCCGATGATGGCCTCGACCACCGAGGCGTCGGTCCCGGGGCCGGGGAGGGCGTTCACGAAACGCCGGTCGATCCTCACGATGTCGATGGGGAACTCGCTCAGGTGGGTCAGTGAGGAGAAGCCTGTCCCGAAGTCGTCGAGACTGATCCTGACGCCCAACTCCCGGAGGGCCTCCAGGGCGGGGCGGGCCGAGGTGGGCTCCCGGATGAGGGCGGTCTCGGTCAGCTCCAGGGCCAGCTGGTCGGGGCGGGCCCCGGTGCGGTCGAGGACCCCGGAGACCAGGCTCACCACGTCCTGGTCGAGGAGCTGGCGGGCCGAGAGGTTGACCGCCATCTCGAAGGTCGGCCCCACGTCAAGGCCGGCCAGGACGGCACAGGCCTCTTCCAGGACCCAGGCCCCGAGGGGGAGGATGAGGCCCCGATCCTCGGCCACGGCGATGAAGGCCCCCGGGGGCAGAAGGCCCTCCTCGGGGTGCTCCCACCTGACCAGGGCCTCGAGGCCGCAGACGAGGCCGTCGACGAGGGAGACCACAGGCTGGTAGTGGACGACGAACTCCCGCTCGTCGAGGGCCCGGCGGATCCCCCCCTCGACCCGTTGCCGGGTGACGACGGTGTCGCGCATGGCCGGGTCGAACAGGTGGTGGCGACCGCCCCCGGCCTTCCGGGCCACGCTCATGGCCATCCCGGCATCGGCCACCAGGCCCTCGCCCGTCACGCCGGGGCCGCCAGTGTCCGGTGTCAGGGCGATGCCGATGCTGACGCTCATGTGGACCAGCTCGCCGTCGACGACGAAGGGCTCGGTGAAAGCCTCGGTCAGGGCCACGGCGAGGGCGACGGGGGCACTCTCGGAGCGGAGGGGCTCGAGGAGGACGGCGGCAAGCTGCTCCGAGTAGCGGGCCACCAGCGCCGGATGGGGCCCGGCAATGGCCGAGATCCGGTGGGCCGCCTGGCGGAAGAGCTCGTCGCCGACCCGGAGGCCGAGGGTGCCGGAGAGGAAGGCGAGGCGGTCGACGTTGACGAGGAGGCCGCCGGCCGGAGCCGACCGGGCCAGGGCCTCGTCGAGGCGGAGGTGGAACGAGGGTCGGTTGGCCAGGTCGGTGACGGGGTCGTGGGTGGCCAGGTAGGCGAGCTCCTGCTCGGACCGGCCCCGGGCCTCGGCCGCCTCGACGGAATCGGTGATGTCGGTCAGGGTGCTCAGGCAGGCCTCGACGGCGTCGTCCTCGCCGAGGACGGCGATGGTGGTGGATCGGGCCCAGCGCGTGGCCCCGTCGCTCCGGACCAGGCGGAGGTCACAGGAGTTGGGACCGTTCTCCCAGGGGCGGTCCGGGGAGAAGCTGAGGACCAGTTCCCGGTCCTCGGGGTGGACGAAGTCCAGCCAGGCCCGGGCCTCGACGGCCTCCCAGGTCTCGCCGACCAGGTCCAGGGCCCCCGAATTGGCGAACAGGAGGTGGCCCCGGTGGTCCCAGGCCAGGACGCCGACCGGGGCGTACTCGGCGAGGATGTGGAGGCGGCTGTCGGCGCTGAGGAGGGCGTCGGTGAAGGTGGGCGGGGTCAGGTCCATGGAGACGGCCACGGCCCCGGCCCCGGCCCCGCCGGGCAGGGGGAGGACGAGGGTGCTGTAGACCCATGGCCGACCTCCCACCTGACCCTCGGAGATGAAGGTGGTCGGGGTCCCGGCCTCGACCGCGGCCCAGACGGCGGCTTCCACCTCGGGGCCGTAGAGGGCGAGGGACCGGCCCACCATTTCGCCCATGGGAAGCCGGCCGGCGTTCCCGTGGTGGCGGGTGAAGATCCCGTCGCCGTCCACGGCCCAGATCCGAAGGGGGAGGATGGCGGTCAGCGCTGTCAGGGAGTCGGTCTCCTCGGCCCCCGGCGCCGGGGCCAGGGAGAGGGCCGCTGCGGCCATGGCGGCCAGGAGGGCCGGGTCGTCCGGGCCGGTCCCGGACCGGACGCGGCGGACCCTGGCGGGGTTCCCCACTTCCACCGCAGCCACCCCCTCCGCGTTCGCTGAGGTTCCCCCGATGCTGCCGCCCGGAGACCGGGTTGTCTCCTCATCGTCCCATATCGGGAGATCCTTCGGGTCGACGGCGGGGGCGGCGGGTCAGGGGGCTTCGAGGCCGTAGAATCCCGGGGTGGCCAGGAAGTTCCACATCCGGACGTTCGGGTGCCAGATGAACGAGCACGACTCGGAGCGCCTCGCCGGGCTCCTCGTGGCCGACGGCCTGGAGCAGACCGGGGACGTCGACGAGGCCGATGTCGTCGTCCTCAACACCTGCTGCATCCGGGAGAACGCCGACAACAAGCTCTACGGCCATCTCGGCCACCTGAAGTCCCTCCAGGAGGCCCGGCCGGGGATGCAGATCGCCGTGGGGGATGCCTGGCCCAGAAGGACGGGGAGGGGGTCCGGGCCCGGGCCGGCCACGTCGACGTGGTCTTCGGGACCCACAACCTGGCCCGGGCTCCGGAGCTCCTCCGGCTGGCCGCCTCGGGGGGACCGGTGGTCGAGATCCTCGACGCCCCCGCCCCCGAGGGCGACGGGGGCTCCGCCGCCGCTCTGGGCGCGGTCCGGGAGCTGCCCTACGTGGCCTGGGTCACCATCCAGACGGGCTGCGACAACTCCTGCGCCTTCTGCATCGTCCCCCAGGTCCGGGGCCCGGAGGTGAGTCGACCCCCCGACGAGCTTGTCGGAGAGGTCGGGGCCCTGGCCGGCTCCGGGGTCACCGAGGTGACCCTGCTGGGCCAGAACGTGAACTCCTACGGCCGGGACATCACCCGGCGCCGTCCCCTCTTCGCCGAGCTCCTCCGGTCGGTGGGGGCCGTCGAGGGGATCAGGCGGGTCCGGTTCACGAGTCCCCACCCGAAGGACCTCCGACCCGAGACCATCGCGGCGATGGCCGAGACCCCGGAGGTCTGCCCCCATCTCCACCTCCCCCTCCAGTCGGGGAGCGACCGGATCCTCACGGCCATGCGGCGGGGGTACACGGCGGAGCGCTACCTGGAGCGGCTGGCGGCGGCCCGCAGCGCCGTCCGGGACCTGGCCGTGACCACCGACATCATCGTGGGGTTCCCCGGGGAGACCGAGGACGACTTCGAGGCGACCCTGGAAGTGGCGGCCGCCGCCGGCTACGACAGCGCCTACACCTTCATCTTCTCGCCCCGGCCCGGGACCCGGGCCGCCGCCCTCGAGGACCGGTTCGTCCCCGCCGAGGTGGTGGCCGACCGGTTCGAGCGGCTCCGGGTGGTGGTGGAGCGGTCCGCCCTGGCCCGGCACGAGGCCCGGGTGGGTCGGGTCGAGGAGGTGCTGGTGGAGGGACCCTCCAAGCGGGACCCGGCCGTGGTGGCGGGCCGGACCGGGCAGAACAAGCTCGTCCATTTCGCCCCGGTGCCGGGTCGGCCCGTCGGGGCGGGCTCCTACGCTCTGGTCGAGGTGACCGGGGCGGCCCCCCACCACCTCCGGGGGGATCTCATCGAGGTCACCGCCGCCCCCCGCCACAAGGTCCGGATCCCCCTGGCCGTCACCGCGGGCTGACCCCGATGGGAGTGGAGGCGGCCGGGCCGCCGGTGGCCCTGGTGGGGCCGACGGCGTCGGGGAAGTCGGCCCTGGCCCTGGCCCTGGCCCGCTCCCGGGCCGGAGTCGAGCTCGTCTCGGTCGACTCCATGGGGGTCTACCGGGGGATGGACATCGGGACGGCCAAGGCCAGCCCGGCCGAGCGGGCCGAGGTCCCCGTCCACCTCCTCGACCTGGCCGACCCGGCCGAGGAGTTCACGGTGGTCCGGTTCCAGGCCGAGGCCCGGGCTGCCCTGGCCGGGATCGAGGCCCGGGGACACCGGGCCCTCCTGGTCGGGGGGACCGGTCTCTACCTCCGGGCCGTCGTCGACGACCTCGAGCTGCCGGGGCGCTGGCCCGAGGTGGCCGCCGCCCTCGAGGTCGAGGCGGGGGCGCCCGGAGGGCTGGCCGCTCTCCACGACCGGCTGGCTCGGCTGGATCCGGTGGCGGCGGGCCGGATCGAGCCGGGGAACCGGCGCCGGCTGGTCCGGGCCCTGGAGGTGACGGTGGGGTCGGGTCGGCCCTTCTCCTCCTACGGACCCGGCCTGACGGCCTACCCCCCGAGCCGGTTTCTCCTCCTCGGGATCCCCTACGACCGGGCCCTCCACGACGAGGCCGTCTCGGCCCGGTTCCGGTCCCTCCTCGAAGCCGGTCTGGTCGAGGAGGTCCGGGCCCTCGCCGGTCGGCCCGGGGGGCTGTCCCGGACGGCCCGCCAGGCCCTCGGCTACCGGGAGCTCCTGGCCCACGTCGAGGAGGGGGTCCCCCTGGAGGAGGCCGTCGAGGAGGCCGTCCGCCGGACCCGGGCCTTCGCCCGGCGGCAGTGGGCCTGGTTCCGGCGGGACCCCCGGATCCGGTGGCTCGACCCGGCCGGGGACCTCGGGGCCCAACTGGCCCTGGCCTGGGACGCCGGCGGTCCGGCCGGCCCGTCGCCGGTGCCAGACTGAACGGCGTGACCGAGGGCCAGGGGCTGCGGCTGGGGAAGTACGAGGGAGCGGGGAACGACTTCCTCGTCGTCGTCGACCTCGAGGGACGGAGGCCGGTGAGCCCGGCCGAGGTGGTCGCCCTCTGCCACCGGCGGTTCGGTGTCGGCGCCGACGGGCTCATCGAGGTCCGGTCGGGCCGGGACGGGGCGGAGCTGGCCATGGAGCTCCGCAACGCCGACGGGGGAGAGGCGGAGATGAGCGGGAACGGGATCCGGTGCCTCGTCCAGGCCGCTGTCGATGCCGGGGTGGTCGAGGCTGGCCCGGTCACGGTGTCGACCCGGGCCGGGGTCCGGACCGTCGAGTACACCGCGAGCGGCACCCCGGGTCTCGGCCACGCCGCGGTGGCGATGGGCCGGGCCGGGCTGGGACCGGAGCTGGAGCCGGGGGATCTGGCCGTGGCTGTCGCCTCGGTCGAGCCCCTGGGAGTGGGTGCGGTGTCCAGGGCGCTGGCCGCAGGGCTGGCCGGTGTCCGGCGGGCCCGGATGGTCGACATGGGGAATCCCCACCTCGTCCTGCTCGGCGAGCCCGTCGGCCCCGACGTCGTGGCCACCGTCGGGGCCCTCCTGGAGCGGTCGGTGGAGGGGGGAGCCAACGTCGAGTTCGTCTGGACGGGGCCCGGGGAGGGGGAGCTCACGATGCGGGTCTGGGAACGGGGGGTGGGGGAGACCCTGGCCTGCGGGACGGGGACCTGCGCTGTGGCCGCCGCCGCCGCCGACTGGGGAGAGGCCGGTGAGAAGGTGTCGGTCCACCAACCGGGCGGGACCCTCGAGGTCGTCCTGGCCGCCGACGGGGTGACCCTGTCGGGTCCGACGAGACGGGTCGCGACTGTTACGATCGAGGAGGCCGTCCTGGCCGCAGCGGTGGAGGCCCGGGCTTGACCCTGATCGAACGGAGGTTCCGGGAGCGGATCATCCTGGTCGGGGTGGTCTTCCCCTGGGTGTCGGCCGAGACGGTGGAGGAGGGCCTCGACGAGCTGGCCCTCCTCGTCGACACGGCCGGGGCCGATGTCGTGGGCCGGATCGTCCAGAGGCGGGACAGCCCCGACCCGGCCACCTTCGTCGGGAAGGGGAAGGTGGAGGAACTCCGGGAGCTGTCGGAGACGGTCGACTCCGACACGGTCGTCTTCGACGACGAGCTCTCCCCGGCCCAGCAGCGGAACCTGGAGAAGATCCTGGGTCGGACCGCCATCGACCGGACGGCGGTGATCCTCGACATCTTCGCCCAGAACGCCCGGAGCCAGGAGGGGAAGGCCCAGGTCGAGTTGGCCCTCCTCCGCTACCGGCTGCCCCGGCTCCGGGGCCGGGGGAAGGCCTTCAGCCAGCAGGCGGGGGGGATCGGGACGAGGGGACCGGGGGAGACGAAGCTCGAGGTCGACCGGCGGAGGCTCCTCCGGCGGATGAGCCGGCTCGAGACGGAGCTGAAGGCGGTCTCGGCCACCCGGCAGACCCAGGCCCGGTCCCGGGCCCGGGGCCGGCACCGGACGGCCACGGTGGTCGGCTACACGAACGCCGGGAAGTCGACCCTCCTCAACCGGCTCACCGACGCCGGGGTCCTGGTCGAGAACCGGCTCTTCTCCACCCTCGACCCCCGGACCCGGCAGCTCCAGCTCCCCGGAGGGGAGACGGTCCTGCTGACCGACACGGTCGGGTTCGTCCGGAAGCTGCCCCACCAGCTGGTGGAGGCCTTCCGGTCCACCCTGGAGGTGGTGGGGGATGCCGATCTCCTCATCCATGTCGTCGACGGCTCGGCCGAGGACCACGAGGCCCAGATCGCCGCCGTCCGGGAGGTCCTGGGGGAGATCGGCGCCGGGGGGGTCCCCGAGCTCCTCGTGATCAACAAGGTCGACCTCTCCGGGGAGGCCAGGCTGGTGGCCGCCGGCCACCCCGGGTCGGTGGCCATCTCAGCGCTCACCGGGGAGGGGACGGCCGAGCTCCTCCGGGTGGTGGGGGAGGAGCTCCGGAAGGGGGACGAGGTGGTGGCCCTGGTCGTCCCCTTCGAGCGGGGGGACGTCCTGGCCGCCGTCCACCGGGAGGGTGAGGTGGTGGCCGAGGTGGCCGGGGCGGGGGGAACCCGGGTCGAGGTCTTCCTGGACGAGGCCGGCCGGGCCCGGTTCCGGGAATTCGTGGAGCTCCGGTGACGGTCTCCCCGGCCGGCTTCACGCCGCCCCCCTACCCCTTCGACCGGCTCGTCGGGCTCTCGGAGCGGGCCGGCCGGCTCGAAGGTGGGATGGTCGACCTCTCCGTCGGCACCCCCTGCGACCCTCCGCCCGGACCCGTCGTGGCCGCCCTGGCCGCCTCGGGGGCGGAGCGGGGCTATCCGGCCTCGATCGGCTCGGCCGAGCTCCGGCGGGCGGCGTCGGGGTGGATGGCCCGGCGGTTCGGGGTCGAGGTCGACCCGGGAGCGGTGGCGGCCTGCGTGGGGACGAAGGAGTTCGTGGCCTCGGCGGCCTGGTACCTCCGGCTCCGGACCCCGGAGCGGGACACGGTCCTGGCCCCGGCCGTCGCCTATCCGAGCTACGCCATGGGGGCCCAGCTGGCCGGCTGCCGGACGGTCGGTGTCCCCGAGACTCTCGGCGGGGGGCTCGACCTCGACTCGATCGGGGAGGCCGACGCGGCCCGGGCCCTGGTCCTCTGGGTCAACAGCCCCGGGAACCCGACGGGGACGCTCACCGACCTGGACCGGGCCGGGGCCTGGGGTCGCGCCCGCGGGGTTCCCGTCCTCTCCGACGAGTGCTACGCCGAATTCACCTGGGACGGGCCGCCCTCCTCCATCCTCCAGGCCGGCCCCGAGGGGGTCCTGGCCGTCCACTCCCTCTCCAAGCGGTCCAACCTGGCCGGGGTCCGGGCCGGCTTCTACGCCGGTGACCCCGAGCTGGTCTCCTACCTCTCCGAGATCCGGAAGCACGCCGGGCTCATGGTCCCGGGACCGGTCCAGGCCGCCGCGGCCGTGGCCCTCGACGACGACGACCATGTGGTGGCCCAGCGGGCCCGCTACCGGGCCCGGCTCGACCTCCTCGCCGGCGCCCTGGAGGAGGCCGGCCTCCTGGTGGTCCCCCGGCCGGCCGGGGGCTTCTACCTCTGGGTCCCCGTCCCCGACTGGGCCCGGACCCGGGGTGAGGAGGAGGGCCGGGGCGGGGACTGGGTCCTGGCCGAGGCCCTGGCCGATGCGGCCGGGATGCTCGTGAGTCCGGGGGAGTTCTTCGGGCCCGACGGGACCGGCCACGTCCGGATCGCCGTGGTCCAGCCCGACGACCGGATCGACCTGGTGGTGGGGCGGCTCCGGGCCGGGGGGATCCCCGGGGGCGGCGGCAGGTCCCCCGGGGGCCGGTAGCCTGCACCGATGGCCGATCTCCAGTCCCAGATCGAGGAATTGTGGTCCCGGGCGGCCGAGCTCGGGCCCACCGACACCGACGCCCTCGCCGTCGTCACCGAGGCCGTCGGGCTCCTGGACCGGGGGGAGGTCCGGGTGGCCGAGGTGGGCGGGGACGGCGAGGTCGTCGTCCACCTCTGGCTCAAATGGGCCATCCTCCTCCTCTTCCGGCTCCGGGCCGTCGAGACCGTCGAGAGCGGGCCCTTCGAGTACGCCGACAAGCTCCCCCTCAAGACCGGCTTCGAGGCGGCCGGGGTCAGGGCCGTCCCCGGGGCCTCGGCCCGGTGGGGGTCGTTCCTCGACCGGGGCGTCATCCTGATGCCGAGCTACGTCAACATCGGCGCCCGGGTGGGGGCCGGGACGATGGTCGACACCTGGGCCACCGTCGGCTCCTGCGCCCAGATCGGGGTCGGGGTCCACCTCTCGGGCGGGGTCGGGATCGGCGGCGTCCTCGAGCCCCCCCAGGCCGCCCCGGTGATCGTCGGGGACGAGGCCTTCATCGGGAGCCGCTGCATGGTCACCGAGGGGGCCCGGGTGGGGGAGGGGGCCGTCCTCGGGTCGGGCACCATCCTCAACCCCTCCATCCCCGTCATCGACGCCGGGACGGGGGAGGAGATCAGCCGGGGCGTCGTCCCCCCCTGGAGCGTGGCCGTCTCCGCCTCCCGCCGCCGGGACTACCCCGGAGGGGAGTTCTTCCTCCCCTGCGTCCTCGTCATCAAGCGGCTCACCGAGGGGGAGCGCCACGACAAGGCTCAGCTCGAGTCGGTCCTCCGGGACCACGGCATCGCCACCTGAGGGTGGACCTCCTGGCCCTCACCGCCGAGCTCATCGGGATTCCCTCCGTCAGCCACGGGGAGGCCGCCCTGGCCGACCGGATCGAAGAGGAGCTCCGGGCCCGGCCCGGACTCGAGGTGGAGCGGATCGGGGACAGCGTGGTGGCCCGGACCGCCCTGGGCCAGTCCCGGCGGCTCCTCCTGGCCGGCCATCTCGACACCGTCCCCCCCTCCGGCCCGGCCGGGGCCCGGATCGAGGGTGACGCCGTCTCGGGCCTGGGGGCCGTCGACATGAAGGGGGGCCTGGCCGTCCTCCTCGACCTGGCCCGGTCCGTCCCCGAACCCGCCGTCGACGTCACCTACCTCTTCTACGCCTGCGAGGAGGTCGAACGGCACCACAACGCCCTGGGCCGTCTCGCCCTCGACCGGCCCGAGCTCCTGGCCGCCGACGCCGCCGTCCTGGGAGAGCCCACCGGGGGACGGGTCGAGGCCGGCTGCCAGGGCACCATGCGGGCCACCGTCTCGAAGGGGGGCCGACGGGCCCACACGGCCCGGCCCTGGACGGGTCGGAACGCCGTCCACCGGCTCCTCCCCGTCCTCGAGGCCCTGGACCGCTACCAGCCCCGGGCCGTGGTCATCGACGGCTGCGAGTACACCGAGCAGCTCCAGGCCGTCCGGATCGAGGGCGGGGTGGCCGGCAACGTCGTCCCCGACTCCGCCAGCTGCACCGTCAACTACCGGTTCGCCCCCGACCGGACCCCGGCCCAGGCCGAGGCCGAGCTGGGCCGGCTCCTCGACGTCGGGCCCGATCCGGCGGAGGGGGACAGCCTGACCGTGGTCGACGTGGCCGCCGGGGCCCCTCCCTCCCTCGACCATCCCCTCCTGGCCGCCCTGGTGGCCGCCACGGGATCGGCCCCCCGGGCCAAGCTGGGCTGGACCGACGTGGCCACCTTCTGGGCGGCGGGGATCCCGGCCACCAACTTCGGACCCGGCGACCCCCTCCTGTCCCACACCCCCGACGAGGTCGTCACCCGGGCCGAGCTCGAGGCGGTCCGGGCCGTCCTGGCCGGGGTGCTCGGGGGCTGAGGCGGCCTCGGGGGTCGGGGTCGGGGAGGTAGCGTGCTCGGGTCGCCGCCGCCCTGAAAGGACCACTCGAGATGTCGCGCCCCCGGACCATCCTCCTCGCAGGCTCGATCGCCGTTGCCCTCCTGGGCGCCGCCTGCAGCAACACCAGCAGTGGCTCGGCCCCGAGCACTACGGCCGGGGCCCTGGCCAGCACGCCCGGGCCGTCGACCTCGTCGGGCCCGGAGACGACGGCAGGTCCGGCCACCACCTCGGCGCCCACGACCACCCCGACGTCTACCCCGACCTCGGCCGCAACGGCGACGACGGCCCCGGGATCCGGCTTGATCTCCCAGCCGTCGGACGCCGGGACCTGGGGTACCGAGCCCACCGTCAGGGTCCCGGGCGGGCCGCCACCGACGCAACTGGCCGTGGCCGACCTCATCCCGGGGACCGGGCCGGAGGCCGTGGCCGGGAAGAAGCTGACGGTCAAGTATGTCGGGGCCCTCTACTCGGACGGGACCGTCTTCGACGCCTCCTGGACCGACGGCAACCCCTCGGGCTTCCCGTTCACACTCGGGGCGGGGGCGGTCATCCCCGGCTGGGACCAGGGGGTGGCGGGGATGAAGGTCGGGGGCCGACGGGAGCTCGTCATCCCTCCCGGCCTCGCCTACGGGGCGTCGGGCTATCCCCCCACCATCCCGGCCAACGCCACCCTCATCTTCATCGTCGACCTCCTGAGCGTGAGCTGAGGAGCGAAACCGTGGCCGAGGTCGAGCTCGGTGGGGTCACCCTCGCCTACCATGTGACGGGGGAGGGGGAGCCGGTCGTCCTGGTGGCCGGCTGCGGCCAACCGGCGATGTCCTGGGACCTGGGGATCGCCCCGGCCCTGGTGGCCGGGGGCTACCAGGTGGTGACCTTCGACAACCGGGGGGTCGGGCCCTCCTCATCGCCCCCGGCCCCCTACTCCGTCGCCACCATGGTGGAGGACACGGTCGGCCTCCTCGACCACCTCGGCCTGGACCGGGTCCGGATGGCGGGTCACTCCATGGGCGGTTGGATCGCCGAGGTCCTGGCCGCCCGCCACCCCGACCGGGTGGAGGCGGTGGCCCTGCTCGGGAGCTGCAACGTCGCCACGGCCTGGGAGCGGGCCATCACCACCGTGGAGCGGGACCTGGCCCGGCTCGACCAGGACCTCCCACCGCTCTTCTACGCCACCGAGACCCTCCGCTACCTGCCGACCTCCGACCTCCAGGACGATGCCGTGGTGGAGGGTTGGCTCTCGTTGATCGGGGACCTGGCTCCCTGGCCCAACCCGGGCCGGCTGGGCCAGTACGAGGCCTGCCTGGCCTGGTCGAATGACCCCGGGCGGACCGACCTCTGGCCTGCCCTCCGGCTCCCGGTGCTCGTCGTCGCCTTCGAACACGACGTCGACAGCCCACCGGCCCGGGCCCGGGAGGCGGCCGGGCTGATCTCCGGGGCCCGGTTCGTCGAGATCGCCGGAGCGGGCCATCTCGGGATCATCACCCACGTCGGTCCGACGGCGGCCGCCCTCGTCGACTTCTTCTCCGAGCTGTCCCCGCCGGGCTGACCGGGCTCCGTCGCGGCCGGCCCCGGCCCGAATGGCACTAGAACGTGTTCCGTGGCGTACGTCCTGGCCGTGGTGGCCGCACTGATGGCTGCGGTCACCTCGGTCCTGCAGCGGATGGGGGTGGAGACCGCCCCCCCGGAGGCCTCCATGAGCCTGGGGTTGGTCTCCCACATCGTCCGTCGGCGGATCTGGCTGGTGGGCTTCATCCTCCTCCTGGCCCAATTCGGTGTGCAGGCCACGGCCCTCCGGTTCGGGCAGCTCAGCGCCGTCCAGCCCATCGGGACGCTGGAGCTCCTGTTCCTGGTGGCCATCCTGGCGCTCTGGTTCCACCGCCGGCTGGGCTGGCGGGAGTGGGTCGGCTCGGCCGGGGTCGTCTCTGGGCTGGCCGGCTTCCTCCTCCTGGCCCGGCCCGCCCTGGGCCGTTCCGCCCCCACCGGGACGGGCTGGGTCGTCGTCTCGGTCGCCGCCGCCGTCTCCGTCGGCACCCTGGTGGTGGCGGCCCGGACGGGTCCCCGGTGGTGGCGGGCCCTGGCCTTCGGCGCCGCCGCCGCCATCGTCTTCGCCTACAACGCCACCCTGACCAAGGCCCTCACCGGGCTGATCACCCGGGGCTGGGGCCATGTCTTCGTCAGTTGGGTCCCCTACGGGTTGGCCCTGACCGGTGTCCTCGGCCTCTTCCTCCTCCAGAACTCCCTCCACGCCGGGCCGATCACGGCGTCCCGGGCCGCCAACGTCATCGTGGCCCCCCTGGTCAGCATCGTGATCGGGGTGGCCGCCCTCGACGAGCGCCTCCGGGGTGGTCCCCTCCTCGTGGCCCTCGAGGTCGTCGCCGTCGGGGTGCTCTGCACCGGGGCCCTCCTCCTGGCCCAGTCTCCCCTGGTGGCCGCAGCCGACCCTTCCGGCGGCGACGAGCGCCTCGGCCAGGCTCCGGACCGGTTCCCGTTCCCCGTCGTCCCCCACCCGTCCCGGCTCGACCCGTCCCAGCCCGACTACGAGGCCATCCTGGCCCTCCACCGCCAAGCCATCGAGGCGGGGGAGGCCGGCTACCTCGATCCCTCCACCGGCTTCTTCGTCCAGAGCGCCGCCACCCTCTGGGCCCGGGAGAGCTGCTGCGACCAGGGATGTCGGCACTGTCCCTACCTGGACCGCCCCGCCCGTTCCCGCCCGGCCGGCCCCTGAGGCCCCGGGGGCCGCTCCTGGCGCAAGACCCGTTGCCGGGTGCCGTTCCCCAGGCATGCGGAAGCCCCGGCTCCCCCTGCTCTTCGTCGTCGTCACCGCGGTGACGGCCATCGTCACAGGGAGCCTCCCGGTCGGCCTGTCCTCGGCCGCCACCTACCCGGTGCCCTACACCTTCGCCGCCGGGATCCTGGCCGGCTCCGAGCCGGTGGGGACGCCACCGCCGGGAGCGGACAACTGGTCCTGCCGGCCCAGCGCCACCCACCCCGAGCCGGTCGTCCTCGTCCACGGCCTCCTGGCCAACCAGACCGACAACTGGCAGACGATCTCCCCCCTCCTCGCCGATGCCGGCTACTGCGTCTTCGCCCTCACCTACGGCACCGAGCCCGGTGAGTCCGAATTCGGCGGCCTCGAGCCCATGGAGCAGAGCGCGGCCGTCCTGGCCGGCTTCGTCACCCGGGTCCTGGCCGCCAGCGGGGCGGCCAAGGTCGACATCGTCGGCCACTCCGAAGGGGCCACCATGCCCGACTACTACGTCCGGTTCCTCGGGGGGGCCGGCTTCGTCGACCACTACGTGGCCATCTCCGGGGTCTTCGGGGGGACCAACCTGGGCGGTCTCGGCACCCTCGACCGGGAGGCGGCCCCCTTCGGTCTCTCCCCGGCCGCATCCGCCCTCTACTCCGCCGAGTGCCAGTCCTGCGGGGAGTTCCTGATCGGCTCCGCCTTCGTCCAGAAGCTCAACGCCGGTTCCGGGGCCGCTGCCGCCGGGGTGACCTACACCGACATCGCCACCCGGAACGACGAGCTCGTCGAGCCCTACACCAGCGGATTCCTGCAGGGCCCCAACGTCACCAACCTCACCGTCCAGCGCCAGTGCCCCTTGGACCAGAGCGACCACCTCGCCATCGTCGCCGACCCTGTCGCCGCCCGGGACGTCCTCAACGCCCTCGACCCGGCCCGGGCCGGTCCCGTGCCCTGCACCCTCGTCCTCCCCGCCGTCGGTTGAGCTCCCCTCCGCCGGTCGCCTCAGCCGGTCAGTCCGGCCGGGCCAGCCGGTAGAGGACGTGCCGCCGGAGCCGGTGACCCACGGGGATCCGCGGATGGTCGAAGTCCCCACCCTCGTCCCGGGTCATCCCGATCCTCTCCATCACCCGCCGGGAACGGGAGTTGCCGGCGGCGGTGAAGGAGACGATCTCCTCCAGGCCGAGCCGCCCGAACCCGTCGGCAACGGCGGCCCGGGCTCCCTCAGGTGCGTAGCCGCGGCCCCAGCCGGTCCGGGCCAGCCGCCAGCCCACCTCGACCGCGGGAGTGAAGGGGGTCTCGTAGGTGACGGGGTTGAGTCCGATGAACCCGATGAACGGAGCCACACCCGGGACTTCGACAGCCCAGAGCCCGCAGCCGGCGGCCACCCGACTGTCGGCCACCCGGGCCAGGTCGTCGCTGGCCGCCCGGTCGAGCGGGGCCGGGAAGTACTCCATCACGGCCGGGTCGGCGTTCAAGTCGGCGAAGGGATCGAGGTCCGACTCCCGCCACCTCCTGAGCACCAACCGCTCCGTCACGAGTCCGCGGCTCTCGAGCGTCGTCGTCGTCGATCCCTCCCTCCGACAGCTCCTTCCCCAACGGCTCAGAGGCGCCGGAGCACGGTGACGACCTTGCCGTAGATCGTGACGTCGTCGGGATGGAACTCCATCGGCTCCATGGCGGAATTGGCCGGGGTCAGGATGATCCGGTTCCGCTTCAACGTGTAGGTCTTGACGGTGGCCTCGTCGTCGTTGATCCCGGCCACGACCACGTCCCCGTTGACGGCCTCCGGCTGCTGGCGGACCACTACGAAGTCGCCGTCGAAGATCCCCGCCTCGATCATCGACTCGCCCCGGACCCGCAGCATGAACACCGACCCGGTGCCCGTGAAGTCCTCCGGCAGGGGGAGGAGCTCCTCGACATTCTCGCTGGCCAGGACGCCGGTGCCGGCGGCGACGTCGCCGAGCAGGGGGACGTGCCGGACCCGGCCGGCGGCCAGGTTGGCCCCCGAGGAGGGGTCGTACCGGACCTCGATGGCCCGAGGCTTCGTGGGGTCCCTGACCAGGTAGCCCTCACGCTGGAGCACCTTGAGATGGGCGTGGACGGTGGACGACGAGGTCAGGCTGACCGCCTCCCCGATCTCCCGGACCGACGGCGGGTAGCCCCGGTCCCGGAGGCTCGAGGCGATGTACTCCAGGATGTCCTGCCGCTTCCCGGTCAGTGCCTCGGCCATGTCGTCTCCTCGCCTCGTGTCCCGGCGGTGCCTGCCGTCACCCGGAGGTCGGCCGAACACCAGTTCGTAGAAGGATAGCGGTGGGGCGAGGTGAAAGCAAACACCTGTTCGACCGTCATCGACGCGGGCCGGGCGTGATCCCGGACGGGTTGGTTCGGCCGGCCTGATCGGCGGGCCGTTCCGGTTCGACCGTTACACCCCCCTGTCAATCTGATCGCATGGCTGCCGACCCCGATGGTCTTTGGACCCTTGACACGAACAGGTGTTCGTGGTCAGATGAAAAACATGACGAACAGGTGTTCGGGAAACAGGTGTTCGGCCGCTGCCGCTGCCGCCTTCCTGGTGTGCGGGGCGAGTCGATGACCGCCACCGCCTGCGCCGAGTCCGTCGAGGGACCGACCGTTGCGCATCCGCCCGTCCGGTCCCGCCCGGCGAGGCACAATGGGATCTCCCGGCCCCGGGTGGGGTTCGAGCCGTCGGTGGGGGAGCGGAGCGCCCATTCGGTGCGCACGGTCCCGCGACACTGCGTGAACGACCGGCGGGCAGCTCGGACGGCGGCCCTTCGCCGCCGGCGGGTGCTCCTGGGCGTTGTGGTCACCGGTCTCCTGGTCGCCCTGGCCCTGCCATGGGGCGGCGGACAGTCCCGGTTCTCAGCCTCGGGGGCCACCCTCGCCCACCATGCCGTCTACGTGGTCCAGCCTGGCGACAGCCTCTGGTCGATTGCCCAGCGTCTCGATCCGAGTGGTGACCCCCGGCCGATCGTCGACCAGCTGACCGGCCAAACGGGGAGCAGCACCGTGGTTCCCGGTGAGCACCTCCTCCTGCCCTGAAGTCGCCGTCCCGAAGGGAGCACCAGCCGGCACTACGGTGGCCGCTGTGCGTTGCCCGTGGTGTCAGAGCCTCGACGACAAGGTGGTGGACTCGAGGCTGGCCGAGGACGGCGTCGCCATCCGTCGCCGTCGGGAGTGCCTGTCGTGCACCCGGCGGTTCACCACCTATGAGCGGCTCGAGGAGGTGCCGCTGTGGGTGGTCAAGCGGGCCGGGGAACGGGAGCCGTTCGACCGGGCCAAGCTGATTGCCGGGGTCAGGGCGGCCACGAAGAACCGTCCTGTCAGCCCGGAGCAGCTCGAGATCCTGGCCCAGGAGGTCGAGGATTCCCTGCGGGGGGCCGGAGCGGAGGTGGACAGCCAGCAGATCGGCGTTGCCGCCCTGGAGCGGCTCCGGGAGCTCGACGAGGTCGCCTACCTGCGGTTCGCCTCGGTCTACAAGGGGTTCGAGGACCTCGGGGACTTTCAGCGGGAGGTCGGGCTCCTGACCAAGACGACCGAACCCAAACGCAAGGGCTGATCGCCGTGGTCGAGCTCCTCGACACCGTTCCCGGTCGGGTCCTCGCTGCCTACGCCCACCCCGACGACGCCGACGTCTCCTGTGGGGGGACTCTGGCTCGCTGGTCCCGGGAGGGTGCGGAGGTTCACCTCCTGCAGTGCACGTCGGGCGAGAAGGGGACGCCCGACCCCGCCGTCGATCCGGGAGAGCTCAGGGTCCGGCGGGCGGAGGAGACGGCCGGGGCCGCCGGCTTCCTCGGGATCTCGGGTCGGCACCAGCTCGACTACCCCGACGGGGACCTCGTCGACACGGCCGACTTCCGGGGGGAGCTCGTCAGCTGGATCCGGCGTCTCCGGCCCCAGACGGTCCTCTGTCCCGATCCGACCGCCGTCTTCTTCGGTGAGGACTACTTCAACCACCGGGACCATCGGATCCTCGGCTTCGCCATGCTCGACGCCATCTCACCGGCGGCGGCGCTGCCCCACTATTTCCCCGATGCCGGTCCTCCCCACCAGGTCCAGGTCGTCCTGCTCTCGGGGACGCTCGAGCCGACGGTGTGGGTTGACATCGGCGAAGTTCTCGAGGCGAAGGTGGCGGCTGTGAGCTGCCACCAGAGTCAATTCGCCGACGGCCCCGACTGGGCCGGCCGGGCGGTGCGGCGTCGAGCCGAAGAGGACGGTCGGAAGGCCGGGGTCGGCTACGCCGAGGGTTTTCGGAGACTCCGGCTCGGTGCCTGACGGCCCCACCCCGATCGTCGAGGGGGAGGCCCCCGGCGTCGACGACTGCACGGTCCTCCACGTCGACATGGATGCCTTCTTCGCCGCGGTCGAGGTCCTCGACGATCCCAGTCTGGAGGGGCGGGCCGTCATCGTCGGAGGCACGGGAAACCGGGGGGTGGTGGCCGCCTGCACCTACGAGGCCCGGGCCTACGGCATCCACTCCGCCATGCCCATCGTGGTGGCCCGCCGGCGATGCCCCCAGGCCGTCTTCCTGTCCGGGCGCTACGGCCGGTACAGCGAGATGAGCGAGCGCTTCCACGGCGTGCTCCGGGCCTTCACCCCGATCATCGAGCCCATCGCCCTCGACGAGGCCTTCCTCGACGTGGCCGGTTCCCGCCGGCTCTTCGGCTCACCTCCCGCCATCGCCGGGGCCGTCCGGGACCAGGTCCGCGCCGACCTGGGCCTCCACTGCGCCGTGGGGGTGGCCCGGAGCAAGCTGCTGGCCAAGCTGGCCTCCCGAGCAGCCAAGCCCGTCGCCTCGCTGGAGGGCACCCGCCAGGGTGCCGGAGTCGTCGTCGTCCTCCCCGCCGAAGAGCTCCCGTTTCTGCACCGGCTGCCCGTCGGTGCCCTGTGGGGGGTCGGCCCCGCCACGGGCGCCCAGCTCGACCGGATCGGGGTCGTGACCATCGGCGATCTCGCCGCCGTCCCCCCCGACACCCTGGTCCGGAGACTCGGGACTGCTCACGGGCTCCAGCTGGCCGCCCTGGCCCGGGGGGAGGACCCCCGTCCGGTCGAGGCCGACCGGGAGGCCAGGTCCGTCGGCCATGAGGAGACGTTCGCCGTCGACCTCCACGTCCAGGTCGACCTCCACCAGCACCTCGTCCGGATGGCCGACGCCGTCTCGGCCCGCCTCCACGAGGCCGATCTCGCCGGCCGCACCATCACGGTCAAGGTCCGCTACGGCGACCTCTCCCTCATCACCCGTTCCCACACGGTGGCGACCCCGCTCGACGCCTCCCATGCCATCGGCCTGGTCGCCGGCGCCCTCCTCGAGGCCGTCGACGTGGCCCCCGGGGTCCGGCTCCTCGGCGTCAGCCTCTCCGGTCTCGTCCCCGCCGGCACCGTGGCCCGCCAGCTCAGCTTCGACGAGGTCGGCACCGGGACCGAGGATCGGCCACGGCGGGGAGCCTGGGACGGGGTCGAGGCCTCGGTCGCCGCCATCCGGGCCCGCTACGGCCAGTCCGCCGTCGGCCCCGCCACCCTCGTCGGACCGGCCGGGCTCACCGTCAAGCGCCGGGGGGACACCCAGTGGGGCCCCCGGGCCGAACCCGTCCCCGACCTTTCCGGGCCGTCGGACCAACACGAAGGGAAAGCTTGATGGCACCTCGCCGCCTCGGGATCATCGGCTGTGGGTTCATCGGCACCGTCCACTCCTATGCCCTGAAGGCCCTGATCGGGGGAGGGCTGGTCGATGCCGAGGTGGTGGCCGTGACCGACACCGAGGAGTCCCGGGCCCGGCAGCTGGCCGGGGCCCACCCCGGGGCCCAGGCCATGGCCGACGCCGAGGCCGTCATCGCCGCGGCCGAGGCCGTCTGGATCTGTACCCCCACGAACAGCCACCTCGACCTCGTCCGAGCCGCAGCCCGGGCCGGGGTGGCCGTCTACTGCGAGAAGCCCCTGGCCACCGACCTGGCCGGAGCCTTGGAACTGACCCGGGCTGTCAGCGAGGCCGGGGTGCCCCACCAGGTCGGCCTGGTCCTGCGGGCGTCGACCCCCTTCTCCCTCCTGGCCGCCCTGACCGGGGGGGACCTCCCCGGTCCGGTCACCGGCCCCGCCGCCAGGGGTGGGATGTCCGGGCTCGACCCGACGTCACTGGGCCGGCCCATGGCCGCGGCGCTACGGGACGACCAGTTCTTCCCCATCCAGGGTATGTACGGCTCGACCTGGCGGGCTGACGTCTCGGTGGCCGGCGGGGGGACCCTCATCGAGCACTCCATCCACGACCTCGACCTCCTGGCCTGGCTCCTGGGCCCCGTCGAGTCCGTGACGGCCCGGACGTCCAACTTCGCCGGGCACCCCGGCGTTGAGGACGTCGCCGTGGCCACCCTGACCCACCGGAGCGGCGCCACCTCCAGTCTGGTGAGCGTCTGGCACCGTCTCCTCACCCGGCCCTCCACCCGCCGACTCGAGATCTTCTGCCAGGACGCCCTCCTCACCGTCACCGCCGAGGACACCGGTCCGGTCCTGGTCGAGCACCCCGGCGGCCTGGCCGAGCTGGGTCTCCCGCCCGCCGTCCTGGCCTTCCGGGACCGCCTGGACGCCGCCGAAGCCTTCCGGCTCCCCCTCCTGGCCTACGCACTCTCCGACCATGCCTTCCTCGATGCCCTCGACGCCGGGAGGCCCCCCTGGCCCGGTCTCGAGATCGCGCTGGCCGCCCACCGGATCGCCGACGCCGTCTACCGCTCGGCCGCCTCCGGGGGAGCTCCGATGTCGCCGGGCTGACTCCTTCCGAGGGCCGTCGGGGGGGGTGCCGTTGTCTTGCCCCCTTCGCTGCGCGAAGATTGGCCGGAAGCCGCGGCCATTGGGCGCACTCGGGACAAGCGGTAGGGAAGGGGAGGTCGGCGTGCCGCTCTCAGAGCACGAGCAGAAGGTGCTGGAGGAGCTGGAACAGGCGCTGACCCGGCAGGACCCGGCGTTCGCGGCCCGGGTCCAGTCGGAGAACGTCTACCGATACGCGGGCCGGTACCTGAAGTGGTCGATCGTCGGCTTCGTCGTCGGCCTCGTCATCATGCTCGCCTTCTTCACCACCAACCTGATCGTCGGGTTCGGTGGCGTCCTCGTCATGTTCGTGTCCCTGGTGATGTTCTGGACCAACCTCCGACGGATGGGGAAGGCCGGCTGGGAGGACCTCCGCTGGGGCGTCCGGGCCGAGGGCATCGGCAACGCCCTCACCGACACCCGGAGCCGGATCCGGGACCGCTTCCGCCGGGAGGAGTAGTCCGGGTCGCTCCGGCCCCGACCTCCACCGGCGGTAGGGTGCCGCCCGTGGAGCTCTGCCTCGCCGTGGACATCGGAGGGACCAAGCTGGCCGCCGCCCTCGTCGGTCCCGACGGTGAGCTGCTCTCACACCGCCGGGTGCCCACCACCGCCACCGACGACGCCGAGCTCCTCTTCGGGACCCTCGTGGCGCTCCTGGCCGAGGTCCGGGGCGATGCCCCCGAATCGGCCACCGTCACCTGTTGCGGGGTGGGCTGCGGCGGACCGATGACCCGGGGTGGAGAGGAGATCTCCCCCCTCAACATCCCAGCCTGGCGGGACTTCCCCCTCCGCCACCGACTGGAGGAGGCCACCGGCCTCCCCACCAGCGTCGACAACGACGCCAAGGCCCTGGCCCTGGCCGAGGGATGGCTCGGGGCGGCCCGGGGCCATCCCGCCTTCCTGGCCATGGTCGTCTCCACCGGGGTCGGCGGCGGGATCGTCCTCGACGGCCGGCTCCTCGACGGCCTCGGCGGGAACGCCGGGCACATCGGCCACATCACCGTCGAGCCGGACGGGCGGCGCTGCAGCTGTGGAGCCCGGGGCTGTCTCGAGGCCGAGGCCTCGGGGACCGCCATCGCGGAGATGACCGGCCGGCCCGCCAGCGAGGCCGGCCCGGCCGTCGTGGAGCGGACCGGTCGCCTCGTCGGACGGGCGGTGGCCTCGGTGGCCAATCTCCTCGACCTCCCCCTGGCCGTGGTGGCGGGCTCGGTGGCCCTCGGTTTCGGTGCCCCCTTCTTCTCGGCCGCCGGCCGGGAGCTCGCCGAGCGGGCCCGGCTGAGCTACAGCCGCTCCACCCGGATCCTCCCCGCCGGCCTCGGGGGTGCCGGGCCCCTCGTCGGGGCGGCCGCCGTGGGCTGGCGGGACCACACCGGTGGGGTCCCCCGATGAGCCCGGATCCGGCGGCCGACAGGGTTTCCCTCCGGGCCGTGGCCCGAGCCGTGGCCGGCCGCCCAGATCTCTGGGCGGTGGCCCTGCTCCAGGGTGCCCGTCTGGCCAGCCCGGGCTGGTGGCGCATTGGACCCCGCCTCCCCCGCCCCTCGCCCCCCCTCTGGCGGTTCCGAATGGAGACCGCCTACGGCGGCGACGGGGGGGCCAAGCCGACGGTCGAGGACGTCCGGGCCTACCTCGAATGGTGCCGGGGGATGGGCCACTGGCGTCGAGGCTGACCGGCCTCCCGACTGTGACCGCCTCCGGCGTCCGACTCGGCGGTAGCGTGAGGCGGTGATGGGGCCGATCGAGGTCGGGGCGACGGGGACGAGCCGAGCGCTGATCCTCAACGCCACCTTCGAGCCCCTCGGGATCGTCTCGACCCGCCGGGCCCTGCTCCTCATCCTCGACACCAGGGCCGAGCTCGTCCACGCCACCGAACGTCACTTCCGCTCCGAGCACGCCTGCCTCCCCGAGCCCTCCGTCGTCCGACTGGCCCGCTACGTCCGGGTTCCCCACGACCGGACCGTGGCCGTCAACCGCCGGACCGTCTTCGCCCGGGACGGTCACCGATGCCAGTACTGCGGTGACACGGCCGAGAGCATCGACCACGTCCTCCCCCGGAGCCGGGGTGGACCCCACACCTGGGACAACGTCGTGGCGGCCTGCCGGCGGTGCAACACCAAGAAGGAGGCCCGGCTCCCCCACGAGGCCGGGATGGTCCTCCGCTGCCTCCCGGCCCCGCCCCGCCACCGGATCTGGCTCCTGGCCCTGAGTGGAGGCGGCCGCAGCGAATGGGCCCCCTACCTGGGCGAGGAGTCCCTGACCGCTTGACCCCCCCGTGACAGCCCGCTCCTGGGTCCTCGACCGTCGGGTGGACCGGGCCGACCTCCTCCACCGGCCCTGGCCTGACGAGGGCCATCGCCGGGAGCGCAGGGTCGCCATCTGTCGGGTGGCCGGTGGTCCCGGTCTGGTCCTCGGGAGCACCCAGCTCCTCCCGGACGGGGCCGTGGGTGCCCTCCCCCCCGCCTTCCGCCGGGAGAGTGGGGGAGGGGCGGTCCTGGTCGCCCCCGGGGCCCAGGTCTGGATGGACCTCTGGCTCCCCCGGGACGATCCCCTCTTCGAGGACGACGTCGTCCGGGCCGCCTCCTGGCTCGGGCGCGCCTGGGCCGTCGCCCTCGGCGCCCTCGGGATCGGCCCCGACCGGGTCGCCCTCCACGAGGGACCCCTCCAGGAGACGGCCTGGTCCCGGACCGTCTGCTTCGCCGGTCTCGGTCCCGGAGAGGTCACCGTCGACGGCAGGAAGCTCCTCGGCCTGGCCCAGCGCCGGACGTCGTCGGGCGCCCGCTTCCACACGATGGCCCCGCTCCGGTGGGAGCCCATCCCCCTGGTGTCCGCCCTCGAGCGGGCGGGGCTCCTCCCCGCCGGCGCCCTTCCCGGCGTCGTGGCCGATGTTGCCGACCGGGCCACCGGGCTGCGGGCCGTGCTGGGCCTCGGCAGCCTCCCCGGCGACGACGACCTGATCGCCGCCGTCGAGGAGGCCCTGCTCGAGTCCCTCCCTGAGTACGCTCCCAGGTCACCGTGACAGGTCCCCCCGACGATCCCCCCGAGCAGGAGCCCGACGTCCGATTCACCTACGCCAACGAGCGGACCTTCCTGGCCTGGAACAGGACCGCCCTGGCCCTGGTCGCCACCGGGGTGGCTGCCACCCAACTCCTCCCGAGCCTCCATGTGACCGGCGGGCGCCGGATCCTCGGACTCCCCCTCATCGCCCTGGGAGCCCTCGTCGCCGTCACCGCCTTCGTCCACTGGCGGGCCAACGACCGGGCCATGCGCCGGAACCGGCCCCTGCCCCGGTCACCCATGCCCCTGGTGCTCTCCCTCGGGATCGGTGGGGTTGCCGTCATCGCCGTCACCCTCGTCAGCATCGGGACCTGAACCGTGCCCGGGGCCCTGGAGGACGAAGGAGGAACCTCCGATCCCGGCCTGGCCGGGGAGCGCACCAGCCTGGCCCTCAACCGGTCCGGGTTGGCCCTGGCCGTCTGCGTGGCCGCCGCCCTCCGCCGGATCTGGCCCCTCGACCGACCCGGGAGCATCCTCGCCGTCGCCCTCATCGCCGGTGGTGCCGGTCTCTGGAGCCTGGCTCTCGTCGGTGGCCGCCTCTCCGGTCCCCGGCCCGACGGGCCCATGCCGGCGCGCTCCCTGCGCCGAATCAGCATCGGAACGCTCCTCCTGGCCGGCGGGGCCTGCGTCGTCAGCCTCCTCCCTCCTCCCTGAGGGCGACCGCCTCGAGCACCCCCTCGATGCCCTTCAGGTCCCCTTGGGGGACCGGCACCGCCACCAGCCCGGCCCTGGTCCACACCTCAGGCTCGACCGGGGGATCGCAGTAGGCCAGGACCTGGCCGGGGGCGGCCGCCGCGCAGAGCCGGCTGGCGATGTTGACGGTCCGGCCGAAGTAGTCGGCGTAGGCCCGGAGCACCGGTCCGTGTCCGATCCCCACCCGGAGCGGCGGCAACGTCTCGTGTTCCCCGACCTCCCGGACGAGGGAAAGTGCGGCCCGGCCCGCCGAGCCGGGGTCGGACGCCGTGAACATCACGGCGTCCCCCAGGCTCTTGACGATCCTCCCCCCCTGGGACGGGAGCGCCATCTCGGCGCTGTGGAGGAGCCCGGCCGCCATCGCCCCGACCCGGAGGGCCGAGACCCGCTCGGAAGCGGCCGTGAAGCCCACCAGGTCGGCGAACCCGACCGAGAGGGTCCGCTGCCCCTCGTGGCCGGCCATCATGGTCTCAACCCGACCCGCCGTCTCCTCCCGGATGGTCGCCTCGAGATGGCGCCGGAACGCCACCTCCAGGAGCGGCATCATGGTGGGCACCGTCAGCTCCGAGATGGCCGCCAACCGGAGGACGATCTCGAGCTCGCCCACCCCGGCGCTCAGGAAGGGCTCGGCCAGCCGGCGCCGGAAGAGCTCGGTCACGGCCATGCTGATCTCGGCCATGGCCCGACCGACCACGGAGGTCGCCTCCTGGAGGTCCTCCTCGGTGTAGACCGTCCGGAGGGCCTGGAGGACCCGCTGGGAGTCGACCTCGTGCCGATCGAACCGACGCTCGTCGAGGTCGCCGGCCGGGAAGCCCAGGGCCTGCCAGGTGGCCCGGACCGCCTCCAGCGGCACCCCGGCCCGGTCGGCGACCTCCTGCCCCGTCAGCCGGCCCCCCGGGGTGAGGGCATGCTCCATGGCCACCAGGACCAGCCGCCCCTCCCGAGCCGCCTCCTCGAGCACCCCGAGGTCCGTTCCCCGGCGGACGGCGAAGTCGACGAGGGCCGCCTGGTCGACGACGCCCGGTCCCCACCGCCCCACCCCGCCCGGCTCACCCTCCTCGGGTTCCCCCAGGATCCCCGCCCCGGCCCAGTCCTCGATCTCGGCGATCGGCCGGTCGAACCGCTCGGCCAGGTCCTCGACTGTGAACGTCCCACTCCGGCGCCAGAGCCGCTTGGGGGGCTGCGAGAGCACCGCGAGGGCGGACGTGAGGAGGGCGGTCCCGGCGGCCGTCCTCCCGCTGAAACGGGACAGGGGTGCTCCCAAGCCGGCCAACCGCTTGACGGCCGAGGCCGGGAGGGCCGTCAACGCGCCGTCGGCGATCTGGAGGGCCAGAGGTCGGGGCGGGGAGCCGGCTCGCATGGGTCCAGCCTTCCAGGCCGGGCCGGACCCCGCCCGATCCGGGTCCGGGCTCAAGGAGAGGGCATGGCGGTGCCGATAACCTGACCAGTGGCCGGGCGCGTCGCGCCCCGTTGCGGAAGGACAGCGGATGGGTCGGACCCACGGAGGGCGGTGGTGGATCCCCGGGTACGGCGTCGTCGTCGACCCGGACATCGCCCGGGTGGCCACCTACAGCATCGCCATCGGCTTCCTGGGCTGCACCCTCCCCGCCGTCACCCTGTTCTTCGGCCACCCCGGGATCGCCGTCCACTGGACGGCGGTCTGGATCATCGGAGGGATCCTCCTCATCGAGTCCATGGTGGCGGCCCGTGACCTCCGGGGCCTCCTCGGATCCGATTTCAAGCCGGCCCCGGTGCTCCAGACCCTGGCCCAGATCCTGGCTGCCGTCGTGGCCGTCGGTCTGGCCGACTACGCCGGCGGGGGAACCCACGGCTACTACTACTTCCTCGTCCTCCTGCCCGTCGGCATCGCCGCCGTGGTCGGCAACGTCGCCTTCCTGGCCGTCGTCTGGCTGGCCGGGATGGGCATGCTGGTGGGAACGGCCCTGGCCGGGGGCGTTCCCCACGGATCGCTGGCCACCCTCCTCGTCACCGCCGGCGTGGCCACCGGGACGGTCGCCGCGATGGTCCACATCCTGCGCCGCACCATGCTCCGGCTCTACCACGGCTTCCTCCGGATGGCCGACATCACCGCCGTCATCCTCCGGGCCGGCGGGTTCGACGAGGCCCTGAGCCGCTTCCTCCCCCTGGTGGCGGTCCAGGCCGAGGCCCGGCGGGTCGACGCCTACCGCCGCGACGGGACCACCCAGGCCCTGATCGGTTCCTGGCCCTTCGGCTCCCCGCCCCCCGCCATGGGGATTCCCGACGGGGCCGTCTCGCTCTCCCACGGACCGGGTCGGACCGTCAGCGGCTTCACCATCGGTTCCGACCGGACCACCATCTTCTCCGTCGCCTCCAACGACGACACCATCGTCCTCATCGTCCACCGGCGGGCCCCAGCCTTCTGGAGCCGGACCGCCTACCGGTTCGCCATGACCCGGGTGGCGGCCGAGCTCGGTCTCCTGGTCCAGCACCGGGACTACCTCCTCAGGCTCGACGAGCTCAGCCAGACCGACAGCCTGACCAGCCTGGCCAACCGGAGGACCCTGACCCGTCGGCTCGACGACGAGCTGGCGGCAGCCCGACGGCGGGGCACTCCCTTCGCCCTGGCCATGATCGACCTCGACTTCTTCAAGGAGTACAACGACACCTACGGTCACCTCCTCGGCGACGAGGCCCTGGTAGTCCTGTCCCGGCTCCTCCGGGACCATTCCCGGGCCACCGACCTGGTGGCCCGCTACGGCGGCGAGGAGTTCTGCGTCGTCCTTCCCGACACCGACCGGGACGGGGCGTTGCGCTGGATCGAGGAGATCCGGGTGGCGGTCCGGGACCTCCCCACCCGCAGGCCCATCACCTGCTCGGTCGGCATCGCCTCCAGCGTCGGCCACGAGGGAGTCGACTCCATCCTCCGGGCTGCCGACACCGCCCTGTACCAGGCCAAGGCGGCCGGGCGCGACCGGGTCCACCTGGCCGAGGCGCCCACGGCTGCCCCGGGCTGGGGGTTCCGACCCAACGCCGATCCGACCGTGGCCCGCCTCTGATCCGGCCCGGGCCGGGCCTGGACTCAAGGACAACAGCTCCACAACCGATACCTACTGAGCCGGCCTCGGAGGAGGTTGGTCCGGCCACGGCCGGAGGTCTAGGGGACGGAGTCGAGGGTGAACGTTCGTCGGAGGCGCCAGGACCGGTGGTGGGTCCCCGGCTACGGCACCGTCGTCGATCCCAACAAGGCCAAAGTGGCCGCCGTCGCCACCGGGACCGGCTACCTGGGATGTGTCATCCCGATGATCACCATCTTCCTCCCCCACCGTGGGATCACCTTCCACTGGTGGGCGATCGGCGTCATCGGCGCCATCGTCGTGGGGGAGGGGCTCGTCATGGTGGGCGACCTCCACCGACTCATCGGGGACCGGTTCCGGGGCATCCCTGTGGCCAAGGCCCTGGCCGAGGTGCTGGCCGCGGTGGTGGCCGCCGGCCTGGCCGACTACGCCGCCGGCGGCCGTGGCTTCTACCGTCCCGTGATCTTCGTCCCGGTCCTCATCGCCGCCGTCCTCGGCAACGCCGCCTTCATCGCCATCGTCTGGCTCTCCACCGTCGGGCTCCTGGCCTTTACGGCCCTCCAGGGCGGTCTCCCCTCCTCCTACCTCCCCACCCTCCTGTGCATCTACGGGGTGATCGCCCTCATCGGGGCCATCATGACCCAGCAGCTCCGGAACTCCCACATCCGCTCGTCCGAGGGCTTCGATCGGCTGGCCGAGACCACCGAGGTCATTCTGCGGGCCGGGAGCTTCGACGACGCCATGGTGCGGTTCCTCCCCCTCGTCGCCCTCCAGGCCGAGGCCCGCCGGGTCGACGCCTACCGCCAGGTCGGCAGTGAGCACGTCCACGTCGGTACCTGGCCCTTCGGAGCCCCACCCGCCCCTGGTGGCGTCCCGGCCGATGTTGTCGGCCTGGCCCGGGGTCCCGGGGGGAGCACCGGCGGGTACGTGGTCCGCCCGGAGTACACCACGATCTTCTCGGTCGGGGCCGCCGACCAGGCCCTGATCCTCGTGGTCCACCGCCGGTCCCCCCACTTCTGGCGGGAGGTCTCCTACGGCGCCGCCGTCCGGAGGTTGGCCGTGGAGCTCGGCCTCCTCGTCAACCACCGGGACTTCATGGCCCACCTCGATGAGCTCGGCCGGACCGACAGCCTCACCGGCCTGTCCAACCGCCGGGAGCTCATGGCCAGGCTCGAACACGAGCTGGCCTCGACGAGTCGCCGGGACGCCAGCTTCGCCGTGGTCATGATCGACCTCGACTACTTCAAGCAGTTCAACGACGAATTCGGCCACCTCCAGGGGGACCGGGCCCTCGTCGAGCTGGGCCAGCTCCTGCGCGACCGCACCCGGGGCAGCGACCTCGCCGCCCGCTACGGCGGCGAGGAGTTCTGTGTCGTCCTCCACGACACCGACCTCGAGGGGGCCACCACCTTCGCCCAGGGCATCCTCGAGGCCGTCGGGACCCTGGGGACGGCCCGGCCCGTGACCTGCTCCGCCGGTGTCGCCACCAGCAGCGGCCACGCCTCCGCCGATTCCCTCCTCCGCTCCGCCGACGCCGCCCTCTACTACGCCAAGGAGTCCGGTCGGGCCCGCTACGTGGTGGCCCCACCGCCCCCCCCGCCGCCCTCGACGGCGGGATGGCGGGTCGGCGCCGACCCCACCCGGCTCCCGGTCTAGAGAACCGGGCGCCCCGGCGCGCCGACGGTCCCCTCCGGACCGCACCTCCCCCCGGGAGGGGCCCCTTCCCGGGCCCGCCGAGACACCCCTGATGTGGACGTTCCGCCATTGAACGCGTCCAGTGATCAGACAAACGCGTCCAGAGAGGGCAGGGGGGGGTGGCAATGGGGGCCGAGGTGTTGACCTGTGGGGGGTCTAGGCGTAAAGTGGCGCAAAGTGGGGCAAAGGGGAGGGATCCCGCAGATGGCGGGATCCATGGGGAGCGTCGTGGGAGCAGACATCGGTGGCACGGTTCTTCGGGAGGTTCGAGCACACGCTCGACGGCAAGGGTCGGTTGATCCTTCCGGCGAAGTTCCGCGCCCCCTTCGAAGCCGGCGGCTTCCTGACCCAGAACCTCGACGGCTGCCTGGCGTTGTGGACGGCGGACGAATTCGACGTCCAGATGAGCTTCATGCAGGAGCGGGCCGCATCGGGTCGGTCCGACCGGAACCTCGTCCGACTGTGGGCCTCCAACTCCTCCGAGGTGGACGTCGACCGTCAGGGCCGGATGATGATCCCCGCCCAACTCCGGGAATTCGCCGCCCTCGAGGGGGACGTCCTGGTCCACGGCGCCATCGACCGGATCGAGCTCTGGAACCCCGGCCGTTGGGACGAGAAGGTCAGGCCCGAGGAACAGCGTCTGGCCGACGGATCGGACGAGTGATCGCAGAAGGGAACATGCGCAGCTCCTCGACTGGCTCGGTGGAAGTCTCCTCCTCCGCCCACTTCCAGCCGGGTCGCACCGGGAACCCTCCCGACGGCATCCTGCCAGTCGAGGGGCTGCGGATGGTCCCCCCCTTCACCCACGAGCCGGTCATGGCCGACGAGGTCCTCGAGCTCCTCGGCCCCGTCCCGGCCGGCCTCGTCGTCGACGCCACGGTCGGCGGAGCCGGTCATGCCGCCGCCATCCTCGATGCCCACCCCCACCTGAGGCTCCTCGGCCTGGACCGCGATCCGGTCGCCGTTGCCGCCGCCCGGGACCGGCTGGCCTCCTTCGGGCCCCGGGCCACCGTCCGTCATGCCCGCTTCGACCGCCTCGATCGCGAGGTCGCCGCCCTGGGCGAGACCGGCCGGGTCTCCGGGGTCCTCTTCGACCTCGGGGTCAGCTCCCCCCAGCTCGACCGGGGGGACCGTGGCTTCTCCTACCGCCAGGACGCCCCCCTCGACATGCGCATGGACCCCTCCACCCCGCGGACCGCCGCCGACCTCGTCAACGACCTCCCGGTCGGCGACCTGGCCCGGCTCTTCGCCGCCAACGGCGAAGGCCGCTTCGCCCTCCGGATCGCCCGGGCCGTCGTCAAGGCCCGGCCTCTCTCGACCACCACCGAGCTGGCCGACACCGTCCGGGACGCCATTCCCGCCGCCGCCCGGCGCCAGGGTGGCCACCCCGCCCGCCGGGTCTTCCAGGCCCTGCGGATCGAGGTCAACGAGGAGCTCGATGTCCTCGCCGACGCCCTCCCGCTCGCCATCGACACCCTCGGCCCTGCCGGCCGTTGCCTGGCCATCGCCTACCACTCCGGCGAGGACCGCCTGGTCAAGGCCGCCTTCAACCGGGCTGTCACCGGCGGCTGCACCTGCCCGCCCGGACTGCCCTGCGCCTGCGGAGCCCAACCCCTGGGTCGGCTGGTCTTCCGCGGTGCCCGCCGGCCCCGTCCGGCGGAAGTCGAGAGGAACCGCCGGGCGGAGAGTGCCCGACTCCGCGTCCTCGAGCGCATCATCCCCGTCCAGCCCGGGGAGGCCTGATGGCCGCCCCCGCCCCTCAGCGTCGAGATGCCCCGGCCCGGCGGCCCGCCCCCGCTTCCCGCCGCGCCCCTCTCGAGGTCGTCGACCCCCGCCGGGACCGGGCCCGGGCCCGTCGTGGCGGCCGCTCGGCCCGACTCCTGACCTGCTCCCTCGTCGTCGGCAGCCTCCTGGCCGTGGCCGGGGCCCAGGCCTACCTGACCCAGGGCCAGGTCCGTCTGACCCGTCTCCAGCAGAGCCTCCAGACCCAGCTGGCCCAGGAGCGTCAGCTCGAGATCCAGGTGGCCAATCTCCAGAACCCCACCCACATCGTCTCCCAGGCCCAGAACGACGGGATGGTGGCTCCCCAGCAAGTCGGCGACCTTCCCCAGGTAAGCGTCTCGGGCTCCCCCGCATCCCCGGCCTCCCAGCCGGCCGTCGGCACATCGGGTCCGGGACCCAGCTCGACCACACCCGTCGTCTCGCCCGCCCCCGCCACCTCGACCCCGGCCACCTCGACCCCGGCCACCTCGATCCCGGCCACCTCGATCCCGGTCACCTCGACCCCGGCCCCCAAGCGGTGAGCCCCCGGCCCGGGCCGCGCCCGGCCCCGGCCCGGCCCACCCGCCACGAGGCCGACCCGACCCGACGCCCGGCCTCCGTCTCGGGACGTCCCCGGGGCTACGAACGCCATGGCGCCCCGGCTCGAACCCGGCGGCCCCCATCCCGCCCGACCCGGCTTCACGGGAGGCGGCTGGGCAAGGTGCGGGCCCTGCTGGCGGTGGCCTTCCTCCTCCTCGCTCTCCGGCTGGTGGCGCTCCAGGGCTTCTCCAGCCAGCACTACGCCGCCATCGGCTCAGCCGAGGTCACGAACACGACCAAGCTCACCGCCGTCCGGGGTGGGATGTACGACCGCAACGGTCAGGTTCTCGCTCTCTCCGTTCCCACCAGCGACCTCGTCGCCGACCCGTACCTCATCAGGAACCCAGCCGGTGAGGCGGCCGCCCTGGCCCCGCTCCTCGGACTCCCCGAGGCCGCGCTCCAGCTCCAGCTCTCCGCCAACAGCGGCTACCAGGTGCTGGCCAGGCAGCTCGACAGCGCCGTCGTCAAGACGGTGACCGCCCTCAACCTTCCTGGCCTCACCACCCAGGCCGACGCCCAACGGATCGACCCGGGAGGCACCCTGGCCTCTCCCGTCCTCGGGGCCGTCGGGGGGGCCGGGATCGGTCAGTCCGGCCTGGAGTACCAGGACGAGAGCCTCCTGAGCGGGCGGACGGGGAGCGCCACCCAGGCCCTCTCACCCAGCGGGGTCCCCCTCCCTGACGCCACCGGTCGGGTCTCGGGGGCCCAGCCCGGCACCGGTCTCGAGCTCACCCTGGACCAGCCCCTCCAGTACGTCACCGAGCAGTCATTGGCGGCCGAGATCCAGACGGCGCACGCCAAGAGCGGCATCGCCGTGATCATGAACACCCACACCGGCGACATCCTCTCCATGGCCAACCTCGTCGTCGACCCGACCACCGGTGCCGTGGTCGAGGCCCCGTCCAACCTGGCCCTGACCCAGGTCTACGAGCCCGGCTCGGTCTTCAAGCTCGTCACCTTCTCCGCTGCCCTCCAGGCCGGGATCATCACCCCTCAGCAGGTCTTCTCCGTTCCTTACTCCATCGTGATCGACGGCGCCCCCTTCCACGACGCCGAGAGTCACCCCACCCTGAACCTTTCCGCCACGAACATCCTGGCCCAGTCCTCCAACATCGGGACCATCGAGATCGCCCAGGGGCTGGGGGCCGACCGCCTGGCCGCCCAGATCACGAATCTCGGGTTCGGCCAGCCCACCGGCCTCCACTTCCCGGGGGAGTCGGAGGGCATCGTCGTGAAGACGTCGAAGTGGCAGCCCACGGATACCCCTGACACCGCCATCGGCCAGGACGACGCCGTCACGGCCCAGCAGGTCCTCGACATGGTCAACACGGTGGCCACCGGGGGGTCGTTCGTCCCGCCCCGGCTGGTCCGGGCCACGGTCAATCCCGACGGGACCGTCACGGCGGCAAAGCCCGCCCCCACCCACCGGGCCCTCAGCAGCCAGGTCACGTCCGAGCTCACCGCCATGATGGAGTCGGTCGTCAAACAGGACGGCACGGCCGTTCTGGCCGGGATCCCCGGCTACACGGTGGCCGGGAAGACGGGGACGGCCCAGATCCCCTTCCCGACCCACCTCGGCTACATCCCCGGCGCCTACATGGCCACCTTCGCCGGGTTCGCCCCGGCCGAGAACCCCCAGCTCTCGGCCATCGTCGTCCTGGACCAGCCCACTCCGATCTTCGGCGGGCAGGTCGCCGCCCCGGTCTTCTCCCAGATCATGCGGTACGCCCTGCACCGCTATGGGGTCCCCACCTCCCCCGGGGTCGGCAAGCAGGGGGGAGTCACCAATCTGGTGCCGTACCCGCCGGCGTCGGCCGCCACGGACCCGAGCTCCCCCGTGGTGGTCGGTCCGACCACCACGACCACCGCGGGTACGATCCATCCGAAGGCCGGGACCTCCACGGGAACTCCGTGACCGGCCCGCCTGGGGCCCCCGACCGTGCGCATGGACCTGTTGCTCAGAGAAGTCGAGGTCCTCGGGACCCGTGCTGACCCCACCGAGGCGGAGGTGACCTCGATCGTGCTCGACAGCCGCCGGGTGACCCCCGGGGCCCTCTTCTGCTGCCTCCCGGGCGACCATGCCGACGGCCACGACCACGCCCCGGCCGCCCTGGCCGCCGGGGCGGTCGCCCTCCTGGTCGAACGCCCCCTGGACCTCCCCGTGGCCCAGGCCGTCGTCGGCCCCGGGCAGGCCCGGCCGACCATGGGCCGCCTGGCCGCCGCCTTCTGGGGCCATCCCGCCGAGGCCCTCACCACCATCGGGGTGACCGGGACCAACGGCAAGACCACCGTCACCCATCTCCTGCGGGCCATCTTCAGCGCCGCCGGTCGGCCCACGGCCGTCATCGGCACCCTGGACGGGGCCCGGACCACCCCGGAGTCCCCCCTGCTCCAGGAGCGGCTGGCCGGCGCCCTCCGGGCCGGTGACGAGGTCGTGGCCATGGAGGTCTCCTCACACGCCCTCACCCAGGCCCGGGTGGACGGCTTCGTCTTCGACGCCGCCGTCTTCACCAACCTCAGTCACGACCATCTCGACTACCACCGCACCATGGAGGCCTACTTCGAGGCCAAGGCGGTCCTCTTCACCCCCGCCCACACCGCCCTCGGCGTCGTCAACACCGGAGACCCCTGGGGGACCCGGCTGGCGGAAGCCGCGGGCGTTCCCATCGTCGGCTTCTCCCCCCGGGATGCCACCGAGGTCCGGACCGTGCCGGGCCGGACCACCTTCGAGTGGCGGGGGAGGACCGTCCGGCTTCCCCTGACCGGGGCCTTCCACGTCGTCAACGCCCTGGCCGCCGCGGCCACCGCCAGCGCCCTCGGCGTCGACGACGCCGGGATCGTGGACGGCCTGGCCGGCGCACCTCCCGTCCCGGGCCGCTTCGAGGTCGTCCCCACCCCGGCTCCCTTCACCGTCGTGGTCGACTACGCCCACACCCCGGACGGTCTCGCCGTCGCCCTCGACAGCGCCCGGCGACTGGCGGGCCCGGGCCGTGTCCTCTGTGTCTTCGGCTGCGGGGGGGACCGGGACCGGGGCAAGCGGCCCCTGATGGGAGCAGCCGCCTCCGCCGGTGCCGACCTGGTCTTCCTGACCTCGGACAACCCCCGGGGCGAGGATCCCCGAGCCATCATCGACGAGGTGCTCTCCGGGATCGCCGACCGGGCCTCGGTGCAGGTCGAGGTCGACCGGGCCCGGGCCATCGCCCTGGCCGTGGCCTCGGCGAGGCCCGGCGACGTCGTCATCCTGGCCGGGAAGGGTCATGAGACCAGCATCGAGGCCGCCGGCGTCCGCACCCCCTTCGACGATCGGGAGGAGGCGGCCCGGGCCGTCGCCGGCCTGGCCCGGCCGGAGGTGACACGGTGATCAGCCTCATGCTGGCCGGCGGGATCGCCCTCTGGGTCTCGGTTCTCTCCACCCCCATCCTCATCCGCTGGCTGACCCGGAAGCGGATCGGCCAGCACGTCCGGGAGGATGGACCCCAGCAGCACCTGGCCAAGGCCGGCACCCCCACCATGGGCGGCGGGGCCATGCTCGCCGCCGTCGTCCTCGGCTTCGGCCTGGCCCATGTCGACCACGTCGCCTTCACCCGCTCGGGCTACCTCGTGCTCGGCGCCACCGTCGCCTTCGGTGTCATCGGGTTCCTGGACGACTGGATCAAGGTCCGCCACCGCCGGAGCCTGGGCCTGAACAAGCGGGCCAAGTTCGGGGCCCAGGTCCTCATCGCCGTCGCCTTCGGCCTCCTGGCCGAGCACTGGGCCGGCGTCGACACCCACCTCTCGTTCACCTGGGCCACGTCGATCCAGCTCGGGTCGGTGGGCTGGCTCGTCCTGGCCGTCGTGGTCATGGTGGGGACCTCGAACGCCGTCAACCTCACCGACGGCCTCGACGGTCTGGCCTCGGGCTCGGCCACATTCTGCTTCGCCGTCCTGGCCATCATGGGCTACTGGCAGTTCCGCCACCCGAAGATCTACCACGTCCTGCCCGCCCTGGACCTGGCCCTGATGGCCGTGGCCCTGGCCGGGGCCTGCCTGGGCTTCCTGTGGTGGAACGCCGCCCCGGCCAAGATCTTCATGGGCGACACCGGGTCGCTGGCCCTCGGGAGCGGCCTCGGCGCCCTCTGCCTCCTCATGAACCTCCAGCTCCTCCTGATCATCATCGGGGGCCTCTTCGTCGTCATCACCCTCTCCGTCGTCATTCAGGTCATCAGCTTCCGGGTCTTCGGTCGCCGGGTCTTCCGGATGGCCCCCCTCCACCACCACTTCGAGCTGGCCGGCTGGCCGGAGACCACCGTCATCGTCCGGTTCTGGATCCTGGCCGGTCTCTTCGCCGCGCTCGGGCTGGGGATCTTCTACGCCGAATTCCTGACCACGCCCGGTCAGGGCATCCTCTGAGGCCCGGACCGGTGGAAGACCAACCGAACTCGGGCCGGCGGGTCCTCGTCGTCGGCCTCGGGGTGAGCGGGGCGGCGGCCGTCCGGCACCTCCAGCGCGCCGGGGCCGAGGTCCTCGCCTCCGACGACGACGCCGGTGACCGGCCCCGGGCCGTGGCCGCCGAGCTCGGCGTCGAGCTCCTCTGCGCCCCCGATCCGGACACCCTGGCCGGGTTGGCTCCCAGCCTCGACGAGATCGTCGTCAGCCCCGGTGTGCCGGCCTCCCATCCCGTCTTCACCCTGGACGGCCCCCCGGTGATCGGCGAGGTCGAGCTGGCCTGGCGCCGGGCCCGGGTCCCGGTCGTGGCTGTCACCGGAACCAACGGCAAGACCACCGTCGTCACCCTGGTCGCCGCCATGCTCGAATCCTCCGGCCTCCGGGCCGTCGCCGCCGGGAACATCGGCCTCCCTCTGGTCGAGGCGGTCGAGAGCGACGCCGAGATCCTCGTCGTCGAGGTCTCCTCGTTCCAGCTGGCCCTCACCGACAGGTTCCGCCCCGCCGTCTCGGGCTGGCTCAACTTCTCCGACGACCATCTCGACTGGCACGGGAGCCTCGATCACTACCGGTCGGCAAAGGCTCGGATCTGGGCCAATGCCGGGCCCGGCGACGTGGTCGTCGCCAACGTGGAGGATCCCGTGGTGGTGGCGGCCGCGGCGGCCCCCACCTCGGCCGGGGCCCGGCTCGTCGGCTTCGGGATCGACGCCGGCGACTGGCGACTCGACGACGGCAATCTCCTCGGACCCGGGGGGGAGGTCCTGGCCCGGTGTGACGAGCTCCGGCGCTCCCGGCCCCACGATGTCGTCGATGCCCTCTGTGCCGCGGCCTTGGCCCGGGCGGCGGGAGCCACGGCGGAGGGAACCCGGGCCGCCCTCCTCGCCTTCGGGGGCCTCCCCCACCGCGTCGAGCTGGTGGGCGAGGCTAGAGGGGTGCGGTACTTCGACGACTCCAAGGCGACCACGCCCGGTGCCGTCCTGGCCGCCGTCTCCGGCTTCGACTCCGCTGTCCTCATCGCCGGGGGCCGGAACAAGGGCCTCGACCTCGGGATCCTCCGGGTGGCCGCTCCCCGGCTCCGGGGGGTCGTAGCCATCGGGGAGGCCGCGGCCGAGATCCGGGCCGCGTTCGAGGGGGCCTGTCCCGTCGAGGAAGCCGCCACCATGGACGAGGCTGTCCGGCGGGCGTCGACGATGGCCTCGTCCGGGGACGCCGTCCTGCTGTCCCCGGCCTGTGCCTCCTTTGACTGGTACGGCAACTACGCGGAGCGGGGCCGGGACTTCCGCCGGGCCGTCGAGCTCCTCGAAGGGGCGGCTCCGGCAGCGGGGCCGGAGGCCCCGTGAGTCCCCGTCCCGCTCCCGCCGCCGGCCCCGACCGGCCCCGGCGGGCCGCCCCGCTCCGCCTCGTCGAAGGTGGTCGGACCAGGGCCCCGACCCCGCGTCCGTCGCGCCCGGACCGCGTCGCCACCCGGACCGCCCTCATGGCCATCGTCGGGTCCCTCTGTGCCGTCGGCCTCGTCATGGTCCTCTCCGCCTCCGCCTACACCTCCCTCCAGCTCTACAAGTCGGTCTGGACCATCTTCGAGCGCCAGCTCCTCTGGATGGGTCTCGGGGTCATCTCCCTTCTCGTCGCCCTCCGGGTTCCGATCGGGTTCTGGCGCCGGGTCAGGGTCCCCCTCCTGGTCGGCACCATGGTCCTCCTCGTCGCTGTCCTCGTCCCCGGCATCGGGGAGGTGTCGGGTGGGTCGAGCCGGTGGATCGGGGTCGGCCTCCTGCGGATCCAGCCCTCCGAGCTCATGAAGCTGGCCCTGGCCGTCTTCGCCGCCGACCTCCTCACCCGCCGGGCCGACAAGCTCGAGCGCACCGGCGCCGTCGTCCTCCCCCTCCTGCTCGTCCTGGCCGTCTCCGGACTCCTCGTCCTCAAGCAGCCCGACATGGGGACCGCCATCGTCCTGGTCTGCATCACCTTCGGCCTCCTCTACGCCGGCGACGTCCCCCTGCGGCCCGTGCTCTGGGCCCTGGCCGCCACCACCGCCCTCGGCCTCGTCTTCGCCCTGGCCCCCTCCTACCGTCGGGACCGTCTCCTCTCCTTCATCAACCCCACCGCCCACCAGAGCAACTCCGGCTACCAGGTCTTCCAGTCGCTCGTCGGCCTCGGCAACGGCCATCTCTTCGGCCTCGGCCTCGGGGCCGGTCAGCAGAAGTGGGGCCTGCTCCCGAACCCCCACACCGACTTCATCTTCTCGGTCATCGGCGAGGAGACCGGCCTCGTCGGGACCCTCCTCGTCATCAGCCTCTTCTTCGCCCTGGCCTGGTACGGGATCCGGGCCGCCGTCCGGTCCCCCGACCGGTTCAGCTGTCTCCTGGCCGTGGCCTGCGTGACCTGGATCTCGGCCCAGGCCGTCATCAACATCGGGGCGGTCATCGGCGTCCTCCCCGTGACCGGCATCCCCCTCCCCTTCATCTCCTTCGGCGGATCCTCCCTCGTCATCACCATGGCCGCCGGCGGCATCCTGATGAACATCGCCGGCCACGAACAGGTCCCCGGTGTCGGATCGGTGCCGGCCCGGACCGGTCCGGCCGTCCACCGACGCCGGTGACCGGCCGCCGATTCGCCCTCGTCGCCGGAGGCGGGACAGCCGGCCACGTCCTCCCCGCCCTGGCCGTGGCCCGCGCCCTCGAAGCCCGCCGCGGTCCCGGGAGCGTCGAGCTCGTCGGCTCCCGGCGAGGGCTCGAGGCCAGCCTCCTGGCCGATGTCGACCTCCCCCGGACCCTCCTCCCCGGTCGGGGCATCGCCCGGCGGCTCGACCCGGCCAGCCTCCTGGCCAACGCCGCCGCCGTGGCCGGCCTCCTCCGGGCCTGTGTCCTCGCCCTCCTCCTCGTGGCCCGACGGCGCCCCGCCGTCGTCGTCGCCGTGGGCGGCTACGCCAGCGTCCCCGCCGCCCTGGCCGCCCGGCTCCTCGCCGTGCCCCTGGTGCTCGTCAACGTCGATGCCGTCCCCGGCGCCGCCAACCGGCTCCTGGGCCGCTTTGCCCGGGCCTCGGCCGTCGCCTACCCGGACACCCCCCTCCCGAGAGCCGTCCTCACGGGGGCCCCCGTCCGGCCCGAGGTGGTGGAGGCGGCGGTCGCCGGCCGGGCCGGTCCCGAGGCCCGGGCCGAGGCCCGGACCCAGGCTCGCCAGCGTCTCGGGCTGCCCCGGGACTCCCTGGTGGTGGCCGCCTTCGGAGGATCCCTCGGGGCCCGCCGGATCAACGAGGCCGTCCTCGGGCTGGCCCGGCTCTGGGTGGACCGCACCGACCGGGCCCTCTATCACGTCGTCGGCCGTCGGGACGCCGCCTGGGCCGGTGAGCAGGACGCCCCGGGGGCGCCCCGGTACGTCCAGGTTCCCTACGAGGATCGCATGGACCTCCTGTACCAGGCCGCCGACCTGGCCGTCTGCCGGGCCGGGGCCATGACCGTGGCCGAGCTGGCCGTGATCGGGCTTCCGGCCGTCCTCGTCCCTCTCCCCGTCGCCCCCGGCGATCACCAGACGGCCAACGCCGGCGCCCTCGTCCGGGCCGGGGCCGCCCTCCTCCTGCTCGACGGTGACTGCACCCCGTCCGGCCTGGCTGCCGCGGTCGACGCCATGGCCTCCGATCCGGCCACCCTCCCGGCCATGGCCGAGGCCGGGCGGTCGCTGGGCCGGCCCACTGCGGCGGCCGCCGTGGCCGCCTTGGCCGAAGCCCAGGCCAGGCCCCGACAGTTTCCCGCCCCGGTGCCCGGACCCACCTTCCGATCCGGGCCGTCCGGGGTCGGATCCGGGGGGTCCCCGGTGGTGGTGGGGGAGCGATGAGCCCCCCGGACCTGTCCCGGCCCCGCCGGATCCACGTCATCGGTGTCGGGGGTGCCGGGATGAGCGCCTACGCCTCGGTGCTGGCCGCCATGGGCCACGCTGTGACCGGGAGCGACCTCAAGCGGTCCCCGGCCACCGACCGGCTCGAGGCGGCCGGGATCCCCGTCTTCGTCGGCCACGAGGCCGGACACCTCGGCCGGGCCGACCTCGTCGCCGTCTCGAGCGCCGTCCCCGCCGGGAACCCCGAGTGGCGGGAGGCCGAGCGTCGGGACGTCCCCGTCGTGAGCCGGGCCGACCTCCTGGCTTCCCTGGCCACCGAGCGCCGGGCTCTGGCCGTCTCCGGGACCCACGGGAAGACCACGACCACCTCAATGACCGCCCTGATCCTGGTCGAGGCGGGCCTCCGGCCCTCGTTCCTGATCGGGGGGGACCTGAACGAGATCGGGACGAACGCCGTCTGGGACGTCGGCGACTGGCTCGTCCTCGAGGCCGACGAGAGCGACGGGACCTTCCTCCACCTCGACCCCGAGATCGCCGTCGTCACCAACATCGAAGCCGACCATCTCGACCACTACGGCGACCTGGACTCGCTCGTGGCCGCCTTCGACCGCTTCTGCACCGATCGGCCCGGAGGGGTGGTGGCCGGAGCCGACGACGAGCTCGGCGCCGCCGTCGGTGCCCGCCACGGAGCCACCTTCGTGGGAACGGCCGACGGGGCCGACTACCGGGTCGGGGCGTTGCGGGCCGGGCGGGACGGGACCTCGTTCGAGCTGGTGCACGACGGTGCGGTGGCGGCCCGGATCACCCTCCCCGTCCCGGGCACCCACAATGTCCGTAACGCCGCCGTGGCCGCCGTGGCCGCCCACCGGGCCGGGGCCCCCTTCGATGCGGCCGAACGGGCCCTGGCCCGTTTCGCCGGGGTGGCCCGCCGCTTCGAGTTCCGGGGGGAGTCCCGGGGGGTCCGCTTCGTCGACGACTATGCCCACCTCCCGACCGAGGTGGCCGCCGCCATCGAGGCTGCCGGCAGTGGGGGTTGGGACCGGGTGGTGGCGGTCTTCCAGCCCCACCGCTACAGCCGGACGGCCGCCCTCTGGGAGGAATTCGGGCCCGCCTTCGCCGGGGCCGACCTGGTCGTCGTCACCGACGTCTACCCGGCCGGCGAGCAGCCCCTCCCCGGGGTCACCGGCCGCCTCGTGGCCGACGCCGCCGCCCGGGGACGCCCCGGGGTCGTCTCCTACCTCGCCGGCCGCCCCGAGCTCCGGGTCCATCTGGCCGGGGTCCTTCGCCCCGGTGACCTCTGCCTGACCCTCGGGGCCGGCGACCTGACCTCCCTGGCCGACGAGCTCCGGGCCGACCCGGCGTGGTGAGCGGAGCCGGCTCCCTCGAGGCGGTCCGAGAGGCCCTCGGCCCCCGGGCCCTGGTCGACGGTCCCCTCGGGGCTCTCACCACCTACCGGGTGGGTGGTCGGGCCGCCCTGTCCCTCACGGTCGACGACCCCGGGGACCTCGACCTCGTCCACCGGGCCCTCGTGGCGGCGGGCGGGCCCGTCCCCGTCTTCCTCCTCGGCAAGGGCTCGAACCTCCTCGTGGCCGACGCCGGCTTCCCCGGCCTGGTCCTGACCCTCGGACCGGGACTCTCCCAGGTAGATCTGGAGGGGAGCCGGGTCCGGGCCGGAGGGGGGGCCGGCCTCCCGGTCGTGGCCCGCCGCAGCGCCGCCGCCGGGCTCCGGGGCCTCGAGTGGGCCGTCGGGGTGCCCGGCTCGGTCGGAGGGGCCCTCTTCATGAACGCCGGTGGCCACGGCTCGGAGACCGCCGCCGTCCTGAGCGGCTGCCGGATCTTTGACCTCTCGCTGGGCCGGGCCTGGGAGGGGGATCCCGCACCCCTCGGCCACCGCTACCGGCACTCCACCCTCGGCCCGGCCGACGTCGTCGTCTGGGCCGACTTCCAGCTCGAACCCGGTGACCGGGGCGAGGCCGAGCAGGCCATCGCTGAGATCGTCCGCTGGCGCCGGCTCCACCAGCCCGGTGGCGCCAACGCCGGATCGGTCTTCACCAACCCTCCGGGAGACTCGGCCGGTCGGCTGGTCGACGCCGCCGGTCTCCGGGGGTTCCGGCTCGGCTCGGCCCGGGTCTCCGAGAAGCACGCCAACTTCATCCAGGCCGACCCCGGGGGCACCGCCGGCGATGTCCGGCTCCTCGTCGACCGTGTCCGGGCCCAGGTGGCGGCCCTGTTCTCGGTCGAGCTCGTCCCCGAGCTCAGGATGCTGGGGTTCGACGACGAGCCCCTCCCGACGGTCACCGCCCCAGCGGCCACTGCCTTCCAGCCCTCGACCTCAACTGGAGCTTGACGATGACCGACCTGGACTCCCGGCCGACCTTCCCGGTGCGGGAGCGTCCCCCCATCGACCCCCGGATCCGCCAGCGACGGGTGGCGGTGACCCGGCAGCAGGGCCGCCGTCGGCTCCGGCTCCTCGTGGCCGCCGTCGCCGTCCTCCTGGCCGGCGCCGTCGTCCTCGCCGTCCTCCACAGCCCCCTCCTCGCCGCCCGCCACATCAGCGTCACCGGCGACGTCCAGACCCCGGCGAGCCAGATCATCCGGGTGGCCTCCCTGGCCGGCCACCCTCCCCTCGTCGACATCTCGCCCGGCGGTGCCGAGGCCCGCCTCGAGACCCTCCCCTGGGTGGACCGGGCCCAGGTTTCCGTCCACTGGCCCGACTCCGTCACCGTCTCCGTCACCGAGCGACAGCCGATCGCGGCCCTGGCCCGTCCCACCGGGGTCGCCCTGATCGACGCCACCGGTCGGGTCCTGGCCTGGACGGCCGCCCCGCCTCCCGGCCTCCTGGTCCTGACCGCCCCGGTCACCCCGGGCGGTCCGGGAACCAGGCTGGCCGCCCCGGCCGGTCCGGCTCTCGAGGTGGCCTCCTCGCTGGCTCCCGTCCTCCGGGGTCGGGTCCGGCAGATCACCGTCGACGGCGGGGGCCAGCTCACGCTGGATCTGGGCGGGGGTCTCCTGGCTGTCCTCGGCCCCGCCGCTGACCTGCCCGCCAAGTACGAGGCCCTGGCCAGCGTCCTCGCCGGCGCCGACCCCACCGGACCCGCGGTGATCGACGTCCGGGTCCCAGCCGAACCCACCGTGGCCCCCCCGGCGGCACCTTCCCCGCCGGGGACGCCCCTCCCGGGCCCCGCATCGGGGCCCGGATCGACCACGACATCGGTCCCGGCCCGGTGACCAGGGAATCCATGGGGGCGAAGCCCCTGGTAGGATGCTTGACCGGTTCGCGACGTCGCCGTATCGTTGGGCAACCCCGGTCGGTACCGGATCAAGCTGTGGTCGAGGGTGAGATTCGCGTCGCTCGGTGGGCGGGCTCCTCCAAGACGGCGGGAGTTTCACGATGAGGCCCGAATTCCGGGTGATGGACGAGGAGAGCCGATGACCGGTCCAGCGCAGAGCAACTACTTCGCCGTCATCAAGGTCGTCGGCGTGGGCGGCGGCGGTGTGAACGCGGTGAACCGGATGATCGAGGCCGGCCTGCGGGGAGTGGAGTTCATCGCCGCCAACACCGATGCCCAGGCGCTGCTCATGAGCGACGCCGACCTGAAGCTCGACATCGGGCGGCAGTTGACCCGGGGCCTCGGGGCCGGGAGCGACCCCGAGGTGGGCCGGCAGGCCGCCGAGGAGCATCGGGGAGAGGTCGAGGAGGCCCTCAAGGGCGCCGACATGGTCTTCATTACCGCCGGCAAGGGCGGCGGGACCGGCACCGGCGCCGCCCCGGTGGTGGCCGAGATCGCCAAGGCGCTCGGCGCCCTCACCATCGGCGTCGTGACCCGGCCGTTCTCCTTCGAGGGGCGCCGGCGGTCGGTCCAGGCCGAGGCCGGCATCCAGAAGCTGAAGGAGAAGGTCGACGCCATCATCATCATCCCCAACGACCGTCTCCTGACCGTCTCGACCGAGAAGACCTCGATGATGAACGCCTTCAAGATGGCCGACGAGGTCCTCCTCCAGGGCGTCCAGGGCATCACCGACCTGATCACCGTGCCCGGCCAGATCAACACCGACTTCGCCGACGTCCGCATGGTCCTCTCCAACGCCGGGACCGCCATCATGGGCATCGGCCAGGCCGACGGGGACGGCCGGGCCGTCAACGCGGCCCGTTCCGCCATCACGAGCCCCCTGCTCGAGGCCTCCATCGAAGGGGCCCGGGGCATCCTCGTCAACATCGCCGGTGGTCCCGAGCTCGGCCTCTTCGAGGTCAACGAGGCCATGGAGATCATCCACGGGGTGGCCCACCCCGACGCCAACATCATCTTCGGCAACGTCATCGACGACGCCCTCGGCGACACCGTCCGGGTCACCGTCATCGCGGCAGGCTTCGAGCGGTGGGAAGAGGGACGGACCGGAGAGCCCCGGCCCGAGGAGCGGAGCCAGGTGCTCGGCCTCGAGCCCGTCCACGAGGACATCTTCGCCGGGGCCGGTGACGCCGAGGACGACCTCGACCTCGGCGACGACGAGTTCGACGTCCCCTCCTTCCTGCGCTGATCGGCCTCCGACTCGGCGACACCCCAGTCGTGGCCCGATGGACGGGCCGGGCCGACGGCGACCAGCGCGGCCTCGGGACCGGGCCGGACGCCGGGACCACCGACCCTGTCCGCCGCCTCCGTCAGGTCCACGGGGCCCGGGTGCTCGTGGTCGGGTCGCCCCGGGACCCCGCCCCCGACGGGCCGGCAGACCTGGCCGCCTGGTCCCCCGACGACGACGGCCGACCCCCGGCCGGCGACGCCATCGTGGCCCGGGCCGGGCCGGGCCGGCTGGCCGTCCTCACCGCCGACTGTGCCGCCCTGGCTCTCGGCTCCCCCGAAGGCGTCCACGGGGCCGTCCACGCCGGCTGGCGGGGACTTGGGGCCGGGGTGATCGAGCGATCCGTCACGGCGGCCCGGGCCCTGGGGGCCTCCACCGTGGTGGCCGGGCTCGGCCCCTGTATCGGGCCCTGCTGCTACGAGTTCTCCCCGGCCGACCTCGATCCCCTGGCCGCCCTCTACGGCTCCTCCGTCGTTGGCCGCACCTCCGTCGGTCGTCCGGCCCTCGACCTCCCGGCCGCCGTCCGGGCCGCCCTGGCCCGGGTCGGGGTCGACCTGGTCCACGACGGGGCCGCCTGCACCGCCTGCACCGCCCCCTCCTACTCCCACCGGGCCCGGGCCGAGCCCGAACGACAGGCCCTCCTGGTCTGGGCCGAGACCGGGCCACCGTGACCTCCCCTCCCGATCGGACGCCCCCCCGGAGATTCGAGGTGGACGCCCTGCTCGTGGCCAGGGCCGCAGTCCGGGCCCGGATCGCCGCCGCCGGACGGGATCCCGACGAGGTCACGATGGTGGCGGTGACGAAGGGGTTCCCCCTGGCTGTGGCCCAGACTGCCGTCGCCGCCGGCTGCCTCGACCTGGGGGAGAACTACGCCGCCGAGCTCCTGGCCAAGGCGACCCTCCTGGCCCCGGCCGGCCCGATTCCCCGCTGGCACTACCTCGGCGCTGTCCAGCGCCGGAAGGTCCGCGACCTGGCCCCGGTCGTGGGCCTCTGGCACACGGTGGCCCGCATGGTGGAGGGGGAGGCCATCGCCTCGGCCGCCCCCGGTGCCGCCGTCCTGGTCCAGGTCGAGCTCACCGGCCTCCCCGGCCGCAATGGTGTCGCCCCTGACGCCGTAGCCGGCCTGGTGGGCTCCCTCCGCCGGCTCGACCTCGACGTCCGGGGCCTGATGGCGGTAGGGCCTCCGGGGCCGCCGGAGCGGTCCCGGCCCGCCTTCCGGCTCGTCGCCGCCATGGCCCGGGACCTCGGGCTCCCGGAGCTCTCCCTGGGTATGTCCGGCGATCTGGAGGTGGCCGTGGAGGAGGGCTCGACCATGGTCCGGGTGGGAACGGCCCTCTTCGGAGACCGCCCGACGGGGGCTCTCTGAGCTATCCCCATGGGGGTCGGCGGAGGCGGTAACCTGTCGCGCAGGAGGCACGTGATGGCGGCAGGTTTCTTCAAAAGGGTCATGGTCTACCTGGGCCTCGTCGACGACGAGTACGACGACTACGAGGACTACGAACCTCGGGCCCCGGTGGCGACGCGCGGCAGCATCCGCCCCGCCGTCGATGAGATCGAGGAGCCCGTGGCGGTGGCCTCGGGCACCATCCGGCCCCTGACCCGGGACGAGCTGGGCTCGTCCCCGTCGACGGGCATCATCCCGAGGCCGGCTGTCGTCCGGGCTGTCGCCCCGGAGAGCAGCGCCCGGGTCCATGTCGTGGCCCCCACCCAATTCGGCGATGCCCGCCACATCGCCGACCGGCTCATGTCGAACCAACCCGTCATCGTCAACCTCCAGGTTGCCGACCGGGAGCTGATGCGCCGGATGATCGACTTCTGCAGCGGGGTGACCTACTCCCTCAGCGGCAAGATGGAGCGGGTGGCCGACAAGGTCTTCCTCGTCACCCCCTCGAACGTGAAGGTCTCCGCCGAGGAACGCCAGCGGTTGCAGGAGAACGGGCTCCTCCGACCCTGAGGTCACCCCGCCACCGATGGGGTCCCAACCTGTCATAGGGTTCGGAACGTGGTCCGAACCGTGCTCGTCCTCGCCCTCGAAGCCTGCATCGTCGTCCTCGTCCTCCGAGGACTGCTGAGCTGGTTTCCCATCGACTACGGCACCTCGATGTACAAGGTCCAGCAGGCGCTGACGTCGGTCACCGAGCCCGTCCTGGGCCCGGTACGCCGCCGCCTCCCCCCGACCAGCCTGCCCATCGATCTCTCATTCGTCCTGGTGATGATCGTCCTCTGGGTGGCGGTGATCTTCGTCCAGTCGTTCTGACCGGCCGATTCGCCCCGGGCCCTCCCGGCCTCGGTAGGATCCACCCATGGACACCCCGCCGTCGACCGACCAGCAGCCGAGCCTGGACAGCCTCCGGACCGTCGAGTTCCGGCAGACCCTCCGGGGCTACCACATCGATGACGTCGACAACTACCTCGAGCAGGTCGCCGTCGAGGCCGAGGCCCTCCAGGAGCAGGCCCGCCTGACCGCTGAGCGCCTCCGTCAGGCCGCCGACCGGATCGCCGCCCTCGAGCGCCAGCTGGAGCAGCAGCCTCCCGTTCCCGTCGCCGCCGAGGCCGCCCAGGCCCCGGCCAGCTCGGCTGCCGACGCCGAGGCGCTGTCCCGGACGCTGATCCTGGCCCAGAAGGTCCTCGACCAGACCAAGGCCGAGGCCGAGGCCGAGGCGGCCGGCCTGGTGGCCCAGGCCGAGGCGTCCGCCAAGACTCTCCTGGCCGACACCGAGAACCACGCCAGGAACCGCCGGGAGGAGTCCGAACGCCAGCTCCGCGAGGACGTGGCCCGTCTCGAGCAGATCCGGGCCCAGCTGGCCGGCGACGTCGAGAACATCACCCACCACCTCGACGAGGAGCGGACGCGGCTCCGGGGGGCCCTGACCGAGATGGTGGCCTGGGTCGACGAGCACGTCCAACCCGCCGCCGCCCTCCGGGCCCAGCCGATCGCTCCCGCCCCCGCCCCGGACCCGGGCCAGGGGCCTGGTCCGGCCGGACAGGCCGCCGGTTCGGCCGAAGCCCCCTCGACGGTCGGGGAGCCGACCGCGGCGGTGAGCCGGGACGAGCTCTTCGGGAACCTCCACGCCCAGGAAGGGGCCCCGACGGGGCCCTGACCCCTCCCTGAACAGGGTTCAGCGGGCGGTTCCGGTCGTCGTCACCTTTACCACGGTGATGACCTGCGTGTCGGCCACCGTCAGGACCAGGGACGTCGCCAACGTCTGCTCGGCCACCGACGCCCGGTGGACGTCGACGGCGGCGACCAGCTCGGCCGGACCGCCCAGTCCGACCTCGACCCGGTCGGCCACATGGAGCCCGGCGTCCCGGCGGGCGATCTGGATGAGCCGGACCGCATCCCGGGCCAGGCCCTCCTCCTCGAGAGCCGGGGTCAGCACCAGATCGAGGGTCACCACCCCCCGGTTCCCCGGCAGGGTCCGGCCCGCCTCCTGGTCGAGGGGGCGGAGGACCAGTGCGTACTCACCGTCCTCCAGGGCGATTCCGGCCGCCTCCATGACGCCGTCCGCGGTCCGGTGCCAGTCGCCCCGCTTCACGGCCCCGATCACCTTCTGGGTGTCCGGACCGAGCCGCGGCCCGAGGGCGGCCGGAGTCACCACCAGGACCTCCTCGGCCACCTCGGCCACTGCCGTAGTCAGGACCAGCTCCTTCACGTTGACCTCGTCGGCAATGAGGTCGATATAGGGCTCGAGCTGCTCGGCGTCGGGGGAGGCGACTGTCATGGTGGCCAACGGGAGCCGGGCCCGTCGGCCGTTGGCCTTCCGGATGGCATGGCCCGAGGAGCAGACCTCCCGGACCAGGTCCATGGCGGCCACCAGCTCCGGGTCGACCGGGAGGGAGCCCGGCTCGGGCCAGTCGGCCAGGTGGACGCTCCGGGATCCGGTGAGACCCTGGTAGACGGCCTCGCTGAGGAGGGGGAGCAGGGGAGCCGTCACGGTGACCAGAGTGATGAGGACGGTCGAGAGGGTGTCGTAGGCGTCGGCCTTGTCCGCCTCTGTGGTGGCGTCGAGGGGCCGCCAGAACCGGTCCCGGCTCCGCCGGATGTACCAGTTGTTGAGCGCGTCGAGGAACCCGGTCACCGAGGCGCAGGCCCCGAAGAGGTCGTAGGCGTCCATCGACCTGGTCACCTCGTCGACCAGGGTGGCTGTCTTGGCCAGGATGTAGCGGTCGAGGACCCCGGTCTGGTCGACCCGTCGTCGGCCGGTCACGCCGTCGACCCGGGCGTAGAGGGAGAGGAAGTACCAGGCGTTCCAGATCGGGTTCAGGACCTGTCGGACCGTCTCGGCCATGCCCTTGACGTGCACGACCAGGTCCTGGCCCCGCAGGATGGGCGAGGAGAGCAGGAACCACCGCATGGCGTCGGCCCCGTAGGTGTCGAAGATCATGTCGGGCTCGGGGTAGTTCCCCAGGCGCTTCGACATCTTCCGCCCGTCGTCGCCGAGGACGATGCCGTGGGCCACGCAGTGGGCGAAGGGGTGTCGGTCGAACAGGGCCGTGGCCAGGACGTGGAGGGTGTAGAACCAGCCCCTCGTCTGGCCCACGTACTCGACGATGAAGTCCGCCGGGAAGTGGGAGTCGAACCAGTCGGACCGCTCGAAGGGATAGTGGACCTGGGCGAAGGGCATCGACCCCGATTCGAACCAGCAGTCCAGGACGTCGGTCACCCGGCGCATCGTCGACCGCTGCGTCGGGTCATCCGGGTTGGGCCGGGTCAGGTCGTCGATGGCGGGTCGGTGGAGGTCGGTGGGCCGGACCCCGAAGTCCGCCTCCAGCTCGTCGAGGCTCCCGTAGACATCGACCCGGGGGTAGCGGGGATCGTCGCTCTTCCATACCGGGATGGGCGCCCCCCAGAACCGGTTCCGGCTGATGGACCAGTCGTGGGCCCCCTCCAGCCACTTCCCGAACGACCCGTCCCGCACATGGGCCGGGACCCATTCGATGGAGCGGTTCAGCTCCACCATCCGCTCCTTGACCGCCGTCACCTTCACGAACCAGGAGCTCAGGGAGCGGTAGATGAGGGGGGTGTCCGTCCGCCAGCAGTGCGGGTAGCTGTGGACGTAGCGCTCCTCGGTCACGAGCGTCCCGGCCTCCCGGAGGTCACTCACGATCCGGGCATTGGCCTCGAAGACCTGGATCCCCTCGTAGTCGGGGACCTCCGGGGTGAACCGTCCCTGGGCGTCGACGGGACAGACCACGGTGATCCCGGCCGCCTCGCAGACCTGGTGGTCCTCCTCGCCGAAGCCCGGAGCAAGGTGGACGACCCCGGTCCCCTCCTCGGTGGAGACGAACTCCCCGGCCAGGACCCGGAAGGCCCCGGTGTGGCCCAGGAAGAAGTGGAAGAGGGGCCGGTAGCTCCGGCCCACCAACAGGGCCCCCGCAACGGTGGCGAAGGGCTCGGCGTCCCCGAGGGCATCCCGGTGGGCGGCCACCCGGTCCTGGGCCAGGGCGACCGGCCCTCCCGGGAGGTCGAAGACGTCGTAGAGGATCTCCGGGCCGACCGCCAGGGCCAGGTTGGATGGCAGGGTCCAGGGGGTGGTCGTCCAGACCCACAACCGGACCGGCCCGTCGAGTCGGCTGTCGTGGTGGCCCCCGGGCTCCCCGGCCGGGTCGAGCTCGAAGGCCACCGTCACGGCCGGGTCCTCCCGGGGCCGGTACGCGTCGTCCTGGCGGGTCTCGAAGTTCGACAGGGGCGTCTCGCATTCCCAGCAGTAGGGGAGGACCCGTTCCCCCTCGTAGAGGAGCCCCTTGTCCCACAGGGACCGGAAGGCCCACATGACGCTCTCCATGTAGGGGAGGTCCATGGTCTTGTAGTCGTCCCCGAAGTCCACCCACCGGGCCTGCCGGGTGACGTAGCGCTCCCAGCTGTCCGTGGTCCGCTGGACGAGCGCCCGGCAGTGGTCGTTGAACCGGCCGATGCCGTACTCGACGATCCCGGCCCGTCCCGAGACCCCCAGCTCCTTCTCGGCCTCCATCTCGGCCGGGAGCCCGTGGCAGTCCCACCCGAACCGTCGCTCCACCCGGCGGCCCCGCATTGTCTGGTAGCGGGGGACGGCGTCCTTCACGAACCCCGTGAGGAGGTGCCCGTAGTGGGGGAGCCCGTTGGCGAAGGGTGGGCCGTCGTAGAAGACGTACTCGTTCCCCCCGCCGGCCCGGGCCTCGACCGAGGCCTCGAAGGTCCCGTCCTTGGCCCAGAACTCCAGGATCCTCTCTTCCAGCCTCGGATAGTCGGGCTGCTGCTCGACGGCCGGGTACGGCGAACCCTCGTCAGAGGTGGTGGACATGGGGGACAGCGTATTGGACCGGAGTCGACGCCCAGGACGGTGCCCGGCCCGAACCGCTCCTGCCCACCCTGCTGGGTCTTGCAGACGTCTCGGGGCGACGCTATGGTCGCCCGGCTTCGTCGACAGGTCGGGAGCGGATGGATGACTGAGATGGTGAGGTACGGCGGACAGCCAGGGCGGGAGGGTCGGTCGTGACCACAGCCAAGAAGGCCGCCCCGGTGGTGAAGAAGGCGGCGCCGGTGGTGAAGAAGGCGGCGCCGGTGGTGAAGAAGGCGGCGCCGGTGGTGAAGAAGGCCGCCCCGGTGGTGAAGAAGGCCGCCGGCCCGTTCGCAGGGGAGCCGAAGTTCCTCGAGGCCCAGCGGAAGCTCCTCCTCGAGGAGCGGGCCGTCTACCAGCGCCAGGCGGAGGACCTGAAGGCCGAGGCGGACTCCCTTGCTCTGGAACGGGAGCCCGGCGACGTCCAATTCGACGAGGAATCTGGGGAGGGGGGAACCATCGCCGTGGACCGGGAACGGGACCTGACCCTCTCGGCCCAGGCCCTGGCCACCGTCGAGGAGATCGACTTCGCCCTGGAGGCCATCGACGACAAGTCCTACGGCGCCTGCGCCGTCTGCGGGAAGCCGATCCCGAAGGAACGGCTCCGGGCCGTCCCCTACGCCCGACTCGACGTAGCCTGCAAGAGTGGAGGACTGCACCGACGTTGAGTGAGGGCCCGGACCACCGGCCCGGTGTCCTCGGTCGGCTCCTCGTGACGGGCGCCCTGGTCCTGGCCGTCGTCGCCGCCGACCAGGCCTCCAAGAGCTGGGTCGTGAGCCGGCTCTCCGACGGACGTCCCTTCCACGTCATCTGGAGGCTCGACCTGATCCTCGAGTTCAACAGCGGGAGCGCCTTCAGCCTGGCCCAGGGCTGGGCTCCCTTCCTGGCCGTCGTGGCCGTCCTCCTGGCCGGGGGTCTTGTCGTCGCCATCATCCGGTCCCGGAGTACCTTCCTCGCCCTGGCCCTGGCCCTGGTCCTGGGTGGGGCCCTCGGGAACCTGACCGACCGGCTCTTCCGGAGCCACCGGGGAGCGGTCGTCGACTTCATCGCCCTCCACTTCTGGCCCACCTTCAACCTGGCTGACTCCGCCATCGTGGTGGGAGGCATCGCCGTGGCCCTTTCCCTCTGGCGGGGCCCCCGGGTGCCGCTGACGCAGCCGGACGGGGACCGGGCCGCTTCGGTAGGGACCGGCCCGCCCGAGCCGTCGATGGCCGACCCCACGGGCGAGCGCGGCCGGCCATGAGGAGCGGTGGGGGTGGCCTCCTCGACGTCGAGGTCCCGGCCGCCCTGGCCGGGGAGCGGGTCGACAAGGCCGTGGCGCTCCTCGCAGATCTCCCCCGCAGCGCCGTCACCGACCTCGTCGACGCCGGGGCGGTCCTCCTCGACGGCGAGGTGGTCACCACCAGGAGCCGGATCCTGGCGGCCGGACAACGGCTCCAGGCCGCCATTCCCGCCATCGTGGCGGACGAGCCCCGACCGGATCGGGAAGTGGTCTTCGAGGTCGTCTACGAGGACGATGACCTGATCGTGGTGGACAAGCCGGCTGGCCTCGTCGTCCACCACGGGGCCGGCCACCGGGGCGGGACCCTGGTCGACGGGCTGCTTCACCGCTATCCCGAGCTGGCCGACCTCCCTGGAGCGGGGGCCGGGGAGCCGGCCCGGCCCGGGATCGTCCACCGCCTGGACAAGGGGACCTCCGGTCTCCTGGTCGTGGCCCGGAGCCCCGCCGCCTTCCAGAGCCTCAGCGCCCAGCTCCGGGAGCACACCGCCGGACGGTTCTACCAGACGCTCGTAATCGGCTCCGTCGAGTCCGACGCCGGGGTCGTCGACGCCCCCATCGGCCGCTCCTCCCGGCTTCCCACCCGGATGACCATCTCCCACCAGGGACGGCCGGCCCGAACCAACTACAGGGTCCTCGACCGGTTCAACCTCCCCGAGGAGCTCACCCTTCTCGAGGCCTCCCTGGAGACAGGCCGGACCCACCAGGTCCGGGTCCATCTGGCCGCCATCGGCCATCCCGTGGTCGGCGACGACCGGGACCGGGGCGCCGTCAACCGCCCCCTGGCCGGAGCCCTCCCCAACGGGAGACTCTTCCTCCACGCCTTCCGGCTCACCCTGGACCATCCCCGGGGCGACCGCCTGACCTGGGAGTCACCCCTCCCTGCCGACCTCCAGGGGGTCCTGGCCCGCCTGTCCTGAGCCGGGTCCGGTCCCGGCTCAGGCGGCCCAGTGGGCGGCGTCGACCTCCGACAGGGTGGCCAGGTACTGCAGGGCCCTCGCCTCGGCCTGCCGGGCCCGCCGGACCCCGATGCCGAGCTGGCTGGCCGTGGACTGGAGGGAGGCCGGGATACCACCGTCGAGCCCGAACCGGAGCTTCACGACGTCCCGCTCCAGGTCCTCCAGGCTGTCGACCGCCTCCCGGACCCGGTCGAGGACGAGTCGCCGCTCGACATCCTCCTCGAACTTCTCCTCCGAGGCGCCGACCAGGTCCCCGAGGGGCGTTCCGCTCTCCCCCCCGGCCGGCTGGTCCAGGCTGGCCACCACCCTGGCCACCTGGCCCAGGCTCTCGATGGCCCGCTCGTCGATCCCGGCCGCCTCGGCCACCTCGGCCGGTGAGGGGTCCCGCCGCATGTCGGCGGCAAGCTCCCAGGTGGTCCGGTCGACCCGCTGGGAGGCCTCCGCCACCTCCATGGGGACCCGGATCGTGTTCCCGTGCTGCTGGACGGCCCGCTGGAGGGCCTGTCGGATCCACCAGGTGGCGTAGGTCGAGAACCGGAAGCCCCGCTCCCAGTCGAACTTGTCGACGGCCCGCATCAGGCCGAAGGTGCCCTCCTGGACCAGGTCGGCGAAGTCGACGCCCCGATCCTGGTAGCGCCGGGCCCAGTGGATGACCAGCCGGAGGTTGGCGGCGATCATGGCCCGACGGGCCTCGTCGTCCCCCGCCGCCACCCGCTTGGCCAACTCGACCTGCTGGTCGTGGTCGGGCAGGGGGAACCGGTCCAGGTCGTCGAGGAACATCCGGATGCCGTCGGGGCTGGTGCTGCTGGTCTTCGCCATGCGCTCTTTCGTCTCCGTGCTGGGCTCTTCACCCCTGAACAACACCGGTGTCGTCCCCGGCATTCCTGCTCCCCCCTCCCGGGTTGCGGGCCGGGGAGGGCCGTGCTCCGCTGGGGCCATGGCCCTCGACCCGACCCCCCTCTCCGACGACCCTCCGGCCGGCCGTCTCGTCCTCGTCCGCCACGGCCAGACGGAGTGGAGCCGGACCGGCCGTCACACGGGCCGGACCGACATCCCCCTGGAGGAGGCCGGCATCGAGGCGGCCAAGTCCCTGGCCGACCGGCTGGCCGGTCACCGGTTCCGTCGGGTCCTGGTGAGTCCCCTCCTCCGGGCCCGGGAGACCTGCCGGCTGGCCGGCTTCGCCGGGGCGGGGGAGTCCTGCCCGGACCTCCTCGAGTGGGACTACGGCGCCGACGAGGGCCGGACCACGGCCGAGATCCGCCGGGACCGCCCGGGATGGTCCATCTGGACCGGGGGGGTTCCCGCCGGGGAGACCCTCGAGGAGGTGGGGGCCAGGGCCGACCGGGTCGTGGCCGAGGCCCGGGGAGCGGGTGGAGACGTCCTCGCCTTCGCCCACGCCCACATCCTCCGGGTGGTGGCGGCCCGCTGGCTCGGGCTCCCTCCCGCCGGAGGCGCCCTCCTCGTCCTCGGCCCGGCCACCGTCAGCGTCCTCGGTTGGGAGCGGGAGACCCCCGCCGTCCTCCGCTGGAACGACACCGCCGGGGATCCCCTCGACTGACGGTCAGCCCGTCGGACCGGGTTCCCGTCGGGTGGCCGGCGTCCCCTCGGGCTGATCGGGACGGCGGTCGATGGGTCGGAGGGGGTTCAGGCCCTCCCGCTCGTGGGGCCTCGGCCCCGTCCAGGGTCCGGGCGGGGCGTCGATCCGGGCGGCCAGCGCGTAGGCGATCGCCTCGTAGTTCACCCGCCAGCCGACGAAGTCGGGCCAGGCCTCGGCGGCGGTCCGTTCCGTCGTCATCCCGGCGCTCCCCAGCCGGTCGACGGCGGCGGCGAAGTCCCCGAAGGGGAGGCCGATCGGGGAGTCCGGCATGGGGTCGGCGTCGAAGGGGATCCGGATGACCCGGGCGATGTCCCGGAGGCAGGTGAATCCCATCCGGACGGCCAGCCTGGCCTCCGGTGGCGCCGTGGCGGGGTTGAGGGCCAGGAGCATGGCCGCCGAGTCGAGGACGGCGACGAGGCTCACGACCCAGGAGTTGGTGGGGTGGGGGGACCGGAGCCAGAGGAGGGCCGGATAGGTCGTGTGGCTCTCGGCCACGTCCGCCGACCACCGCTCCCAGTCGGCGTAGAGCCGGGGCAGGTTCCCCTCGATCCCGACCAGGGCGTGCCGGGCCAGGAGCTCGGGCCCCCAGGCCGGGGTCCCCGCCCGGCTCTCCAGCAGCGTGACGAGGGTCTCCCGCCGGTTGAAGGCGTCGTAGAGGGCCGGGAGGTAGGCGATCTGGAGGGCGACCACGACGAGGCCGAAGCCGGCGGCCAGGAAGGCCACCAGCGAGGGGACGGCCCCCGGCTCGCTGGCGATCCCGAGGGTGAAGATCGAGGAGCCGCTCTCGACGAAGGACTGCTCGAACCCGACCCGACCCACCGACCAGATGATCAGCCCGAACCCGGCCAGGCCCAGGGCGAGCCAGACGAGGAGCCGCCAGAGGAGGATCAGGGGCTCCCCGGCGCTCAGCATGGCGTCCCGGCCCCCGAACGTCCGCCGCCGGGCCGCCAGGGCCCCGTAGAGCCGTCGGAGCCCCCGACTGCTCCAGGCCACGATCCCTCCGACATGGGGCCGGGGGACGATCAGGGCCCGGACGAGATCGAGGAGGTCGATCGAGATGACGGCCACCCCGGCCAGGGCGGCGAGGATCTTCAGGCTGGTCACGGGTTCGCCGCCGGGAGCAGGGCCGGCTCAGGCCGTCGGGGCCGCCACGGCGGTCCCCCGGGCCCGCCGGACCATGTCCTCGAGGGTGAACGAGTCGAGGTGGGTCCGCATGTGCTCCCCGACCCCGGCCCAGACGTCGAGGAGGATGCACTGTCCCTCGTGGTCGCAGGCCCCGTTCTCATGGGGCCGCCCGAAGTCCCCCGCCACGATGGGACCGTCCACGGCGCTGACGATCTGGCCCAGCGTGATCTCCTCGGGGGTCCGGGCCAGGACGTAGCCCCCGCCCACCCCCCGCTTCGACCGGACCAGGCCCGCTCCCTTCAGGGCCAGCAGGATCTGCTCCAGGTAGGGCTGGGGGAGCCCCGTCCGCTCGGCGATGTCCCGGACCGAGGTCGGTCCGTGGCCCTCGCCGTGCAGGGCGAGGGAGAGGAGCGCTCGGCTGGCGTAGTCGCCCCGGGTCGAGACCTTCACGATTCGATGCTACCCGGACCCGGCCCGGGAGCAGGGACGGCCCGGCCCCGTCGCGTTCGGCTGGGACTCGGCCCCCCGGGGGCCGTACAGTGCCCTGGTGGCCGAATTGGAGCGTGACCGGGGTGTGATCGTGACGATGCCGACCGACCCCGTCCTCCCCGACTACGGGGGGGCCTGCCTCTCCTCGGTCGTCCCCGCCCTTCTCGGCCGGGGCCGGGGCCGTCGGCCCGGCTTCCTTCCCGAGCTGGCTGAGGAGGCCCGCCAGGTCGTCCTCCTCGTCCTCGACGGCCTCGGCTGGGAATACCTCCAGAGCGCGATGGCCTACAGCCCCGTCCTGGCTTCCGGGACCGGTGGGCCCATCACCTCGGTGGCCCCGACCACCACCGCCACCGCCCTGACCTCGATCGCCACCGGGACCGCCCCCGCCGAGCACGGCATCCTCGGCTACCGGATCCGGCTTCCCGAGACCGGCTCCGACGAGGTGGCCAACATCCTCCGCTGGCGGACCGACCGGGGGGACCTCCGCCGCCGCTGGCCCGCCGCCTCGGCCCAGCCCGCCCCGGCCTTCGGGGGAACCGGGGCCCCCGCCGTGACGAAGCTGGAATTCGGCTCCACCGGCTTCACCGCCGCCCATCTCCGGGGGGCCCGCCTCGTGGGCTGGGCCGTCCCCTCGACGATGGTGGTCGAGGTCCGCTCCCTCCTCGGGGCGGGGGAGCCCTTCGTCTACGCCTACTACGACGGCCTCGACAAGGTGGCCCACCAGTACGGCCTCCGCGACCACTACGAGCAGGAGCTCCGCACCGTCGACCGCCTGGTGGGCGACCTCCTCGGGGTCCTCCCCCCCGGTGCCGCCCTCGTCGTGACCTCGGACCACGGCCAGGTCGAGGTCGGCCCCGCCACCCGGCTCCCCGGTCCCGAGCTCCTCGCCGGTGTCCAGCTCCTCTCCGGCGAGGGGCGTTTCCGCTGGCTCCACGCCCGCCCCGGCGCCCACGGCGACGTCCTGGCCGCCGCCGAGGAGGCCCACGGGGACGAGGCCTGGGTCCGCTCCCGGGACCAGATCGTGGACGAGGGCTGGTTCGGGGGACCCCTCCGGCCCGACCTCCTCGACCGCCTCGGCGACGTCGCCCTCGTGGCCCGGGCCCCCGTGGCCTTCCTCGATCCGGCCGACACCGGCGAGACCCGCCTCGCCGCCCGCCACGGATCCCTCACCTCCGCCGAGATGCTCGTCCCCCTCCTCGCCTTCGGCCCCCCCTGACCGGCCCCTCCCCGGGGTCCGGCTTTCCGGGGCCGACCCACCCCTGCAAGGATCCGGGGATGGAGGAGGAGACCCCCCCCGGTGACGAAGGCCCCGCCCCGGCGGAGGACGTCGTCGCTCCCGAGGTGATGGAGGTCATGGAGTCGGTCCAGCGGCCGGCCAAGGTCCTCCGGATCGGCTCCATGGTCAAGCAGCTCCTCGAGGAGGTCCGGGCCGCCGAGCTCGACGAGGCCAGCCGGCTCCGGATGCGGGAGATCTACGAGCAGTCCGTCCGGGAGCTGGCCGGGGCCCTCAGTCCGGATCTGGCCGAGGAGCTCGACCGGCTCACCCTCCCCTTCGACGGCTCCGCCCCCTCCGAGTCCGAGCTCCGGGTGGCCCAGGCCCAGCTCGTCGGCTGGCTCGAGGGCCTCTTCCACGGCATCCAGGCCTCCCTCATGGCCCAGCAGCTCTCGGCCCGGGCCCAGCTCGAGGAGATGCGCCAGCGGGGTCTCCCCCCCGGGGCTCCCGGTGAGGCCCAGCCCCCCCGGCCCGGCACCTACCTCTGAGCCCTTCCGGGCCGGACCCCGCCCGGCGTCCCACCCCGTCCGCTAACCTGGAATCACATCGCTGTAGTTTTCCCCAGGCTGTGGACGAGAGTCTGTGGAGAAGCGGTGGATAGGTGCTGACCAGGAACGGCGCCCCGGAATGATCGAGCAGTTGGACGCCGAGGAGGACCGGGTCGGATGGCCGATTCCTTTACCCATCTCCACACCCACACCGAGTACTCCATGCTGGACGGGGCGGCCCGGCTCGGGGACCTCGTCGAGGCCGCCCTGGCCGACGGCCAGCCCGCCCTCGGGATCACCGACCACGGGAACATGTACGGGGTCCTCGACTTCTACGCCCTCTGCCGAAAGCACGGGATCAACCCCGTCATCGGGACCGAGGCCTACATGGCAGGGGAGTCCCGTCACGAGCGGCCCACCCGCCGGGGCCGGGTCGACGACGGCGGGGGGGATGTCGAGGGAGGCCAGAAGCTCTACTACCACCTGACCCTCCTGGCCGAGACCACCGGTGGCTACCGGAACCTGATGAAGCTCTCCTCCCAGGCGTATCTCGAGGGCTATTTCTACAAGCCTAGGTTGGACTGGGAGCTCCTCGAGCAGTTCCACGAGGGGCTCATCGCCACCACCGGCTGCCTGGGCGGCGTCGTCCTCCAGGCCCTCCTGGCCGGGGACGAGGAGAAGGCCCTGAAGCTGGCCGCACGGCTCCAGGACATCTTCGGTCGGGACAATCTCTTCGTCGAGCTCCAGGACCACGGCCTGGCCGCCCAGACCCAGACCAACCCCCAGCTGATCCGGATCGCCCGCCAGCTCGGGGCCCCCCTCCTCGCCACCAACGACAGCCACTACACCCACCGGGAGGACGCCGTCGCCCACGACGCCCTCCTCTGCGTCCAGACCGGGGCCCAGATCGACGACCCCAAGCGGTTCAAATTCGAGGGAGAGGAGCACTACCTGAAGTCGGCGGCCGAGATGCGCCACCTCTTCCGGGAGCTCCCCGAGTCCTGCGACAACACCCTCCTCATCGCCGAGCGGGCCAACGTCGAGATCGAGTTCGGCCTGAACGCCCTCCCGGAATTCCCGGTCCCCGAGGAATTCACGGGGGAGACCTACGAGGTCCGGGCCGACGCCTATCTCCGCCACCTCGCCTACGAGGGCGCCGGTCGCCGCTACGGGTCGGGGCTCCCACCTGCCGTGACCGAGCGTCTCGAGTACGAGCTCGGCGTCATCTCCCGGATGGGGTTCTCGGCCTACTTCCTCGTCGTCTGGGACCTCATCGCCTACGCCCGGCGCAACAAGATCCGGGTCGGCCCCGGTCGTGGGTCGGCGGCGGGCTGCTGCGTCGCCTACTGCCTCGAGATCGTCGACCTCGACCCCATCCGCTACGACCTCCTCTTCGAGCGCTTCCTGAATCCCGGCCGCAAGCAGATGCCCGACATCGACATGGACTTCGACGAGCGCTACCGGGCCGACATGATCAAGTACGCCGCCGACCGCTACGGCTCCGACCATGTGGCCCAGATCGTCACCTTCTCCACCATCAAGGCCCGGGCCGCCGTCCGGGACGGAGCCCGGGTCCTCGGCTACCCCTACGGGGTGGGGGACAGGATCGCCAAGGCCATGCCCCCCCTGATCATGGGCCGGGACACCCCCCTCCGGGCCTGCCTCGACCTCCATGAGGGCTACGAGGACGGCTACAAGACCGCCGTCGACCTCCGGGAGATGTACGCCAGCGACCCCGACGCCCGGAAAGTCATCGACGTGGCCAAGGGCCTCGAGGGCCTCCGCCGCCAGGACGGGATCCACGCCGCCGCCGTCGTCATCACGAAGGAACCCCTCACCGAGTACGTCCCGGTCCAGCGCAAGCCCGAGTCGGGGGGGAAACCCGAGGACGCCCCTATCGTCACCCAGTACGAGATGCACGGCGTCGAGGAGCTCGGCCTCCTCAAGATGGACTTCCTCGGCCTCCGGAACCTCTCCGTCATCGAACGGGCCCTCGACCTGATCGAGCGGTCGACCGGGGACCGGCCCGACATCGACCACATCCCCATGGACGACGAGCTCACCCTGGAGATGCTCCGCCGCGGGGACTCGATCGGGGTCTTCCAGCTCGAGGGCGGCCCCATGCGGGCCCTCATGCGGTCCCTGGCCCCGACCTCGTTCGACGACGTGGCCGCCTTGGTGGCCCTGTACCGGCCGGGGCCAATGGCGGCCAACATGCACAAGGACTATGCCGACCGGAAGAACGGGCGGAAGCCGATCGAATATCTCCATCCCGATCTGGAGCCGATCCTGGCGGACACGCAGGGCCTAATGGTGTACCAGGAAGCGGTGATGCGGGTGGCCCAGAAGTTCGCGGGCTACAGCCTCGAGGAGGCCGACAATCTCCGTAAAGCCTGCCTTCCTGAAGGAACGCTCCTTCTGACAAGGTCCCGTGGCTACGTTCCGATCGAACAGGTCATGGCACTGGCCGATCGGACTGTCCAGACGATCGACACCGAGTCGTCGACCAGTCGGTTCGACGAGGTGGCTGACGTCTGGTCGGTCGGCGAGAAGCCCGTCTATCGACTGACCACCTCCACGGGGTACTCCATTGAGGCGACCGCCGATCACCGCTTCCTGGTTGAGGACTGTTGGGCGCCGCTGGGTGCTGTGGAGCTTGGCCAGCTCGTGGGGGTCGCGGCTCGGACGACTACACACGGAGGTGCAAAAGTCTCGACCGCCGAGGTTGAGTTGGCCGCCCTGCTGATTTCTGAGGGCTACACCCCCGACATTGTAAACGGGCCACGGCGATCGTCGTTCTTCTGCAACACCGACCCGGAACTGGTTGCCGCCTTCCTTTCCGCGTTCCATTCGCACTTTGGATATGAGAACCGTCGGGTGACCGTGTTGAACGGCGTCACACGCGTGGCACTGAATCGACAGGAAGTCCTCTCGCTCATCCCGATACTCGGCGCTCTCGGGACCTCCGCTCACAAGGTGATCCCGCTCCGTATGGTGAACGCTCCCCTGAAGAAGGTGGAGCGATTCCTCGGCCTGTACTTCTGTGCCGACGGCTGGGCCGATCGGAGCGGAGTGCACTTCGGATCCAAGAGCAAGCAGATCTGCCTCAGCATCAAACGAATGCTCCTTCGCTGTGGCATCGTCTCCAACCTGCTTTCCCGGGAGATCAGCGGACATGGCACCCATTGGACGCTCTCGGTGTCCGACAAGAGCCTGGCCAAGCGATTCGCCCTGTTGGTGTCTCCCCACCTCACCGAGGTCAAGGGGGCCAAGGTCGACCGGTGGCTCACCGAGTGGGGCATGAGTGGCAGCGCCACGAACATCGGAATCCCAGCCGCCTTCCTGGCGGCCGAACTGGCTCGACGGAGCGCTGTCACCGGCAAGTCCAAGCGTGCGCTCGGGGTCGACAGCGGTGGCTACTGCGCCTCCAAGGTGCTGCACCGCAACACGCTCGCCGGTCTCCTTTATTCAGAGCGCCTCGAGGACCTCCGTATAGGCGACCTCGTCTGGGACACCGTCGTCTCGATCGAATTCGTTGGGTCGCGCCCCTGCTTCGACTTTGAGATGGCCGACCAGAACCGGCCCTATGCGTTGGCCGAGGACTTCCTCGTGCACAACTGCGGGAAGAAGATCCGGGCCCTCATCGCCGCCGAACGGGAGAAGTTTGTGGCCGGGTGCGAGTCGGAGGGCTACGGCTCGGCCCTCGGCACCCAGCTCTTCGACATCATCGAGCCCTTCGCCGACTACGCCTTCAACAAGTCCCACTCCTACGGCTACGGCTTCGTCGCCTACCAGACGGCCTGGCTGAAGGCCCATCATCCCGTCGAGTACCTGGCCGCCCTCCTGACCTCGGTCAAGGACGACAAGGACAAGACGGCGGTCTACCTGGGGGAGTGCCGGGCCCAGGGGATCGAGGTCCTCGTCCCCGACGTGAACACCTCGGCGTCGGAGTTCACCCCCCTCGTCGGCGAGGACGGGAAGCCTCGGGTCGTCTTCGGGCTGGCCGCCGTCCGCAACGTCGGGGAGGCCCTGGTCGAGCGGATCGTGCTCGAGCGGGAGGCCGCCGGCCCCTTCGTCGACTTCTACGACTTCTGCCGCCGGGTCGACCCGGGGGTGCTCAACAAGCGGACGGTGGACTCCCTCGTCAAGGCCGGGGCCTTCGATTCCCTGGGCCACCCCCGGCAGGGTCTCTGCCTCGTCTTCGAGGACATCGTCGACCGGACCCTCGACCGCCGCCGGGAGGAGCAGGCCGGGATCTCCACCCTCTTCTCCCTCCTCGAGGACACCGAGGCCCCCGGGGCGGCCCCGGCCGGCTACGGGGAGGCCCGGGTCCCCATCCCGGACCGGGAGTTCGAGAAGGCCCAGCGCCTGGCCTTCGAGAAGGAGATGCTCGGGCTCTACGTGAGCGACCATCCCCTGCGGGGCTTCGAGTCGGCCCTGTCCCGGTTGGCCGAGTGCTCGGTGGCCGACCTCCTCGACGAGGATCCCGCCCTCTCCGACGGCTCGGGACGAGACGGGATGATCCGGGTCGTGGGCGGGGTGGTGACGAGCCTGTCCCGGCGGTACACGAAGAAAGGTGACCTGATGGCCACCTTCGTCCTCGAGGACCTCCGGGCCTCCATCGAGGTCTTCGTCTTCCCCAAGGCCATGGCCGAGCTCGGCGCCCTCCTGGCCGACGACGCCGTGGTGGTCGTGAAGGGTCGGATCGATGCCCGTGAGGACCAGGTCAAGCTGATCCTCATGGAGGTGACCCGGCCCCAGCTGGTGGCCGACGGGGGGGCCGAGCTCCGGATCGAGCTCGCCCTGGGGACCCTCACCGACTCCGTCGTCGACCACCTCAAGTCTCTCCTCGGCGAGCATCCCGGCAAGGAGCCCGTTTTTCTCCACGTGGGCCAGACCACCCTCCGGCTGCCCGCCGCCTTCAACGTCGACAGCCGACGGGGGCTTCTCGGGGAGCTCCGGGTCCTCCTCGGTCCCCAGGCCATTGTCTCCCTGGAGCCCGGCGACGGGGCCGGCGGCGGGTCGGGACGGGCCCCGTGACGTCGGGTTCTGGGCCAAAACGGCGGCATGTTAGCGCCCCGCCAGGCTCAGGTGGGGGTCCGAGTAGTCCCACCCCCTCCAGATCCCGTATCCTGGTACGAACGGTTCGACGACCACGGAGCAGCCCATGCCGTTTGAAGTAGGAACCAAGGACTGCACGTCGCTCAGCGATGGCGAATTGGGAGAGATGGCCGACCTCTGTGTCGAGCGTGAACCCGGCTTCGATATCGGGTTCCTCTCCAAGCAGTGCGAGGAATGGGTCCTCATCACCCACGTCCGTGAGGGGAGCAAGCTCAGGGGCTACTCCTTCTGCACCCTGGAGCGGATCGGCGGGACCCCGTCCCTGCTCGTCGGCCTGGCCACCGTCGACCGGACGGTCAAGGCCGACCAGGCCCTCAAGCTCCTGATGGGAGACCAGTACCGCCGGGCCCTCCTCGCATTCCCCGACGAGGACGTCCTCGTCGGCACCCGTCTGGCCGGCCCCGAGGCCTACCAGGCCTTCCACGGCCTCGACGACGTCGTCCCCCGCCCCGACCACAGGGCCTCCGGCGAGGAGCGGGCCTGGGGCCGGCGCCTGGCCAAGCGGTTCGGGGCCGACGGGCGGATCGACGACCGGACCTTCATCCTGGCCGCCGACGGGGGACCCGTCGGGGCGCTCGACTTCGGGGGGCCCAAGGTCAAGGAGCCCTCGGCCGAGGTCGCCGCCCTCTTCGACACCCTCGAGGCCAGCCGGGGGGCCCGGCTCGTCGCCTTCGGCTGGGCCATGGCCGAGGACCTGGCCTCCGGGGCCCTGGCTTCGGGGAAGGTCTCCCGCTAGTGCTGGCCTGAACTCCCGGCCATCCACCACGCGCTGCGGCGGGATGGCCACACTGGTTCGATGGGTCTGGGCCTGGTGCTCGGTGGTGGGGGAGTGGTCGGCATCGCCTACCATGCCGGCGTCCTCAAGGCCCTCCACGACACCTGGGGGCTCGGGACGGACCAGATCGACCTGATCGTCGGGACCAGCGCCGGGAGTGTCGTCGGTGCCTATCTCCGGACCGGCCGGGAGCCGGCCGAGCTCATCGCCGAGATCCTCGGGCCCGACGGGACCGAGGCCGCCAAGCCGATGCCCCAGGTCCTGGACTGGAACTCGGACGGCCTCCTCGGCTGGGCCCGTCGGGGGGTCGGCAACGCCTTCGTCGTCGGCCGGTCGGCGGTCCGGCTCCCCATCCCGCCCCCACCCGAGCTCCTCCGCCGGGCCTTCCCGGCCGGGCTGGCCGCCATGCGGGAGGCCCGGGACCGACTCCGGTCCGATCTCCCCGCCACCTGGCCCGAGACCCCCCTCTGGCTCACCACCGTCGACCTGGTGAGCGGCCGCCGGGTCGTCCTCGGCCGGGGTGGACCACCCCGACTCTCCCTCCCCGACGCCGTCCGGGCCTCCTGCGCCATCCCCGTCCTCTACCCGCCGGTGGCGATGGGTCGCCGGATCCTCGTCGACGGCGGCCTCCAGTCGGCCGCCCACCTCGACCTGGTGGCCGATCCCGAGGCCGGCGTCGACGCCGCTATCGTCGTCCTCCCCCTCTCCTACAACCCCCGGGTCCCCCCCGGCCCCGTCGAGTCCCTGGCCCGCCGGCCCGGGTCCCGGGCCCTGGCCCGGGAGATGGAGGCGGCCCGGAGGGCCAGAGTCTCCCTCCTCCTCATCAGGCCCGACGCCGAGGTCGTCCGGGCCCAGGGCCCCAACATGATGCGGACCGACGGCCTCCACCTGATCGTCCAGGCCGCCTACGAGGCCACCTGCCGCCAGCTGACCTCGCCCGACAGCCACGTCGTCCGGATGCGGCGCCGGCTGGCCGCCTGAGGGTTCTTCAGGGCCGGGGCAGGAACGCCGCCACCGTCTTGTAGCAGTAGCCGCTCCTGGGGGCGCTCAGGGCCACCACCAGGTAGTGGGGCTTGAAGCCCAGGGCGGCGGCCAGGTCTTTCCCCGAGAGCCGGTCCCGGCGGCCGGCCCAGAGGGCGGCGATGGCCCGGCGGTCCTCGACGGGGAGCCAGTTGTCGCTCCGGGGCCCCCCGAACCGGGCCCAGACCGACTCGTCGGCCCGCCGCCTGAAGAGGAGCGGACCCCGGAGGGGGACGACCAGGGCCACCGAGGGCCGCATCCCGTGGAACTCCCAGTAGGGGGAGGAGGTCCCGGGGAAGCCCAGGAGATGGTCCTCGGTCGGGGCGACGAGGTGCCGGAGGACGGTCCGGGCCCGCCGGCCCCGGAGGCTCCCCACCCCGTCGGGGATTCCCTCCACGGTGATTGCCTCGGGTTGGGCCAGGTCGTCGCACTCGGGGTCGGCGGCCACGACGGCGTCGATGACGTCAAAGGGAGAGAGATCGGGGGGCCGCTCCTCCTCCCAGGTCACCTGGAGCCGGACCAGGGCCCCACTGGCCAGGTCGACGGCGGGGACGTCGTCGGTGCAGGCCAGGACCAGGAACCGCCGGGTCCCGACGGGCTGGAGGGGGAGCCGCCGCCGGCCCGGTCGTCCCGCACCGGCCCCCGACCGTCCCTGCTCCGCCGGCGGGCCGGCCGGAGCCTTCCTCACCGGCGGTGCCCGGCCAGGGCGGTGGCGTCGGCATGGCGCTCGGCGTCGAGCCGGGCCAGGAGCTGCTCGGCCGTCGAGGCCGGGGTCTGGCAGACGAACCGGCGACAGACGTAGCCGGCTCCCTCGGCCCGGCCCTCCCAGAGGGGGCTCCCCGTCGGCTCCCCCCAGGCCAGGACCACGGTGGGCTCGAACCGGCTCCGGACCGCCCCGACCAGGTCGGGACGGTCCCCGGTCACGACCACCTCGGTGGTCCCCCCCGAGGCCAGGGCACAGCCCGCCACCACGTTGGCCAGGGCCAGGGGATGCTCGACGGCAACTGGGACGAGGAGCTCGAGGAGCTCCTGGCCGGCGTCGGTCAGGGCCGGGTCGCCGGCCAGGGCCCCGAGCCGGAGGAAGGCGGTGGCCGCCACCGAGTTGGCCGAGGGGGTGGCCCCATCGAGGAGGTCCATGGGCCGGACGACGAGGGCCTCGGCGTCGGAGCCGGTCGTGAAGAGCAGGCCCTCTCCGGGCTCGGCCCGGAAGAGCCGGAGGAGCTCAGTGGCGGTGGAGGTGGCCCGCTCCAACCAGCGGGGCTCCCCGGTGAGCTCGGCCATCCGGGTCAGGGCGTCGACGAGCCAGGCGTAGTCGGCGGCGTAGGCGAGGTGCCGGGCCCGGCCCTCCTGCCAGGACCGCAGGAGCCGGCCGTCCTCGGGCCGGCGGAGCTCGGCCCAGAGGAACTCAGCCACCCTCACGGCGGCGTCGGCCCAGTCGGCCCGTCCAGTGGCCCCGGCGGCCTCGGCCAGCGCCGAGCAGAACATGGCGTTCCACTCGGTCAGGACCTTGTCGTCGAGGCCCGGTCGGACCCTGGAGGAGCGGGCCTCGAAGAGTCGGATCCGGCTGGCCTCGATCGAGTCGGGCCGGGCCAGGGGGGCGCCGACGGGTCGGCGGAGGATGGACTTCCCCTCGAAGTTGGGTCCGTCGGCGACCCCGTACCAGGCGGCGGCCTCGGCGGCGGCCTCCGGGCCGAGGACGTCCTCGAGCTCCTCGGGGCTCCAGACGTAGAATTTCCCCTCGACCCCCTCGGAGTCGGCGTCCTCGGCCGAGTAGAGGCCCCCGGCCGGGGAGGCCAGGTCCCGCAGGACGTAGCCGATCGTCTCCTCCACGACCTGGAGCCAGGCCGGGTCCCCCGTGACCTGCCAACCGTGGAGGAAGGCCCGGGTCAGGCCGGCCTGGTCGTAGAGCATCTTCTCGAAGTGGGGGACCGTCCAGCTCGGGTCGACCGAGTACCGGGAGAAGCCCCCACCCAGATGGTCGTAGAGGCCCCCGGCGGCCATCGCCCCCAAGGTGGTCGTGGCCATGACCAGGGTCCGGTCGTCGCCGGCCAGCCGATGGTGGCGCAGGACGAGATCGATCTGGGTGGGCTGGGGGAACTTCGGGGCCGGCCCGAATCCGCCCCAGGTTCCGTCGAAGCGGTCGGCCAGCTCCTCGGTGACCCCCTGGAGGAGCTCCCCGGCCAGGGCGACCAGGTCGGGGCCGCCGGCGGCGTCGAGTGAGAAGGAGTCGGGGAGGGTCGTCCGCCGGCCGATGGCGGAGGCGAGGGCGGTGGCCTGCTCCTCGATCTCCTCCCGCCGCTCCCTCCAGGCCTCGTCGATGGCGTCCATGACCCGCCGGAAGCTCGGCATCCCGTGGGAGTCCCGCTTCGGGTAGTAGGTCCCGGCGAAGAAGGGCCGGCCGTCCGGGGTCATGAAGACCGTCATGGGCCAGCCCCCGTGGCCGGTCAGGGCCTGGGTGGCCTCCATGTAGACGGCGTCGACGTCGGGCCGCTCCTCCCGGTCCACCTTGACCGCCACGAACCGGGCGTTCAGCTCGGCCGCCGTCTCGAGGTCCTCGAAGGACTCGTGGGCCATGACATGGCACCAGTGACAGGCCGAGTAGCCCACCGAGAGGAGGAGGGGCCGGTCCTCCTCTCGGGCCCGGGCGAAGGCCTCCTCCCCCCAGGGGTACCAGTCGACCGGGTTGTCGGCGTGCTGGCGGAGGTAGGGGGAGGTCTCGTCGGCGAGGCGGTTCACGACCTCTGATGCTACGGCCCCCGGGGGGGACCGAGGTCGACCTCAGCCGGCCACGATCGCTTTGGCCACCGCCTCGGCCTGGGCGGCGTTGTCGGGTGCGACGGCGCCGGTTCCGGTTTCGATCGTGATGGAGAAGCTCTCCGAGGAGGAGACCCAGACCTCGATCTCGGCATGCCCAAAGGCGGTGCTGGCGAAGGCGGCGGTGCCCACTCCGGACACCGGGGCCGTGGTGGGTCCCATGTCCGAGTGGGCCTGGGTGGTGAAGGCGCTCTCGGAGAGCCCGGGGGCGTTGAAGAGGACATTCACCTGGGGACCGGCCACCTGGGGACCCTGCGGACCGGTGTAGACGCAGGGTGCGGTCCCGCCGGCGGTGCCGGTCACCGGGCCGGTGAAGGTCGAGCCCATGGCCGTGGTGACGGCCGCCGCGGTCGGACACCCCTTCGTGCTCGGCGTCCCGGCCGAGGTCTGGGGCGAGCCGGCCGCCGAGGAGCTGGAGCCACTACTGGAACAGCCGGCCAGCCCGAGGGCCGGCAGGGTGACGGCGGCCAGGGCGGCAGCAAGGGGTCCGAGGCGCATCGTCATCTCCAGTTTGGGGTGGTGGGGCAGCGTAGTGCTGTGACTGCCAACTTTGCCTGTTTGGGGTTGGTTGGTGGTTCCTCGTCAGGCTGCGGTTGCAGGCTGGGCGAGCGACTCCCCGGTGGTGTGGTGGTGATGGTGATGGTTGTCGGGGCGGGCCTCAGCGGGCCGGGGACCGTGACGGGCGCGGTGGGTGTCCATGGCGATCCGTCGGGGGTCACGCCGGGTCCGGCCGGGGAGATGTCGGCCGGCTCGACGGTGCAGGGTGGTCAGACCGGTGGAGGCGATGTTGGTGGCGCCGACGAGGTCTCGGTGGGCGGCCAGGTGGCAGGCGGTGAGGTGTTTCTGACTTAACTTAACGCGACAGATCGGGCCGGG
>PLZB01000022.1 GCA_003151955.1 Acidimicrobiaceae bacterium
GACATCTCCGAGCTCGGCCTGGTCGAGATGACCAGGAAGCGGGTCTCGGAGGGTCTGGTGGAGTCCCTGTCGACCACCTGCTCCATCTGCGGAGGTCGGGGGATCGTGCTCGACGACAGCCTCCTCTGACCCCGGACCGACCCCCGTGGGGACCCCCCCGCCGGGTTTGGTACGCTCTGACTCTTATGTACGCCGTCATCCGATCAGGTGGGAAGCAGGAACGCGTCGCCGAGGGGCAGCAGCTGCGGGTCGAGCTGCTGGGCCGGAGCACGGGCGAGGACGTGGAGCTCGCCCCGGTGCTCGTCGTCGACGAGGACCGGGTGCTGGCCACGCCGGAGGAGCTGGCCGGTGTGGTGGTGAGCGCCCGGGTGATCGGCGCCGAGCTCGGGCCCAAGATCCGGGGCTTCACCTACAAGCCGAAGTCGAACAACCGGCGCCGGTGGGGCCATCGCCAGCAGTACTCGACCATCGAGATCACCTCGATCTCGGTCCCCGCCGGCAGCTGAGCCGGGGACCAGGGAGGACAGAGCCATGTCGAAGACGAAGGGCGGCGGGTCGACCCGCAACGGCCGCGACTCGAACGCCCAACGCCTCGGCGTGAAGCGGTTCGACGGTCAGGCCGTGACGGCCGGGTCCATCATCGTCCGCCAGCGGGGGACCCACTTCCACCCGGGCCACAACGTGGGCCGGGGCGGCGACGACACCCTGTTCGCCACCGCCGACGGGTTCGTGAAGTTCGGGAGCCGGAAGGGTCGCAGGCTCGTCGACATCCTCACCCCCGAGGGCTGAGCCCCGGGGCGGCGAGGTCCGTCCGCCGTGTACATCCCACCCGCCGACCGGAGCGTCGGAGAGGCCGAGTGGCGGCCCTTCGTGCTGTCCCAGGGGTTCGGCCAGCTGGTGGCCGGCGGCCGGGACCGGGACGTCCCGGTGGTCGTCCCCACCCAGTTCCTCCTCGAGGGGGACGAGGTGCTCCTCCACCTCCACGGCCGGAACCCCGTCTTCGGGGCGCTGGCCGAGCATCCCCGGGTGGTCCTGAGCGTGGCCGGGGACTGGGCCTACGTTCCCTCGGCCTGGAAGGCCATCGAGGGGGAGGACCCGGAGCTCGGCATCCCGACCACCTACTACGGGGCCGTCCAGCTCGTCGGGACGGCCACGGTCGTCTCCGACCCCGACCAGGTGGCGGGGATCCTCAGGCGGCAGCTCGCCGCCCTCCAACCGGGGGTGGCGGTGGCCGACCCGGCCGTCGTCCACCGGACCCGGCTGGAGGTGATCCGGGGGATCCGGATCACCGTCGGGGAGGTCCGGGCCAAGTTCAAGTTCGGGGGGAACCTGGACGGCCCCCACCGGGCCGCCGTCATCGGGCGGCTCCTCGGGCGGGACGGACCGGGCGACCGGGCCGCCGCCGCCCACAGCGAACGACGGGACCCACCGGGCTGACGGCGCCGGGACGGCCTACTTGCCGTCCCAGCCCCGGCGGCTCTGCTTCTGGGCCTCCTGCTTGTCGGCCTTGGCCGCCCGCTTTTCCTTGACGCTCCGTCCCGGCTTCTTGGCGTTCGCGGTCGGTTTCGATTTCTCTGCCATGGACGCACCTTAGGGGGTCGGCCCCCCGGGTGCCGGGCCCCCCTCCCCGGGCCCGGGGTCCCGGCCTCGGTAGCCTGCCCCGATGGACGCCGTTGCCGATCCCCCCGATGCCCCTCGGGCCGCCTGGAGCCGGCGGCGGATCCTGGGCTGGGGTGGCGCCGCTGCCGCCGCCGTCGTGGCGGCAGGAGCGGGCGCCGTCGAGCTCTCCCTCCACCAGGTCCTTCCCGGCCGCCAGGAGATCCTCCGGCTCGACGGGTCCTGCTCCGTCCCCGTCCCCCCGGCCCGGTTCCAGCGCCCCCTCGGTCCGACGACGTCGGGGATGTTCGTGTCCCGGGCCCGGAACCGGACGGTGGCCTACACCGTCGCCTACCCGCCCGGCCACGCACCCGGGAGCCTCCTCCCCCTGATCGTGGTCCTCCACGCCTACGGGGCCGACCACACGAACGCCCTGTCGGGGATGACCCTGGGCCAGGCCCCGGCCCTGGTCGTGGCCGGCAACCCCCTTCCTCCCGTGGCCCTGGTGGCCGCCGACGGGGGTGGGGGCTACTGGAACCCCCATCCCGGGGACGATCCCTTCGCCATGGTCGTCGACGAACTCCTCCCCCGGTGCCGGGCCGCCGGTCTGGGTCGGCCCCCGGCCGGGACGGGGACCCTCGGGATCTCGATGGGTGGCTACGGAGCCCTCCTCCTGGCCGAGAAACGACCCGATCTCTTCGGGGCCGTCGCCGCCATCAGCCCGGCCGTCTGGACGAGCTACCCCCAGGCCCGGGCGGCCAACCCCGGCGCCTACGCCTCGGCCGCCGCCTTCGCCTCCGCTGACGTCGTCACCCATGCCGCCGCCCTCGGCCCGGTGGCCGTCCGGGTCGCCTCCGGTGTCGACGATCCCTTCCACGGTGGGGTCGAGGCCCTGGACAGCGCCCTCCCCGGGGGGGCCGAGGTCGAGTTCTCGAAGGGATGCCACGACGAGGGGTTCTTCGCAGCCCAGCTCCCCCCGTCCCTCGCCTTTCTGGCCGCCCACCTCCCCGGGGCGGGCTGAGGCGCTACAGCCCGGGGAGGACCCCGGCCAGGAGGGCCCCCACCCGGGGGACGGCCCGCCGGGAGACCTCCCCCACCGCCGCGGCGGAGACCTCCCCGGGCTCTCCTCCGTCCCCGGCGTCCAGCCCGGCGGCCAGGTTGGTGACGACGGAGATCCCGAGGAGCTCGACGCCGAGGTGCCGGAGGGCGATGGCCTCGGGGACGGTGGACATCCCGACCAGGTCGGCGCCGGCGGCACGGAGCATCCTGATCTCGGCCGGGGTTTCGAAATGGGGGCCCCCGAGCTGGGCGTAGACACCGTCGGCCAGGGTCGGATCCACCCGGCGGGCCAGGTCCCGGAGCCGGGGGGACCAGGCCCGGGTGAGATCCACGAAGGCGGGGGGACCAGGGAGGCCGATCAGGGGGGACGCCCCGGCCAGGTGGAGGTGGTCGGAGATGAGGACGGGGTCACCGACCGGGAGGCCCCGGTCGAGGGTCCCCGCCGCGTTGGTGAGGACGGCCCGGGTGCAGCCGGCCGCCGCCGCCGTCCTGACGCCGTGGACGACCTCGGCCGGGGTCCGGCCCTCGTAGAGATGGGACCGCCCGCACAGAACCAGGACGGCCCGGCCTCCGACCTCGATCGAGAGGGCCTCGGGCCGGTGCCCGGGAACGGTCGGCTCCGGGAAACCGGGGAGGGCCGAGAAGGGGATCCGGGCCCGGGGACGGCCCAGGGCGTCGGCCGCCCCGGCCAGTCCCGTCCCGAGGACCACGACCACCTCGTGGCCGGACCGGCCGGTCAGCTCGGCCAGGTGCGATGCGGCCGCGGCGGCCTCGGTCAGGGGGTCGGAAGCCACCGCCGACATCCTAGAGAGGGGGGCCTCCCGCGGCCTACCATGCCGCCGTGGAAGAACCGACCCGATTCCTGGCCCCCGCTGTCGTCACCGCCGACGGGGCCGGGACGGTCCATCGCCCGGGCTGGGTCGAGGTCCTCGGGGACCGGATCACCGGCGTCGGTCCCGGCCGGGGAGCCCCGGGGCCCGTCGGGGGGACGGTCGTCGAGCTCGAGGGCCTTCTCATGCCGGGCCTGGTCAACTGCCACGCCCATTCCCCCATGACCCTCTTCCGGGGGGTGGGGGAGGGCCTCCCCCTCGACCGGTGGCTTCGGGAGGCCATCTGGCCCCGTGAGGCCCACCTCACCCCCGAGGACGTCTACTGGGGGATGCTCCTCGCCGCCGACGAGATGCTCCGCTGCGGGGTGACCACCTCCTGCGAGACCTACTTCGACGACGGCCGGATCGTCGACGCCGCCGTCGACGCCGGCCTCCGGTGCCTCGTCACCCCCGGCATCGTGGCCATCGAGGGGGCCGAGGCCCCCTTCACCTGGCCCGCCCTCCTCGACCGGGCCAGCCAGCTCCACGCCGACGCCCAGGGTCGGGCCGGGCTCATCGAGATCGGCTTCGGCCCCCATGCGGCCTACACCCTCCCCCTCGACGCCCTCGAGGCCGTCGGGGAGCGGGCCCGGGACGTCGGCGCCCTCCTCCACATCCACCTGGCCGAGACCGCCGGCGAGGGCGCCTCCCTGGAGGCCGAGCACGGGGTGACGGTCCCCGGCCTCCTGGCCCGGCTCGGCGTCCTCGACGGCCGGGTCCTGGCCGCCCACTCCGTCTGGCTCACCGACGACGACCTGGACCTCTACGCCCGGATGGACGTGGCCGTGGCCCACTGCCCCCAGTCGAACGCCAAGCTGGGGAGCGGGGTGGCCCGGCTGGCCGAGATGCTCGAGGCCGGGATTCGGGTCGGCCTCGGGACCGACGGTCCGGCCTCCAACAACGACCTCGACCTCTGGGAGGAGATGCGGCTGGCCCCCCTCCTGGCCCGGGCCACCGCCGGGGACCCGACCCGGGTCTCCGTCGACCAGGCCCTCACGCTCGCCACCGGGGGCGGGGCGGCCGCCCTCGGTCTGGAGACGGGGATCCTCGAGCCGGGACGGCTCGCCGACCTCGTCCACCTCACCATGGCCGACAGCCGGTTCGTCCCCCTGGTCGAACCGGGCGATCTCCTGGCCCACCTGGTCTGGTCGGCGTCCAGCCAGCTGGTCAGAGACGTCTGGGTCGGGGGGCGCCAGGTGGTGGCGGCCGGGTCCTCGCTGACCATCGACGCCCCCGGGGCCCGGGCCGAGGTCCAGCGCCGGGCCGAGCGGCTCGCCGCCGCCCTCGGCTGACCCCGTCTGGGACCCGGGCCGGGCCGCTTAGGATCGGGACGTGTCATTCGTCGACGAAGCCCAGCTCCACGTCAAGGCCGGTGACGGGGGAGCGGGGATGGTCTCGTTCCGCCGGGAGCCCTACATCACCAAGGGTGGTCCTGACGGCGGGGACGGCGGCCGGGGCGGTGACGTCTGGCTCGTGGCCGACAACAATGTCGCTTCCCTCCTCGGCTTCCGGGACCATCCCCACCGGCGGGCCACCGACGGGAAGCACGGCCTGTCCAAACAGAAGCACGGAGGTCGGGGTGGCGATCTCGTCGTGCGCGTCCCGGTGGGGACCTCGGTCCGAAGCCTGGAGGGGACGGTGCTGGCCGATCTGACCCAGGCCGGGGACCGCTGGATGGCGGCCGAGGGCGGCCGGGGCGGCCGGGGGAACTCCCGGTTCCTGACCAACGCCCGCCGGGCCCCCGCCTTCGCCGAGCAGGCCGAGAAGGGCGAGGAGCACTGGTTCAACGTCGAGCTCAAGCTCCTCGCCGACGTGGCTCTCGTCGGTTTCCCCAACGCCGGGAAGAGCACCCTCATCTCCCGGATCTCGGCGGCCAAGCCCAAGATCGCCGACTACCCCTTCACCACCCTCGAGCCTCACCTCGGGGTGGTCCGCTTCGGCCGGGAGGGCGACGAGACCGAGTTCGTCGTGGCCGACATCCCCGGTCTGGTCGAGGGGGCCGCCGAGGGGAAGGGTCTCGGCCACAAGTTCCTCCGCCATATCGAGCGGGCCCGGGCCCTCGTCCTCCTCCTCGACCTGGCCTCCGTCGAAGGCCGCTCACCGGGGGACCAGCTGGCCGTCCTCCTCGACGAGCTCGGCCGCTACCGGCCCGAGCTCCTCGAGCGGCCCCGCCTGGTGGTGGGATCCAAGTCCGACACCGAGACCGACGCCGACGCCGACGCCGCCATCGGGATGGACCTCCGGATCTCGGCCGTGACCGGAGAGGGGCTCCCGGCCCTCCTCCGGCGGCTCGTCGAGGTCGTCACCGCCAACCGGGCCGAGGAGGCCGAGGCGGCCGGTGGCCGGAGCCAGATCGTCATCCACCGGCCCCTCCCCGAGGGGGTCCAGGTCACCCGGTCCGACGACGGGTCCTGGGTGGTCCAGGGCCGGGCCGCCCTCCGGGCCGTGGCCCTGAGCGACCTCACCGACGACGAGGCCATCGACTACGTCCAGGCCCGGATCCGGAACCTGGGCGTGGAACGGGCCCTGGTCCGGGCCGGGGTCCACGAGGGGGACCTCATCCACCTCGGCCAGCTGACCTTCACCTATCACCGCGACGACGGCGGTCTCGATGCCGCCGCCGCCGCCGGGCTCGACCAGGATCGGCGCGGCCGGAGCTCCCGGAAGGGTCGGAGGTGACAGGTCCCGGGGACAGCGCGGTCCCGGTCCCCCGGACGGTGGTGGCCAAGATCGGGTCCTCGTCGGTGACCGGCCCTGACGGGGAGGTCGACGTGGCGGCCATCGTCAAACTCTGCGGGGAGATCGTCGAGCTCCGTGGCCAGGGGCACGCCCTCGTGGTGGTGACCTCGGGGGCCATCACGGCGGGATGGGCCGCCCTCGGCGGCGGACCCCGACCCACCGACCCGGCCACCCTCCAGGCCGTCTCCGCCGTCGGACAGCACCGGCTCATGCGGGTCTACGACGACGCCCTCGGGGCCAGGGGCGTCCCCGTCGGTCAGGTGCTGCTGGCCCCTCTCGACTTCGTCGACCGGCGCCAGTACCTCCACGCCCGGCAGACCCTCGACCGGCTCCTCGAGCTGGGGGTCGTTCCCGTCGTGAACGAGAACGACGCCACCTCGGACGACGAGATCCGCTTCGGGGACAATGACCGGCTGGCGGCCCTGGTCGCCCACCTGGTGGCCGCCGATCTCCTGGTCCTGCTGACCGACACCCCGGGGCTCCACACCGCCGATCCCCGGACCGACGCCGGGGCCTCCCTCATCGAGGAGGTTGCCGAGGTCGACCAGGAGCTCGAGGCGGTGGCCGGAGGGGCCGGGACGGTGGCCGGCAGCGGGGGCATGGCCTCCAAGCTGGCCGCGGCCAAGATCGCCTCCTGGTCCGGGGTGGAGACCGTCATCGCCGACGCCGCCCGTCCCGGGGTCCTGGGCGCCGCCCTGGCCGGGGAGGCCGGGATCGGGACCCGGTTCCGGGCCCGGTCCCACCGGCTCCCGGCCCGGAAGCTCTGGATCGCCTTCGCGGTGGCCTCGGCCGGGGCGGTCACGGTCGACGACGGGGCTCGGACGGCCCTCCGGGACCGGGACGCCTCCCTCCTCCCAGCCGGGGTCGTCTCGGTCGCGGGTCGCTTCGATGTCGACGACGCCGTCGAGATCGTCGGCCCCGACGGCCTGGTCTTCGCCAAGGGGTTGGTCCGGCACTCCTCTGACCAGGTCGAAGCCTGGGCCGGACACCGCACCACCGAGCTCCCGGTCGGGACGGCCCACGAGATCGTCCACCGGGACGACCTCGTCCTTCTCTCCTGAGGGGCCGGGCCCCGATCGGGGGGGTTGGCCCCGGACGGTAACCTGGGAGGATGTCCACGCCCCCCCTCGACGAGCTGGCCCGACGGGCCAGGGAGGCCGGTCGGGTCCTGGCCCGGACCCCCACGGCGGCTAAGGACGAGGTCCTCCTGCTGGCCGCCTCGCTGCTCGAGGACCGGGTCGGGGAGTTGCTGAGCGCCAACGGCCGGGATCTCGACCGGGCCGGTGATGCCGGCGGGGCCCAGCTCGACCGGCTCCGTCTCACCGAGGCCCGGGTGGTCTCGATGGCCGGAGGGCTCCGGCAGGTGGCGGCCCAGCCCGATCCGGTGGGCCAGGTGGTCGAGGGATGGGTCCGGCCCAACGGGCTCCGGATCCACCGGGTCCGGGTCCCCCTCGGGGTCATCGGCATCATCTACGAGAACCGGCCCAACGTGACGAGCGATGCCGCCGGGCTCTGCCTGAAGGCGGGGAACGCCATCATGCTCCGGGGCTCGTCCGGGGCCATCGACTCCAACCGGGCTGTGGTGGCATGCGTCCGCGACGCCCTGGCCAAGGTGGGCCTCCCGGTCGACGCCGTCGTCCTGGTCGAGGACACCAGCCACGCCACCGCCGTAAAATTCATGCAGCTCGAAGGGGCCATCGACTGTCTCATCCCCCGGGGCGGCCCTGCTCTCCTCGACTCCGTCCGCCGCCACGCCACCGTCCCCACCGTCATCGACGGGGACGGGAACTGCCATGTCTACGTGGACGCCGCCGCCGACCTCGACATGGCCCTGGCCATCGTGGTCAACGCCAAGACCCAGCGGCCCGGGGTCTGCAACGCGGCCGAATCCCTCCTCGTCCACCGGAGCGTCGCCGCCGACTTCCTCCCCCGGGCCCAGCTGGCCCTGGAGGGGGTCGAGCTCCTCGGGGACCCGGCCACCTGTGCCCTGCTCCCGGGGATCGGGGCCGCCACCGCCGAGGACTTCGCCACCGAGTTCCTGGACCTCAAGTTGTCGGTGGCAGTGGTCGGGGACATCGGGGAGGCCATCGACCACATCGCCCGCTACGGGTCCGGGCACAGCGAGGCCATCGTCACCGCCGACCTGGCCGCGGCGGAGCGGTTCGCGGCCGAGGTCGACGCCGCCGCCGTCCTCGTGAACGCCTCGACCAGGTTCGTCGACGGTGGCGAGTTCGGCTTCGGGGCCGAGATCGGGATCTCCACCCAGAAGCTCCACGCCCGGGGTCCCATGGGACTGCGGGAGCTCACCTGCGTCAAGCAGGTCATCCACGGAGAGGGGCAGGTCAGATGACCGACGGCGACGGCTCGGCGGGCGAGGTGACCGGCTCGGGAGGCCAGCTCCTCGGTCCCCTCGGGTTCCCCGACCCCGGGGAGCCCCGGTTCGACTCGGTGGCCGACGTCCGGGAGCGGCTGGCCGCCAGCGGGTACCTCGCCGACGACGGGATCGCCGGGGTGGTCCACCTGGCCGACCGGCTGGCCAAGCCGGTCCTGGTGGAGGGCCCGGCCGGGACCGGGAAGACGGAGCTGGCCAAGTCGGTGGCCCGGATCACCGGGGCCAGGCTCATCCGGCTCCAGTGCTACGAGGGGCTCGACGAGTCGAAGGCCCTCTACGAGTGGAACTACAAGAAGCAGCTGCTGCGGATCCAGGCCCAGCGGGTCGTGGCCGACGAGGGGACCGCCTCCCCCGACGGGCCGGCCCGGGCCGGGTCGGCCTGGCAGGACCTCGAGGACGACATCTTCTCCGAGGAGTTCCTCCTGGCCCGCCCCCTCCTGGAGGCCATCCGGTCGAAGGACCCCGTCGTCCTCCTCGTCGACGAGATCGACCGCCTGGAGCTCGAGACCGAGGCGCTCCTCCTCGAGATCCTCTCCGAGTACCAGGTATCCATCCCGGAGCTGGGCACCGTCCGGGCCCATCGGATCCCGCTGGTCTTCTTGACCTCGAACAACACCCGGGAGCTCTCTGAGGCCCTCAAGCGGCGCTGCCTCTACCTCCACCTCGACTACCCCTCCCTCGACCGGGAGCGGGAGATCGTGAAGACCCGGGTCCCGGGGATCACGGCCGAGCTCGCCGACCAGGTGGCCCGGATCGTCCGGTCCCTGCGGACGCTGGAGCTGAAGAAGCACCCGTCGGTCTCGGAGACCCTCGACTGGGCCCGGACCCTCGTCGTCCTCGGGGTCGAGTCCATCGACGCCGAGCAGGCCAAGGACACCCTCCATGTTCTGCTCAAGTACCGCAGTGACCTGGACCGGGCCGCCAAGGAGCTCGCCCTCGTCCCCACCGAGCCCTGAGGCCCGGTCGGTGCTCGACGTCATCACGGGCTTCGTCGGCGAGCTCCGGGCCGCCGGGCTCCCCGTCTCGTTGACGGAGAGCCTCGACGCCGCCGACGCGGTCCATCATGTTCCCCTGGAGGATCGTGAGGCCCTGAAGTACGCGCTGGCTGCCACCCTGGTGAAGTCGTCGGCCCACTGGAAAGCCTTCGAGACAGCCTTCGAGGTCTACTTCGCGGTGCGGGGACCCCAGTTCGCCATCGGGGAGGACGAGGACGCCGACGAAGGATCCGAGGACTCCGGGCCCCGGGGTGAGGGCGATCAGCGGGGTCAGGGCCGGGGCCAGGGTGGGGGAGGGGAGGGGCTCACTCCGGAGGAGCTGGCGGAGATGCTCTTCAAGGCCCTCCTCGAGGCCAACGAGGCCCAGCTGGCCGCCCTGGCCCGCCAGGCGGTGAGCCGCTACGCCGGGATGGAGCCGGGCCGGCCGGTGGGGGGGACCTACTACCTCTACCGGACCCTCCGGAACCTCGATCTGGACGGGGTCCTGGCCCGGCTGCTCGAGACGGCCCGGGCCGAGGCCCCGACCGGGACCCTCACCCCGCTCGAGGAACGGTTGGCCCGCGACGAGTTCGGGGAGCGGCTGGCCCGGCTCCGCAAGGAGATCGAGGACGAGATCCGGCGCCGGCTGGTGGCCGACCGGGGCACCGAGGCCCTGGCCCGGTCGCTGCGGAAGCCCCTGCCCGAGGACATCGACTTCATGCACGCCACCCGGGAGGAGCTCACCGCCCTCCGCCGGGCCATCCACCCCCTGACCCGGAAGCTCGCCGTCCGGTTGGCCCGGAAGCGCCGCCACGGCCGGAAGGGCCCCCTCGACTTCCGGTCCACCGTCCGCCACTCCCTCTCCACCGGCGGGGTGCCCCTCGAGCCCAAGTTCCGGTATCCCCGGCCGGCCAAACCCGAGATCATGGTCATCGCCGACATCTCCGGATCGGTGGCCGCCTTCGCCCGGTTCACCCTCCATCTCGTCCATGCGATCAGCTCCCAGTTCTCGAAGGTCCGGAGCTTCGTCTTCATTGACGGCATCGACGAGGTGACCCGGTTCTTCGAGCACGGCGACGACGTGGCCGAGGCCATCCACCGGATCAACACCGAGGCCGACGTGATCTGGGTCGACGGGCACTCCGACTACGGTCACGCCTTCTCGGTCTTCTGGGACCGCTTCGGCCAGGAGATCACGCCCCGGACAAGCGTCCTCTTCCTCGGCGACGCCCGGAACAACTACCACGCCTCCCAGGCCTGGGTCGTCCACGAGATCAGCCTCCGGGCCCGCCGGGTCTTCTGGCTCAACCCCGAGCCCCGGGCCTACTGGGGCACGGGGGACTCCATCGTGGGGGAGTACGCCGTCCACTGCGACGAGGTCTTCGAGTGTCGGAACCTCCGCCAACTCGAGCGTTTCGTCGAGGAGCTGGCTTGACCGGTCCCGGGCCACCCGCCGGGGGTGTCCCCCCGGCCGGGGTCCGCACCGTCGGGCCGGGTTCGGACCGGACCACCCGGGTCGTCCTCGTCCGTCACGGGGAGTCCGTCTGCGCCCGGGACGGCATCGTCGGCGGGATCCGGGGTTGCACCGGGCTCTCCCCGGCCGGCCAGGCCCAGGCCGGGGCCCTCCGGGACCGCCTGGCCCGGACCGGTGAGCTCGACGGCGCCACCGCCCTCTACGCCAGCGTCCTCCCCCGGGCCACAGAGACGGCCCGGGCCATCGCCCCGGTCGTGGGCGGCGGCGGGCTCCCGGTCGTCGAGGACTGCGATCTCTGCGAGCTCCACCCCGGCGAGGCCGACGGCCTGACCTGGACCGAGTTCGGCCGGCGTTATCCCGAGCCGGACTGGGACACCGATCCGACCGTGCCGGTCTCCCCCGGGGGGGAGAGCTGGACCGGCTTCGTCGAGCGGGCCTCCTCGGCCGTGGCCCGGCTGGCCCGGCGCCACCCCGGCGAGCTGGTCGTGGTGGCCTGCCACGCCGGTGTGGTCGAGGCCACCCTCCTCGCCTTCCTTCCCGTCGGGGGCCCGGGCCGCCGTCTCAAGCTCCACACCGCCTACACCGCCCTGACCGACTGGGAGCTGGGTCCGGTCGGCTGGCGGTTGGCGCGCTACAACGACGCCGCCCACCTGGCACCCTGAGCCCGGCCCGGGTCGGCCCGGCCGAGCTCAGCAGGCGTAGTCGCCGTCGAGGCTCTGGCCGTTGGCGGTGTCGGTGTACTGGGTCAAGAGGATCGGGCCCGTGGGGAGGAAGTTCCCGTGGGCGGCGGCATAGGAGCGGGCCGTCGCGCAGTTGGAGGCGGGGTTCCCGGTGTACCAGGCGATCCAGAGGGGAACGGGGGGCTGGTAGCTGCCGGCGATGCCGCTCCAGGTCAGGGGGCTTGTGTAGATCCCCACCGTGTTGATCCCCTGCCCCCGGAGGAAGGTGAGGGCCCCGGCGATGACCTGGTCGTTGGCGGCGGTGTCGGTCGACCAGTAGTCGGTGGCGTCCTCGACGTCGAGCCACCAGGGGACGAGGGCGTCGGCCCCCTGGGACCTCACGGCGTCGAAGGCGAAGACGGCGGCCTCGTAGCCCCAGTTGCAGGCCTGGTTCCCGTTGCACCCCGGTTGGTCGCTGGCGTCGGTCCCGTAGTTCATGAAGATGTAGAAGTTGAGGCCGGCCCCGGCCCAGGCCGCCTCGTGGGCCAGGCAGGGGTTGACGGCCCCGTTGGCGATCCCGGTGGCCTGGACCACGCCGATGGTGTGGCCGGAGGGCAGCGTCTGGGTGCAGGCCGGCGGGTTGTCCTGGAATCTCGAGACGTCGTAGCCGAAGGCGCCGGACTGGTAGGCGGTGTTGCCGGTGCTGCCGTTGCCCCGACCCTTGGCCATGCCGACCACGGGGGCGTTCAGGTGCTGGGGGGCCGATCCGTCGTAGCCGGCGTTGCCGAAGCTGGTGACGGCCCCGTTGGCGTCGGTCAGCCAGTACCCCGCCGTCGGGCCGGTGCCGGTGCCGGTCCCGGCCATGGACGCCACCGGATAGGTCAGGGGGTCCCCGCCCAGGGATCCGTTGAAGGGGGCGTCGCCGAAGGCGAAGATCCCACCGTCGGAGGCCACCAGCCAGTACCCGTTGCCGTCGTTGCTCGCCGCCATCGAGACGATCGGCGCCACCAGGGTCCTCCCGCCCATCGACCCCCAGAAGCGGGCGTCGCCGAAGGAGAAGGTCCCGCCGTCGGAGGCCACCAGCCAGTAGCCCCGGGCATCGGGGGTGGAGGCCATGGCCACGATCGGCTTGTTGAGGGCCTTCGTGCCCATGGACCCGTAGAAGGGGGCGTCGAACGCGAAGATCCCCCCGTCGGCGGCGACCTCCCAGTACCCCCCGGTGGTCCCGTCGACGGCCATTCCCACCACCGGGGCGTTCAGCCGGACGTTGCCCATCGAACCGTGGAAGGCAGCGTCACCGAAGGCGAAGATCCCGCCGTCGGCGGCGTCCTCCCAGTAGCCCAGGCCGTCCGGGCTCCCGGCCACGCCCACCATCTCGGCGTTGAGCTGTCGGCCGCCCATGGAGCCCTTGAAGGGAACGCCACCGAAGGCGAAGATCCCGCCGTCGGCGGCCACCAGCCAGTAGGCGGGCACGGAGGTGGCGGCGGTGTTCGACAGGGCCGGACGACCTCCGCCCGGCCCTGTGGCCCGGGTGGCTCCGGCCTGGAGGGCGGCCAGGAGGAGGAGGGCCACGAAGGGGACCCGGAGAGTTCGGCCGGAGCGGTGGCTGGGGGAGGTGGGGGTCATCTGGTGGGTGGTGGTCCTTGGCCAGGCCGGCCCGTTCCGCCGCAGGCGTGACGGAGCGTGGGGGCCTGACCTCGTCCGAAGGTCGACACCCATTGTGGGGGAGATCGCTGTCCAAGACAATGACCCCCCCCGGTTTCCCCGGTCGGCGGGGTCCGGCCAGGTCAACCCCGGAGGAGCTCCGCCACACGAAAGGCCAGGTCGATGGACTGGCGGGCGTTCAGCCGGGGGTCGCAGGTCGTGGTGTAGCGGAGGTGGAGCTGATCCTCCAGGATGTCCCCGAGACCGCCGAGGCACTCGGTGACGTCGTCCCCGGTCAGCTCGACATGGACCCCGCCCGGGTAGCTCCCCACCTGACGGTGGGCCTCGAAGAAGCCCTTCAGCTCGAGGAGGATGTCGTCGAAGCGGCGGGTCTTGCGGCCCCCGTCGCTGGTGATGGTATTGGCGTGCATGGGATCGCAGGCCCACACCACAGGATGACCGGCGTCCCGGACCGCCTCCAGCAGCGGGGGGAGGGTCTCCGTCACGGCGGTGGCTCCCATCCGGCTGATGAGGGTCAGACGGCCGGGTACCCGGTCGGGGTCGAGGCGGGCGCAGATGTCGAGGAGCTCGTCGGCGGTCACCGAGGGCCCGATCTTGCAGCCCACCGGGTTGTGGACCCCGGACAGGAACTCGAGGTGGGCTCCTTCGGGCTGCCGGGTCCGCTCGCCCACCCAGACCATGTGGGCCGAGCAGTCGTACCAGTCGCCGGTCAGGGAGTCCCGCCGGGTCAGGGCCTCCTCGTAGCCGAGGATCAGGGCTTCGTGGCTCGTATAGAAGGGGACCTGGTGGAGGGTGGCCTCGGCCCCGAGATCGATCCCGCAGGCGGCCATGAACCGCAGGGCCCGGTCGATCTCGCCGGCGATCTGCTCGTAGCGCCGGCCCTCGTCGCTGGCCGCCACGAACTGCTGATTCCACTGGTGGACCTGGGAGAGATCAGCGAACCCTCCCATGGTGAAGGCCCGGACCAGGTTCAAGGTGGACGCCGACTGCTGGTAGGCGGTCACCAGCCGCTTCGGGTCGGGCCGCCGGGCCGCCGGATCGGGGAGGTCGTCGTTGACCATGTGGCCCCGGAAGCTATCGAGCTCGAGGTCGCCCACCCGTTCGGTGGGGGCGGAGCGGGGCTTGGCGTACTGCCCGGCGATCCGGCCCACCTTGACGACCGGGACCCCGGCCGCGTAGGTCAGGATCACCGCCATCTGGAGGATGACCCTGAGCTTGTCCCGGATGTTGTCGGCGGAGAATTCGGTGAAGGACTCGGCACAGTCCCCGGCCTGGAGGAGGAAGGCCCGGCCGGCGGCCACCTCGGCCAGCTGACCTCGTAGCCGGCGGGCCTCCCCGGCGAAGACCAGCGGGGGCATCCCGGCCAGCTCCTTCAGGACGCGGTCGAGCTCCGCCCGGTCGGGCCAGGACGGCTGCTGCTCGGCGGGTCGCTCCTGCCAGCTCTGGGGGCTCCACTCGGTCGGAGGCATGGCCACCAGCGTAAACGCCCGAGACGTAGGCTCCGTCCGGTGCACCCCTTCCGCTTCGCCGTCCAGGTCTCCGGGGCCAACTCCGGGCCCCGCTGGCGGGACCTGGCCCGCCAGATCGAGGACCTCGGCTACTCGGCGCTCTTCATGCCCGACCACCTCGACGAGCAGTGGTCGCCCCTGGTGGCCCTGACCGTCGCCGCCGAGGTCACCACCACCGTTCGGATCGGAACCCTGGTCCTTGGCAACGACTACCGCCATCCGGTCGTCCTGGCCCGGGAGGCGGCCACCCTCGAACTCCTCTCCGAGGGACGGCTCGAGCTCGGCCTCGGTGCCGGTTGGATGACCTCGGACTACGAGCAGGCCGGCATCGACCTCGATCCCCCCGCCGTCCTGATCGACCGCCTCGGCGAGGCCGTCACGATCGTCAAGGAGCTCTGGCGGGAGGGGTCCTGCCACTACCTCGGCGACCACTACCGGCCCAACGGGGTCTCCGGCTACCCGGCACCACGGTCCGGCCCCGCGCTCCTGATCGGAGGGGGGAGCCGTCGGGTGTTGACGCTGGCGGGCCGGGAGGCCGACATCGTCGGTGTCAACCCCCGCCTCACGGCCGGCTTCATCGGGCCGGAGATGATCGCCTCGGCCCTCCCCGAGGCGTACGACCAGCGACTGGCCTGGGTCCGGGAGGGGGCTGGGGACCGATTCGAGGAGCTCGAGCTCCAGTGCCTCACGTTCCTGGTCCGGGTGGTCGACAATGGCCGCCAGCTCGTGGAGGAGCTGGCCCCGGCCTTCCAGATGACCGTCGACCAGGCCGCCGACGCCCCGGTGGCCCTGATCGGGACCGTCGACGAGATCGTCGGGACCCTCCAGGCCCGGCGTCGGCGGTGGGGGCTCAGCTACTGGGTGGTGCACCAGGCCGAGTTGGAGGACTTCGCCCCCGTGGTGGCCCGGTTGGCCGGCACCTGACGTGGCCGAGCGGATCGGCATCCTCGGAGGCACCTTCGACCCCGTCCACGTCGGCCACCTCGTGGCCGCGGTCGAGGCCCGCCACGACCTGGCCCTGGACCGGGTGCTCCTGGTGGTGGCCAACGAGCCCTGGCAGAAGACGGGGGAGCGGGTCCTCACCCCCGCCGAGGACCGGTACGCCGTGGTGGCAGCCGCGGTCGAGGGGGTCCCGGGTCTGGAGGCCAGCCGGATCGAGATCGACCGGGGGGGGCCGAGCTACACGGTGGACACCATCGACGAGGTCGTGGGCCGACACGGCGATGCCGAGATCTTCCTCGTGGTCGGGGCCGACGTGGCCGGCCAGCTAGCCAGCTGGATCCGGGTCGATGAGCTCCCCGGGCTCGTGACCCTCGTGGTCGTCCACCGGGGAGGGGTCGAGCCCGGTCCGGACCCGGTCGGCTGGCGGGTCAGGAGGCTCCGGATCCCCGCCCTGGAGATCTCGAGCAGCGACCTCCGGCGCCGCCTGGCCGAGGGTCGGCCCGTCGACTTCCTCGTCCCGGAACCCGCCATCCGTTGCATCACCCGCCGGGGTCTGTACGCTGTGGGCAGATGAGGAGTCCGGCCGCCGAGCACATCGACCCGCCAGCCAGCCCCGGGTCCCCCCCGCCCAGTCGGGTCGAGTTGCGCCAGAAGCGACGGGAGCAGCGGATGCTTGTCGCCGCCGGGATCGCCGTCCTCCTGGCCCTCCTCATGGCGGCCGTCTTCACCGTGGGCTCGCATCCCGGATCGGCCTCCGGGGCCGGACGGGCCGGATCCGGCCCGTCCCTGGGAAGCAACCCCAGGTGACGCCGGTCGGGCCGGTCCTGGCCGGCGACGACGGGTCGCCCAACGACGCTCCCACCCCTGGGACCATCCGACCCGTCGCACCCGTCGATCTCCCCGACGGCTGCCTGGAGGCGGCCCGCTCGGCTGATGCCAAGCTCGGCGTCGACACCGTGATCATGGCCATGGGGGAGCTCCTGGGGGTGACCGAGGCCTTCGTCGTCACCGCCGGCCGCAACAACCGCCAGGTCAAGACCATCGTCGACGCCGTCGAGCACGGGGTGAAGGAGGGAACGGGCCGGTCGCCGCTGCGGGTCGAGGGACTCCGGGACCAGCAGTGGGTCCTGATGGACTACGGAGACTTCCTCGTCCACGTCTTCCTCGACGAGACCAGGGACTTCTACGACCTGGAGCATCTCTGGGGAAACGCGCCCCGGGTCGACTGGGCCGAGCCGGCCTGAACCGACGTCCCGAGGCCTGGCCCGGGATCAGCTGTGGGGGGCCAGGGCCGAGAACTGGGACCGGTCGACCACGGGGAGCTGGGCCCCACTCGACACTGGCACCGAGACCGGTTGGCCGCTCAGCTCGAAGGCCACGCTCGTCACGCCGGACTGGTCCGTGGCCGTGTAGACCATTTGGGCCACGGCCTGGACCTGGGCCGGACCGACGACCTGGCCGAACGCGGCGTTCAGGTTCACCGTGGCCAGGCCGCCGGTGATCGAGGAGGAGACCACCTTCGTCTGGGCCGGGATGGCCGTCTGGAAGCCGGTGACGGCCTCGGCCGGGGTGGGTCCGGCGAACAGCTGGTCGAGGAGGGCGTCGAGCCCGGCCCCCAGGGGGAGGAGGATCAGCCGGTCCAGGGAGACGAGATGTCCGCTGGTATCGAGGAGGTAGACGTGGACGAGGACCTCGTTGGCCACCTGGGGGCTGGTGGTGGTGGTCGACGTCGGGGTGGTGGAGGAGGTCGTCGTCGAGCCGGAGAGCAACCCGAAGGGCACGGCGTCGCGGGGCAGGGCCTGGGGGTGGCTGTCGGGGCTGATCCCGCAGCCGGCCAGGGCCAGGACCACCACCAGGACGGGGCCGGCCGTGACGGTCCGGAACCGCCGGGCGCCCTTCACGGACGCCTCGTCGAGGTCGGCATGTCGGTCTCCCCGTCGCGGTGGGCGGGGAGATCGATCACGAAGCGGTTCTCCCCGTCGGGACCGTCCTCGACCCAGACCGTCCCACCGTGGAGGCGGACGTGCTCGGCCACGAGCGCCAGGCCCAGGCCGGTTCCCTCGGTGGCCCCCCGCTGTCCGGCCGCCTGGCCCCGGTAGAACCGCTCGAAGATCTGTTGACGCTCCTCCGGGGCGACGCCGGGACCCCGGTCGCTCACGATGAGCCGGACCCGGCTCCCGGGCGGGTCGCCCGCCTCGACGGAGAGGCCGGTGGCACCGCCCGCGTACTGGCCGGCGTTGTCGACCAGGTTGGTCAGGACCCGGTCGATCCGGCGCTTGTCGACCCACAGACGGAGGTCCGAGACGGCCGGGTCGACCGTCAGGCGGATGCCCCGGGCCCCCCCGGCCGTAACCATCTGGCGGGCCAGTTCGCCCACCTCGACCTCGTCGAGCGACAGGTCGGTGGATCCGGTGTCGACCCGGCTCATCTCGAGCAGGTCCCCGACCATCCGCTGGAATCGGCGGAGCTCGGCCGCGAGCAGGTCGAGGGCCTGGCGGCCCCGGGGGGAGAGGTCGGTGGCATGGGCCTGCAGGACCCCGAGCGAGGTGGAGAGCGTCGTCAGGGGAGACCGGAGCTCGTGGCTGACGTCGGACGAGAACCGGGCCTCCCGACGGATCCGCTCCTGGAGGGCGTCCGCCATCCGGTTGAAGGAGTCGGCCAGAGGGGCCAGGTCGGCGTCATCGGTGGCCGTGAGCCGGGTGTCGAGCTGGCCCCCGGCGATGGTCTCGGCCGCCTGGGACACGTCGCCCAGGGGCCGGAGGAGCCGGCCGCTGGCCCACCGGCCGATGGTGGCCCCAGCCAGAGTGGTGACGAGGGCCGCCCCCGACAGGACCAGGGCCAGGATCTGGAGGGTGCGGGCCTGTTCGTCGAGGGAGAAGGCTTCGAAGTAGTAGATGTTCTCGCCTTTGACCGGGATGCCCACCACCAGCTCGGGGTGGCCGTTGAGCTGGTAGTGCTGCTGGGCCGGTGTCCCGGTCTGGACGAGGGTCCGCAGCTCGGCGGGGATCTGGTTCTCGGTGAAGAAGGAGCTGGCGAAGGCGGCGTACCACCTGCCGTCCGACTGGACGACCGAGTGGGAGGACCCCTCGGTGTCGAGGGAGTCGAGGAGCTGGGGGATCTTGTCGGCGCTGGTCCCGGGCAGGGTGGACCGGACCAGGGAGGCGTTGACGTAGGCCTGGCCCAGGACCGAGGTCTCGCGCTGGTGGAGGATGAACTGTCTCGCCGTCAGGTAGGTGAGTGCCGCCATCGACGCGGAGAGGGCCAGCGCACCCAGGCCGAACGTCACGGTGACCCGGGCCCGGAGGCCCATCCGGCTCCACGGTCGGAGCCCCCTCCGGGTGGCCCTGACCACCAGGCTCAGACGGCCAGCTTGTAGCCCATGCCCCGCACCGTGAGGATGTGCCTGGGGTTGGCGGGATCCGGTTCGATCTTCGTGCGGAGCCTCCGGATGTGGACGTCGACGAGCCGGCCGTCGCCGAAGTAGTCGTAGCCCCAGACCCGGTCGAGCAGGAGCTCCCGGCTGAGGACCTTCCCGGGATTGGCGGCCAGCTCGCAGAGCAGCCGGAACTCGGTCCGGGTGCAGTGGACCTCGGCGCTGTCGCGTCTGACCGTCCCCTCGTCGGGCCGGACCTCGACCCGCCCGAAGGTGAGCACGCTGGGCTGGTCCACCGAACGGACCCGACGGAGGAGGGCACGGATCCGGGCCGACAGCTCCTTGGCCACGAAGGGCTTGGTCACGTAGTCGTCCGCACCCGCCTCCAGGCCGGCCACCACGTCGTGGGTGTCGGTCCTGGCCGTGACCATCACGACCGGGACGGCCGAGACCCGTCGGAGCTGCCGGCAGGTCTCGAAGCCGTCGATCCCGGGGAGCATGATGTCGATGAGGACCACGTCGGCGGCCTGCTCGGCGAACCGCTCGAGGGCCTGCTCCCCGCTCCCGGCCTCGTCGACGTCGTAGCCCTCGTCCTCGAGGGCGAGGCGGAGCGACACCCGGATGCCCTCGTCGTCCTCGACCAGCAGGATCCTGCCGCTCACCGTCCTCCTCCCCGTGCGAGTTCCAGGATCAGCTCTGCAGCCAGATCTGGGTGGGCCAGACGGTCCCCACGATCATGCCGAACCCCTTGTCCCCCTCCGGGGTGGTGGGGTTGTTGAAGTTCTGGACCTTGCCCTGGGCGATGACTGACCACACGGCTCGGTCGTACCAGATGTAGGGGAGGTCCTGGGCGAACTGGGCTTGGAGGTTCTGGTAGGCCTGGGCCCTGGTCTGGGGGTCCACCGACGTCCGACCCTGCTGGAGGAGCGTCTCGATCTTGGGGTCGGTGTTCCGGGTCATGTCGGCCGAGATGCCGAGGCCGGCGAAGTCCGTCGTCGGGCTCCAGAAGGGGTAGTTCAGGTCGGGGTCGACGGCCGCGAATTGCCGCCACTCGTAGCACTGGAACTTCCCGGCCAGGGCGTTGGAGATCAGGGCGTTCTGCTCGACCTGGGCCAGGGTCACCTGCATCCCGACGGTCTGCATGTTGGCTTGGAGGATCTGGGCCGCCTTGACGGCATTCGAGGAGGTCGACGAGCCGAACTCGAAGGTCACCGGCTTCCCGCCGTTGTCCCGCATGACCTGCTGGACCAGGGCCTTGGCCTGGGTGGGGTTGTAGGCCGGGTAGCCCGAGTTGGCGTTGTAGTAGGGGGACCCGGCCACGAAGGGGCCGGTGGAGACGGGGTTGAGGCCCTTGTTCTCGACCGTCTTGTACTCCTCGAGGTTCAGGCACATGGCCACGGCCTGGCGGACCCGGATGTCGTTGAAGGGAGCCGCCGACAGGTTCAGGAGGAGGAGGTCCATGTCGGGCTCGCCCACGACGCCGTTCAGGTCGTCGACGAAGCCGAACCCCGACTGGTTCTGGTACTGGAGCGTGGTCTCGGCCAGGTCGGTGTGGATCATGTCGACGGTGCCGGCGGCCAGGGCCTGGGCCCGGCCGGCGGAGTCGGCGATCGGCGTGTACTTGATTGAGTCCAGGTACGGGTAGCCGCTCCGCCAGTAGTTGGGGTTCCGGTTGGCCGTGAAGTGGCTGTTCTGCACCCACTCGCCAAACTTGAAGGGGCCGGTCCCGACGGGCTGCATCCCGCCGTTCTTGTTGGCGATCATCGACGGGGCGGCGACGTAGCCGATCTGACCCCCGATGCCCCCGGACAGGAGGAAGGGGAAGGGGACCCAGGGCTGCTTCAGGGTCACCGTCACCGTCATGGGGTCGGTCACGGCCACCTTGGAGATGGCCTGGGTCGTGACCAGGCCGAGCTCCCCGTTCATGAAGTGCTGCATGCTCCCGGCCACGGCTGCGGCGTCGCAGGGGGTCCCGTCGTGGAACTGGACGTTGGGTCGCAGCCCGATGGTCCACACCGAGTAGTCGGCGTTGGGGGTGACCGACTGGGCCAGGTAGGGCTTCACGGTGCCGTCGAAGGCGATCATGGTCAGGGGGTCGAAGACGGTCCGGGCGTACATGACCCCGCTCTCGTCGAACCGTCCCGCCGCCGGGTCGAAGCTGTCCTGCTCGGACTCGCAGCCGAAGACGAGGGAGCCCCCCTTCTTGGGCGTGGCCGAGCTGATGCCGTTCCCGGGCTTCCTCCCGCCCGACGAGGATCCCCCCGACGAGCTGCCGCAGGCGGACAGGAGTCCCCCGAGGCCCGTCCCGGCGGCGGCCAGACCGGCGCCAGAGGCAACCCCCCTGGCCAGGAACGATCGGCGGTCGATCTGGTCTCCCATGGCGTTTCCTCCCCCAACTCGTCGCTTCCCACATCCGTTTCGGCATCCGAACCGGGGGATCGGGGCCGAAGCCCCGGGCCCTCCTGGCACCGTGGCCGCAGGATAGCCGTCCACTGCCGTCGAACCGCGTCTACCGTTTCTCCATGGCCTGGGACCTCGAGGAGTTCGACCGGTCGCTCGGTGGTCGGGCCCCGGCGACTGTCCGGGCCTACCGGTCGGACCTGGCCGCGTTCGTGGACTTCGCCGAGCGGGCCGGTGTCGAGAGTCCCGCCGGTGTCGACCGGATCCTCCTCCGCCGCTACCTCGCCTTCCTCACCACCCGCCGGTACGCCCGGGCCAGCATCGCTCGCAAGGCAGCGTCGCTCCGCTGCTACTTCGCCTGGCTCCAGCGCCGGGGGATCCTCGCCGTCGACCCGGCCCGGCGCCTGTCGGCCCCCACCGGCGGTTCCCGCCTGCCCCGGGTCCTCGACCAGCGGGAGGTGACCCGGATCCTGGACGGGCCGCCCCGTGGTGGTGGCGACGACGGGCCCGGAGCCGACCTGGCCCGTGCCGTGGCCGAACGCGACGACGCCGTCCTCGAGCTCCTCTACGGCTCCGGGCTCCGGGTGGCCGAGGTCTGCGGCCTCGACCGGGCCGACCTCGACCTCCGGGGGAGGACGGTCACCGTCACCGGGAAGGGGGACCGTCAGCGCCGGCTCCCGATGCACGACCGCTGCACCGCCGCCGTCGCCGTCTGGTTGGACCACGGACGGGACGCGATGGGCTCCCTGACCAGGACTGCAACCCCGGCTCCGGCCGCGGCCGTGTTCCTGAACCGCCACGGTGTCCGCCTCGGTCCCCGCGACGTCAGGCGCATCCTCGACCGGCGGTCGCCCGTCCCGACCCACCCCCACGCGCTCCGTCACACCTTTGCCACCCACCTCCTCGACGGGGGGGCTGATCTCCGTGTCGTGCAGGAACTTCTGGGGCATGCCAGTTTGCAGACAACTCAGGTCTACACTCATGTCAGCAAGGAAAGACTGCTCTCCGTCTACGGGAAGTCCCATCCCAGGGCATAGGGAGACACTTGGCCACGGAAAACGACAGCGCGACGACGCGCCTGTGGGCGGAGTACAAGTCCACCGGAGAGCGAGTGATCCGCGATCAATTGATCGTGCTCTACTCGCCCCTGGTGAAGTACGTCGCGGCCCGGGTGGCCGTCGGGCTCCCCCAGCACGTCGACGGAGCTGATCTCGTCAGCTACGGGATCATCGGGCTCATCGACGCCATCGACCGTTTCGATCCCGTCCGGGCCGTCAAGTTCGAGACCTATGCCATTCCCCGGATCAAGGGGGCCATCATCGACGAGCTCCGGGCCATCGACTGGGTGCCCCGCTCGATCCGAGCCAAGGCCCGGAGCGTGGAGCAGGCCTACTCGGCTCTCGAGGCCAACCTCCTGCGCACTCCCTCCGACTCGGAGGTGGCCCAGGAGATGGGTATCTCCGAACACGACCTCCAGGACATCCTCCGCCAGATCTCCTTCGTGGGCGTCGCCGCCCTGGACGAGGTCTTCATGGTGGGGGGAGATCGGACCGAGCGGACCACCCTGGGCGACACCATCCCCGACGCCACCGCCGGGCCGTCGGCCAAATTCGAGGACAAGGAGGCGAAGGAGATCCTGGTCCAGGCGATCACCCACCTCGGCGACCGGGAACGCACCGTCCTCTCGCTCTATTACTACGAGGGCCTGACCCTGGCCGAGATCGGCGAGATCCTCGGGGTCACCGAGAGCCGGGTCTGTCAGATCCACACCAAGGCCGTCCTCCAGCTCCGGTCCCGCCTGAGCGATCGTCGGACCGACGGACCGCTCCCGACTCCGACTCCGACCTCGCCCCCGGGTCGCGCGCGGAGGACCGTCGCCGCCAAGGGTTGAGCGTCTCCCCGCGCCCCGGCGCCGGTGACGGACTTCGCGGACGTCGGCTAAGGTTTGCCCGCCTGCCATCCGGCAGGATTCCGAATCCCGAAACCAAGCACCCGGACGCGTCCACGGTCGCCCTTCACAGGCGCAGCGTCGGGGAAGAACAACCGATGGAGGAAACAGCTGTGGCCGTCGTCACCACTCGACAGCTGCTGGAGGCCGGCATGCATTTCGGCCACCAGACGCGTCGCTGGAACCCGAAGATGCGTCGCTTCATCCTGGGCGAGCGCAACGGGATCTACATCATCGACCTGAAGAAGACCCTGGAAGGGCTGGAGGAGTCCTACGGCTACGTCCGGGACCTCGTCTCCAAGGGGGGGATCCTCCTCTTCGTCGGTACCAAGAAGCAGACCCAGGGCCCGATCGCCACCTACGCGAAGGCCTGTGGCATGCCCTACATCAACGAGCGCTGGCTGGGCGGGATGCTCACCAACTTCACGACGATCTCGGGTCGGGTCGGCAAGCTCCGCGAGTTCGAGGCCATGGAGAAGGCCGGGGACTTCGAGGCCATGCCGAAGAAGGAGGCCCTCCGCCACCGCCGGGAGCTGGCCAAGCTCCGGCGCAACCTGGGCGGGATCCGCGACCTCGACCGCCTTCCCGACGCCATCTTCGTGATCGACACGAAGAAGGAGCACATCGCCGTCACCGAGGCCAACAAGCTCCACCTCCCGATCGTGGCCGTCGTGGACACCAACTGCGACCCCGACGTCATCACCCACGTGATCCCCGGGAATGACGACGCCATCCGTTCCGGTGCCCTCATGTGCCGTGTCCTGGCCGAGGCCGTGGTCGAGGGCCGGTGGGTGGCGGCAAACCGCCCGGCCCAGGCCCGGCCCGCTCCCACCGCCCAGACTCGCGGTGGGCATCCCACCCCGGCCCGCGGTACCAACCCCGCTCCTGAGCCGGTCCCCGCCCCGGAGGCACCTCTGACCGAGGCTCCCTCCGGCGATGCCCCGGCGGAGGCAGAGGCCGTGGCCACCGTGCCGTCGCCGGTCGAGGCCCCGGCGGTCGAGGCCCCGGCGGTCGAGGCCCCGGCGGTCGAGGCCCCTGCGGTCGAGGCCCCGGCGGTCGAGGCCCCTGCGGTCGAGGTTGCCGCCGAGGCCGAGCCGGTGGCCGAGGCCGGCGAGACCGACACCCCTGCAGAGACCGTTACCCCCGAGGAGGGCTGACCTGACCATGCCCGCTTTCACCGCCAAGGACGTGCAAGCACTCCGCCAGGCCACCGGCGCCGGCATGCTCGACTGCAAGCGAGCGCTCGAGGAGAACGACGGGGACATCGAAGCGGCCAAGACCTGGCTCCGGGAGCAGGGCCTGGCCGGCGCAGCCAAGCGTGCCGACCGGGAGGCGTCGCAGGGTGCGGTCGCTCTCGCCCTCGAAAGCCGGAACGCGTCGATCGTGGAGCTCCGCTGCGAGACGGATTTCGTGGCCAAGGCCGACACCTTCGTGGGTCTGGTCGACGAGTTGGCCCAGCTCGTGGCGGCCAAGGGCGAGACGGCCGTCCAGGACCTAGCCCCCACCGTCGACGACCTGAAGACCACCTTGAAGGAGAACATCTCCGTCGGTCGGGTGGTCAGGTTCGAGCTCGCCGACGACTCGATCGTCGGGACGTATCTCCACGTCCAGGCCGGACGGGGGGTCAACGCCGTGCTGGTCGAGTTGGAGGGTGGCTCGGACGAGTTGGCGCACGACATTGCCGTGCACATCGCCTTCGCCCGTCCCGTCTACCTCAGCCGTGACGACGTTCCCGAACCCGAGATCGCCGCCGAGCGGAGCACGGTGGAGGCGATCTCGCGCAACGAGGGCAAGCCCGAGGCGGCCCTTCCGAAAGTGGTCGAGGGCCGGATGAACGGCTGGTTCAAGGAGCGGTGCCTCCTCGATCAGCCCTACGCCAAGGACGACAAGGTCACCATCGCCCAACTGGTCGGGGGCGCCCGGATCCTGCGCTTCGCCCAGGTCGCCGTCGGCGGCTGAGCCGTCAGATCCAGAGTGGGTACGACGGGACGGTCCGGGCGGGCGTGGGCGTGAGCAGGCGGCGCCTGGTCCTCAAGATGTCGGGGGAAGCGCTGGCCTCGTCGGCGTCCGACGAGACCATCGACGCCGCCGTGGTCGAGCGGCTGGCGGGTGAGATCGCCACGGCTCGCAACGAGCTGGACCTGGAACTGGCCATCATGGTCGGGGGAGGGAACATCTGGCGGGGGACGACGGGCGAGGGCAAGGGCATCGACCGGGCCACCTCCGACACCATGGGCATGCTGGCCACGGTGATCAACGCCCTGGCGCTCCAGGACGCCGTGGAGCGGCTGGGGCAGCCGACCAGGGTGATGTCGGCGGTCCACATGGCCGAGGTGGCGGAGCCTTACATCCGTCGCCGGGCCATCCGCCACCTGGAGAAGGGCCGGGTCGTCATCTTCGCGGCCGGGATGGGGAACCCCTACTTCACCACTGACACCTCAGCTGCCCTCCGGGCGGCCGAGATCGAGGCCGAGATGCTCCTGAAAGGCACCCACTCCGGGGTGGACGGGGTCTACAACGCCGATCCCAAGCTCGACCCCACCGCTGTCCGCTTCGACTCGCTGAGCTTCATGGAGGTCGTCCAGGGGGACCTGCGGATGATGGATCTGACGGCGATCACCTTCTGCAAGGACAACAAGCTGCCCATCCTGGTTTTCGACCTCATGGGCCCCGGACAGCTCCGTCGCGCCCTCGCCGGCGAGCAGATCGGTACGCTGATCAGGTGATGGACGACGAAATGCTTGGCGTGGTGTTGGCCGAGGCCCGGGACCGGATGGAGAAGGCGGTCGGTCACACCAGGGCCGACTTCTCCGGGGTCCGCAGCGGACGGGCCACCTCGGCGCTGGTCGAACACCTCCGGGTGGATCTCTACGGCACCGAGGTCGAGCTCCGGAGCATGGCCGGACTCAGCGTGCCCGAGGCCAGGATGCTCGTGGTCTCGCCCTATGACAAGTCGACCCTGAACGCCATCGAGAAGGCGCTCCAGTCGTCGGACCTGGGCATCACCCCTTCGAACGACGGCAACGTCATCAGGCTCAACTTCCCGCCGCTCACCGAGGAGCGGCGCAAGGAGCTGGTGAAGGTAGTGCGGCAGAAGGCGGAGGACGGGCGGGTCTCCATCCGGAACCTCCGACGGGCTGTCCGTCACGAGCTCGAGGGCTTCGAGAAGGAGGGGGAGCTCTCCGCCGACGGGCTGGACCGGGTCGAGAAGGACCTCGAGAAGCTCACACATGAGATGGTGGCCGCCATCGACAAGCTCCTGACCCAGAAGGAGCAAGAGCTCCTCGAGATCTGATAGAGCCGCCGGGTGGTCACCCGGTGGCGAGGAGGCGACGTGGACGAGAGCGACGAACACCGGTCCGGAGAGCACCCGGAATCCGAGTCGCCCAGCACCGATCGGGTTCGGATCATCGGCGCAGAGCCGGCCGCGTCCGTCCTCGGTGACCCCGCTCCCGGGGAGACCCCCGGGGAGGGAGGAGACCCCCGGCCCGAATTCTGGGCGCCGGAGGAGACCGAGACGGTGGCCACCTCCCCCGAGCTGCCCCACTGGACCGAAGCCCCGACCGGGCAGGTCCCAGCAGTGCTCGAGCGTCGTAGCGACGAGGACGAGGACGTCTGGAGCGTCTCGGGGGACACCGGCCCAGCCTGGCGGGAGCACGCCCACGAGTGGGACGACGCCGCCTTCGAGCCGGCCCTCCTGGCCAACGACGAGACCCGGGTCGGTGCCATCGAGGAGAGCCCCCTCGAGGAGCGTCAGCCCTGGGAGTTCGAATTCGGCGACGACGAAGGTGTCGGCGCCGCCGGCGAGGTCCCGGCCGAGGTGGCCTGGACCGCGGGGGCGGCCGAGGTGGGGAGCGGGGATCCGCGCGCCGACGAGGACTGGGTCGTCCGGTCCCACCCCCTGGACGAGGTCCTCCCGTCGCCCACCCCGAGGGCGGCCCGGGCCAAGGCCCGTCGCCCGATGACCACCATCACGTCGTCGACCCTCCGCCCTCTCGAGGCGCCCGAACCGCCGTCCCCACCACCGGCTCGGCCTCGGGGTCGGGTGGGTGCCGGCGCCCCCGCCGGTGCGGAGCAGCCGGCCGACACCACGGACCGGAACCTGCCCCTCGCCATCGGGACGGCCGTGGCCTTCGCCGTTCTCGCCATCATCTGCTTCATGGTGGGCACCCAGGTCACCCTGGTCCTCGTCACCCTGGTGGTGTTGGTGGCCACGGCCGAGTGCTACGCCGCGCTGCGGCGAAGCGGCCGCCGGCCCGCCACCCTGCTCGGGCTGGTCGGGGTCGGGGCCCTGATGGTCGCCGCCTACGCCAAGGGTGTCGCCGCCATGCCGCTCGTCGTGGGCCTGGTGGTGGTCACGACGATGATCTGGTACCTGGCCGGCGTAGAGAAGGGATCGGCGACCGAGGGGATCATGGCGACCCTGCTCGGATTCGGCTGGGTCGGGGTCCTGGGATCCTTCGGCGCCCTCCTCCTGGCCCCGAGCCAGTTCCCCCACCGCCACGGCATCGCCTTCGTCGTCATGGCCATCGTGGCCGTCGCCTTCAACGACATCGGGGCGCTGGCCGTGGGCCGGTGGAAGGGGAAGCATCCCCTCGCTCCACGGGTCAGTCCCCACAAGACCTGGGAGGGCCTCGTCGGTGGGGCCGTCAGCGGCATCATCGCCGCGGTCGTCCTGGGGAGGTTCCTCCATCCCTGGACCTCGGGGAAGGCGCTCGTCCTGGGCCTGGTGGTGGCCGTCGTCGCCCCCATCGGGGACCTGAGCGAGTCCCTCATCAAGCGCGATCTCCGGGTCAAGGACATGGGAGACCTGCTCCCCGGCCACGGCGGGATCCTGGACCGGTTCGACGCCCTGCTCTTCGTCCTCCCGGCCACCTACTACCTGGTGCGGGCGTTCCACCTCGGGTGAATGACGTGGAGGCTGGCGGCCGGCCCGCAGGCTCCACCGTGACCACCGTCAGCCTGGTCGGCTCGACGGGGTCGATCGGCACGCAGGCCGTCGAGGTCATCCGCACCGACCCCGATCGCTTCCGGGTCGTGGCCCTGGCGGCTCGGAGCTCGCTCGAAACCCTGGCCCACCAGGCCCGGGAGCTCCGGCCCGACGTGGTCGCCATCTGCGACCCCACGCAGGCCGGCGAGCTGGCCCGCATGGTCCCGGCCGGGACCGAGGTCCTGGCCGGCCCGGAGGCGCTGGAGACCGTGGCCCGGCTGGCCGATGTCGTGGTCAACGCCGTGGTGGGCTTCGCCGGGCTGCCCGTCACCCTGGCTTCCCTCGACGCGGGCCGGAGGCTGGCCCTGGCCAACAAGGAGTCCCTCATCGCCGGAGCTCCCGTTGTCCAACGGGCCCGTCGGACACGCGGGGCGGAGATCATCCCGGTCGACTCGGAGCACTGTGCCCTCCACCAGTGCCTCCGCTCCGGCGGCGGTTCCGACGAGGTGGCCCGGCTGATCCTCACCGCCAGCGGCGGCCCGTTCCGGGGCCGGAGCCGCTCGGAGCTCGCCGACGTCGGTGTCGAGGAGGCCCTCGACCACCCGACCTGGAAGATGGGTCCCAAGATCACCGTGGACTCCTCCACCCTCATGAACAAGGGCCTCGAGGTCATCGAGGCCCACGAGCTGTTCGACATCGACTACGACCGGATCACGGTGGTCGTCCACCCCCAGTCGGTCGTCCACTCCATGGTCGAGTTCAGCGACGGGGCCACGGTGGCCCAGCTGTCGATGCCGGACATGCGGCTCCCGATCGGGTACGCCCTGGGCTATCCCGGGCGGATCCGCCACCCGTTCGGGGCCATCGACTGGACCACCCTGGGCCAGCTCGACTTCGGCGTCCCCGACCGGGAGGTCTTCCCCTGTCTGGCCCTGGCCGAGGCCGCGGGCCGGGCCGGCGGCCTGGCCCCGGCCTGGCTGAATGCCGCCAACGAGGTTGCCGTGGCAGCCTTTCTGGATGGAAGGATCCGCTGGAGCGCCATCGCCGAGGTCGTGGCCGACACTCTCGATGCCTGTGAGCAGGTGCGGTCCGTCGAGGTGGACGACGTGATCGACGCAGACCGCCGGGCCCGGCTCCACGCCGGCAAGGCGGTCGGCCGCCGCGAGAAGGCGGCATGAGCCGCATCGAGGACGACACCGCTTCCCTGCCGCCGGTCGCCGGGCCCGGGGGTGCCGGTCGGGAGGTGACATCGCCCGCTCCGGTGACGGTCCCGGGCCGGACCGATCGCCAGGCCCTCCTCCAGCTCCTGGCCGTCTCGGGCCTGGTGGTGCTGGTGGCGGTGGCCTCCGGCCATCTCAACCTCCTGGTCGTCATCGTCGCCATCATCGTGATGGTCATGGTCCACGAGCTGGGCCATTTCCTCACGGCCAAGTGGGGGGGGATGAAGGTCACGGAGTACTTCCTCGGGTTCGGCCCCCGCCTCTGGTCGATCCGGCGGGGGGAGACCGAGTACGGCGTGAAGGGCATCCCCCTGGGTGGCTACGTCCGGATCATCGGGATGAGCAACCTGGAGGAGGTCGACCCGGCCGACGAGCCCCGGACCTACCGCCAGCAGCCCTTCCACAACCGGCTGGCCGTGGCCGTGGCCGGCTCCTTCATGCATTTCGTGATGGCATTCCTGCTCCTGTGGACGGTCGCCGTCTTCGCCGGGATCCCCCAGGTCGACAAGGTCTCCATCGATTCGCTCTCGGCCCTCCAAGGTGGGGCCGATCCGGCTCGCTCCGCCGGGCTCCGTCCGGGCGACGTCTTCGTTACCGTGGACGGCACCAGGATCCGGGGGCTCGACCAGCTTACGGCGACCATCGGGAAGAGCCCGGGGAAGCCCGTGACGATCGAGGTGCTCCGTGACCATCGGGACGTGACCGTCACCGTCACCCCCGAGCCGGCCCCGTCCCAGTCCGACCCCAAGGTGACGACGGGGAGGATCGGGATCATGGTCGCCAACCCGCGGGCGACGATGAGCCCACTGGCCGCTGTCCCCGGGGCGGCCGGCACCGGACCGCTGGGGCTGACCCACGCCACCTGGGCGGTGCTCCAGGGGGTCGGCCACACCTTCTCGCCCTCGGGCGTCGACAGGCTCTACCACGACGTCACCAACGCTCAGGACGCCTCTCGGGCGGCTCGGACGGGGGACCGACCCGCGTCCATCGTCGGCGCCGTGAATATCGGTACTCAGGCGGCCCAACAGGGCTGGGCCAGCCTCCTGTTGTTCCTGGTCACCCTCAACATCGTTTTCGGCCTCCTGAACATGTTCCCCATGCTCCCCCTCGACGGAGGCCACGTGGTGATCGCCGTCTACGAGCGGATCCGGAGCCGACGGGGTCGGATGTACCACGCGGATGTGGCCAAGATGACGCCTGTCGTCTACCTCTTCATCCTCCTTCTCGTCACCCTGGTCGTGTCCACGCTGTTCCTGGACAGCACCCATCCCGTCCAACTCCCGAAGTGACCGGCTCCCGGTCGCCGGAGAGCCGGACCTAGAGGAGGTCCCTGTGACCCGTCCCGTCCTGGCCGCCCCCCGGCGTCCCACCCGTGCCATCACCCTCGGCGGCCTCGCCATCGGTGGCGGCGCCCCTGTCACCCTCCAGTCGATGACCACGACGAAGACCGCCGACGTGGAGGGCACCCTGAGCCAGATCTACGCCCTGGCCGCCGCCGGCGCCGACATCGTCCGGTGCACCTGCAACGAGGAGGAGGCGGCCGAGGGCCTGGCCCACATCGTCCCCCGCTCCCCGGTCCCGATCGTGGCCGACATCCACTTCCACCACGAGATGGCCCTCGCCGCGCTGGAGGCGGGTGTCCAGGGCCTGCGGCTCAACCCCGGGAACCTCCGGAAGGAGGCCGAGATCAAGCAGGTGGCGTCCGAAGCCAAGGACCGGGGTGTCCCCATCCGCATCGGTGTCAACGCAGGGTCCCTCCACCCCGACCTCTACAAGCGGTTCGGTGGGGCCACCCCCGAGGCCCTGGTCGAATCGGCCCGGATGGAGCTGGCCTTCTTCGAGGAGGTCGGCTTCTCCGACGTCAAGATCTCGGTCAAGGCCTCATCGGTCCCCCTCATGATCGCGGCCTACCGGCTGGCGTCGGAGACCTTCGACCACCCCCTCCACCTGGGTGTCACCGAGGCCGGACCCCCTCCCGCCGGCCTCATCAAGGGCACGGCCGGGATCGCCACCCTCCTGGCCGAGGGGATCGGTGACACGATCCGGTACTCCCTGACCGCCGACCCGGTCGAAGAGGCCAGGGCCGGCCGGCAGCTCCTCGAGGCGCTGGGGCTCAGGGAGCGGAAGGGTCTGGATCTCATCGCCTGCCCTTCCTGCGGCCGGGCCGAGATCGACGTCATCAAGGTGGCCGGGGAAGCCCAGGTGGCCCTCGAGGCCCTCAACCTCCCCATCCAGGTGGCGGTCATGGGCTGCGTGGTCAACGGACCGGGGGAGGCTCGTGAGGCCGACCTGGGGATCGCCGCCGGCCGCCGGCGGGGTCATCTCTTCATCAAGGGGAAGATCATCCGGGTGGTACCCGAGGACGAGATGGTGGCGGCTCTCGTCGACGAGGCCCAGAAGCTGGTGGCCGAGGGGATCGAGGCCCGTCTGGCCGCGGCCGACGCCGGGGCCGAGGCCGAGGCCGAGGCCGACCGGCAGGCCCTGTTCGAGGCCAAGGGGGCCGACGCCAACCATGCCGCCGCCAAGGTGGAGCTGATCCGCCGGACGGTGCAGGAGGAGCACGACCGGGGGTAGACGCGGGTCGACGGAGTGCGCGGCGGCGGCCGGGCCGTCCGGGACCGGTGGCGACCTCCTGCTACAATCGCCCCCGCCGTTCAGTCGGAGTGCAGTGGTGCGTCGGAGCGTGGGCGGGCAGCCCACGCTTTTCTTTTCGTCACCAGCTCAGATCGGGTGCCGGTGCAGGTCGAAGTGCAGGTCCGACGATCGTTCGAGGAGGTGAGGAAGACGGTGGCAGATGAGCTGTTCGACGTGCTCGCGGCCGCTGTCGCGCCCCTGGGCCTCGAACTCGTCGATGTCGAGCTCCGGGGCAAGGTGGCCCGCGTCGTCGTCGACCGGGAAGGCGGGATCGACCTCGACGCCGTCGCCGCCGCCACCAGGGCCATCTCGCCGGTCCTCGACGACCACGACCCCTTTCCGGATCACAAGTACTCCCTCGAGGTTTCGAGCCCGGGGGTGGAGCGGACGCTGCGCACCCCCCGACATTTCACCCACGCCATCGGTGAGGTGGTCTCGGTCCGGACCTATCCGGGCACGGAGGGGGAGCGGCGGATCCAGGGCCGGCTGGTCTCGGTCGACGACGCTGGGATGACGCTCGAGGGCGAAGGACTGCCCGACGGGGGGCGTCGGATCGCCTTCGACGAGGTGGAACGAGCCAGGACCGTATTCGTATGGGGCGGCGAGCCACGCCGGTCCGGGGACAAGCGCCACGGATCGGCGCAACGCCGGGCCGCCCGGCCCGCGGCCGGCGCCGACAGGGAGAAGGTCACGACACCATGAGCACCACGAACTTCGAATTCCTCGATGCCCTCGGTCAGATCGCCCGGGACAAGGGCATCTCGGTGGAGACCCTCCTCGACGCCCTGGCCAACGCCCTGGTGGCCGCCTACAAGCGGACCCCCGGAGCCGCCGAGGAGGCCGTCGTCACCATCGACCCCGAGTCGGGGGAGATCCGGGTCTACGGCCAGGAGCTCGACGAGGACGGCACCGTCACCCGGGAATGGGACGACACCCCCGACGACTTCGGTCGGATCGCGGCCCAGACGGCCAAGCAGGTCATCCTCCAGCGGATCCGTGAGGCGGAGCGGGACCTCAAGTACGAGGAGTACGCCGGGCGGGAGGGTGACATCGTCACCGGGATCGTCCAGCAGACCGACAACCGCTACACACTCCTCGACCTGGGCAAGGTCGAGGCTCTCCTGCCCCAGGCCGAACAGGTCCCCTACGAGCGCTACGAGCACGGGGCCCGGCTCAAGGCCTACATCGTGGAGGTCCGCAAGACCACGAAGGGCCCGCAGATCGTGGTCAGCCGGAGCCACCCCGGCCTGGTCAAGCGGCTGTTCGAGCTGGAGGTCCCCGAGATCTCGTCCGGGGTCGTCGAGATCCGGGCCGCGGCCCGGGAGCCCGGCCACCGGACCAAGATCGCCGTCTGGTCCAACGATCCCAACGTCGACCCCGTCGGGGCCTGCGTCGGGGCCCGGGGGTCCCGGGTCCGGATGGTCACGAACGAGCTGCGAGGCGAGCGGATCGACGTCGTCCCCTTCGCCGACGATCCGGTCGAGTTCATCCAGGCCGCCCTCCAGCCGGCCCGGGTCCGGGAGGTCCGGCTCGACGAGCAGACCGGGACAGCCACGGTGGTCGTGAGCGACTACCAGCTCTCCCTGGCCATCGGCAAGGAAGGACAGAACGCCCGTCTCGGGGCCCGGCTCACCGGTTGGCGGATCGACATCAAGAGCGAGACGCAGCTGGCCGAGGAGGAAGCCAACGAGGCCGAGGAGTGGGCCGAGGGCGAGTGGGTCGAGAACGAGGCCGGCGAGATGGTCTGGCAACCGGCCGAGGGTGGCGAGGCCGTCTCGGCCGCCGAGTGGTCCCGGGTGGCCGATTCCGGCGACGAGGCCCCGCCGGCCGAAGCCGCTCCCGAGGTCGGGGGAGCCCCCGAGGTCGGGGCAGCCCCACCGGTCGAGGCTGCTGTCGTTGACGCCGTGGCCGTGGCCGAGGCGGAGGTCGGCGAGGCCGAGGTCGAGGCTGAGGCCGACCCCGTTCCGGAGGCGGAGGCATAGCGCCCCTCCGCACCTGTATCGGCTGCCGCCAGGTATTCTCGACGCAGGAGCTGACCCGGGTGACCCGGGCTCAGGATGGTGCGCTCAGGGTCGGGCCAGCCCGGCCGGGGCGAGGTGCTTGGCTCTGCCGGGGGTCGATTCCCTGCTTCGAGCAGGCCCTTCGTCGGCAGGCCTTCTCCAGGGCGCTGCGTCATCCGATCCCAGCTGAGGCCGTGCAGGAGCTGCAATCCCTGCTCCAGGGCGATCTCGGCCCGGGGGAGGGCCCCCCCAAGGTGTGCGAGGATGGTACGTCAGTCCGGCGAGCCGGTCTGAACCAATTCAAGGAAGAAGGATCGTAGGAGCCGGTGGCGAAGAAGATCCGCGTCTACGAGCTTGCCCGCGAGCTCGGCCTGACCAACAAGGAAGCGCTCGACCTCTGTGTCGACCTCGGTATCGGGGTCAAGAGCCATTCCTCGTCCATCGAGGACGCCCAGGCCGACCGCGCCCGTCGCAAGGCGGATGCCGAGGGGCTGCGTCGTGACGTCCAGCCCGAGGAGCCGGCCGAGATCAAGCCGGTGGTGTCGTCCGGGGCCCGATCCGATTCAGGTTCGGCCTCGTCGGGGGGACCGCGCCTGGTCAGGAGCCAGCGGGCCAGCGAGGTCGTGGCGCCGCCCCGCCCGGCTGCTCCCGTTCCGCCCCGCCCGGCTCCGGCCATGGCCCGTCCCGCGGCCCCGCCCCCGGCCGCTGCTCCCGCCCCCGTGCCTGCCTCGGCCCCCTCCTTCGAGCGGCCCGCT
>PLZB01000016.1 GCA_003151955.1 Acidimicrobiaceae bacterium
GCCGCCGAGGCCGCCGAGGCCGCCATGGCGGCGAAGGCGGTGTCGGCGGCGGCGGCCACCTCGTCAGCTGAGACGTTCTGTGCAATCGGAGGACCGGAGGCCAGGTCGCCCGTGGGGGGGACGAGATCAGACCCGAATTCTGCAGCCAGAAGCGCGTCGATCTCGCTCTCCCCGAGATCGCCGACCGGGGCCAGCTGCTCTGTTTGGACGGGAGGCGGAGGCGGAGGAGGAGGCGGGGGCGATTGCACCACTGGGGTGGGAGGTGGAGCGGGCGGGTCCACGGGAGTCGGCGGAGGGGGCGGAACCTGGACGACGGGTGCGGGAGCGGGCGGGGGAGCAGGGGGTGGGGGAGCGGCAACCGCAGGCTCTGGCGCGGGTGCCGGAGCCTCGACGACCGGTGCCTGCGCTGCGACATCGGCGGGTGCTTCTGGAGCCGGAGCCTCGGGGGAAGCCGGCAACGCTGCCTGTGGGGCCGCACCGGCGCCGAGGGCCGGGTTGCGGTCGGTGAGCGCATCCCTGACGATTCCGCCCAGGTCCTCGATCGACTTGGCCAGCATCACCTGGCTCTGTTGCACGTCGGAGAGGCGTTGCAGGATCTGGTGCCAGAGCTCAGCTGACGACAGCGCCATCGAGCGGACGAGGTCGTCCGGTGACTGCTGCTCGCCAGGCTGGCGGCTCTCCATTGTCATGTCCGCCTCTCCCCTCGGCAATCTCAGGCGTCCGGTCGCACGCGTCGGTCAAAGGTTGCGCGGGACAACGGCGAAGCGTAGTCGACCGACTACCGAGGCGGAAGCGTTCTCTGTCCCCGTCGCACCTCGGACGACGCGAGCCGCACTCAGGCTCTGGCGGCGCTCCTGAGTTCCTCCAACGACAGCTCTCCTGTCGCTTCCCCGCCGCACTGCCCACAATGCTCGATGTGGCGCCAGGAGCGCAGGAGACGGGTGCCCTCCGGGTTCAGGAGGACGACGAACGACTCCGAGATCGGATCGACATCGAGGCCGAAGTACGGCCGCCACCCGGTCGAGGCCTGATCGGTGTCGAGGTCCAATCCCTTGAGAATCCTCCGAAAGCACTGTCGATCCTGATCGAACAGCCAGGTGCTGTGGCAGGACTCCAAGACCAGCGGCTCCATGAGAAGAATCCTTGCCCGAGAAGATCGTCGAACACGCCGCGGGAGTGTTGCGATTGGGTGACGAAGGGAACTTGGGTGGTGACGTCCCCACAAAGCGTCGCTATCGAGATCACGAGCGACGTGCGCTGTGCATTGAGTTCTGGAGGCAGCGGCAACCGGTACCGCAGCCCTGGATGATTCAGATGACGTGAAGTCCGAGCAGGACCAGGATCACGATGCCGAGAGCGACGACGGAGAGCAGCACTCCCATCATGGCGGGCGAGATCTTCCGGTCGGCGGTGGGTGTGCCCCTCTGCCGGGCCCAGTGGGCCACTTCGACCTCGATGCGGTCCGGGTCCTGCGTCGGGATGGCGAATCGGTGCGTCCGCGTGGCAGTGGTTGCCTCCACGACGACCGCAGGTCCTCCGTCAGGGGTCTCGGTCCTCGCTGTCGCGGCGAATTCGACGACGGTCTCCCAAGGAAGCTCGGCGGCCAGGGCCCCATCGGGTTTCAGGACCCGGATACCCCTGTTGTCGACCACCAGTCCAAGCCCCGGCACCGCCACCCCACCGGAGGTGTCACTGGTCAGGAGGTAGGTGGAGGGGTACGCCAGTTGCCCCGCGAAAGTGCTCGTAGCCGGATCGGAAAGCGGGTGGGAGACGTCGGACACTCGGAATCCTTGCTGGTGCAACCACGCGTCGCGCGCAAAACGTCACGCGTGGGGGTTGGGTTTGGAACGCCTTGGTAGCCTAGACTACGGCCCCATGGATCGTGGCGACTTGGATCGGCTCCTGCACACACTCGCTGAGCTCGACGGCTCGGACCTCCACATCAAGGCGGGAGCACCCCCGCGGATCCGGGTGGACGGCTACCTTCGGACCTTGGACGACGAGCCCCGGTTCAACGCCGACGAGACCCGAACCCTGGCCGAGGCGATAATGCCGCCAAGCATCCTCGAGATCTTCAACGAGAAGCGCGAAGCGGACTTCGCCTACAGCGTCCCCGGACTCGGCCGATTCCGGACCAACGCCTTCTACCAGCGTTCTTCGGTGGCGCTGGCCATGCGACGAGTGAGGACGAACGCCGCCACCGTCGCCGAACTGGGCCTTCCCGACGTGGTCCGCCGGTTGTCGGAGGAGCACCGTGGACTCGTGCTCGTCACCGGGCCGACCGGTTCGGGAAAGACGACCTCGTTGGCGGCCATGGTCGACCACATCAACCACACCCGGGCCTGTCACATCATCACCATCGAGGATCCGGTCGAGTACCTCCACCGTGACGATCTCGCCGCCATCGACCAGCGGGAGGTCGGGTTCGACACGGACAGTTTCACCTCTGCCATGCGGGTCATCTTGCGCCAGGACCCCGACGTCATCCTGATCGGCGAGATGCGGGACCCCGAGACGGTCTACACCGCTCTCACCGCGGCCGAGACCGGCCACCTGGTCTTCTCGACGCTGCACACCACGACGGCGACCGAGACCATCAACCGGATCGTCGACTTCTTCCCCCCTCACCAGCAGGGGCAGATCCGGGTCAGTCTTTCGGGCGCCCTCAAGGGGACGATCTGTCAGCGACTGATTCCCAGGTCCGACGGGAAGGGTCGAGTCCCGAGCCTGGAGATCATGGTGGTCAACGGCCGCATCCAGCAGGCCATTCTCGATCCTCTGCAGACTTCTGACATCGACCAGATCATCGCCGAGGGCGAGTACTACGGGATGCAGACCTTCGATCAGTCCCTGGCCCGGTTGTTGCAACAGGGTGTCATCGACCTGCGTGAGGCCATGAACGCGGCCTCGAATCCCCACGACCTCAAGGTCATGCTGGAGCGCATGGGCGTGGTCCAGACCGGCCGGGGTGGCGGCCAGATGGCGACCACCGCTTCCTGACCCTGCTCTGGCCCCGTCAGTCGGGTCACGCTCGAACAATGGCGGCGAGGACGAGAGCCGCCCCCACCGAGGACGCGGCCACAACGGCCACGCCTGCCCGGTCGGCACGGTGGTTCCGACGAGCGACGCCGAGGGCCACGCTCGTCGCCAGTGCCGCCACCGCGGCCGCAGCCAGGGGCAGCGGACCCAGCCACCCCACCGTCGTTGCTGCCGGCAGGAGCGTCGTCAGGCCGACGGTGGCGCCCGGAGGGGACCTCCGGGCCATGATCGCCGAGACGACAAGGACGGCGATTCCGGCGGTAGCCACCCCTAGTCCGGCCCCGACGAGCCGGGCCCAGTGCCCTCCCGTGGCCCCGACGGCGATGAGCCCCACGCCGGCGACGCCGGTTCCGATCTGGGCGACAGCCTCCGGCGGCTCCAGACCGTCGAGCTCCACGGCCACCAGGCACAGGAGGGTCGCTCCGAGGACACAGAACGACGGCACGGCCCAATCGAGCCCGAGCAGGGCGGCGACGACGGCGAACAGGAGCCCGGTCGTTCCCTCGACCAGGGGGTACCTGACCGAGATCGGTTCCCCGCACTGCCGGCACCGGCCCCGGAGGATGGCCCAGGAGACGAGCGGGATGTTGTCGCCGGAGCGGACCGGCGATTCGCAGCGAGGACAGAACGACCGGGGATGCGACACCGACAGCCCCCGGGGCGAACGGTAGATCACGACGTTCAGGAACGAGCCGACGATCAGCCCCAGGATTCCGGCCAGAACGATCTCGGCGGTCCGCTCGGTGGCAACGGAGGCGGCGATCACGCCGGCGAGAGGCCGTGGAGGAAGCGGTGCCCGGCGGCCCGTGCCGGAGCCTCATCATCACGGAGAGTGTTCATATGCCCGCTCTTCCCTTCCCCGGGCCGGTCAAGGTAGCATGTTGGCCCAGGCTTTCGTCTCTGACGTCGTGTCTCATCTGAGCACTTCATTGGGGGAGAAGCGTTCAATGTGGGTTCGGTCCGTGCCGATGGGGGAAGCATGAGCGACGTCGACGCCGTCAGGCTGCTCGCCAGTGAGTACAACCTGGAATTCGTCGACCTCGACCGTTACAACGTCGACCCGTCCGCGGCCGGGGTGCTGTCTGCCAAGGTGGCGCGCAAGCACCACGTCGTTCCGATCGGTCGGAAGTTCGGGGCCCCGGTCATCGCCATCTCCAATCCGGGCGATGTCATGGCCATGGACACCCTGCGGGCCACCATCGGTCGGGAGTTCATCTCGGTGGTCGCTGTGGGAGATCAGATCGACACCTGCCTGGATCGGATCTACTCGGTCGGCGACGGGGTTCCCACCAATGGTGGAGCGGTGTCCTCGAACGGGCACGGCGCCGCCGTGATGACGACCGAGGCACCCCCGATCACCGAGGTCGAGGAGGTCCTCGACGACGATCCCCTGTCGGCGGCCCTCGACGACGCGCTCGGACTTTCCGTCTGGGGCGTCGCCTTTGCGGCCAACGCCGCCGAGGTCATCGAGCCCGAGGTCATCGAGCCCGAGGTCATCGAGCCCGAGGTCATCGAGCCTGAGGTCACTGAGCCCGAGGTCATCGAGCCCGAGGTCACTGAGCCCGAGGTCACTGAGCCCGAGGTCGCTGAGGCCATCGAAGCGGAGGCACCAACCGAGGTTGCCCATGAAGCGGCGGCCGTGGTACCCGTCGTGGCCGAGTCATCTGCCACTCCCGACGACCCGGACGACGTGTCGAACACCGTCGATACGGAAACCGGGCTGCATCTCGATCCCGTGATCCTGGCGGAGGGAGAGATCCAGCAGGCCGAGGCCGCTCTGATGGCGTCGGCTACCACTGAGTCCCCTCCTGAGGCGACGAGTGAAGTCGAGAACGTCGAGCTGGCGGCCGATCTGGTTGAGGAGGCAGTCGCAGAATTCGAGCACAGCGGCGGTGACACCAGCCACGGAGAGCCGGTCGAAGGGGAGCTCGCGGACTTCCCGCCCCTGGCCAGGGTGCTGGTGGAAGGCGAGCGGGTGCCGTTGGCTGAGATGCGGGCAGTTCTCGACGAGCACGACCGGACCGGCCAGACGATCGCCCGGGTGCTCACGGCGAAGGGCCTCGTCACCGAGGCCGATCTGATGTGGGGGATGGCCCAGGAGATGGGCCTCGGTTTCCGGGACCTCGAGCTCGAGGGGACCGACCTGGCGGCCGCGTTCGACCTGCCCGAGAACACCGCACGGCACCACAACGTCCTGGTGATCGGTCGTGACGCCGACGGGAACCCGATCGTGGCCGCGTCGAATCCCACCGACGTGTTCGCCATGGACGACCTGCGCACGATCATCGGGCGCAACTTCGTCACGGTGGTCGCCACCCGCTCCCAGATTAACGCCGCGATCGAGAAGGCGTACCACCATGGCGGGGATGCCGGTGACCTGGCCACCACCGCCGCCAACGAGTTCGGCGACGACACCACCGCCGAGCTCGAAAACATCCAGGTCGTCGACGACGCCCCCATCGTCCGCTACGTCAACCTGCTCGTTCTCCAGGCGCTCAACGAACGGGCCTCGGACATCCACATCGAGCCCACGGCCGACAGCCTCCGGATCCGATACCGGATCGACGGGGTACTCCACGACATGTCCACGGCCCCGAGGTCGATCTCGCCGGCTGTGACCACCCGCCTCAAGGTGATGGCCGAGATGAACATCGCCGAGCACCGCATCCCGCAGGACGGCCGCATTTCCCTGAACGTGGGCAACCGGGGCATCGACCTCCGGATGGCGACACTTCCGACGATCTACGGCGAGAAGATCGTCATGCGGGTGCTCGACAAGTCGAATGTGGTCCTCGGATTCGAGGACCTGGGCTTCGACGGCGATCTCCTCGCCATCTACGAGCGCATCTACACGAGGCCGTATGGCACGATCCTGGTCACGGGCCCGACTGGGTCGGGGAAGACGACCACCCTCTACGCCACCCTGGCCGCCCTGAACTCGCCCGAGAAGAACATCATCACCGTCGAGGACCCGGTCGAGCTCCGGATCAAGGGCATCAACCAGGTGCAGCTGAACCTGAAGGCGGGCCTGACCTTCGCCTCGGCGCTGAAGTCGATCCTCCGGTCCGACCCCGACATCGTCCTGGTCGGGGAGATCCGCGACCGCGAGACCGCCCTCATCTCGGTCGAGGCGTCACTGACTGGTCACCTCGTGCTGGCAACCCTCCACACCAACGACGCAGCCAGCACCCCGATGCGGCTGGTCGAGATGGGGCTGGAGCCGTACCTCGTCACCTCGGCGGTGACCGCCGCTCTGGCTCAACGCCTGGCCCGACGGCTCTGCCCGCACTGCAAGGAGCCCTACGAGCCGAGCGAGGCGGACATCGTGGCGGCCGGATGGAAGGCCGAGGAGGTGTTCATCGGCTCCGAAGTGCCGAAGTTCTACCATGCAGCCGGCTGCTCGGCGTGCTCCAACACCGGCTACCGAGGCCGGAAGGCCCTCCTCGAGTTGCTCGTCATCACCGAGGACATTGAACGCATGATCATCGAGGGAGGCACGGCAGATGACATCCACAAGCTCAGTGTGGAGCAGGGCATGGTGACGCTCCGCGAGAGTGGGCTCCGCAAGGCCATGGAAGGCGAAACCACCCTCGAAGAAGTGCTCCGGGTCGTCGCATGAGTCCTTCCGCCGCCACCAGGGTCGAATGGGCCCGACGCCTGGCCCAGGCTCTCGTCGCCAACGGGGTCGTCTCCGACGCCGACATTGCTCCTGTCCTCGACGAAGCCGGCGCGTCCGGGTCGTCGTTCACCTCGATGTTGATCTCGCGGGGCGTTGCCGCTCCGCAGACCGTGCTCACCACCCTCGGCCAACTGGCCGGGATCCAGGTGATCGACCTCTACAACGAGCGACCGACCGCCGATGCCGTCCAGGCCGTCTCACCGGCGCTGGCCCGTGAGTACGGCGCCGTCGGGTACCGGTTGCAGGGTGAGCAGCTCACTATCGCTTTCGGTGAGCCCCCCGATTCCGACGACCTGCGCACCCTCTCCACGATGCTGGGCCACGTCGTCTCCCCAGTCCTGGCCGATCCGGTGGCGATCGAGCGGGTTCTTGCCGCGGTCGAGGCCCACGAGCCGGCGCCGGCCGCCCAAGGGGCCGCCCCCGTGGCACCCGGCGGCCCGACCGAGGGAACCCACTCCGAGGACGATGTCCCGCTCCACATCGACGACCTCCTCCGCTATGCCGTCAGCGTCGGAGCCTCCGACCTCCATCTCACCACCGCCATGCCGGCGTGCATCCGCCTCCACGGTGCCATCCGGCCCATCGAGGGGTGTCCCAAGCTCGGCAACGAGGACATCCGGGACATGGTCTTCGGCATCCTGCCGCAGACACAGCGAGAGCGGTTCGAGGATGAGAAGGAGTTGGATACCTCCCACTCGATTCCCGGGGTGGGGAGGTTCCGCGTCAACGTCTTTCTCCAGCGGGGGACGGTGGCCGCTGTCCTCCGGTCCATCCCCCACGAGATCCCCACCTTCGACTCGTTGTCGATCCCGGACGCGATCCGGTCGTTCACCGAGTTGCGGCGAGGTCTGGTCCTGGTTACCGGTCCGACAGGTTCGGGCAAGTCGACGACGTTGGCATCGCTGGTCGACACCATCAACCGGACCAAGCCGCTGCACATCATCACCATCGAGGACCCGATCGAGTTCCTCCACAACCACAAGCGGGCCATCATCAACCAGCGTGAGGTGGGCCAGGACACCACCTCGTTCTCGGAGGCGCTTCGCCGGGTGCTGCGGGAAGACCCCGACGTCATCCTCGTCGGTGAGATGCGCGACCTCGAGACCATCTCGATGGCGCTCACCGCGGCCGAGACGGGCCACCTCGTCTTCGGCACGCTCCATACCCAGGATGCCCCCCAGACGATCGACCGCATCGTGGACGTCTTCCCCACCAACCAGCAGGAGCAGGTGCGGACGATGCTGTCGGCCGCTCTCGAAGGGGTCGTGACCCAACAGCTGATTCTGAACGCCGAGGGCACCGGCCGTCTGGCCGTCTGCGAGGTGATGGTCTGCACCCCAGCGATCAGGAACCTGATCCGGAGCAACAAGACCCACCAGATCTACTCCATCATGCAGACCGGAGCCCAGTACGGCATGCAGACGATGGACCAGGGCTTGGCCAAGCTTGTCAAGGAAGGTCGCATCTCGGAGGCGGTGGCGTTCGACCGCTGCCGGAACGAGGACGACCTCCGCAACCACCTGAGCGCGTAGGGAGCCGACATGGCGCTGACATTCGATTACAAGGTGCGCGACCGGGCCGGGAACCTTGTCGAAGGCCAGCTCGAGGGGGACAGCCTGTCGCTCGTCGTCGGCAAGCTCCGGGAGATGGGCTACCTGCCGATCTCGGTGACCCCGAAGTCACGTGTCAACGCTTCGATGGAGATCAGCATCCCCGGCTTCAGCAACCGGGTGAAGTTGATCGAGACGGCCGTGGCCACCCGACAGCTCGCCACTATGGTCGACTCCGGCCTCTCGGTGGTTCGCTCCCTCTCGATCCTTGCCGGTCAGGTCGAGAACAAGGAGCTGTCCCGGGTGCTGGGGGAGGTCCGTCTGGACGTCGAGCACGGCTCGTCCCTCTCCCAGGCCTGTGCCAAGCACCCACGGGTCTTCAACCACCTGTTCGTCACCATGGTGCAGGCCGGTGAGGCCGGGGGCAGCCTGGACATCGTGCTGACCGACCTGGCTACCACGATGGAGAAGCAGGCGTCCCTGAACAGGACCATCCGCTCGGCCATGACCTACCCGATCGTCGTCATGTCGGTCATGATCGTGATCTTCCTGGCCCTTCTCATCTTCATCGTCCCGACGTTCACTAAATTGTTCGCCCAGCTGCACGCGTCACTGCCGTTGCCGACCCAGATCATCATCAACATCTCCAAGGCGGTGCTCGGCCCCGGGTCGCTCGTGATCGCCGCCGTTGTCATCGTCATGGTCATCGCATTCCGGAAGTGGATCGCCACCGAGAAGGGCCGGTTGGCCTGGGACGGCTTCAAGCTGAAGCCACCGATCTTCGGTCAGCTCATCCACAAGGTGGCCCTGGCCCGATTCACGTCGACCTTCGCCTCGCTGGTGCAGTCCGGTGTACCGATCCTCGAGTCGCTCGACATCGTGACGGACACCGCCGGCAACAAGGTCGTCGGCAACGTGCTCCAGGAATGCAAGAACGGCGTCCGAGAAGGCCGAGGGCTCGCCGACGTCCTCCGGGAGCACGAGGACGTCATTCCGTCCCTGGTCGTGCAGATGATCGAGGTCGGGGAGCAGACCGGTGCGCTGGACACCATGCTGGCCAAAGTGGGGCAGTTCTACGACGCCGAGGTCGAGAACACGGTGAACAACCTGACCTCCCTGCTCGAGCCGATGCTGACCGTCTTCATGGGCGCCGGTGTCGGCGTCATGGTCATCAGCATGTACCTCCCGATGTTCTCCTACATCAAGCACATCCCCACCCAGTAGGATCCTGAGCGCTCCGGGCCGCGGTTCCACCGACGATCGGGGCGACGGGTGATCCAAGGGTTGAGGACCCGAGCCAGGGTCCGGGTCTGGCCCATCGGCGCGACGCTCGTCACCGTGGCGGCCGGCATGGCCTACACCATGTTGCATACGTTCGGCCCTGGCCACGACTGGTCTGTACCCGGGGACATCTGGAGCGCCTACCGCTCCGCCGACTACATCGCATGGGGGGCGTACGGAGCCATCTACGCCGTGGGCACGAACGTGATCACATTCCCGGGGATGCTCGTCGTCCTGGCCCCAGTGGCGAAGCTCACAGGAGCGCTCGGGCTACGGGAGGATCTGGTCACCATCCCGCATCCGACCTCCTGGTACGTGCTCGGCCCCTACGAGATCGCGTTGAGCAGCATGGCCCTGTTCGCCTCGGACGCCCTGGCCGACCGACTGGGAGTGAGTCGAGCCCGAAGACGATTCCTCTGCGTCGCCCAGGCCATCGTCCTGTGGAACGTGGACGTCGTGTGGGGTCACCCGGAGGATGCCGTTGCCGTGGCGCTGGTGATCTACGCCCTCATCCAGGCCTTCGACGGTCGCTGGGCGAGGGTGGGCTGGCTGATGGGGACGGCCGTGGCGATGCAACCGCTGGTCCTTTTGATTCTGCCGCTCCTCGTCTTCGCCGTCGTCGAGCGGTCAAAGGTGGCTTCCTTCCTGGTCCGGACCATCGCGCCGTCCGTCGTCCTCCTGACGGTCCCGCTGATCTCGAATTTCAGCGCCACGTTCCATACCATCGTGCGGCAGCCCAACTACCCGCTCATCGACCACATCACCCCGTGGACCTCGATGGCGCCGAAATTGGGGGGGGCGGGAACATCCGTTGCGGTGGCCGCCGGGCCGGGGCGGATCGTGGCCCTCATCTGCTCACTGCTCCTGGGGATTTGGGCCCGACGGTGGCGTGAAGATCACTTGATGGTTGTCTGGGCGGCAGGAATCTGCCTCGCGCTGCGGTGCTTCACCGAATCGGTGATGGTGCCTTTCTACATCTGGCCGGCCCTGGCGATGTGCCTCCTGGTGGCGGTCCGATCGGCACGATGGCGTCTGGGGGCTGCCGCCGTCGTGGGTGTCGCCATCACGATCTACAGCGACTACCACCTCGGGCCCTGGTGGATGTGGTGGTCGGTCGTCTCTTTCGGGTTGGTTGCCGTACTCCTTCTGGCCAGGCCGGACGTCTCGGAAAAGCCCACCCGCCCGGACGGGCAGGGCCGTCAGCCACCCACCGACGATGACTCCCCCGCGCTACTCGGCGCGCTAGAGTGATCCGGACTTGTGGCGGCCCCGAAGGGGCGGCGACGGGGCGAGCCGTTCGAGAACGGGGGACCGAGCTGGTGAGGGGAATTCACAGATGCCGCAGGTAGTAGGTCTCGACATCGGTGCCAGCGCCGTCCGTGCCGCCGAGCTTGATGTGGGTTCGGGCACCCCGGTCCTCAAGACGTTCGGCCAGGTGGGACTTCCCCCGGGAGCCATCGTCGACGGCGAGGTCCAGGATGCGTCAGCCGTGGCTGACGCCATCTCGAGGCTCTGGAAGAACGGCCGCTTCAACTCCCGCTCCGTCATCGTCGGGATCGCTGGCCTGCGGGCCATCACCCGGGAGATCGACCTGCCGTTCGTCCCGGACGACGAGATCGACAGCGCCGTCCGTTTCCAGTCCGAGGAGGTCATCCCCTTCCCTCCGGACAAGACGATCCTCTCGGCCCAGGTCCTCGCCGACTACCAATCCCCCGACGGTGCCACCATGCGGAGGGTCCTGGTGGCGGCCGCGCATCGTGATCTCGTCGACGGTGTCGTCGAAGCGGTGGAGAAGGCCGGACTCCAGGTGGAAGGAGTCGATCTCGTCTCGTCCGCGCTGGTACGGGCCCTGGCCGACCCCACCCAGTCGGACCAGCCCGAGGCCATCGTCTCGGTGGGTGCGGGGCTCACCGTCGTCGTTGTGCACCAACAGGGTCGGCCCCAATTCGTCCGCACCATCGGTACCGGGGGTAACGCCGCCACCGCCGCCATCTCCTCGGCCCTGGACCTTCCGCTGGCCGACTCCGAGGCCGTCAAGCGTCGGCTCGGAGAGCCCGTTCCCCAGGTTCAGGCGGCCGAACGGGCCGTGCAGCCCAGCATCGCCGAACTGGTGGGAGAGATCCGGAACTCGATCCAGTACTTCGCCTCGCTCCCCGGCCGGGCCCCGATCGCCCGAGTCCTCGTCACAGGAGGAGCCTCCCGACTCCGGGGCTTCATCGAACAACTTCAGGCGCAGGTCCGGATCCCCGTGCAGGCCACCTCTCCGCTGGCCCGGCTCGATCTCTCCCAGCTGGAGCTTCGTCCCGATCAGGCCGCCAGCATCGATCCGGTCCTGTCAGCACCGATCGGCCTGGCCCTTCCGGAGCCGAATTCATCGGTCAAGAAGTTCAACCTGGTCCCACCGGAGGTTCTCCAGCGGGCCCTGCAGAAGAAGGTCACCCTCTACACATCAGTCGTATTCGGAGCCCTGATCTTGGTGATGCTCCTTTGGGGCGGGGTCAAGTACCTCCAGGTCCAGAGCGACCAGACCGCCGTCGACAACGCCACGGTCCAGATCCAGACGTTGAAGAACGAGATCCCCCAGTTCGACCCGATCGTGGCCGCGGCCAACGTGCTCGCCACCACCAAGGCGCAGGTGAGTGGGATCACGACCGCTTACCCCGACTGGTACGCCAACATCCTCCAACTGGCTGCCGACGATCCCTGCCTCCCGGCTCCGTATAACGGTTGCTTGGTCATCGCGACATTCTCCGGAACGGGAGGAGGGTCCTCGGCTGCGGCCGGCTCGATCGGAATGATGAGCTTGGCCATCTCGGGCTCGTTTGCGCAGAACCCTGACGTCCTTCCCTTGTCGGTCTGGCTCGACAACATCGGGAAAGCAGGTCCGAACTATCCCTCGAACTTCCCCGCACCAGCAGTCACCTCGATCACGACGAGCTCTGGGCCCAATGGAACGACGACCGCGCAGTTCTCCTCTACCGTGACCATCTTGCCGCAGGGCAGCCTGGCCAAGAATACGAGCTTCTGATGGAGCGAATTCAACAGTTCAGAGTCCCGCTGATCATCGGCGCGGTCGGGTTGGTTCTGCTCGTGGTGATCTACGCGGCGTTCGTCTCTCCTCAGGGCAGCAAGGCCACCAGCCTGGATGCGCAGAAGACCACGCTGCTCGCTTCGCAAGGCCAACTCCAGTCCCAGATCGACAAGCTCAAGTCGGAGAAGGCCAACGTCCAAGCTAACTGCTCGACGTTGACCAAGGACCTGAACGAGATCCCGACCGCTCCCGACATCAGCGACTTCCTGCAGCAGATGACCGCCTTGGCCCAGGCCAGCGGCGATCCCAGCACTCCCAACCTGTCAATCGGCTCGCCGAGCAAGTCCACCTCGGGCGCTGTCAACTCGGTCCAGGTCAGCCTGTCGCTGGGTGGGACGTTCGGACAGATGATGACGTTCATCCAAGGTCTGGATCCCTCGCGGACCCTCAACGACGCCACCCTCGCCGGAAATGTCCTGACCTCCCCATCGGGACGATTCACGGCCTCCGATGTGGGAAGCGTCGCCTCGACCACCAGCGCGAGCGGGATCACGCTCGGAACCACGATCGTCTCGGTCCAGTCACCCACCCAGGTCACGTTGGGCCCGCCGCCGGGCAAGTCCAGTGTCGGCACCCTGACTCCCGCCGGAGCCACGGCGCCCGTGTCGGTCACGCTCACCAGGGTGGCCCGAACGGTCACCGACGGGACGACGACGGCCGGCTCGGCGGTCGTCACCTCCTCGAAGCAGGCCCAGTTCACACAGCAGGACCTGGGAAGGGCCGTCAACGGGGCCGGGATACCGAACGGCAGCACCATCGTGTCGGTCCAGTCGGCCACCCAGGCCACCATGTCGCAACCGGCCTCGGTGACGGCCGTGAGCGTGGCCATCACGGTCGGGGACCTGTTCCAGCGGCTGTTCACGGTGTCCTCGGTCAGCATCGCCGGGGGTCCGATCATCACCGGGACCGGCATCCTGACCGCGGACAACACGGCCGCCTACTCGTTGGCCCTGGTCGGGAACATCTACTTCGCCTCGGTGGCGGCGGTCAACATTTGCACCGCCTCGACCACCACGACTGCCCCGACGGGCTGATCGCCGAAGGGACCTGAGCTCGGGCGTGGCCCCCGAGCGAATCGCTAAAGGTCACAACTGACGGTGCCGATGGGTATCCGGATAGCAAATTGCTCATCAAGGAGGAAGTCCATGCTCAAGTCCACGTTGGACCGCATGCGCGAGGCGCACGCTGCCGAGCTCGAGGGGGAAGAGGCGGCGGAAGCCGGCTTCACTCTGATCGAGCTCATGGTGGTTCTGCTGATCATCGCCATTCTGTTGGCCATCGCCATCCCCACGTTCCTGGGTGTGACGAACTCGGCCAACAACCGTGCGGCCCAGTCCAACCTGACCAACGGTCTGACCGAAGCGGCCTCGCAGTACCAGAACAACAACCAGGCTTACGGCACCTCGATCGGGCCCATCCTGTCGGCCAGCGCTCCCGAGTTCACATGGGGCCTGTCGGCTGACTGCAAGCTCGTCAGCGCCACGCCGAACTGCGTCAGCTACTTCCCGGTCGACGTGGCCAGCTCCGGTGACCAGCAGGGCATCATCCTGGCCACGTGGAGCAAGGGCACCTCGACCTGCTGGTACGCCGTCGAGATGGCCGCCACGCCCGGATCCGGTGGAGGCTCGGGCTTCAGCGCTGCCGGCGGTGCAACGGTCGGTGGTACCTGGTACCGCCAGGACAACACCCCCACCATCTGCTCCGCTGCGGCGTCGCAGACGGGCAAGCACTGGTCCACCAGCTACAGCTCCGCACCCACGAACTGAGTTCATGGGGGTAGCCGGACCTGCTCCGGCTGAAGGATTGCGATGCGGCTCCCGCTCCGGCGGGGGCCGCATCGCGTCGTCCGTGATGTTGGGCAATTACCACTCAACTTTCCCCCCCAACGTGCCGATGAACGGTGCATGCATATTGCCCCATACCCGAACGCAGTTGAGGGAGGCGTTGATGGCCGATCCGACAGACGACCTGCGCGAGGATCGGACTGAGCCGAACTCCCCCGAGACCACGGAAGGCGGGTTCACCCTCATCGAGCTGATGGTGGTGCTCCTGATCATCGCCATCCTGCTGGCCATCGCCATTCCCTCCTTCCTCGGGCTCACCAGCTCAGCCAACGACCGCGCCGCCCAGTCCAACCTGACCAACGCGGTGACGGAAGCCGCCTCCCAGTACCAGAACAACGCGCAGAGCTTCCTGGCCATCCAGACCCTCCTCCTGGCCAACGCGCCGGAATTCGCCTGGACCGCCGGTGACTGCTTTGGCGGGATTGCTACCTGCATCAGCTACCAGGTGGTGGACGCGGCTTCGGTAGGAGACAGCCAGGGCCTGGTTGTCGCCATCTACAGCAAGGCCACTCAGACCTGCTGGTTCGGCGTCCAGCTAAACGCCAACCCGGCCATTTCCGGTGCCTCCGGGCCCACCCAGTTCACCGCCATGTCGGGAGCGTCGACCGGGGGGACCTTCTACTCGCGCCACAACCTCGCCACCACCTGCGTAGCGTCAACCGCCGTCACCTCCGGGGCCACCTGGAAGTGGTCGGCCCTGATCAGCAAGGCGCCGGCCAACTAGGAAGCGCCATTTCGATGCGTTACAACTGATTGCGTTCCAACTCACCTGCTATTGGTGAGGGATCGTCGTCAGTTCTCGCGCGAGTTGCTTTCGACGGTCAAGACCGGCATTTCCCCGCCGATGAGCATTGAGCAAGCTTCAGGCGCTCAAGAGGGGGAAGCCGATGGTCGAGTCCACGTTGGACCGCATGCGCGAGGCGCACGCTGCCGAGCTTGAGGGGGAAGAGGTGGCGGAAGCCGGCTTCACCCTGATCGAGCTGATGGTGGTTCTGCTGATCATCGCCATTCTGTTGGCCATCGCCATCCCCACGTTCCTGGGTGTGACGAATTCGGCCAACAACCGTGCGGCCCAGTCCAACCTGACCAACGCCCTGACCGAGGCGGCCTCGCAGTACCAGAACAACAACCAGGCCTACGGCAACTCGATCGGGTCGATCCTGTCGGCCAGCGCTCCCGAGTTCACATGGGGCCTGTCGTCCGATTGCAAGGCCGTTGCCGCTTCCCCGAACTGTGTCAGCTACTTCCCGGTAGACGTGGCCAGTTCCGGTGACCAGCAGGGCATCATCCTGGCCACGTGGAGCAAGGGCACCTCGACGTGCTGGTACGCCGTCGAGATGGCCGCCACGCCCGGGACCGCCGGCGGTTCGGGCTTCAGCGGCATCGGGGCCACTGTCGGAGGAACCTGGTACCGCCAAGACAACACGCCCGCCACCTGCTCGGCAGCGAACTCGCAGACTGGCTTCCACTGGGCTACCAGCTACTCCAGTGCCCCCACGAACTGATCGCCCTCGTCGGTCCGGAGCGGAGATGGTGGTTGGAACCGGTCTACAGGGGCCCGCCGTCGTGCTTGCGACCGGGCAGGCGCTCCCGTCGGGTCGAGAGCAGGTCAAAGGCTCTCCACACGGCGATCCTGGTGTCGGCCGGATCGATGACGTCATCGACGAACCCCCGCTCCGCCGCCACCCAGGGCGTCAGCAGGGTTGACCGGTACTCCTCCTCCAGGCGATTGCGCTCATCCGCATCGGCATGGCGGTGGAGGATCTGGACCGCCCCCTGTGCCCCCATCACGGCCACCTCGGCTGTGGGCCAGGCCAGGCAGATGTCGTTGCCCATGCCCTTGGAGTCCATGACGATGTAGGCACCTCCGAAGGCCTTTCTCAGGATCAGGCACACCCGGGGCACGGTGGCCTCGGCGTAGGCGAAGGCCAACTCGGCCCCGTGACGGATCATGCCCCGCCACTCGAGATCCTTGCCGGGGAGGAAGCCGGGTGTGTCGACCAGGGTCAGGATGGGGAGGTTGAAGGAGTCGCAGAACCGGACGAAGCGGGCCCCCTTCTGCGAGGCCGGGATGTCCAGCGTCCCCGCCATGGCTCTGGGTTGGTTCGCCACCACGCCGATGGGCATGCCCCCGACGCTGGTGAGGGCAGTCACCAGTTGGGGGGCCCAGGTCGGGCGGAGCTCGAGGAACTCCCCGTCGTCGGCGACGGCACCGATCACCCCCCGGACGTCGTAGGAGGCGGTGGCCGAGGTCGGGATCAGATCGACGAGCTCAGGGATCGGCCGTAGCGGGGGATCGTCCGTCTCGACCAGTGGTGGGGAGGAGTCGGTGTGGTCGGGGAGATAGGCCAGCAGCTCGCTCAGTAGGTCGAGGGCATGATCGGGGTCGGAGGCCGAGAGCGCGCACAGCCCGGTCTGGGTGGCATGGACGGCGGCACCCCCGAGATCCCTGAGCCCGACCCGGACGCCGGTGAAGCCCTCCACCATGTCCGGACCGGAGACGAAGGCGAATGACTCCGGCGTCATCGCCACCTGGTCCACCACGCCCAGCATCAGGGCCGGGCCCGAGATGGCGGGACCGGTCAGGGCGGCCAGGACGGGCACGATGCCTGAGCACGCTGCGATGGCCGCCGCGGCCCGACCCCAGCCGTGGAGGGCATTGATCCCCTCGGTGACATCGGATCCCGACGAGGCCAACACCAGGACCAGGGGCAGCCGTTGGGTCAGGGCCAGCTCGGCGGCGGCGGCGAAGGTGGCCCCGTCGACGCCACGGAGCGCCCCCCGGTGCTTCCCGGGCACCGAACGGGCCATGACCACGGGACGGTCGCCGAGGAGCTCGATCCCGACCCGGAGCGAACCCGGGACGTGGGCCCGGACCTTGACGTCGACGTGCGGTGTCACCCGGCCATGCTACGGACCCCAGGCCCGATGTGCCACGATCGGTCCGAGCGAAGGGGGATGGATGAGAGCGTGCGTGATGCGTGACCACCGGCTCGTGGTCGACGAGGTCCCAGACCCGGTCCCGGCATTCGGCCAGGTGCTGGTCCGGAACCGGGCCTGCGGGATCTGCGGGTCGGATCTCCATTTCCTCCGCCACGCCCGAACGATGGTGGACCTCACGGCCGAACTCGAGGGTTCGATGGGTGACATGGGTGGCATGGGACCGACCCCCATCGACCTGAGTCGGGACATCATCATGGGTCACGAGTTCTGTGGTGAGGTCCTGGAGATCGGGCCGGACACCGTCGGGCCGGCACCGGGCACCCTGGTCGTCTCGCTTCCCGTCGTGCTTTCCGCCACCGGCATTCACCAGCTCGCCTACAACAATGACTTCCCGGGTGGCTTCGGCGAGCGAATGCTCCTCTCGGCTCCGCTGCTCCTCGAGGTCCCGGCCGGGGTACCCGCCGAAACGGCGGCGCTCACCGAGCCCCTCGCGGTCGGGATCCACGCCGTGGCGCGCTCGGGGGTCACCCGAGGGGACGCCGCCGTCGTGGTGGGCTGCGGTCCGGTGGGGCTCGCCGTCATCGCCGCTTTGAAGATGGCCGGGATCGAGCTGATCGTGGCCGCCGACCTCTCGCCGGCCCGCCGTGGCCTGGCGGAGCTGCTCGGGGCCACCGAGGCGGTCGATCCCCGGGTCGAACCGGTGATCGAGGCCTGGCGGCGCCTCGACGGGCGCCGGCCTCTGGCCGCATTCGAGGCAGTGGGCGTCCCCGGAATCCTCCAGCAGTTGCTCCGCGACGTCCCCCGGTCCACGACGGTGACCGTGGTGGGAGTCTGCATGGAGCCAGACACCATCCAACCGTTCTTCGGCATTGCCAAGGAGTTGTCGGTCCGATTCGCCTTCGCCTACGGGCCCGACGAATTCACCGGGGCGCTTCGCGCCATCGCCGAGGGGGAGGTCGACGTGGCCCCGATGGTGACCGGGACCGTGGATCTGGCGGGGACCCCGGACGCCTTCGAGGACTTGGGACGACCTGACGAGCACGTCAAGATCCTGGTGAAGCCGACCGGATGACCTCTGGCTCGGCGCCGGTGTGGCGGGCTCGGCTGCGTCGGCAGTGGCCCCACGTCAAGTTCGTGGGTGGTCTGGGTCTGGGCGCAGTTGCCGTCTGGGTCCTGACCGGGCGTCGCGGCGAGTTGGCCGGGGCATCGGGCTATCTGGACCATCTCCGCTGGGGGTGGATCATCCTGGGCGCGGCCGCCGAGGGGGGGTCCCTGGTGGCCTTCGCCATGGTCCAGCGCAACCTCCTCCGGGCCGGTGGGGTGACCCTGGGTCCCGGACCGATCACGGCCGTGACCCTCGTCTCCATCACGATCACCAACTCGATCCCGGCCGGCCCCGTGATGGCCGCCCTGTTCACTTTCCGGCAATTCCGGCGACGGGGCGCCGACGATGTCCTGGCCGCATGGGTCATCATGGCCACCTTCGTCTTCGCCGGGGTGAGCCTGGCCCTCGTGGCCGGGATCGGGGCCGCCGTGGCCGGTGCCGAAGGGGCCAACCTCGATCTCATCGGGGTCATCGTCACGGTGCTGATCGGGGCGGTGCTGATGGGGGTCCTCTTCGTCCAGCACCGGGCCCTGATCTGGCTTGTCTCCGCCGCTTTCCGGCTCTGCCATCGGGTGTCGGGCTGGCCCCGTGGTGACCTCGCCGCCCGGATCGACGCCGTCATCAGCAGGCTCACCGCCATCCGGCTGTCGGTTGGCCAGGCCCTGGGGGTGACAGCTTGGGGTCTCGCCAACTGGTTTCTCGACTGCAGTTGTCTGGGCATGGCCTTTCGCGCCGTCGGGGTGGGGATCCCCTGGAAGGGCCTCCTCCTCGCCTATGGGGGGGCCCAACTGGCGGTGAACCTCCCGGTGACCCCGGGCGGTCTCGGCGTGGTGGAGGGCACCCTCACCATCGCCCTGGTCGCCTACGGCGGAGCGGAGACGTCGACGGTGGCCGCGGTTCTCCTGTACAGGATCCTCAGCTTCTGGGGGGAGCTCCCCTTCGGCTGGATCACCTGGGCTGCGCTGGCGGTGGGGGAGCGGCGCCATCGCCGGTTGGCCGTGTCCCCGGTTCCGTCATCCCCGTTCGGGGACGCCGGCGGATCGGAGGAGGTGTGCGCCTGATGGGTCCACGGTCGCAGGAGCAGCTCCGTCGCCGGTGGACGAGGCGTCTTGAGCCGGTGGTCGCCGTCCTGACCCTCGTGACCGCCTGCCTCTCCGGCGGCTGCACCTCGGCCCGCAACACGCTGGGGACGAACGCCGCAGCCTGTGTCCAGGCCCTGCCCGTGGCCGCCCGGGCCGTCCACCACCGTGGATCGTTCGACGGTGTGATCCTGGTGGACGAGGGCCGGCTGGGCCAGCCCGATCAGACCGCGCTCCGGGCCGTCCTGGACCAGCGGGCCGGCCGTCGGGTCACTACCGTCTGCCTGGTCTCGTACTCCGGGGAGTTCAGGCTCTCCCAGGTGGATCTGCCCACCGGGTCGGCGCCGCCCGGCGGGACGGGGCACTACGCCATCGTGGTCGTCAGTCCCCGGGGGGTCCAGCTGCTCGCAACGTTCGTCCTGTCCACCCAGCCGCTCGGCTTCCGGCACAATCACCTGGGGCCGTGATTCCGGGTCAGTCGGCGCCTCCTCCCGATCCGTCGGGGTCGTCGTCCTCGACCTCGCCGACCCGGTCCTCGGCCGCCGGGTGGACGGTCGGGAAGGTCGGCCGGATCGGCCGGGCCGGACGGGGAGGTCGGCGCAGGGCCGGGTGCCTGGTTGTGAACCGCTCCCGTCGTTCGGCTCGTTGGAGCCGTCGTTCCACGTCGACCCAGAGGAGGATCGAGCCGTCCTCGCCCACCTCGGACTCTCTGGCCCTTGTCAGCGTGGCCCACGCCACGGTCCAGAGCACGGGCAGTGTGGCCACCTTGGCCAGTACCCCGGCCAGGCGCTGGTCCGAGAGGGGCTGAAGTCCGAGGGCGCGATGGACGTGGTCGAAGACGGGGTAGAAGGGATGGCCGGCGAAGACGTAGAGCACCGAGGGGAGGCCCGGAAGCACCGACTGCACGAAGAGGTAGGCGGCCACGCCGATCGGGGCGGCCCGGTAGGCGCCGGGGATGTGTCGCAGAACCGGACCCCAGAGAACCGTCCCGGCCGCGAGCATGATGAGGTCGGTACCGGCCCGGACGATCCACGACGAGGCCTGGGCCTCCACGGCGGGGACGCTCAGTGTTCCCCAGGTCAGGGTGGCGAAGACGGCCACAGCCACCTTGGGTCGGGTCAGGACGTCGAGGGCGTCGTCGAGGAGGATCGGGCCGGTCAGCCGGGCCAGCACCGGCGCCGGGGTGGCCAGGAGGAGCAGGGGGGCGGCCACCAGGACCAGGATCATCCGCTGGCCCAGCAGCATGGTGAGCGACCAATGGGCGGCCAGGTCGGCCACGGGCCAGGTGAGGGCCACCGCCAGGGCCACCAGCGCTCCGGCCAGGCACCATCGTTGGCCGCTGGTCGGCGGGCTGGCCCGTCCGTCCGGGCCTCCCCGACGGACGGCGGCACGGTAGGCGACGGCCAGGACCATGATGCCGAGCCAGGCACCCAAGTGGAGGTGGAAGGCCCAGGGGTCCGGGTTGGAGGGGGCCGGTACCGCGGCCAGGACGGCGTTGCTCACCGGTTGCCCCGGACTCACGTCAGTTTCTCGGGCGCCGGACGCCGGCGCCCGTGACGACGCCTACGCTGGCTCCGATGGTCGACCGACTCGAACGCCTGACCGACCTGGTCCTGGTGCTCCTGCATGACCAGCGTCCCCGCTCCCTGCGTGAGATCGCCGAGGAGGTGCCCGGCTACCCGCCGCCGGGAGAGGCGCGGCGCCAGGCCTTCGAGCGAGACAAGCGCACGCTGCGGGAGGAGGGCATTCTCTTCGTCACCGAGCCGATCGAGGGACCGGACCAGTTCGGCTACCGGATCCGTGCCGAGGACTTCTACCTGCCCGATCTGGAACTCGAGGCTGACGAGCAGACCGCACTCAACCTGGCCGTGGCCGGCATCCACTTCGGTGATCCTAGTGGTCGGGATGCGCTGTGGCGGCTGGGTCTGGCCGCTCCCACCGGCCACCAGCCCCTGGCCGACCTCCCAGCTCTCCCCGCCCTTCCGGTGCTCTGGGAAGCCGTCCACTCTCGGTGTCGGGTGACCTTCGGCTACCGCGGCGGGGCCCGGACGGTCGACCCGGCCGTGCTTCGGTTCCATGGCGGATGGTGGTACCTCGTCGGTCACGATCTCGATCGCGATGCCCCCCGGACGTTCCGGGTCGACAGGATGGAGGGCAGGCCATCGGTCGGTGACCCGGGATCGGCCCAGCTCCCCGAGGCGTTCGACGTCACGGGGGCGCTTCCCGAGCCCTGGCAGCTGGGTGAGGGTGAGATCGTCCCCGTCGAGGTGCTCGTCGACGCCGTGGTGGCCCCCCGGGTCATCCACGAGCTGGGCGAGTCTGCCGTCACCGACCGGCGGGCCGACGGCTCGGTGGTGGTCCGGTTGGAGGTCTCGAACACGGCTGCCCTTCGGAGCTGGGTGCTCGAGCTGGCGGAGCGGGCCGAGGTCCTGAGACCACCGGCCCTACGGGACGAGCTGGTCGGGTGGTTGGAGGCAGTCGTGGCCGCCGGGGGGAACTGAGATGGGAAGGGTCGACGCCGGGCAGCGACTCCGCCGGCTCCTCGCCATCCTGGCCTGGCTGGCCCGCCGGGAACGGGTCCCTGTGGCCGAGCTGGCCCATCGCTTCGGTGTCGGTCCAGAGGAGCTGATCGCCGACCTCGAGCTGGCCGCCTGTTGCGGGCTGCCGCCCTACACCCCCGACCAGCTCATGGAGATCCTCATCGACGGGGACGAGGTCGTGGCCCACCTCGGCCCGGAGTTGGCCCGGCCCCGGAAGCTCTCGGCGGCCGAAGGATTCGCCCTGGCCGCCTCGGCCCGGGCCATCGTGGCGGTGCCGGGCGGCGACCCAGACGGTGCCCTGGCCAGGGCCCTGGCCAAGCTCGACGCCGTCCTGGGGGAACGGGACCGGCTCCGGGTGGAGCTCGACGAACCCCCGAGCCTGGCCGACGTCCGCGCCGCGCTGTCCGCCGGGCTCCAGATCGAGATCGACTACCACTCCGCCTCCCGGGACGAGCTCACGACGCGCCGGGTCGATCCCCACGCCGCGGTCTTCTTGGACGGGAACTGGTATCTCGACGGCTACTGCCATCGGGCCGGGAGCCTCCGGCGCTTCCGCATCGACCGGGTCAATGCCCTGAGGACAACCGGCCAGGCTCTGTGCCACCCGGCCGGGCCGACCGACCCGCCCTCGAGCGACACCCCGTTCGTTCCGGGACCCGACAACGTCGTCGTCCGTGTGGCCGTCGACGAATGGGGAAGCTGGCTGGCCGACGCCGTCCCCACCCTCGCCGTGGGACCCAGTCCTGACGGTCGGACCGAGGTCACCCTGGCGGTGGCCAGCCCGGTGTGGTTCGGGCGGCTCCTGGTTGGTCTGGGGCCCCACGCCGAGGTCCTCGATTCCCCCGAGCTGGCCGCCGCCGGGGCCGAGATGGCACGACGCGTGCTGGCCCGGTACCAGGATTCCCCTTCCGGGTAGCTCGACGGGCAGCCTCTGGGCAAGGTGGCTGCTTCACCGTCACCGGGTGTTGCGTTTGGCGAAGATCGGGTCCGGTGGCGAGGCCTACTACCTCGGGGTAGCGGCCGGCAGCGGAACCGGGGTCGAACCGGCCGGCCGGTGGGTCGGGGCGGGTGCTGCCGGCATGGGGCTGGGCGGTGACGTCCGGGCGGAGGCGCTCGAGCTCGTACTGGCTGGCCGGTCGCCCGAGACCCACGACAGCCTGGGCCGGGCCGATGGCCGCATCCGGGTGTCGGCCTTCGATCTGACCTTCGCGGCCCCGAAATCCGTCAGTATCCTGCACGCGCTGGCCACCCCCGACGTTGCCGCCGAGGTCGCGGCCGGGCACAGGGCCGCCGTCGAAGCCTCGATCGACTACGTGGAGCGCAGGGCGGCCGCCGTCCGCAGGCCCGCCAACGCGTTCCGGCTTCCCGTGCCTGTCGACGGGTTGGTGGCCTCGGCCTTCGAGCACCGGACCAGCCGGGCTCTCGATCCCCATCTCCACACCCACGTCGTGGTGGCCAACCTGGCCAGTGGCCAGGGCCGGTGGAGTGCCCTCGACGGCCGGGGCCTCTACACCCACCGGGCCACCGCCGACGCCTGCTATCACGCCCAGCTCCGCTTCGAGCTCACGAAGCGACTCGGCGTCGACTGGAGCCCCGGTCGAAACGGACGGGCCGATCTGGTGGGGATCGGGCCGGAGGTCCGGGCCCAGTTCTCCCGCCGGTCGGCTGCGATCGCTGCCCGCCTCGACGTCATGGCGTCCCGGGGCTTCGCCGCCACCGAGCTGGCCGCCCGGACGACCCGTCCTCCGAAGGATCCCACCGTGTCCCCCGAGGCCCTCAGGCCCGATTGGGCGGACCGGGCCCGCCAGGTCGGGCTTGGTCCTGGGCGGCTGGAGGCCGTGATGGGCCGGCTCCCGGGCCACCGGGCCGGCCTGGTCGTCGACGACGTCGGGGCCGAGGTCCGCAGGGCTCTGGTCACCGCAGGCCACCCGTTCAGCCGCCGTGATGTCGTCCGCCTGTGGGGCAGCGCCCTGCCCCGAGGTGGCCCGGTGCGGACGTTCGAAGCGGAGGCCGACAACTTGCTCGGAGCAATGGCCCCGGGGTACGAGGGACGGGAGGCCCCCGGCGTGGCCGAGGGACGCTATTTCCCTGCCGCTCGAGACCGAGACCTGGCGCGCCGTCTCGACCAGGTCGTCGATCGGCAGGTCGTGCTGGCCCGGGACGAGGCAGGGACGAGCCGCTGGTTGCAGCGGTCGGTCGGCTACGACCTCGGGCTGGGCTGAGCGTCGTCGAGGAGGGGACCGGCATCCTCGTAGCCCTGCCGGACGCCTTGGCCCGCCCTCCGGGTCAGCTGGTCGGGGTCGTAGAGCATCCAGTAGGCGTTCCGGGCGTGCTTCCGGGCCCGGTTGACGCACACCCGGGCCAGAGCGGCGGGGTCGTCGTCCTCGTTCTCGTGGACGAAGACCTCCAGGATGTGGGTGTTGGTCAGGAGCTGCGCCAGCATGAGGCCCTGGGAGGCCTCGTGGGCGCAGACCTGGTCGATGGCGGCCCGACCGGGCATGCCGAGGGCGACCACGGTCCGACAGCCCTCTTCCTCGATGAGCTTCTTGCAGGCCACGCCGAGGTCTTTGAAGCCGGGCACCGTACGGCGGACGACCTCGAACCGCTCACCGTGCCCCGGGCACTGGGCGAGCTCGTCGACGGCTTCGGCCCCCATGTCGTAACGGGCGAACATGGTGTCGACCACGCCGATCCGGTCCATGGGGCCAGTGTACGGCGGTTGGACTGCACCGCCGACCTGGTCAAGACTCGGGGCGATGACCGACCAGGGGACCGGGGCCGGGGGGGCGACCCCGCCGACGAGCGACGGCTGGGTGGCCCGGGACGCCGCCGTCGTCTGGCATGGATTCACCCAAATGGCCGCCTATGCCGGAAGCGCCCCCATCGTGGTGGACCGGGCCGAGGGCCGGGAGCTCATCGACGTCGACGGAAAGCGCTACCTCGATGCCATCTCGTCGCTCTGGGTCACCACCCTGGGTCATCGCGTCCCGGAGCTCGATGCGGCCCTCAGAAGCCAGCTCGACAAAGTCGCCCATTCGACCCTCCTGGGCAACGGCAGCCGGGTCGCCATCGAGCTGGCGGAGGCGTTGGCCGGGGTGGTACCGGTCGACGCCCCCCACATCGTCTTCGCCTCGGACGGTGCTGCCGCGGTGGAGCAGGCCGTCAAGATCGCCTTCCAGTACTGGACGAACCAGGGCATCGAGGGCCGCCATGGCTACCTGGCCCTGGGCAACGCCTACCATGGGGACACCGTCGGCTCGCTCTCCGTGGGCGACGGTGGCTTCGGTACCGATGTCTTCGACCCGATGCGGTTCCCGGTCATCCGGACCCCCGGCTACGACGACCCCGGCTGGGCGTCCAAAGCGATCGCAGCCATCGAGCGCCACGCCGACGAATTGGCCGCGGTCGTGCTCGAACCGCTGGTCCAGGGGGCCTCGGGGATCCTCGTGGCCGAGCCCGACGATGTCGCCGCCGTGGGCTCCGCCTGCCGCCGACTCGGCGTGCTCCTCGTGGCCGACGAGGTCGCCACCGGCTTCGGCAGGACCGGACGCCTGTTCGCCTCCGAGTGGAGCGGGCTCCGCCCCGACATCCTCTGCCTCGGCAAGGGGCTCACCGGCGGATACCTGCCCATGTCGGCCACCGTGGTGGCCGGAGCCGTCTTCGCCGCCTTCCTCGGTGAGGACCTCGGCCCGAAGACCTTTTACCACGGCCATTCCTATGGGGGGAACGCACTGGCTGCCGCCGTCGCCCTCGAGCACCTGAGGCTCCTGCAGGCCTGGGACGTCCTCGACAACGTGGAGGCCCGAGCCGGGCAGTTGGCCGACCTGCTCGCCGGCCGGGTGGCGGGACACCCGGCCGTCCGAGTCGTCCGCCAGCAGGGCCTGATGGTCGGGGTCGAGCTGGCCCCACCCCGCCCCGGCCTCCGTTGGGGTCGCCGGGTCTGCGCCGGATCCGTCGCCAGGGGGGTTCTCCTCCGGCCCCTCGGTGATGTGGTCGTGATCATGCCCCCCCTCACCGTCACCGATGGGGAGGTGATCCGCATCGTCGATGCACTGACAGCGGCCCTCGACGATGTGGTCACCGAATCTGGAGACCTGACGTGACCCCCGTCCCGTCGGACGTGCCGGGGGCCGGGTCGGGCCCCGCCTCCGACCGCCCCTGGGCGCAGTGGATCGAACGGAGCTGTCGCCAGGTCGAGGCGGAGGGAAGATGGCGTCGACCCCGGCCCCTCGACAGCCGCGGTCCGGCGGGGCTCCTGGCCGAGGAGGAGCGTCCCGTCGTCACCTTCGCCTCCAACGACTACCTCGGCCTCAGCTGCCATCCGGCCGTGGTGGCCGCCGCCCACGGAGCGCTGGACCGTTGGGGGACAGGAGCCGGCGCCTCACGTCTGGTCACCGGGTCCCGTCCCGTCCACCACGACCTCGAGGCGGAGCTGGCCGAATGGAAGCAGTGCGGCCGGGCAGTCGTCTTCCCCACCGGGTTCGCGGCCAACCTGGGTGTCCTCACCACATTGGGCCAGCCCGGCACCCTCATCTGTTCCGACGAGCTCAACCACGCCTCGATCATCGACGGAGCCAGGCTGGCCCGGGCGGACCAGGTCGTCTACCGCCACGGCGACGTCGACCACCTCGACAGCCTCCTGGCCGGGGCCTCGGGGAGGGCGCTCGTCGTCAGTGACCTCGTCTTCTCGATGGACGGCGACGTCGCACCGATCGAGGCCCTGGCCGACTGCTGCCGACGCCACCAGGCCCTGCTGGTGCTCGACGAGGCCCATGCCGTTCTCGGCCCGGATCCGGCCCCGGCGCTCGGAGGCGTCGAGGCCGTCCGCGTCGGGACCCTGTCCAAGGCGCTGGGCTCGGTGGGTGGATTCGTGGCCGGTCCGACGAGGACGATCGAGCTCCTCGAGAACCGGGCTCGTTCGTACATCTTCTCCACGGCCGTCCCTCCGGCTGACGCCGCCGCCGCCCTGGCCGCCCTGCGCGTCGTGCGGTCCCCCGAAGGGGTGGCGCTCCGCGACCGCCTGGCCGGATTGTTGGCCCGTGTCGCCCCGGGGCATCCGAGTCCCATCGTGCCCGTCGTCCTCGGTACGGAGGACGGGGCGCTGGCGGCGTCGGCGGCCCTGCTCGACCGGGGCCTCTGGGTTCCGGCCATCAGACCGCCCACCGTCCCGCCGGGAACGGCCCGGCTCCGGGTCACGCTGTCGGCGGCCCACACCGACGGGGAGGTCACCCGGCTCATTACCGCCCTGGCGGAACTGGCTTCGCCCTCCCCGGCGGCCCTGTTGACGTGAACGGCACCCGACCCGACGTCGTGGTCCTGGTGGTCGGAACCGGTACCGAGGTGGGCAAGACGTGGGTCTCGGCTCGGCTGCTCGAGGCTTGGCGTGACTCGGGACTCACGGTGGCGGCCCGGAAGCCGGTCCAGTCCTTCGAGCCCGGACAGGGCCCCACGGATGCGGACATCCTGGCCGCAGCCAGCGGCGAGGAGCCGACCGCGATCTGCGCGTCGCACCGGTGGTACGAGGCGGCGATGGCGCCGCCGATGGCCGCCGACCTCCTCGGCCTCCCGTCGTTCACGGTGGCGGAGTTGGTCCGGGAGCTGGCGTGGCCGCCGGGTTCCACCGATGTCGGCCTGGTCGAGTCGGCCGGTGGGGTCCGGTCCCCGCTGGCGGACGACGGCGACGGGGTCGACCTCCTCCGGATCCTGGCCCCTGATGCGGTGATCCTCGTGGCCGACGCCGGTCTCGGCACCATCAACGGGGTCCGTCTGGCCATCGACGCCCTGGGGGGCATCGGATCGGGGCTGCGTCCGGTCGTCTATCTGAACCGATTCGACCCTGAAGACGAGCTCCACCGGCGGAACCGGGACTGGCTCTCCGCCCGCGACGGTTCCGACGTGGTGGTCGGGTCAGAAGGCGGGCTGGACGACTTGGCCCACCGGTTGGGCCTTCCTCACTGAAGGGCCGGGGCTGTGTCGTGCCGGTCGCCACGGGGTGGGGACGGGCTGGATGTGTCGGCCGAGCGGACCGGGAAGGCGAGGGCCAGCACGGCGACGAGCGATACCATCACCACGGACCACCAGGCCCAGGGGCCCCGCCACCCGAGTTCGGCAAAGCCGGTGGCGAACATGACCAGGGCACCGGTCGCGGCGAAGCGGACCCGACCGGCCCGGGCCGAGACGAGCAGGGCCACGGCCAGGGCGGGCCAGGTGTAATAGCCGACCATCGCCGCCTCGAAGCCGTTGCGAACGGCCAGAGTTGCCGCCACCACCCAGATGACCAGATCGGTCCGGGAAGTCCGACGGCAGACCGACCAGCCGATCACTGCCGCCAGGGCCACGGCCACGGTCCGGGGTGGGCCGGCCTGGACCCGCCCGGCGCCCAGATGGTGGGCGAACCGGGTCCATGGAGTGGGGTGGTCCAGGATGTAGCTGCTCGGTTGGCCCACGATGTTGTGGAGTGTTCCTCCGAGGTCGACGGCCAGCGGCCCGGCCAGGAGCACGGTGGCGGGGACGGCAGATCGGACGACCAGGGCCAGGCGGGAGCCCCGCGGGGCCAGGGCCAGGATGGCGGGCAGGACGACAAGGACCAGTGGCTGGAAGGCGACTCCGGCCCCGAGGAGCCACCCGCATCGACGCCAGCGACCCGAGAAGGCGGCGAGCAGGGCGTAGAGGCCGAACGCCACCGCCAGTGGGTCCTCGGGGTGCCAGTTCCACACGATGGGGTTCCACAGCGCCGCCGCCTCCAGCAGGGCGAGAACGGCCCGCCTTCGGGTCGGGACCCCCAGGCTCCTGGCCAGGGCGTCGAGGGGGAAGAGCACGAAGCACCCCGCCACGAGGTCGACCGGACCCAGTACCAGCCACGAGAGCGGGGTGGTGACAGCGGTGAGGGGCATGCCGGGCTGGAGGTGGAGGGCCTGGCTGAGGGCAACCTCCGGGGCCATGAGCACGAGGATCCCGGGAAAGGTGTCGATGTAGGTCCGCGACGAGTAGAGCCGGGAGAGGTGGCCGTGGATCAGCTCGCTGGTGGCTGAATAGGTGTGCCACATGTCACCAGGGGTCTGCCAGACGTCGACGTGCTGGACCGCCGGGCCCCACCAGAGGACGTAGTTCACCGACACCACGGCCAGGGCCGCCGCCGCCGCCAAAGGGACCAGATGGACGTGGACCCATTCGGTGACGAGCTCGACGCCCGGCCGGCCCGCCCGTTTCCCTGCCACCGCTGAACGGTAGCCGAGGGGGCTCAGGGATCGGCGACCGGGCCGTGGTCACGACATCGGGCTGTATATCCCGACGGCGAGACCGCGACGGTGAGCTTCCGCCCGCAACGGCGACAGAAACGCGGAGGGTCGAGCAGTCGCGAACAGCCCGGGCAGTCAGCCAGGGCCCCGCCGCAGCCGGGACAGAAGGCCGGCGGGGACACCGCTCAGAAGGCCGCGGTGAGGGCCCCGACGGGCATGCGCAGGTCCTCGAGCATCCGGAGGTCCTCCTGGGGGGACCGGCCCAGGGTGGTGAGGTAGTTCCCGACGATCAGGGCGTTGATCCCCGAGGTCATCCCCATGGCCTGGAGGTCCCGGAGGGTCACCTCCCGGCCCCCCGCGTAGCGGAGGATCACCGAGGGGAGGGCCAGCCGGAAGAGGGCGATCCAGCGGATGGCCTCCCACGCTCCCACCACCGGCCGGTCCCCAAGGGGGGTTCCCGGTCGGGGGTTCAGGAAGTTGACGGGCACCTCGGTGGGCCCGAGCTCCTGGAGCTGGATCAGGAGCTCGACCCGTTGGGCGTCGGTCTCCCCCATCCCGACCAGTGCCCCGCAGCAGAGCTCCATCCCGTGGTCCAGGACGAGTCGGCAGGTCTCGACCCGTTCGTCCCAGGTGTGGGTGGTGACGACACTGGGGAAGAAGGACTGGGCCGTCTCCACGTTGTGGTTGTAACGGTGGACGCCTCCCTGGGCGAGACGCCGGGCCTGGTCGTCGCTCAGGATCCCGGCCGAGACGGCGACGTTCAGGCCGGTGGCGGCCCGGACCTCGGGGACCAGCTCCAGGAGGCGGCCCATGGTCCGCTCGTCCGGACCCCGGATGGCCAGGACGATGCAGAATTCGGTGGCCCCCAGAGCAGCCGTCTCGGCGGCGGCCCGGAGGACCTCGTCGGTGTCGAGGAAGGGGGTGGCCTTGACCGGCGTGTCGAAGCGCGAGGACTGCGAGCAGAAGTGGCAGTCCTCCGGGCATCCCCCGGTCTTGGCCGAGAGGATCCCCTCCACCTCGACCTCGGGGCCGCACCACTCCAGGCGGACCTGGTGGGCCAGGGAGGCGAGGGCCACGACCGACTCGTCCGGAACCGTGGCAAGGGCGGCCAACTCGTCGGGGTGCAGGAGTCGGCGCTCGTCGAGGAGCGCCGTCCCGGCCGCGGCCACCAGCGCCCTGGCCCCGGCCGCCGTCGGGGGGTCCGGAAGGGTGACCGGGCAGTGCGGGTTGGGCCCGCGCAGCGTTACGGTGCTACGCGTTGGCTCGAGGGAGGCATCTCCGGGCATCACGCCACGGTAGTGGCCGCCCCGCACGAGGAGGGAATCGATGGCCTGGGATTTCGAGACCGAACCCGCCTACGAGGCCAAGCTGGCCTGGGCCCGACAATTCGTCCAGAAGGAGATCCTCCCGCTCGAGACCCTCGAGCTCGAGTACGACGACCTCGAGCGGGCGGTCCGCCCCCTCCAGGACCAGGTCAAGGCGCAAGGCCTCTGGGCCGCCCACATGTCCCCGGAGCTCGGTGGGATGGGATTCGGGCAGGTCAAGCTGGGCCTCCTCCACGAGATCCTGGGTCGCTGCTGGTTGGCTCCCATGGTCTTCGGGAACAACGCCCCTGATTCCGGCAACGCCGAGCTGCTGGCCATCGGCATCGAGCAGTCGGGTCGGGAGGAGCACCGGGAGCAGTGGCTGGAGCCCCTCCTGGACGGTCGGATGCGGAGCGCTTTCTCGATGACGGAGCCCGGAGCAGGCGCCGACCCGACCCTGATCGCCACCACCGCGGCACGCGACGGTGACGAATGGGTCGTCAACGGGCACAAGTGGTTCACCTCCAACGGATCGGTGGCCGACTTCCTCATCGTCATGGCGGTCACCAATCCGGATGTCCACCCCTACCAGGGCAGCTCCATGATCGTCGTGCCCGCCGATGCCCCCGGGGTCGACATCGTCCGTGACGTCCCCACCATGGAGGACCCGACCGCCCACTACGGGAAGTTCGGCGCCCACTCCGAGATCCTCTACCGAGACGTCAGGGTCCCTATCGAGAACCTGGTCGGACGGGAAGGGGAGGGTTTCCGACTGGCCCAGGCCCGGCTGGGCCCGGGTCGGATCCACCACTGCATGCGCTGGCTGGGCCAGTCCCAGCGGGCCTTCGACATGCTCTGCGAGCGGGCCGTGTCCCGCTACCTGCACGGCTCGCTCCTGTCGGACAAGCAGATGGTCCAGAGCTGGGTGGCCGACTCCATGGCCGAGATGACGGCGGCACGGCTCATGACCCTCCAGGCGGCGTGGAAGATGGACCGGGACGGTGCGGCCGCGGCCCGGGTCGAGATCGCCATGATCAAGTACTACGGAGCCACGGTGCTCTACAACGTCATCGACCGGGCCATCCAGGTCCACGGGTCGCTCGGCTTCTCCACCGACCTGCCCCTCGAGCACATGTACCGGGCCGCCCGGGCAGCCCGGATCTACGACGGCCCGGACGAGGTCCACAAGGTGACCGTGGCCCGTCAGGTGCTGAAGCGGTACGCGCCGGTCGAGGTGCCGACCGAGCACGTGCCCACCCGGACCGAGCAGGCCCGGGCCAAGTTCGCCGACCTGCTCCTGGACATCGCCGCCACCGGCTGAGAGGCCGGGCCCACCCGACACGGCCGATTCCCGAGGCCGGGTTAGGGTTCGTGCCGTGGTGACGCTGCTTCGGCTCGAACGCGACGCGACGCGCCCGACGGCGAGTCGCCCGGAGTGGTTGGTGGCGTTCCTGGCCTTCCTCCTCTGCGTCGCCGTGGTCCCGCAGCTCACCGATACCCCATGGTCGCCGCATCAGGCGGTCATGTTCGTCATCGGAGCGGCCGGGATACCGCTGCTCTTTGCTCGTGCACTCGGGTACGGCCGGGCCGAGTGGGGGGCCCCGACGGTGTGGGCGGCCCGCTTCGCCCTCGGGTTCCTGGTGGCCGGCTTCCTCTCGGCCCTGCTGTCGGCCAAGCCGTCCCTGGCCTTCGTCGGGCTCTTCGAGTGGGGGACTGGCTGGGGCTTCATGGTGGCCCTGGCCGGCGCCTGGGCCCTGGGTTCAGGGCTCGGCGACCAGGGTCGGGAGATCCTGGAGCGGGCACTGATCGTCGGCGCCGTCGTCAACGCCGTGGTGGCCATCCTGCAGGAGACGGTCGGGCTGGGGTCGATCGGGATCCCCATGGCGGCAGCGCAGGCCAACGGCCTGCTCGGCAACCCCGTCTATCTGGGCGCCCTCCTGGTCGGTGCCCTGGCCCTCCTGGCCCCTCGGATCCGGACCGATCTCCGCCGGTGGTGGCTCCCCGTGGTTGTGGTCTCGGTCGGACTGGGGATGACCGGGGAACGACTTCCCAGCCTGGTGGCGGTGATTGTGGTCGTGTGGGCCCTGGTGTCGGCCTTCCGGGCCCGGCCAGCGGACGCAGGGGCCGGGTCAGGAGCCCGACGTCGCCTGATCGGGTTCGCCGTCCTGACCGGGCTCGGGGGTGTGGTCGGCTCGCAGGCGGGTCAGTGGCTTCACGGCTTCGGGGTGGCCAGCTCGCTCGCCAGCAGCAACACCGGTGGGCTCTACAGCGATCGGTTCGAGGCTTGGCGGGTGGCTGCACAGGTCCTACCCCACCGCATCTTCTTGGGGTATGGGCCAGGGCAATTCCGGGCCGCCACCCTGGCCCACTTCCCCCTGGCCTTCGACCGCGCCCACCCCGCCGGCTTCTTTTCCGACGCTCATAACTTCATCGTCGAGTACGCCGTGACCACCGGCGTGATCGGGCTGGGGTTCTTCCTGGTCTGGGTCGGCCTGAGCTTCTGGCAGCGGCGGGGACCACTGGTGGGTTTCGCCGCCGTCCTGCTCCTGACCGGGCTGGCCGAGCCACTCAATATCGTCGTGACCACCCTGGCCGTCCTGGCTCTGGGTGCGGCCCGGCCCAGGCGGGCCGCAGCGGATCCTGTCGAACGCTTATCCGGGGAGGCCGAGTTGGGCGTAGCCGACTGGACGTTCCCCCTGCGTCGGGCCTGTGTGGCCGGCGGGCTGGTGGGCGTCCTCCTCGGAGCAGCCCTCGTCACCGGGGACATCCTCTACACCAAGAGCGCCGCCCAATTCGCGGTGGGGGAGGATGCGTCGGCCCTTCGGTACGGAAACGCCGCCAACTTCCTGCTCCGGTACTGGCCCGAGCCGGCCAGCCTCCTGGGTCAGATCCACGTGATCACCGGAACGGCGGCCGGCCACCCCGGCGGGGTAACCCTGGGCGAGATCGCCCGTCCGGGCCAGGGTCGACTCGATCCTGCCATCGGATGGTTCCAGGTTGCGGCCCGGAGGGATCCGACCAACGGAGGGCTCTGGAACCAGGTGGCCGGCCTCCAGGCGTCGGCCGGCGAGGACGGGCCGGCCTACCAGTCGGCGTTGCGGGCGGAGCAGTACTCGCCCTGGAACCCAAACATCCTGCGGAACCTGGCCACCATCGCGGCAGGCCGTCACGACACGGTGGCGGAGCGGCATTGGTTAACCCTCTACCTGGAGGTGGAGCCGAACGCCACCTGGGCCCGTCAGGACCTGACCCAGGGGTGCGCGGCGACGGCGGTGAACGGATTCCACGGACCCAACTCCGGCATCTGCTGAGGGGAGCCCCCGGGAGCCCCGGAGGCGCCACCCCGGCGTAGTTGAATGGTGGGATGAAGCGGGCGGTTCGCTGGCTTGTCTACGTGGCCACCATCGGGGTCGTCTTCGCGGTCGGAGCCGTCCACGCCCACCTGGTCGGCCACTACGTCTTCACCGGCACCAGCCGGTTCACGTGGATGGTCGGGTACGTCATCCTGTTGTGGCTGGCCGCCTACAGCGTGGGTCTGCCCGACGTGCCGTCCTCGACTGTCGGGGCGGCCTGGTCGGCCTTCGGCGCCGTGGCCTCGGCGGCGGGGACGATCTCCCTGGCCCAGCTGCTGATCGGATCCGCCGTCCTGCCCCGCCTGGTGGTGCTGGGATCGGCGCTGGCCCTGCTCCCCGTCTACACGGGCCTGGCCCTGGCCTCCGAACGGGTCCGCCGACGCCTGGAGGGGAGCGACCTGATCGTGGCCGTGGTCGGACCCGAGGAAGCGATGGCCCTGGCCGCCGACCTGGCCGAGAGCCCGGAGCGACCGGCCCGGCTGGTCGCCGTCCTCAGCCCCGAGGAGGCCTCACAGACACCGGCCGGGCACCTGGTCGAGGTGGCCCTCGAGCATGGCGCCACCGTGGTGGTGCTCGACCGGTTCGCCCAGGCCTCGGAGGCGGTGGTAGCCCAGGCCGGCACGCTCCACGGCCGAGGGGTGCGGATCCGGACGCTCTCGCTGTTCTACGACGAGTGGCTGGGCAAGCTGCCGGTGGCGGAACTCGAGCGGATCTCCCTGATGTTCGACATCCAGGAACTCCACGCCCAACGCTACGCCAACCTGAAGCGCTTCATGGATCTGGGCGTCTCGGCGGTGGGAGCCGTTCCGCTCCTCGTGGCCATCCCCGTGGTCTGGGTGCTCGACCGGCTCGGGAACCCGGGTCCGCTCTTCTACCGGCAGGTCAGGGTGGGCAAGGGGGGACACGAGTTCACGATCCTGAAGTTCCGGACCATGGCGCCGGCGGAGGGTGAGGGGGCCTGGACGGCCGAGAACGACGATCGGCTCTCGCGGATCGGTCGGTGGATGCGGCGGGTCCACCTCGACGAGCTGCCGCAGATCGTGAATATCGTGCGGGGGGACCTCTCGCTGGTGGGGCCCCGGCCCGAGCAACCCCGTTACGTCGCCGAGCTGGCCGAGAAGATCCCCTTCTACGACGTCCGGCACCTGGTCCACCCCGGTCTGACCGGTTGGGCCCAGGTGAAGTTCCGGTACGGAGCGAGCGTCTCCGACGCCCACGAGAAGCTCCAGTACGAGTTCTACTACCTCCGCCACCAGAATCTGGCTCTCGACCTTCGGATCATTGCCCGGACCATCCGGTCCGTGCTCCACCGCCAGGGCCGTTAGGCGGGGTGGAGGCGCAGTGCTGCGTGACGGATCCCGGCGATCACCGAGGACCCGGTCCGCTCAACTGGCCCGGCGACCTCGAACCGGTCCGCCCGGGCCAGGAGTTCCTCTAAGACCAGCCGGGCCTCCATCCGGGCCAGGGCGGCTCCCAGGCAGAAGTGGTTGCCGAAGCCGAAGGCCAGATGGGGGTTCGGGTCCCGGCCGATGTCGAACCGGGCCGCGCTCGGACCGAAGACCTCCTCGTCCCGATTGGCGGAGGCGAAGAGCATGAGGAGAGGCTCACCCTCGGCCACCGGTTGGTTTCCCACCTCGGTGTCCCGGGTGGCGGTCCGGAGGAAGCAGATGACCGGTGAGGTCCACCGCAGCATCTCCTCGACCGCGATGGGGACCAGGTCGGGCTGGGCCGTCAGGCGCTCCCACTGGTCCGGCTGCTCGGCGAAGGCCACCAGCCCGCCGGCGATCAGGTTCCGGGTCGTCTCGTTCCCCGCCACGAGGAGTTGGACGAGGAACATGGCCAGCTCGGTGTCGGACAGCTGGTCCCCGTCCAGGCTGGCCAGGGCCAGCTCGCTGAGCACGTCGGAGCGGGGCTCGGCCCGGCGTTGGGCCGTGGCGGTGACCAGGTAGGTCACCATCTCCCCCAGGAGCTGCTGGCGCCGCTCCGCCGGCCAGTCGGTGGCACCGGGAATCGCCGCTTCGGACCACTCGTGGATCCGTCCCCACTCGGCCTCGTCGACCCCGAGCATCTCGGCGATGACCTGGATCGGGAGCGGCACCGCCAGTTCCGTCAGGATGTCGACCGCCTCGCCCAAGGGGAGGCGCTCGACCAGCGTCCGGGCCCGGGCCCGGACGGCTGGCTCCAGGGCCCGGATCACGCTGGGACGGAAGCCGGGTTGGACCAGTCGGCGGTAGCGGGTGTGGAGGGGCGGGTCGGCGTGGAGGATGGTCGGCGGCGCCTCGAAGGTGGTGCCGATCTCGTCGACGAGGATGCCCTTCCCGGCGCAGAAGGTGGCGGCATCGGTCTCGATGGCCAAGACATCGGCATGCCGGGACACAGCCCAGAACCCCCGTTCCCGGTGCCAGGCCATTGGAGCCTCGGCCCGGAGGCGGGCCAGGAGGGGGTAGGGATAGGTTGACCAGAGCTCCGGGTCGAGGAGCCCGGAAGCGAGCTCGCCTCCGGGACGGTCCGTGGCGCCGGTCATGACGATCGGGTCAGGCGCTCAGGACGGTCGGCATGCCGAGCCCGGCGGCCTTGCAGAGGGCCACGTAGGCCTCGAGGATCGAGCCGGCGTCAACGACCATCTCCACCTGGCCCTCGGCCCCCAGGTAGAGGAGGGCCCCCGAGATGATGAAGAGGACGTCGGTCGGCTCGGTGTTGTCGGCGGGGACCTGGAGGGTGTGGACCGAGCCGGCCGGCTCGTGGATGTAGGAGCCGGCCGTGCTCACGAAGTCGTACTCGAGATAGCGCCACCGTCCGGAGAAGGTGTAGCCCTCGACGGTTCCCGTGTGCTGGTGGACGGGGAGCTCGACCCCGGGCTGGAAGCGGTTCCGGATGACCCAGATCCCGTTCTCGACGTCGACCCGGAGCAGCTTCATGTCGATGCCCTGTCCGGTATCCACCCAGGGCGCCTCGGCGTCGCTCAGATGCCGGACGATCTGTGGGTCTGTGACGGTCATGGCGGACCTCCCTGGGTCTTCGCTGACTCGTCGTCAGAGTATGCGACGTCGGCGAAGATCGGCGGGCGCTTGCCCGTGAGAGCGGCCACCCCCTCGTGGAAGTCCGGACCCGTCATCATCGTCTCCATCCGCTCCTGGGAGTCACGGACAGCCGTGGCCAAGTCACGGTGGAGGTCGGTGTAGAGCTGCTGCTTGGTGGCAGCCAGCGACGCCGGCGACACCGTGGTGGCCAGGTCGGCGGCGTAGTCGGCCACCACCGACGTCAACTCCTCAGGCGGCACCACCCGGTTGACGAGTCCGAGCTGGGCGGCTTCCTCGGCCAGCACGATCCGACTCGAGAGCAGGAGGTCGGCGGCCCGGGTCAGGCCGATCAGACGGGGAAGCAGCCAGGAGAGGCCGAACTCGGCGGGGAGGCCCAGCCGACCGTGGGCCGTGGTCAGCTTGGCCCCGGCGGCGGCGAAGCGGAGATCGCAGAAGCAGGCCAGGACCAGGCCCACCCCGGCGGCGGGTCCGTTGACGGCGGCGATGATGGGCTTGGGGATCCCAAAGTGATAGGCGAACTCGGCGTCGAACTCGGGTCGGACCCCGTAGCCGGGGGTGGCGATGTCGGCCGGGATGCCCGGGTCGTAGCCTCCCCGCTCCACGTGACCCTGGAGGGCCCGGCTGGAGGCTCCGGCACAGAAGCCCGGTCCGGCGCCGGTGACCACGATGACCCGGACCCGGGGGTCGTCGGCGGCACGGGCCAGGAGGGCCCGGTACTCGGTCGACATCCGGCCGGTCCAGGCGTTGAGCTCCCCGGGGCGGTCCAGGGTGATGGTGGCCACGGCGCCGGCCACCGCATATCTGGTCACCTTGAGGTCGTCCAGCTCCACTGCTTCCCCTCCGAGTTCAAGTCCAGGGTGTTCCCTGCCGATGGAACCCGTGAGGCACTGGGGGTTGGCAGTGGAACGTTGTCCTGGTTGGCTGGTCGTGCACAGGAACGGCCAGGTGGCATCCTGCACCGAGGAGCGCGCTGGTCGGCGCTGCCCCGGCTACGACGTCACCCATCTTGCCGGAGCCATGCTCTGCGAGGCGATCGTCGGTCGCCTGGGCTGCCTCGACTGCCGGGAAGTGGCTGTGGCCCGGGCTTCCTGACCTGACCCGGTTCGGGCTGGAGGACCTGCTGTCCCGCCCCCTCACGACCGTTTGGTCCATGGTGGTTGGCAAGAAGCAATCGATCTCGACGCCCCCGGATCTCGACTCGGAATTCATCATCCGTACCGGTCTCGAGGCGGGACCAGCATGGTCGATGAGGCCAAGCAGAAGAGCCGGTGGCCCTTGCGGGTTCACCGGCCCTGTACTGCCGTTCCGAGGAGTGGAGGCGATGGGACTCGAACCCACGAACCTCTTGACTGCCAGTCAAGCGCTCTACCAGCTGAGCTACGCCCCCGGGGCGAACGGCAACGATACCAGCCTCGTGGGGGAGGGCCGTCAGCCCCTGGAGGTCCGCCGGACATGGCGTGCTGCGCCTGACACGGTGAGTGGCGGGGCAGTACGCTCGGGGCCAGGATCCGGCCGTCCTTCGGCCTGGATCGGAGGGGGTGCAGGGTGGCTGGACTGAGAGGTTGGCGGGCGACAGTGCCCGTGGCGTTGGTGGTCCTCGGCGCCGGGGCCTGTGCCAACTCGGCCGGTGGTCCCCCGGGGGCCGGTGCCCACGGGGGCGGGACCACCAGTTCGACCGTTACTGTTCCGGCCCCATCAGGACCGACCGTGGCCCTGGCCGCCGCCCTGTCGAAGACGGCCGCGGCCGGAACGGCCCAGGTGGCCGTCACGGCGCAGGTGTCGGAGAGCACGGCTGTCCCCGGGTTGTCCGGGGCCCCCGGCGCCGCAACCACCACTCCCATCACGGGGCAGGGCCAGATCGACCTGACCAAGGCGGCGGGGCAGTTCTCCCTCACCCTCCCCGCCACCGAAGGCGGATCGGCCCAGGTCGTGTTCTCGGGTGGCAACCTCTACCTCGACATCCCCGCCCTCTCGGCCTTCACCGGGGGGAAGCCCTGGATCAGCCTGGCTCTCGGTGGTCCCTCCACGGTCACCGTCCCGAGCCAGGCCAAGATCCTCTCGATCCTCCAGCAGACGGCCACCGTCACGACGGTCGGGCCGGCCACGGTCTCCGGCCAGGCCACCACCGAGTACCTGGCCCAGGTCGACCTGGGGAAGGTCCTGGCCCTCCTGGTCCCGGCCGGCAGCCCCGCCAAGGGCTCACCGACCACGGCCGGTTCCCATCGGACCACCCGGTCGGGCCTGCTCGGCCCCATACCGGTCGACGTGTGGGTGAACGCCCAGGGTCTCGTCGTCCAGGTGGGGGTGCAGACCACCGTCCTCGGTCTGACGGTCCAGGGCACTGCCGGGCTGTCCGGCTTCGGCAGCCCCGTGACCGTGACGGCACCGCCCGCCGATCAGACGGTGTCGGGGAGCAGCCTCCTCCAGGGTCTGGGCGGGAAGCTCTTCGGCGGGGGCGTTCCCACCACCTCGGCCTGACCGGCCGGGTCCCCGGCGGCCTGGGCCCGTTCGGGGGGCCTGCTGCACTTCCGTAGACTTCCCGCCATGGCACGGGCCTATGACGTTCAAGCGGTCGAGCAGAAGTGGCAGGGGTTGTGGGCCGAGGAACGGCCCTACGAGGTCGACGCCGACGACCCCCGGCCCCCCTGGTACGTCCTCTGCATGTACCCCTACCCGAGCGGGGCCGCCCACCAGGGCCACGTCCGGAACTACACCTTCGGGGACCTCCTGGTCCGGCACCGGACCATGCAGGGCTACGCCGTCCTCTCCCCCTTCGGCTTCGACTCCTTCGGCCTCCCGGCCGAGAACGCCGCCATCCGGACCGGGGAGCACCCCCGGCCCTTCACCGACGCCCGGATCGCCGAGCTGAAGGCCAGCGTCCAGGCCCTCGGGGCCGTCTACGACTGGCGCCGGGAGATCCACAGCCACGACCCCTCCTACATCCGCTGGAACCAGGTCATCTTCCTCCGGCTCCTCGCCGCCGGGCTGGCCTACCGGGCCGAGGCCCCGGTCAACTGGTGCCCGGGGTGCCAGACCGTCCTCGCCAACGAGCAGGTTCTCGCCGACGGGACCTGCGAGCGGTCCGGGGACGTCGTCGAGAAGCGGAACCTGGAGCAGTGGTTCTTCCGGACGACCGCCTACGCCGACGAGCTCCTCGACTCCCTCGAGGCCCTGGAGTGGCCCGAGCGGGTCAAGGCCATGCAGCGGAACTGGATCGGGCGGTCCGAGGGGGCGGAGTTCGAGCTGCCCTTGATCGGGCACGAGGAGGAGGGCCTGGCCCTCCGGGTCTTCACCACCCGGCCCGACACCAGCTTCGGCATGACCTACGCGGTGGTCGCCCCCGAGCACCCCCTGGTCGACACCCTGACCACCGCCGACCATCGGGACGCCGTCTCGGAGCTCCAGGCCCGGGCCGCCGGGGCCACCGAGATCGAGCGGACCTCCTCGGACGGGGGGGAGAAGCGCGGCGCCTACACCGGGAGCGACGTCCGGAACCCCTTCACCGGGGAGCCGGTCCCGGTCTACGTGGCCGACTACGTCCTCATGGGCTACGGCACCGGGGCCATCATGGCCGTGCCCGCCGAGGACGAACGGGACTGGGATTTCGCCCAGGCCCACGGCCTGCCCGTGGTCCGGACGGTCCAGCCCCCGGAGGGCTTCGAGGGCGGGGCCTGGACCGGGGACGGGGTCAAGGTGAATTCGGGGTTCCTCGACGGCCTCGACATCCCCACGGCCAAGGCCCGGGCCATCGACTGGCTCGAGGAGGGGGGTCTCGGGGTCCGGAAGGTCCACTACCGGCTCCGGGACTGGCTCGTGTCCCGGCAGCGCTACTGGGGATGTCCGATCCCGGTGGTCCGGTGCCCGGAGCACGGCATCGCGGGGGTGCCCGAAGAGGAGCTCCCGGTCCTGGCCCCCGACGACGTCGAGTTCCTCCCCANNCACCATGGACACCTTCGTGGACTCCTCCTGGTACTACCTCAGGTTCTGCGACCCCTGGAACGAGGAGCAGCCCTTCGACCCGGCCGTGGCCGCCCACTTCATGCCGGTCGACCAGTACATCGGGGGGATCGAGCACGCCATCCTCCACCTCCTCTACGCCCGCTTCTACACGAAGGCCCTCGTCGACGTCGGCCTGGCCCCCGGGGTGGAGCGGGAGCCCTTCAGGCGGCTCTTCACCCAGGGCATGATCCGGATGGACGGCTCGAAGATGTCGAAGTCGAAGGGGAACCTCGTGGCCCCGGCCAAGTACTTCGACGGAGTGGGGGCCGACGCCCTCCGGCTCTTCCACCTCTTCGTCGGTCCCCCCTCCGACGACTTCGACTGGTCGGACCAGACCGACGAGGTCATCGACGGCTGCGGCCGGTTCCTGGACCGGGTCTGGCGGCTGGTGGTCGAAGCGCAGGAGACGGCCGCCTTCCGGGACGGTCCCCCCGGGCCCGCCGACGAGGCCGTGGTCCGGGCCACCCACCGGCTGGTGGCCAAGGTCAGCGAGGACCTCGACCGGTGGTCGTTCAACACGGCGGTGGCCGCCTGCATGGAGTTCACGAATGACATGACCAAGTACGTGCGGTCGGCCGAGGAGGATCCGCACCGGGCCACCTACGCCGCCGCCGCCGATGCCCTCCTCCTGGTCCTGGCCCCCATGGCCCCCCATGCCACGGCCGAGGCCTGGGAGCGGCGGCACGGGGATGGGGCCCGGATCCACGCCCGGACCTGGCCCACCTTCGACCCGGAGCTGACCGCAGCCGAATTGGTCACCCTCGTGGTCCAGGTCAACGGCAAGGTCAGGGACCGCCTCGAGGTCGATCCCGGGATCGAGGAGGATGAGGCCACGGCCCTGGCCCTGGCCTCGCCCCGGGTGGCCGAGGCCCTGGCCGGTGCCACCCCCCGCCGGGTCATCGCCAAGCCCCCCCGGCTCGTCAACATCGTCTGCTGAGCAGGGTCACCCGGCAGTCCCACCCCTCCGCCTATGCTTGTCCGCCATGACGCCACGTGGGGGGAGTCAGTCGGGGTACTCGCTGGTGGAGATCATGGTGGTGCTCCTCATCATCGCCCTGCTCTTGGCTATCGCCGTCCCCTCGTTCCTGGGCAGCTCGTCCGCCGCCGACGACCGTGCCGTCCAGCAGAACCTCTCCACGGCCCTGGCCACCACCCTGGCCCAGTACACCAACGCCGGGGACTTCTCCCAGCTGTCGACGACGACCCTCATGAGCGCCGAGCCCTCGCTGAAGTTCGTCGACTCGGCCACCGCCGCCGTCGGCCCCCACGCCATCGGCTTCGAGGTGCCGGTGGCCACCCCCATCAGCCAGGTGCTGGTGCTCGCCTCCGGTGCCGCCGACGGCATCTGCTGGTTCGTGATGTCGATCGAGACGGCCGCCGGGATGACCCTGTTCAGCTCGAGCGGCTGGAAGGGCGGCACCCTCTACGCCAAGACCAAGACCAGCACCTGCACGGCGGCCGGGGCGCCTGCGGCCCAGAACAAGTGGGCCTCGACCTTCGGCACCGCCCCCTGACCGCTACCGGGGTGTCTTGAACCCGGCCAGCAGTCCCTGCCAGCGGTCCCGGGGCATCCGGTAGGGGGTGTAGAAGGCGAACCGGGTCACGACCCCGTCGAAGCGGTCGAGGACCCGGGACGGGACGGCCTCGGGCTCGGCCACCACGGCGAAGGCGTCGAGCATCTCGTCGTCGATGAGCCCGGTCATCGTCGCCCACTCCCCCCTCTTGGAGAGCCGGTTCAGCTCCAGGTGGAGGTCCCCCCAGCCGTGGAGGTCGAGGACGGGTCGGTAGGCCGGGGTGGAGCCGTAGAAGGCCAGCTGGGCCTTGACGGCCTGGGCCGCCGTCTCCATCTCCGTCTCGTCGAGTCCGGTGACGACCATCCCGGGGTAGGAGACCTCGAAGTCGTCGAGGGTCCGGCCCGACTTGGCCAGGCCCCGCTCGACGGCCGGGAGGGTGACCTCCTTCAGGTAGCGCTCCGTCGTGAAGCCGTGGATCAGGATCCCGTCGGCGACCTCCCCGGCCACCTCGGTCATGAGGGGACCGACGGCGGCGAGGAAGACCTTGGGGGTCCCGTAGGGGTTGGGGCCCGGGTCGAACATCGGGGTCATGAGCGTGTGCTTGTAGAAGTCCCCCCGGAAGGCCAGCTTCGTCCCGTCGTTCCAGGTGGCCCAGATGGCCCGGAGGGCGGCGATGTACTCCCGCATCCGGTCGGCCGGATGGGACCAGGGCATCGAGTAGCGCTTCTCGATGTGGGGCTTGATCTGGGAGCCCAGGCCGAGGAGGAACCGTCCCTTCGAGAACCGGTGGAGGTCGTTGGCGACGACGGCCATGCTCATGGGGTTGCGGGCGAAGGCCACGGCGATGCCGGTGCCGACCTGGATCCGCTCGGTGTGCTCGGCCGCCAGTAGGAGGGGGAGGAAGGGGTCATGGACCGCCTCGGCGCACCAGAGGCCGTCGAAGCCGTCCTCCTCGGCCCGGCGGGCCGTCTCTGTGGCCTCGCTCGTATCGAACCCGATCCCTCCGTCGACCTGCATCGGGCCACGTTACTCACCGGGGTGCTTGCCAGCCGGGTGGCCGGGACGGGACAATGCGGGGATGGAGGGGGAGCCGGGGGAGCCAGCAGAGTCCGAGGCCGACGCCGGCCCGTCGGAGGTCACGGCCGGGGAGCGGGACCGGTTCGTCCAGGTCCTCCTGAACTCGTTCGAGCGGGGGCTCCTCGAGCCGGCCGAGTACGAGCACCGCCTCGAGCTCCTCGAGGCCGCCGGGTCGATGGCCGAGATGAAGCAGGTCATCCAGGAGATGGTCATCGTCGGGATGCCGACCACCCCGACGGCGGCCACGACAGCACCGACATCGGCGCCCGCCCCGCCGGCTCCGGTTCTGGCGGCGGGGGAGGCCCGGACGGCCCGGGCCGGCCTCCGGGAGGATGCCGCTGATCTCGATCCCATCGACCTGGCGTTGATGGAGGCCCGGACCCCGGTCCGGGGTGGGGGGAACAACCGGGTCAAGGCCCTGGTGGCCGTGGTGGTGGTCTTCGTGGCGCTGATGGTCGTCGGGGCGTACCTGATCACGAAGGTCCAGCCCAACAGCGCCCCCAACCCGGACGTGACCGGGATCTCGGTCGTCGCCCGGGGCTGAGGAGGGGTTCAGCCCCCGGCCGGGGGGTCCTCGTGGTCGTCGCGGAGGTAGCGCTCCAGCTCGGCGGCCAGCTCCTCGCCGGTGGGGAGGACCCCGCCGGAGTCGAGGGGGGTCCCCTCGGCGGTGTCGACGCTCTGCTCCAGCTTCCGGACCATGGCCAGGTGGTCGTCGCTCCGGGCGATGAGGTCGTCGACCTGACGGAAGGAGGCGTCGGCGGCGGTGTGGAGGGGGGTGGCGTCGAAGGAGACCTCGGCCACCTGGTTGAGGCCGTCGACCAGGGCGGCGCTGGCGGCCGGGAAGGACATCCCCGAGACGTAGTGGGGGACCCGGGCCCAGAGCCCCACCGTCGGGATGCCGGCCGCCCCCAGGGCCAGCTCGAGGGCACCCCAGACCCCGGAGGGCACGTCGATGTCGCCCTGGACCACCCCGACCCGGGGGACGAGGTCGGCGGACTCGGGTGGGGCGGTGGCGGCCAGGCGGACGGGCCGGGTGTGGGGGGCCGGGGCCGGGAAGGCCCCGAGGCCGACGACGAGGCGGACGGCCAGGGTGTCGGCCAGTTCGGTCACCGCCGCGACGAAGCCGCCCCAGCGGAAGTCGGGCTCGGGACCGACCAGGTAGCAGACGGCCCGGCCGTCGAGGTCCTCGCCGGCCCGGAGCTGGATGACCGGCCAGGTCAGGCCCTCGTTCACGCCGTCGACGATGTGGACCACGGGACGCCGGGCCCGCTGGTCGATCAGCTCCTCCCCGTTGAAGGTGGCGACGAGCTCGGTCGGGCCCGCAGAGAGGAGGGCGGCCACGGCCCCGTCGGCGCCGTTGCCGGCGTCGACCCAGCCGTCGAGGGCCACGACCAGGACGGGCTCGCCGAAGCGGCGGTCGGTGTGACGTTGATAGAGCGCCACGGGGCCCGCTACCGACCCTCGAGGGTGGTCCGGGCCGCCTCGGAGAGCTCGATGACGCTGTGGGCGAAGCCGTCGACGCTGGAGCGGTCCCCGGCGGCGGCCCCGCCGACGTAGCGGGCGTAGACCCCCTGGAGGATGCAGGCCAGCTTCCAGTAGCCGAAGGCGACGTAGAAGTCGAGGTCGGAGAGGTCCCGGCCCGAGGCCTCGGCGTAGCGGGCCCGGACCTCGGCCCGGGAGATGAAGCCGGGCATGGTGGTGGGGGTGACCCCGAGGAGGGCGGCGACGTCGCCGGGCTCGGTCCAGTAGACCATCAGGAGCCCCACGTCGGCCAAGGGGTCCCCGAGGGTACAGATCTCCCAGTCGAGGACGGCCCGGACCCGGCCGTCGTCGCCGATGACGGTGTTGTCGAGCCGGAAGTCCCCGTGGACGATGGCCGTCCCGACCTGGTCGGGGACGGCGGCGGCCAGGCGGTCGTGGACCTCGGTCACGAGGCTGGCCGTGTCGACCCCCTCCACCTCGGAGTTCCGGAACTGCTCGTACCAGCGGCGGAGCTGGCGCTCGATGTAGCCGTCGCGCTTGGCGAAGTCCCCGAGGCCGACGGCGTCGACATCGACGGCGTGGAGGGCGGCCAGGGTGTCGGCCAGGGAGAGGCCGGCCCGGCGGCGGACCTCCTCGCCCACCGTCTCGGCGCTCGCCGCGTCCCGGAGGATGTGGCCCTCGACGAACTCCATCACGTAGAAGGGGGCCCCGTTGACGGCCGGGTCGGTGCAGAGGGCCACGGTGGCCGGCACGGGGACGTCGGTGGGACCGAGGGCGGTGATGACCCGGTGCTCCCGGGTCATGTCGTGGGCGGTGGGCAGGACGTGGCTGAGGGGGGGTCGCCGCAGGGCCCAGGTCCGACCACCGGAGTCGGTGACCCGGTAGGTCAGGTTGGAGCGACCCCCGGCGATGAGGTCGTAGTGGAGGGGGGGCGTGAGCGGGTCGACCTGCTCGGTGAACCAGGCCCCCACCCGGTCCTGGTCGATGCCCTCCACAGCCCCTCCCGTCGTCATGGGTGCACGCTATCGCTCCCTCCCCGGGGTCCGGCCAACCGGACGGGGGCCGGACGGTCGGTGGTGGTCGGCCCGGTACAGTGCGAACTGTGATCGATGCCACCGACGCCACCTTCGAAACGGCCGTGCTCGAGCGGTCCGACACCGTCCCGGTCGTCGTCGACCTCTGGGCGCCCTGGTGCGGCCCCTGCAAGACCCTGGGACCGATCCTGGAGAAGGTGGTGGGCGACACCGACGGGGCGGTGGACCTGGTCAAGGTGAACGTGGACGAGAACCCCAGGATCTCGTCGACCTTCCAGGTCCAGTCGATCCCGGCCGTCTTCGCCATCTCCGAGCGGAAGATCGTCGACACCTTCGTCGGGGCCCTCCCCGAGCGGCAGGTGGCCGAGTGGGTGGCCAAGCTCGCTCCCCAGCCCTCGGAGATCGACCTCCTGGTGGCGGCCGGCGACGAGGACTCCCTCCGCCAGGCCCTCGAGCTCGAGGCGGATCACCCGGCCGGGGTGCTGGCCCTGGCCCGGCTCCTGGTCGGCAGCGCCCGGGCGGCCGAGGCCCTCGAGGTGCTGGCCCGGATCCCGGAGACCACCGAGTCCCGGCAGGTGGCCGCCGAGGCCCGGCTGGCCGTCTCCGAGGTCGAGGTCCCGGCCGACGGGGTCGACGGCCTCCTCGACGGCCTCCTCGACCGGGTCAAGGAGGACGAGGTGGCCCGCCAGGAGTTCCTCGACCTCCTCGAGACCCTCGAGCCGGAGGATCCCCGGAGGTCCTCCTACCGCAGGGCCCTCGCCTCCCGGCTCTTCTGAGGACCGGTCCGTGCGGCTCCGGCTCGGCCACGCCGTCCACGACCTGACCCAGCGGGCCCTGGTCATGGGGATCGTCAACCGGACCCCGGATTCCTTCTACGACCGGGGGGCCACCTTCGCCCTGGATGCCAGCCTGGCCCGGGTCGAGGAGCTCGTGGCGGCCGGGGCCGACATCATCGACGTCGGGGGGGTGAAGGCCGGGCCCGGACCGGAGGTGACGGTGGGGGAGGAGCTCGACCGGGTCGTCCCCGCCCTCGAGGCCATCCGGGCCCGCTTCGAGGTGGCCCTGTCGGTCGACACCTGGCGGGCCGAGGTGGCCCGGGAGGCGTTCCGGGCCGGGGCGGTGGTGGGGAACGACATCAGCGGGTTCGCCGATCCCGACTACCTGGCCGTGGCCGCCGCCGCCGGAGCCACCGTGGTGGCCACCCACATCCGGCTGGCCCCCCGGGTCCGGGACCCCGACCCCCACTACGAGGACCTCCTGGGAAGCGTCCGGGACTTCCTCCTCGACCGGGCCGCCCGGGCCGAGGCGGCCGGGATCGGGCCTGATCGGGTCGTCCTCGACGCCGGCCTCGACCTGGGGAAGACGGCCGAACAGTCCCTGACCCTCCTCAGGGCCTCGGCCGAGCTGGCCGACCTGGGCTACCCCCTCCTCCTCTCCGCCTCCAACAAGAGCTTCCTGGGGGCCACCCTGGGCCTCGAGCTCGACGAGCGGGGCCCCGCCTCCCTGGCCGCCGCCGCCCTGGGGGTGGCCCTGGGATGCCGGATCCTCCGGGTCCACGACGTGACCGGGACCCGGCAGGTCCGAGACGCCCTGGCCGCCCTGTCCGAGGCGGCCTGAGATGGCGGTGGGGGCCGAGGTCCAGTCCGCCTACCTGGTCAAGGGGGACGACGCCTCCCTGGTCGGCGAGGCGGTCCGGGAGCTCCTGGCCGCCCTGTCCGGGGACCGGGACGCGGCGATGGTGGTGGAGGAGCACGGGGGTCCGGGGTCCGACGAGATCGACCCCGGGGCCGTCGTCGACGCGCTGGCCACCCCCCCGTTCATCTTCGACCGCCGGATCGTCGTCGTCCGCGACGCCGGCCGGTTGGTGGCGGCCGAGGCGGCCCGGTTGGTGGGATGTCTGGAGGACCCGCTCCCCGGTGTGGTGCTGGTCCTGGCGGCGGGAGGGGGGACCGTCCCGAGCGCCCTGGTCAAGGCCGTCGACCGGGTCGGGACCGTGGTCGACACGACGGTGGGCAGCGGCCGGGCCCGGACCGAGTGGCTGGTGGACCGGCTCCGCTCCGCCCCCGTCCGGCTCGACGCCCGGGCCGGGTCGAGGCTCGGGGAGCACCTCGGGGGGGACGTGAGCCGGCTCGGGGGTCTCCTCGCCACCCTGGCCGCCGTCTACGGCGAGGGGGCCGCCGTGAGCGAGTCCCAGCTGGAGCCCTTCCTGGGCGAGGCCGGGGCGGTGGCCCCCTGGGACCTCACCGACGCCGTCGACGGGGGGGACACCCTGGGGGCCCTGTCGGTCCTGGGCCGGCTCCTCGGGCCCGGGGGCTTCCATCCCCTGGCCGTCCTCTCCATCCTCCACCGGCACTACCAGACGATGCTCCGGTTGGACGGGGCGGCGGTGGCGTCGGCCGAGGAGGCTGCCGCTCTCGTCGGGGCCCGGAGCGTCTACCCGGTGAAGAAGGCCATGGAGCAGGGCCGCCGGCTCGGCTCGGCCCGCCTGGGGCGGGCCGTCATCCTGCTGGCCGAGGCCGATCTCGACCTCCGGGGACGGACCGGGCTGCCGGCCGAGACGGTGGTCGAGGTCCTCGTGGCCAGGCTGGCCCGGCTCGGGGGTGGCCGGAAGCCGTCCCGGCCGTCCGCCCACCGCTGAGGGGGCGGGTCAGGTGAGGGGGTCGACGCCCTGGTCGCCGTCGTCCGAGACGTGCTCGGTCCAGTCCGTCCCGTCCCAGTAGCGCAACTCGTGGTGACCGGTCGGGTCGGCGAGCCAGTCGGCCGGGCCGCCGGCCGGCTCGACGGCGACGGCGACGGCGGGAGCCGGCGCCGGGCCGGCCCCGAACGGGCTGGGGGCCAGGATCGGCTGCTGGTAGCCCCCGACCCGGGGCGCACCGTAGGCGCTGCCCCCCGCACCGGAATCCCAGACGGGACCTCTGGCTGCGGCTTTCTTCTTCCGACCGATCATGCTGTCCCCCTACCCACCAGCCATGATACCCGGCCACGGCCCCGGAGCCGGGGCATGTGGGGGTGGGTCAGTCGGCGGTAGTCGCCACCGCGGCGTTGGCCCGACGCATGAGGCTCGACTTGCGGTTGGCGGCCTGATTCTTGTGGATGACCCCGGAGGCGGCGGCCTTGTCGATCCGCTTCACCGCCAGCCGGAGGGCCTCCCCGGCGTCGTCGGCCCCGGTGTCGAGGGCGGTGACGGCCTTCTTCGTCCTGGTCCGCATCTCGGAGCGGACCGACTTGTTCTTGAGGCGCCGCCGCTCGTTCTGTCGGTTGCGCTTGATCTGGCTGCGGATGTTGGCCACGAAAGGTCTCTCGCTACTCGAGGGGATGGGCGCCACGGGCGCTCGGGTCGATCCATCCTAGCAGGCAGGATGCTCAGGGCACCCGGGGAGGCCCTCCCGGCGGCGACCCCTGAGGCGGGGACGGCGGCCACTGGCCCGGAGGAGGGGGCCACTGGCCCTGGGGTTGGGGCCAGGAGCCCTGGGGTGGCCAGGGCTGGGGATATCCCCCGGGGGGCCAGGCGGCGTAGCCGGGCGGGTGACGGCGGCGGGAGCGGCGGACGAGAAAGACGACGAGGAGGACGGCGGCGACGAGGAAGACGATGACGAAGCCGGCGACGGCCCAGCCCACGACGGCGACCCCGGAGTTGAGCTCGCTGGTCACGGACTGGTCGTCGAGGCCGGAGGGGCGGGGTCCGAGGGTGGAGACGAGCTGGTCGTGGGTGAAGTCCTGCCGGCCGAGGCCGTTGACGGAGACGCCGAGCCTGTCGAAGCGGCCCCGGAAGTGGGTCCAGACGACCGAGGCGACCTCGGAGGACTGGGCCTGGAGGCCATCGAGGCCGGGCTTGGGGGAGACGGTGGCAGTGACCGTGCCGTCGGCGCCGATGGTGGCGCCGATGCTGACGTTGGCGTTGGCGAAGCCGTCGGCCCGCAGGGCTTGGTCGGTCGAGACCTGGCTGGAGATCAGGCTGCAGGCGGCGCCGGTGAGGAGGACGAGGGCGAGGCCGGCCAGCCCGAGGCGGGGTCGGCGCATGGAACGAGCCTAGTGAAGGGCCGGGTTACGCTCCGGGGGCCGTGCTGCCCATCGACCGCATCCGAAACTTCTCGATCATCAGCCACGTCGACCACGGGAAGTCGACGCTGTCGGACCGGATCCTGGAGCTGACCCATGCCGTCGATCCCCGGCTCATGCGGGAGCAGTACCTCGACTCGATGGACATCGAGCGGGAGCGGGGGATCACCATCAAGGCCCAGAACGTCCGGGTCAGCTGGAAGGACCATGTCCTCCACCTCATCGACACCCCGGGCCACGTGGACTTCGGCTACGAGGTGAGCCGGTCCCTGGCCGCCTGCGAGGGGGCGGTCCTCCTCGTCGATGCCTCCCAGGGGATCCAGGCCCAGACCCTGGCCACCTGCTACCAGGCCCTGGAGCACGACCTCGAGATCGTGGCCGCCCTGAACAAGATCGACCTCCCGGCGGCCGAGCCCGAGCTCTACGCGGCGGAGATCGAGCGGGTCCTCGGGATCGAGGCCAGCTCGATCCTCCAGATCTCGGCCAAGACGGGGGCCGGGGTGGCGGAGCTCCTCGACGCCGTGGTGGCCCGGGTCCCCTCTCCCCTGGGCGACCCCGAGGCCCCGCTGCGGGCCCTCATCTTCGACTCCTCCTACGACCAGTACCGGGGTGTCGTGAGCTCGATCCGGGTCATGGAGGGGACGCTCCGAGCGGGGAGCAAGGTCCGGTTCATGCAGGTCGGGGTGGTCCAGGACGTGGAGGAGATCGGGGCCCGCCGGCCCGACCCGACGCCGTCGACCGAGCTCGGTCCGGGGGAGGTGGGCTACCTCCTGGCCGGGATCAAGGACGTGGGCCAGGCCCGGTCGGGGGAGACCGTCACCGACGCGGCCCGGCCGGCGGGGGAGCCCCTGGCCGGCTACCGGGAGCCGAAGCCGATGGTCTTCTGCGGGATCTACCCCATCGACGGGGACGAGCTCACCGATCTCCGGGAGGCCCTCGAGAAGCTCCGGCTGAACGACTCCAGCGTGACCTTCGAGCCGGAGTCCTCCGGGGCCCTCGGCTTCGGGTTCCGGTGCGGGTTCCTCGGCCTCCTCCACATGGACATCATCCGGGAGCGCCTCGAGCGGGAATTCGACCTGGCCCTCATCGCCACCGCCCCCTCGGTGGCCTACCTGGCCCACCTGACCGACGGGAGCGAGGTCCCCTTCGACAACCCGAGCGAGATGCCCGACCCCTCGAAGCTCGACCGGCTCGACGAGCCCATGCTCCGGGCCACCCTGATCGTCCCCTCGGACTACACGGGGACGACCATGGATCTCTGCCAGACCCGCCGGGGGGAGCTCGAGCGGATGGAGTACCTCTCCCCGGAGCGCCTCGAGCTCGTCTACCGGATCCCCCTGGCCGAGGTGGTGGTCGACTTCTTCGACCAGCTGAAGAGCCGGACCAAGGGCTACGCCAGCCTCGACTACGAGCCGGCCGGCTACCAGCCCGGGGACCTCGTCCGGGTCGATCTCCTCATCAACCACACCCCGGTCGACGCCTTCTCGACCGTCGTCCACCGGAGCTCGGCCGACTCCTACGGGCGGCGGATGGCCGAGAAGCTGAAGGAGCTCATCCCCCGCCAGATGTTCGACGTCCCCATCCAGGCCGCCGTGGGGGGACGGGTCATCGCCCGGGAGACGGTGAAGGCCCGCCGGAAGGACGTCCTGGCCAAGTGCTACGGGGGGGACATCACCCGGAAGCGGAAGCTCCTCGAGAAGCAGAAGGAGGGGAAGAAGAAGATGAAGAACATCGGCCGGGTCGAGGTCCCCCAGGAGGCCTTCGTGGCCGCCCTCCGACTCGACGACTGAGGGCTCACCGGGTCAGGCCGGTCCAGAGGGCGACGCCACCCTCCCAACGGGGGGGTCTCCCGAGTAGATCGGTGAACAGCCGGATCACGGCGGCCTGTCCCGACATGGGGCCGACGACCACGGCCGTGGCCCCGGTTCGGCGGAGGTCGACCAGGAGGGCGGGGCGGTCGGCCGGCCCCGGCTCGGGGGTCCCCCCGGCCATCACCAGGCTGCTGAGGGGGTCGACGGGGCGGAAGGGGGAGGCGGTCCGGTTCCCGGGCCCGGGGACGAGGACGTAGCCACCCGGCATGGCGAAACGGAAGCCGGACTCGGCCTGCCAGACCATGGTCTCGACGTTGGGGGCCTGGCCCCGGGGGAAGGGGGCCAGGTAGACGGTGGTTCCGGCGGGGAGTCGGCCGACGCCGGCGGGGGACTCGAAGAAGGCCGGGGTGGTCACCGGGTAGGAGGGGTAGGGGAGCTGGGGGCAGACGGTGGCCACGGCGGCGGCGACCAGGACCAGCCCGACCCGTCGGCGGCCGGCCGGGAGGGCCCCCAGCCGGCGGACCCCGACGGCGACGATCACGGCCAGGCCCAGCCACTCCAGGGCCGGGAGCCGTCCCGGGATGACGTCCTGGAGGAGGGGGATCCGGGCCAGGAGGGCGCCGGGGAGGGGGATGCCGGTGTGGTGGCCGGCGACGACCAGGGAGGAGCCGAGGGAGGCGACGGCCAGGGCGAGGGCCACCGGGGCGGCGACCCGGACGGCCCGGGTCCGTCTCCCGGTCCAGGCCGCCACCAGGACGAGGAGGAGGAGGGGGGCGCCGATGTAGGCGTTCCCCTGGTCGATCGGATTGGGGAACCAGCCCGCCGAGACGTCCCGGAGGGAGGGAACGGAGTAGGCGGCCATCGAGTAGGTCGGGAAGAGGAACCCGGCCAGGTCGGCGGGCCAGGGCGGGAAGACCACGAAGGGGGAGGGGGGGCGGAGGGGACCGGCCAGCTGGACGGCCAGGGGGATGCCGGCCAGGACGGCGAAGGTAGCGGCGGCGACGAGGGCCACCCGGGCCAGCCCGCCCAGACGGTCCCGGAGCTGGGCGCGGAGGACGACGGCCAGGACCAGGGCCACCAGGGCCCCGGCCAGGACCACCTGGACGAGCATCTCCTCGCCGATGAGGAGCTGGGCCCCACAGAGGGCGCCGAGGAGGAGACCGGCCCGGGTCGGTCGGATCCGGCGGTCGGTGACGGCGTCCACCTCGACGATGAGGATGAGGGGGAGGAGGGCGAGGAAGGTGACATGGAGATGGCCGAGGGACTGGGAGGTGACGAAGGGGGAGAAGCCGAAGAGGGTCCCCCCGAGGAGGGGGCCGAGGGTCCCCCCCACCCAGCGGCGGATGGCGAGGAAGGCGGTGAAGGCGGCCAGGGCCGGGGCCAGGGTGGCGAGGAGGTTGTAGGTGACGAGCGGTCCGGCCAGATGCTCCACCGGGGTGAGGAGGAGGCCGAGGAGGGGGGAGGCCTGGGGCTGCCAGAGGACGTTCACCCCGTGGGGGGCGTTGAGAGAGCCCGAGAGGAACGGGTCGTGGCCCCCGAGGACGGCGAAGCCGGTCCACCTCAACCAGCTCACCGAGGTGACGGCGTCGCAGCAGCGACCCACGATCCGGCCGGCGGGATGGAGCCAGGTTCCGGAGAAGAGGAGGAAGGCGGCCAGGAGATAGGAGAGGAGGGCCGTCGCTGTCCCCCGCCGGCCGGTCACCGCCCCAGGGTAGGCGGACCTCCCCGGACCCGCTTCCCCGTCCCATGCCTGGCACTCAGTAGACTTGAGTGCCAGGAACACCGATGCCGACGACCACCCCACCAGCCCGAGACGACCTCGGCCCGGAGCCCGTCCTCGACGAGCGGAAGGCCGCCATCCTCCAAGCCGTGGTGGCCGAGTACATCGAGACGGCCGTCCCCGTCGGCTCGGCCCACATCACCCACGCCCCCGGGGTGGAGGTCTCCTCGGCCACCATCCGCAGCGAGATGGCCGCCCTGGAGCGGGAGGGCTACCTGGCCCAGCCCCACACCAGTGCCGGCCGGATCCCGACGGACCAGGGCTACCGGTTCTTCGTCGACCGGCTGGCCCCGGGTCCCCTGGGGGCGCCCGAGCGGCTCGAGGTCAGGCAGTTCTTCGGGGACGTCCACGGGGAGGTGGAGGACCTCCTGGGCCGGACCAGCCGCTTCCTGGCCGGGATCACCGACTCGGCCGCCGTCGTGGTCGGCCCCAACCACGAGTCGGCCGCCATCCGGTCGGTCCAGCTCGTCGGGCTCGCCCCCCGGGTCGTCCTGGTCCTGGTCGTCCTGGCCGACGGGGCCGTCGAGAAGCGGACGGTGGAGCTGACCGAGGACGTCGAGGAGGGTGTCCTGGCCTCGGCCTCGGCCCATCTGGGCGGCTCCCTCCAGGGGAGGACCCTGACCTCGGGCTGGGCCGTGCCGCCGACGGGAATCCCTGAGGTGGACGGGCTCGTCCGGCTGGGGGTGGAGGCGGTGGAGTCCCTCGGGTCGGGGGCCGAGCCCGAGCACGTCTTCGTGGGGGGATCCTCCCGGATGGCAGCCGCCTTCGACGCCGTCGAGACCGTCCGGTCGGTGCTCTCGATCCTGGAGCAGCAGCTGGTGGTGGTGGAGCTCATCGAGGACATCTTGGACCGGGGCCTCTCCGTCGCCATCGGGGCCGAGCACGGCTTCGAGCCCCTGGCCGCCTGCGCCCTGGTCGTCGCCCCCGTCTTCGTCGAGGGGGAGAGCGCGGGGACCATCGGCGTGGTCGGCCCGACCCGGATGAACTACCCCCGGGCCCTCGCCGCCGTCCGGGTGGTGGGGGAGCAGCTGAGCCGGCGCCTGGCCCGGGCCCAAGGGTCGGAGCCGGACGACGAGGCCGGGGACGGGGTCTGAGGTGGCCGAGGACTACTACGCCCTCCTCGGCGTCCGGCCCGACGCCTCCGACGAGGCCATCAAACGGGCCTACCGGAAGCTGGCCCGGGAGCTCCACCCCGACTCGACCGGGGGGGACCAGGAGGCCGAGGCCAGGTTCAAGGAGATCGGCCGGGCCTGGGAGGTCCTCCGGGACCCGGAGCGCCGGGCCCGCTACGACCGCTACGGGGCCGAAGGCGTGGAGGCCTCCGGGGGCGGCTACGACCCCTTCGGCGGCGGTGGCCTCGGGGACCTCTTCGACGCCTTCTTCGGGGCCACCGGGGGCGGGGGCCGGGGGATGCGGGCCGGGCCGAACCGGGGGTCGGACGCCGAGATCGTCCTCGACCTGACCTTCCGGGAGGCCGTCTTCGGGGCCCGCCGGGACCTCACCGTGGACGGGCTGGTGGCCTGCGAGGCCTGCGAGGGGAGCGGGGCCCGGACCGGGACCACCGCCATCCGCTGCCCCGACTGCGCCGGGGCGGGGGAGCTCCGCCGGGTCCGCCAGTCGATCCTGGGCCAGGTCGTCACCGCCGTCACCTGCCCGAAGTGCCAGGGCATGGGGGAGGCCATCTCGAGCCCCTGCCCCGAGTGCCGGGGGGACGGCCGGCGGGTCGACCAGCGGACCTTCACCGTCGACGTCCCGGCCGGGGTCGACCACGGATCCACCCTCCGGCTCACCGGCCGGGGGCCGGCCGGCCCCCGGGGGGGGACCGCTGGGGATCTCTACGTCCACCTCGCCGTCCACTCCGACGACCGGTTCGTCCGCCACGGCAGCGACCTCCGGACCGAGCTCCACGTCTCCATGACCCAGGCCTCCCTGGGGGTCATCTTCGAATTCGAGACCCTCGACGGGGAGGAGCAGCTCACCGTCCCGGCCGGGACCCAGACCGGCCATGTCATCCGGCTTCGGGGCCGGGGGGTCCCCCACGTCCGGGGCCGGGGCCGAGGGGACCTCCTGGTCAAGGTGGTGGTGGACACGCCGACCGGGGTGACGAAGGCCCAGGAGGAGCTCCTCCGGCAGCTGGCGGCGGAGCGGGGCGAGGACGTGGCTGGGCCGGGTGAGGGACTCCTGTCCCGGCTCAGGTCCGCCTTCGGCTGACCGGGGTGGAGCCGGGGGGAGCCTGGCCCGGCTCGGTCCGGGCCGCGGCCCAGGTCTTCGTCGAGGATCTCGAGACCCCGGAGACGGGACCGGAGGACGGTCACCACCTGGCCCGGGTCCTCCGGCTCCGGGCCGGGGAGACGGTGGTCGCCGCCGACGGGGCCGGCCACTGGCGGGCCTGCCGCTACGGGCCCGGGGGGCGGCTCGAGCCCGTCGGGGACATCGTCAGCTGCACCCGGCCGGCCCCGGAGGTCACGGTGGGCTTCGTCCCGGTGAAGGGGGACCGGCCCGAGTGGGTGGTCCAGAAGCTGACCGAGCTGGGGGTGGACCGGATCGTCGTCCTCACCTCGGCCCGGGCCGTGGTCCGCTGGGAGGGGGACCGGGAGGGGAAGGCCCTCGACCGGCTCCGGCGGGTGTCCCGGGAGGGGGCCGCCCAGAGCCGGCGGCCCTGGACCCCCTCGGTCACCGGGGTCGGGACCCTGGCCGACCTGGCCGGGGAGCTGGCCGGGGGCCTGGCCCTGGCCCAACCGGGGGGGCCGGCCCCGGGGCCCGGGCTGACCGGGCTGGCCGTCGGCCCTGAGGGGGGCTGGGGGGAGGCCGAGCTGGAGCTGGGGCTGCCCGCCGTCGGGCTCGGACCCGGGGTCCTCCGGGCCGAGACGGCGGCGGTGGCCGCCGGATTCCTCCTCTGCGGCCTCCGGGACCGGGTGATCGGCCCAGCTTGAGACCACCGGCCCGGTGGTGCTTGCAATCATCACGCTGAGTGGTGAAGACTAGGGAAGGACAGGGGCCGTGCGGTTTTTGATCTCCGGGGGCCACGGACGGTGAACGAACTCAAGGACGAAGGAATGGTGAGGGTGTAATGGTCATGGTGAACCCGCCGGCTCTGGATGAAGAGGAAGAGGATGAGCAGGAGGAGTCGGCCCGGGCCGCCTACGCCCGGGCCGTTGGTTCGAGGCTCCGGGCTGTCCGCAAGCAGATGCGCCTCTCCCTCCAGGCCGTCGAGGCCATGTCGGACCAGGAGTTCAAGGCCTCGGTCCTCGGTGCCTACGAGCGGGGCGAGCGGGCCATCTCGGTCCCCCGCCTCCAGCGCCTGGCCAAGCTCTACGACGTCCCCGTCGACCAGCTCCTCCCCCAGGACGAGGACGACGCCAACCGCTGGGGTCCCGGGGAGCGGGAGCCCGCCGGGGCCACCGCCGACCACGCCCGGGCCCGACGGGCGCTCCGACCCTGGGACGGCCAGGAGAAGGTCACCATCGACCTGACCAAGCTCAACTCGGTGAGCGGCCCCGAGCGGGACCTCCTCCGGCGGTTCCTGAGCATGATCCAGGTCCAGCGCCAGGACTTCAACGGCCGGATGATCACCATCCGGGCCGAGGATCTCCGGGCCATCGCTTGCCTCTTCGGGGTCACCCCCGACGCCATGAGCCGGCGGCTCGACGAGCTCGGACTGCGCGTCTCCTCCTGATCCTCGGGGAGTAGGGTCGTCCGCAGTGGGCGAGCACCAGATCCGTTGGCTGAGCACCAAGGAGGCGGCCGAGCTCATCGGCGTCACCCTCCGGAGCCTCTACCGGTTCATCGACGAGGGGGACCTCCCGGCCTTCAAGTTCGGCCGGGTCATCCGGGTCAAGCAGGAGGACGTCGACCGGTTCATCGAGAGCTGCCGGATCGCCCCGGGGTCGCTCGAGCACCTCTACCCGGAGGCGAAGGGCAGCGCGGGCCGGGGTTCCGGGCCCGATGGCGCCGAGTAGCGTCGACGGGGTGACGGACCCGGCCGACTGCCTCTTCTGCAGGATCGTCCTGGGCGGGGTCCCGGCCGACATCGTCCACCGGTCGGAGACCGTCCTGGCCTTCCGGGACATCAGCCCCCAGGCCCCCCTCCACGTCCTCGTCATCCCCGTCGTCCACATCGAGCACGCCGGGGAGGTCGGGGACGGCCACGGGGAGGTCCTGGTCGAGATGCTCGAGGTGGCCCGGACCGTGGCCGAGGCCGAGGGGGCCTGGCCGAGCGGCTACCGGCTGGTCTTCAACGTCGGGGAGGACGCCCTGAACTCCGTCCCCCACCTCCATCTCCACGTCATCGGCGGTCGGCCCCTGACGGGCAGCCTGGGGTGAAGGGCCACCCGGAGTCGACCACCCAGGTCAAGGTCCTCGTCCCCGGGAACCACCTCATGGTGGCCCTCCTCGGCCAGCGCGACGAGCTGCTCCGGCTGATCGAGCACGGCTTCAAGGGGTCCCACATCGTGGTCCGGGGCAACGAGATCACCATCGAGGGGACCGAGGCGGAGCGGATCGGGCGGCTCTTCGAGGAGCTCGTCCTCCTCCTCGAGCAGGGCCAGGGACTCGACGCCGAGGACATCCACCGGACCATCGGGATGGTGAAGGACAACGTGAGCCCGGCGGCGGTGCTCACGGCCGAGGTCCTCCGGTCGTCGCGGGGCCGGGCCGTCCGGCCCAAGACGGCGGGCCAGAAGGCCTACACCGACGCCATCGCCGACAACATCGTCACCTTCGGGATCGGGCCGGCCGGGACGGGGAAGTCCTACCTGGCCGTGGCCCTGGCCGTCCAGGCCCTCCAGGCCCACCAGGTCGACCGGATCATCCTGACCCGGCCCGCCGTGGAGGCCGGGGAGCGGCTCGGGTTCCTCCCCGGGGACATCATGGCCAAGGTCGACCCCTATCTCCGGCCCCTCTACGACGCCCTCTACGACCTCCTCGAGCCGGAGGGGGCCCAGCGGCTCCTGGAGCGGGGCACCATCGAGGTCGCCCCCCTGGCCTTCATGCGGGGCCGGACCCTCAATCGGAGCTTCATCATCCTCGACGAGGCCCAGAACACCACCCCCGAGCAGATGAAGATGTTCCTGACCCGGATCGGCTTCGGGTCGAAGTGCGTCGTCACCGGGGACGTGACCCAGATCGACGTCCCCGGCGGCCGGTCGGGACTCCCCCGCCTGGAGCCCGTCCTGGGCGAGGTGGAGGGGATCGCCTTCGTCCACCTCGGGAAGCGGGACGTCGTCCGGCACAGGATCGTGGCCGACATCGTCGACGCCTACGAGCGGGCCGAGGGGGCTGCCGGGGGGAAGGGGTCGTGAGCCTCGACATCTTCGCCGCCGACGAGCAGTCCGACCTGGTCGTCGACGTGGCCCGATGGACCGTCCTGGCCCGCAACGTCCTCGAGGCCCAGGGGGTGAAGATCGACACCGAGGTCTCCCTCCTCTTCGTCGACGAGGGGACCATCGCCGAGCTCAACGGCCGGTTCCTGGGCCGGGAAGGTCCCACCGACGTCCTCGCCTTCCCCATCGACGAGGAGCCCGTCCGGGGGGGCCGCTCCCCCGACGAGGGGGGGACTGGCCCCGGGGGGAACGCCCCCGAGGCCGACGAGATGCCGATGCTCCTCGGCGACGTCGTCGTCTGCCCCACCGTGGCGGCCCGCAACGCCGCCGACCACGGGGCCACCGTCGACGACGAGCTGGCCCTCCTCGTCGTCCACGGCCTCCTCCACCTCCTCGGGATGGACCACGTCGAGGAGCTCGAGGCAGAGAAGATGGAGCAGCGGGAACGGGAGCTCCTGGCCCTGTTCCACCAGGCCTGAGGGCTTCAGCGTCGTTGTTCCCGTTCGATCCGGTCGAAAGCCGCCAGGACCTCGGCCACCATTGTCTCGTCGGGTGGGCCGAGGAGGTCTTGGAGCTCTGCGAGGAGGAGGAGTTGGGCGCGTCGGTCCCCCCCACGTGTGGCGTAGTTCACGGCCACGGCACATCAGCGCGACCCCTGCCCCCGCACCCCACTTCTGTGTCTGACCTGGATCGGCGGGTAAGGG
>PLZB01000101.1 GCA_003151955.1 Acidimicrobiaceae bacterium
TTCAACCAGTTCACCGAGTCCTTCTCGGTCCTCCATATGGCCGAGATGGTGGCCGAGGCCTACCCCGGGGCCGTCACCATCGACCACCTCGACCCTCCCCGGGTCGAGAAGCAGGACCACTACTACCGGGCCGCCCACACCAAGCTCCTCGACCTGGGACTCGTCCCCCACCTCCTCGAGCCCTCGACCATCCGGGACCTCCTCGCCATCGTCGACCACCACCGGGACCGGGTCGACGTCGACGCCATCGCCCCCACTGTCGACTGGCGGCGGACGGCGAGCGTGCTGCGCACCGCCGGCGTTCCGACCAGGGTCGGTTGAGCCCGGGGGTGGGCCACCCCGGGTGAGGGTCGTCCACAGCGGGGTGCGGTGACCGGAACCGGGCCGCCCGGGGGCCAGTAGGGTCGTCCCGATGGTTCGGGAACGGCGGCGGCTCGGACGGCGGCGACCCGGGGCCTCCCGTTCCCCCCGGCTCCTCTTCGCGGGGCTGGTCCTGGCGACGGTGGCCTTCGGGGTGGGCGCTGTCGACCAGATCGGCCCAACCTCGGGACCATTCCACCGGGAGCTCAACACCAGCTTCGCCGCCATGGCCGCACCCCTGGCCTCACGATCGACGGCAGCCGGAGCCTCGATCGGCGAGATCCTCGACCGCGGCCCGACGATGGACAGGCCGACCTTCTTCGGTCTGCTCGACGCGTTGGCCGCAGCGTCGTCCGAGGTCGCCGACCAGTTCGACACCCTGATCCCCCCCGCTCCCACCCCCCCGGCCGGGGCCGGATGCCAATCCGCCATGATCCTCCGGGCCGAGGCCGCCCGGGGGCTCCGCAGCGCCCTGGAGACCCTTCTCGGGGGGCCGACGGGGCTCGCCGGTGGGAACGAGGCCACCGCCGCCACCGCCATGGCCGACGTCTCGGTCCAGATCTCCCAGGCCGACATCTCCTGGGCCGACTGCCGGCGGGCCCTGATCCTGGCCCCGGGCGGGGTCCGCCTCCCCCTGTCGGTCTGGATGGGCGATCCCCGGGCGTGGACCAACCAGGCCCTCGGCTCCTTCGTGGGCCTGCTGGCCGGTTCGGCCTCCCTGACCGCCCGGCATCAGCTCGGCCTCGGGGCCCTCGGGGTCGATCCCGCCGCCGTCTCGGTCAGCAACGGCTCGGCGGTCATCCCGCCCACCACCACGCTGGCCGTCCAGATGGTCCTGGTCGATCCGGGGAACGTCGACGAGCAGGGCGTCGTCGTCGAGGCCGCGGTCCGACCCACCACGGCGGCGGCTGCGCCGCCGCCGGCCCGTCGGACCGTGGACGTGAGGGCCGGGGCTTCGGTCGCCGTCGACCTCCCCCTCCTCCCCGTGGTCGCCGGTACCGGCTACTCCCTCGTCATCACGGCCCTGGGACCGACCGACGGCGTCGCCGCCCCGGCCGTCACCATCCCGCTGGTGGTGGCCCAGTTCCCTTCCGGGATCGTGGTCACCCCATCGGTCACGTCGGCCCGGGTGGGCCACCCCGTGAGCTACCGGGCCACCGTCTCGGCCCCGGCCGCCGCCTCCACCGTGCCGTCCGGCACCGTGACCTTCGACGACGGCGGGACGGCGGTTCCCGGCTGCGTCTCTCTGGCCCTGGCCCGGGGCCGAGCGACCTGCACCGTCACCTACCCGGGTCCCGGCACCCATGTCGTCACGGCCGTCTACGCCGGCACGACCAGCCTGGCCAACTCGACCTCGCTGCCCCTCCGGGAGCCGGTGGTGGCCCCGGCGGGCTGATCCGACGGCCCCGGGGTGTTCAACCGGGTCGCCCTGGCCATAGGATCGGGGCCCGGAAGCGTCTGAGGAGGATCCGAGCGTCTTGGCCGAGTCGATCACCATCACCGACAACCGGACGGGCAACCAGCTCGAGATCCCCATCGACCGAGGTGGTATCTCGGCCGCGGCGTGGCAGAAGCTCCTGCCCGGGATCTGGTTCTACGACCCCGGCTTCACCGCCACCGCCGCATGTGAGAGCGCCGTCACCTTCCTCGACGGCGACCAGGGCATCCTCCGCTACCGGGGCTACCCCATCGAGGAGCTGGCCGAGCGGTCCACCTACCTCGAGGTCGCCTACCTCCTCCTCCACGGGGAGCTCCCCACCACGGACCAGTTCGACGCATGGCGCCACGAGATCACCATGCACACCTTCATCCACGAGAACATGCGGAAGCGGTTCCTCGAGGGTTTCCACTACGACGCCCATCCGATGGGGATGCTGGTCTCGGCCGTGGCCGCCCTCTCGACGTTCTACCTCGACGCCAAGGACATCTTCGATCCCGACTCCCGCCAGAAGCAGATCATCCGGATGATCGCCAAGATGCCCACCCTGGCTGCCGCCGCCCACCGCTTCAGCGTGGGGATGCCCTTCGTCTACCCCGATAACTCCCTCGACTTCTGCGCCAACTTCCTCTCCATGATGTGGAAGGTGGCCGAGCCCCGTTATGAGGCCAACCCGGTCCTGGTCAGGGCCCTCGACATCCTCTTCATCCTCCACGCCGACCACGAGCAGAATTGCTCGACCACGGCCATGCGGACGGTCGGCTCCTCCCACTCCGACCCCTACTCGGCCTGCGCCGCCGCCGCCGCCGCCCTCTACGGCCCCCGCCACGGCGGTGCCAACGAGGCCGTCATCAGGATGCTGACCGAGATCGGCTCCATCGACCAGGTCCCGGCCTTCGTCGAGTCCGTGAAGTCGGGGGCCGGCGGTCGGCTCCAGGGCTTCGGCCACCGGGTCTACAAGAGCTACGACCCCCGGGCCAAGATCATCAAGCAGACCGCCGACGCCGTCTTCGAGGTCACCGGGAAGAACCCCCTGCTCGACATCGCCCTCAAGTTGGAGGAGATCGCCCTCCAGGACGAGTACTTCACGTCCCGGAAGCTCTACCCCAACGTCGACTTCTACTCGGGNNCTCTACCCCAACGTCGACTTCTACTCCGGCCTCATCTACCAGGCCATGGGCTTCCCCCTGGAGATGTTCCCCGTCCTGTTCGCCATCCCCCGGACGGCGGGCTGGCTGGCCCACTGGCAGGAGATGCTCGACCAGGACGCCAAGATCGCCCGGCCCCGCCAGCTCTACATCGGCTCGGAGTCCCGGGGATATGTCCCCATGGGCGAGCGCTGACAGTCCGGCTCAGGAGGCGGAGCGGGGCACCAGGCGCATCACGCCCTCCTGGGCCATCGAGACGGCCAGCTGGCCCTCCCGGGTGAACAGGAACCCCCGGGCCAGGCCCCGGGCGCCGAAGGCGTTGGGACTGTCCATGTCGTAGAGGAGCCACTCGTCGGCCCGGAAGGGTCGATGGAACCACATGCAGTGGTCCAGGCTGGCCCCCATGAAGTCGGTGTCGTCCCACCGCACGTCGTGGGGGGCCAGCATCGTGTCGAACAGGGACATGTCGGAGGCGTAGGCGGCCACGCAGGAATGGAGGAGGGGGTCGTCGGGGAGCTCCCCGTCGGCCCGGATCCAGAGCCGCTGGATGGGCTCCCGGCCCTCGTGGTGCATCCAGGGCAGCTCCCCGATGTGACGTTGGTCGATGGGGTGGGGCCGGGCGAACCAGTCGGCCAGCTGCTCCCGGTAGGGCTCGAGTCGGTCCCGCAGGGTCGAGAGGGTCTCCGGCTCCGGGACGTCGGGCATCGTGAACTGGTGCTCCAGTGGCCCCTCCTCGGGGATCTGGAACGAGGCGGCCATGTTGAAGATGGCCTGGCCGTGCTGGATGGCCACCACCCGGCGGGTGGTGAAGGACCGGCCGTCGCGGATCCGGTCGACCTCGTAGAGGATGGGCACGTTGGGGTCCCCGGGCCGGAGGAAGAAGGAGTGGAGGGAGTGGACCACCCCCCGCTCGACGGTCCGCCCGGCCGCCATCAGGGCCTGGGCCGCCACCTGGCCCCCGAAGACCCGCTGGCGGTGCTCGTCCGGGCTCACCCCCCGGAAGATGTTCACCTCGATGGGCTCGATGTCGAGAAGCTTGACGAGGAAATCGAGGGCGTCGCTCACCCCCCCATCCTGTCAGGGGGGAACCCGCCGGGGCGAGTGGAGCCGACCCCCACTACCGTGTCCCCGTGCCCACCCTCTCCTTTCCCGACGGCTTCCTCTGGGGGACCGCCACCTCCTCCCACCAGATCGAGGGGGGAAACGTCAACAACGACTGGTGGGACTTCGAGCACGCCCCGGGCACCATCTGCAAGGAGTCGAGCGGGGACGGTTGCGACTCCTGGCACCGCTGGCCCGAGGATCTCGACCTCCTCGCCTCGCTGGGCTTCGGCTCCTACCGCTTCTCCCTGGAGTGGAGCCGGATCGAGCCGGCCGAGGGGGAGTGGTCGCTGGCCGCCCTCGACCACTACCGCCGGATCCTGGCCGGCTGCCTCGAGCGGGGTCTCGTCCCCAACGTCACCTTCAACCACTTCACCCTCCCCCGTTGGCTGGCCGGACGGGGCGGATGGGAGGCCCCCGAGGCCCCCGAGCGCTTCGCCCGGTTCTGTGAGCGGGCCACCGGCCACCTCGGCGACCTGATCGGCCGGGCCTGCACCATCAACGAGCCCAACATCGTGGCCCTGATGGGTTATCTCGTCACCGTCTTCCCCCCTGGCGTCAGCGACGCCGGTCGTCGCCGGGCCGTCAACGAGTCCCTCTGTCGGGCCCACCGCCTGGCCGCGGCGGCCATCCGATCGGGTCCCGGGGAGTTCCCGGTCGGCCTGGCCCTGTCCATGACCGACTACCAGGCCGTCGACGGGGGCGAGGAGCGCCGGGACCGGATCCGCCGGTCGGCCGAGGACGTCTTCCTGGAGGCCACGGCCGGCGACGACTTCCTCGGGATCCAGACCTACACCCGGATGGAGATCGGCCCCGAGGGGATGCGGCTCCCGGCCCCGGGTGCCAGGATCACCCAGATGGGCTACGAGAACTGGCCTGACGCCCTCGAGGCCTGCATCCGCCGGGCCTGGGACGTCACCGGGGGGATGCCCCTGGTCGTCACCGAGAGCGGGATCGGGACCGCCGACGACACCGAGCGGGTCACCTTCGTCGGCCAGGCCCTGGCCGGGGTCCGCCGGTGCATCGACGACGGGATCGACATCAGCGGCTTCACCTACTGGAGCCTCCTCGACAATTTCGAGTGGACCGCCGGCTACGTCCCCCGGTTCGGCCTGGTCGAGGTGGACCGGGAGACCTTCGAGCGGACCCCCAAGCCCAGCGCCCACTGGCTCGGCCAGGTGGCGAGGTCCAACCGGGTGGAGCTCCCCGACTGACTCCCTGGTCGGAGGCCCCGGAGCGGTCCGCTCAGAATGCTCTCAGGGAGGGAGGGTAAAGTGTTACAAATGCGTGACGCTCTCCAGCGCCTCCGGCGCCTCCCGAAGACGCCCGAGGGCAAGAAGCTCATCCGCTACTCGATGGTCTCGGTTGTCTCGACCGTCGTTTCCCAGCTCTCCCTCTTCGTCATCTACGGCTTCATTCTCCAGCATTCGGCGATCTGGAGCAACGGTCTCGCCAACGCCATTGCCACCGTCCCCTCCTACTATCTGAACCGGAAATGGGTGTGGGGGAAGTCAGGGAAGTCCCACGTCATGAAGGAGATCGTCCCGTTCTGGGCGCTCTCGTTCGCCGGGCTGGTCCTTTCGACTGTGGCCGTCGCCGCCGCCCAGACTTGGGTGAAGCACCACCTGACCAGCCACCACCACCTGCTTGCAACCATCATCGTGATGGCAGCCAACCTGCTCTCCTACGGGATCCTCTGGGTGGCCAAGTTCATGATCTTCAACCGGCTCTTCAAGCACCACCCTGTCCACGACGCCGAGGTCGAGGCCCATCTGATCGAGGGCTGAGCCTGCCCTACAGTCTGCGGGCATGCCCTCCTCCTTCGACGACGCCCTGGCGTCCCTCCGCCCCGTCGACTCCACCGCGGCCGAGTCGGCCCGGGTCCACCACGACCGGCTGACCAAGCCCCAGGGGGCCCTCGGCCGTCTCGAGGCGGCCGGGATCCAGTTGGCCGCCATCGCCCGGACCTCCCCCCCGCCGGTCCCTGAGCCGGCCGCTGTCGCCGTCTTCGCCGGGGACCACGGCGTCCTCAAGCAGGGGGTCTCCCCCTGGCCCGCCGAGGTGACCACCCAGATGGTCCTCAACTTCGTGGGAGGGGGCGCGGCCGTGAACGTCCTGGCCCGCCACGTCGGCGCCGAGGTCCTTGTCGTCGACGTGGGGGTGGCATCCGACCTCCCCGAGGCCCCGGGCCTCATCCGGGCCAAGGTCCGGCCCGGGACCGCCGACCTCGCCGTCGAGGCCGCCATGACCACCGACGAGGCCCGCCGGGCCCTCGACGTCGGGGCCACCGTGGCCGCCGATCTCGTCGCCGGCGGCGTCCGGTGCCTCCTCACCGGTGACATGGGCATCGGCAACACCACCCCTTCGGCCGCCCTCATCGCCGCCCTGACGGGTCGGACGGCGGCCGAGGTCACCGGTCGGGGTACCGGGATCGACGACGACCGGCTGGCCCTCAAGGTGTCGGTGGTCGAGCGGGCCCTGGAGCGTCTCGGGACGGGAGCGGAGCCGCTGGAGACCCTGGCCTCGGTGGGCGGCCTCGAGATCGCCGCCCTGGCCGGCTACATCGTGGGTGGGGCCGCCGCCGGCGTCCCCGTCCTCCTCGACGGCGTGATCGCCGCCGCCGCCGCACTGGTGGCCGTCGCTCTCGCCCCCGACGCCGCCGGCTACCTCGTGGCCGGCCACCGCTCCACCGAGCCCGGCGCCACCGCCGCCCTCGACCAGCTCGGCCTCACCCCGCTCGTCGACCTCGACCTCCGGTTGGGGGAGGGGAGCGGGGCCTGCCTGGCCCTCCCCCTGCTCCAGGCCTCGGCCAAGATCATCGGCGAGATGGCCACCTTCGGTGACGCCGGCGTCAGCGACGCCCACGACTGACGGCGGAGCCGGTCCGGCCCGGGATCGGGTCCGGGAGGAAGAGGAATCAGTCCCGGAAGTTCGTGAACTGGAGGGGGATCCCGAAGTCCTCCGCCTTCAGAGCGGCGATGGCGGCCTGGAGATCGTCCCGCTTCTTCCCGGACACCCGGAGCTGGTCGCCCTGGGCCTGGGAGGAGACCCCCTTCAGATTGAGCTCCTTGATGAACCGGTTCAGCCGCTTGGCGTGCTCCGAGGAGATCCCGGCGTTGATGGCGATCCGCTGCCGGGCCCGGCCCTTCGAGGCCTCCTCGACCTTCCCGTCCTCGAGGGCCTTCAGCGAGACCTCCCGCTTGACGAGCTTCTCCTCCAGCACCTGGTGGAGGGCCCGGAGCCGGTCCTCGGTGGAGGACTCCAGGACGAGCTCCCCCGTCCCGAGCTCGATGGTCGAATCCGTGCCCTTGAAGTCGAACCGGGTCACGGCCTCCCGGCTGGCCTGGTCGACGGCGTTGCGGACCTCCTGGAGGTCGACTTCGGAGACGACGTCGAAGGTGGGCATGGCCGACACCATATCCCCACCTCCGGGGCCCCGGGCCAGCCCCTTCCCGGGCTTTCCCCCGCCCGGGCCCGTCGTCGGGGGGACCCGGTCCGGCGCGGTATCGTCTCCGACCGACGGGTCGGTGTCCGAGTGGCCAAAGGAAGCAGACTGTAAATCTGCCGGCAACGCCTTCGAAGGTTCGAATCCTTCCCGGCCCACCACTCCAACCGGCGGGGAGCGGCTCAGATCGCTCCCCGCCGGGTCCGCCCCCCGTGACGGCCTCCATTACGGTAGTGTTACGAACACGACCATCCCGTTGCGGGTCGGCCCCCTTCCCCGGGGGATCGTAGAGGCCCAGCTGGACCCCGGGGCGACGACCGAGGACTTGAGGACCGAAGGACCGTGGAGACCGACGTACCCGAGATCAGGAATCCCCAGCCCCGGATCTCCCTCCGGCCGGTCGCCGTCTCGGCCCTCGACAAGCTGACCTCCTGGGACGACGCCTTTCGCAACCGCTGGCCCTTCCGGGCCCTGGTCGGCCCCGACCTGAGTCCCGACACTGTGGAGGGGGACGGATCGGGCCTCCTCCTGCGCCCGGCCATCCTGGGCTTCATCGCCATCACCGCCATCGCCCTGGGTGTGGCCCAGTCCAACTCCCCCTTCGTCCTCAAGTACCTCGAGCCCTACGATCCCGTCCCCGCCTCCGGGGCCTGGTTCTTCGGCATCCCCAACGGCCCCTCGTCCGATCTCGAGATCTTCCTCGGCCTCGTCGCCGTGTTCGGCGGCCTGGTCCTCCTGGCCCGGGTCTGGATCACCCTGGCCCGCACCATGGCCCAGGTGCCGGGAATCCCTGTGAAGAAGCTGGCCATGGTCCTCGGCCTCTGGGTCGTCCCCGTCCTCATCGCCCCACCCCTCTTCAGCCGGGACATCTACAGCTACGCGGCCCAGGGCCAGATGATGAGCCACCACATCAGCCCCTACGTGAACGGCCCCCACACCCTGGGCATCGGCGCCCCCTACCAGACCCTCGTCGACCAGATCTGGCAGAACATGCCGGCTCCCTACGGACCCTTCTTCCTCCAGATCGACGGGTTCCTGGCCAGCCTCTCCTTCCACAACGAGCTCGGGACCATCGTCCTGCTCCGCCTCCTGGCCCTGGCCGGCGTGGTGATGATGGGCATCGGTGTGGCCCAACTGGCCCGCAGCTACGGCCGTGACCCCGCCCTGGCCTTCGTCCTGGCCGTTCTCAACCCCGTGACCATCCTCCACCTCGTCGGGGGGGGGCACAACGACGCCCTCATGATCGGGCTCCTCGTCCTCGGCCTGGCCCAGGCCCGGCGGGCCCACCCCGTCGTCGGGATCGTCCTCTGCTCGCTCGCCGCCGCCGTCAAGGTCCCGGCCGCCATCGGCGTCCTCTACATCGGCTGGGAGTGGATGGGCGCCGACCGGGCCATCCGGGAGCGGACCCGCCCCGTCCTCACCGCCCTGCTCATCTCCGGCCTCGTCCTGGGGGCGCTCACCATGGAGACCGGTCTGGGCTGGGGCTGGATCGGGAACCTGGCCACCCCGGGCACCGTGACCTCCTGGCTGGCCCCCGCCACCGGCGTCGGGATCCTCCTCTCCCACATCTCCCATTTCCTCGGCCTCGGTGTCCCCCGGTCGACCATCCTGTCGCTGACCCGGGTCCTGGGCATGCTCTCCGCCATGGGCGCCTCGGTCTGGCTGCTGGTCCGCAGTCAGCGGATCGGCGCCCTCAAGGCCATCGGGATCTCCCTGCTCCTCGTCACCATCCTCGGGCCAGTGGTCCAGCCCTGGTACCTCTCCTGGGGCCTCATCACCCTCGCCCCCGTCGCCACCGGCAGGCTCCGCTCCCTCCTCCTGGCCCTCTCCGTGGCCAGCGCCTTCATCGGCCTCCCCGGCGGCTTCGAGCTCCTTCATCTGTTCCTCACCGCCGACCCCCTGATCATGGTCGCCGCCCTCCTGGCCTGCCTCGGCATCCTCACGGTGCCCCTCACCCCGATCAACCTGGAGCGGCTCTCGGTCCGCCGGGCCCGGCGACGCCGCCGTCCCCTCGGCACCGACCTCATCCCCCAACTCGACGCGGCCTGACCGTCTGGGCCGCCCGGGCCCGGGTCAGAGCATCCGCTGCAGCACGGCCACGTCCAGCCACCGACCGAACTTCCGGCCCACCTGCCGCTCCAGCCCGACCTCGTTGAACCCGCAGGCCCGGTGGAGGGCGATCGACGGGGCGTTGTCCCCCGAGATCCGGCCGATCACGGTGTGGAAGCCCTGCTGCTGGCCCAGCCGGACCAGCTCCTCGAGCAGGAGCCGACCCACCCCCCGGCCCCGGAAGGCCCCGTCGACGTAGACCGAGTCCTCGACCGTGGTCGAATAGGCCGGCCGCTCCCGGTAGGGAGAGAGCGACCCGAAGCCGGCCACCTCCCCCCCGACCTCCGCCACCACGGCAGGGTGGGCTCCCTGGTGACGCTCCACCCAGACCCGCTGGGCGGCGGCCGTCCTGGGCCTGAGGTCGAAGGTCGCTGTCGACCCTCCCACCTCGGTGTTGTAGATCGAACGGATCGCCTCGGCGTCCCCCACTGTGGCCAACCGGACCTCCATCGAAGCGATCGTACTGGGCGCTGGAGAAGGGGGGTCCGGCGTCGACTATGCTGCTCCGGCGCGGTGCCGACCGTATCGCCCCCTTAGCTCAGTCGGTAGAGCACAGCCATGGTAAGGCTGGGGTCGTCAGTTCAATTCTGACAGGGGGCTCTCCAGGCGGCGTAGCTCAGATGGTTAGAGCACACGGCTCATAATCGTGTTGTCGCGGGTTCGAGTCCCGCCGCCGCTACCACTCTCCCGCCTCCGGCGGGAAGGTCTGTGAGAGGAGCAGGAGATGGCCAAGAACGAGAAGCGGATCCAGGTCACTCTGGCCTGCGAGGTCTGCAAGCGCCGGAACTACATCACGATGAAGAACAAGCAGAACGACCGCGAGCGCATCGAGATGAGCAAGTACTGCCGATGGGACCGCAAGCACACCCTCCACAAGGAGACCCGCTGACCTCTCGGTCCTGGCCCGGCCGATCTGCTCCGGGCTGCCCGGGGGGCACCGCCCGTAGGGGTGGTGCTAGCCTCGTGCCTCGGCCCGTGAGGTCTGCCGGCTGATGGCCGGGGACCGGGTCACCGAAGGGCAGTAGCTCAATTGGTAGAGCACCGGTCTCCAAAACCGGCGGTTGGGGGTTCGATTCCCTCCTGCCCTGCCCCCGTCCGTCGAAAGGCGAGCGAACAGCTGTGAACCGCGAAACCAAGCGCATGATGCAGCGCCAGGGCCAGATCGAGGCCGACGGCACCCCCGCGGCCGGACGCCGGCAGGCCCCCACGCCCCGGCGCCCCGCGGCCCAGCAGAAGAAGGCCCCGGTCCTCAGCAGAATCCTCGAGTTCTTCCGCGAGGTACGCTCTGAGCTCCGCCAGGTGGCCTGGCCGACACGACCCGAGGTCATGAACTCGGCCGGGGTGGTCCTCATCACCCTCGTCCTCATGGTCGGGCTCATCTTCGTCCTCAACTACCTCTTCTCGCACGGAGTGACCCTCCTCTTCAAGACATGAGTTCCTCCGAACACCACGACGACGACGGGTCCGGCGAAGACGCCGCGGCCGAGGACGGGGCAGTGAACGCACTCCAGAGCGACACCGAAGCAGAGCTGTCCCCCGCCGACGAGGCGCCGGACGCCGCCGCCGAGTCCACCGGGAGTGACGCCACCGACACGCCGGTGGGGGACGAGGCCGTCGAGGAGGAGGCCGGTTCGGCCGGGAACGACGACGACGAAGAGTTCGAGCTGGCCGTCGTCGAGAGCCCCTACGACCGGCCCGGCCGCTGGTTCGTCGTCCACACCTACGCCGGCTACGAGAACAAGGTGAAGTCGAACCTCCAGAGCCGGATCGTCTCGATGAACATGGAGGACCGGATCTTCGAGGTCGTGATCCCCATGGAGGACGTGGCCGAGTTCAAGAACGGGAAGAAGGTCGTCGTCCAGAAGAAGGTCTTCCCGGGCTACCTCCTGACCCGGTGCGATCTCGACGACGACTCCTGGTCGGTCATCCGCAACACCCCGGGTGTGACCGGCTTCGTCGGGCCCGGGACCAAGCCCACCCCCTTGTCCCGTCGTGAGGTCGAGAGCATCCTCCAGGTCCCCGCCGAGGGCACCCCGGGCGAGCCCCAGAAGAAGACCCGCCCCCGCCTCGAGTACGAGCCGGGCGAGACGGTCCGGGTCAAGGAAGGCCCCTTCGCCGACTTCTCGGGCCAGATCGCCGAGATCAACGAGGATCAGCTCAAGCTCAAGGTCCTCGTGAACATCTTCGGCCGTGAAACCCCGGTCGAGCTCGAATTCAGCCAGGTCGCCAAGCTTTAGCCCCCGAGGAGCAACCCGAACATGCCGCCGAAGAAGAAGAAGACCCTCGCCATCGTCAAGATCCAGCTCCCCGCCGGGGGGGCGACACCCGCGCCTCCCGTCGGCACGGCCCTCGGACCCCACGGGGTCCAGACGATGGAGTTCTGCAAGCAGTACAACGCCGCCACCGAGAACATGCGCGGCACCGTCGTCCCCGTCGAGATCTTCATCTACGAGGACCGGTCCTTCACGTTCGTCCTGAAGACGCCTCCGGCGGCCATCCTCATCAAGGAGGCGGCCGGCATCGAGAAGGGCTCGCCGACGGCGGGCCGGGACCACGCCGGGTCGATCACCGAGGCCCAGCTCACCGAGATCGCCCAGGTCAAGCTGCCCGATCTCAACACCGACGACATCGAAGCCGCCAAGCTTCAGGTGGCGGGCACCGCCCGCTCCCTGGGCGTGACGGTGGTCGGCTAACCGGACACGGAGAGGAGCACATCGTGCCCAGGGGCAAGAACTACCGCCAGGCGATCGAGAAGTTCGACCGCGAGCAGCTCTACACACCAGGCGAGGCCGCCGATCTGGTGAAGGACATGGCCAGCGCCTCCTTCGACGAGACCGTCGAGCTGGCCGTCCGGCTCGGGGTCGACCCCCGCAAGGCCGACCAGATCGTCCGGGGGACTCTCAGCCTCCCGGCCGGCACGGGCCGCACGGCCCGGGTCGTGGTCTTCGCCGCCGGCGAGCAGGCCGCCGAGGCGAGGGAGGCCGGGGCCGATGATGTCGGTGCCGACGACCTCGTGGCCAAGGTCGAGGGCGGATTCCTCGACTTCGATGTGGCCATCGCCACTCCCGATCTCATGGGCCAGGTGGGCAAGCTCGGCCGGGTCCTCGGACCCCGGGGCCTCATGCCGAACCCCAAGACCGGTACCGTGACCACGGACGTCGGCAAGGCGGTCACCGAGTTCAAGGGCGGCCGGGTCGAGTACCGCACCGACAAGGTCGGCAACGTCCACGTCCGGGTGGGCAAGGTCTCCTTCGACCGGGCCCAGATCCTCGACAACATCCACGCCGTGGTGGACGAGATCGTCCGGGCCAAGCCGGCCTCGGCCAAGGGCCGCTACCTCCTCTCCGTCACCCTGGCCTCGACCATGGGGCCCGGTGTCCGGATCGACACCGCCAAGGCACGCGACCGCGATGAGGAGCTGGCCGCCACGGCGTAGTACCATCCTGACCACGATCCCCCCGGGGATCATCCAGACGAGACACATGCCGTTGCCGTAGACCTCCGGTTGCGCCGCTTCCCGGCGTCGAAGGGGCCCCCGGGCCCGCCTGATGAGGTGACGACCAAGACCCGCTCGGCGGGGACCGCGAGGTTCCGGCTCGGTGGCTGCGGTGGCGGCAGCGACAGGTGTGCCCCAGGGTGCACCGACCGAGCAGAGGGAGCCCGACGATGGAGAACCCCAGGCCAGAGAAGGTGGCCGTGGTCGACGAGGTGCGTGAGCGTCTCGGGTCGGTCACCGGCGCCATCCTCACCGAGTACCGGGGACTCTCCGTCTCCGAGCTGGCTCAGCTCCGCCAGGCCCTGACCGCGGCCGGTGGCGACTACAAGATCTACAAGAACACCCTGGTCAAGCTGGCGGTGGCCGGCGGGACCCACCAGCCCCTGGAGGCACTCCTCGAGGGCCCGACGGGCATCGCCTTCGTCTCGGGCGAGATCAGCGCCGTGGCCAAGGCCCTTCGGGACTACTCCCGGTCCAATCCCCTCCTGGTCATCAAGGGAGGAATGCTCGGCGACGGGCTCCTCTCCACCGCCGAGCTCGCCGCCCTGGCCGACCTTCCCTCCCGCGACGTCCTCCTTGCCCGCCTGGCCGGCTCGATCGCCGCCCCCCTCCAACAGCTCGCCGGCCTCCTCCAGGCCCTGCCCCGGAACCTCGCCTACGGCCTGAAGGCCCTCCTGGACCAGCAGGGCGGTGCTCCGGCCGAAGCAACTGCCGAGACGCCCGTCCCCGAGAGTGTCGCCGTCGTGGAGACTCCCGAGGCTGAGGGGCCTGAGGCCGAGACGGCAGCCGAGGCTCCCGAGACCGAGGCGGAGGCTCCCGAGACCGAGACTGAGACTGAGGCGGAGGCTCCCGAGACCGAGGTTGCCGAGGCCGAGGTTGCGAGTGCGGCCCCGTCCGCCGAAGAGCCCACCGACACCGACGCCTGACCAGACCATCCCCAGACCGTTCGAAACGATCAGAAAAGAAGAAGGAGCACAGCGACAATGGCACTCACCAAGGACGAGATCCTCGACGGGATCGCCAGCCTCACGGTTCTCGAGCTCTCCGAGCTGCTGAAGGACTTCGAGGAGAAGTTCGGCGTGACCGCGGCTGCCCCCGCGGCCGTGGCCGTGGCCGCCCCGGCCGGTGGCGGAGGCGACGGTGGTGGCGAGGAGGAGGAGAAGAGCGACTTCGACGTCATCCTGACCGCCGCCGGCGACAAGAAGATCCAGGTCATCAAGGAGGTCCGGGCGCTCACCAGCCTCGGGCTGAAGGAGGCCAAGGATCTCGTCGACGGGGCCCCTCAGCCGGTGCTGGAGAAGGTCAACAAGGAAGATGCCGCCAAGGCGAAGGCCCAGCTCGAAGAGGCCGGGGCCACGGTCGAGATCAAGTAGGGCTCCGAGGGGAGCTCCCGGCGGCGGAGACGCCGACCGGGGGTGCCCCTCGGCTGCGAGCCCGGGGAGGCTGTCCGGCATGAGCCGGCTGGTCGAGCCGGGGGTTGCAACTGCGGATGCATACGCGTATGCTGTGCGGTTGCCGTGCCCCGTCTTCGCTCCACCCCTGCCCTCGTCGCTTGAATTGACGCGCGCCCACGCGTCGACAACGCCCGCCTGCCGGTCCACGACCGCCCTGGCGGACCGCGCGTCGTCAACCTGTCCCACCTCGCACGACCTGCTCCATCGCAGTTCCCCGTAGACCGACCAACCCGAGGAGTAGACCGTTGTCTTCACGGTCCAAGAGCCCGGAACGTTTCTCATTCGCAAACCTCGACGAGGTTCTGCCACTCCCGGATCTGGTGTCGATCCAGCGCGACTCCTTCCAGTGGTTCCTCGACAAGGGTATGGCGGAGGCGTTCGCCGACATCAGCCCCATCGAGGACTTCACCGGTCAGCTCAGCCTGGAGCTCGAGTTCGACCCGTCCGATCCTGACCTCCGTCCCCCCCCGAAGTTCCGGGAGGAAGAGTGCAAGGAGAAGGACATGACGTACGCCGCCCCGGTCTTCGTCCGGGCGCGGTTCATGAACGCCCAGACCGGGGAGATCAAGGAGCAGACCGTCTTCATGGGGGACTTCCCCATGATGACGGACAAGGGCACCTTCATCATCAACGGCACCGAGCGGGTCGTCGTCAGCCAGTTGGTCCGGTCTCCCGGGGTCATCTTCCAGCCCGGACGGGACGCCAAGACCATCGTCACGGGAACCGTCCACCCCTACCGGGGTGAGTGGATCGAGTTCGACGTCGAGGCCAAGCCCTCCAAGGACGTCACGGCCGGGGCCAGGGTGGCCCGGAAGCGCCGGCTCTCCCTCTTCGTCATACTCCGGGCCCTGGGCTACGAGGACGAGGCCTTCCTGAGCCGCTTCGTCCGGCACTTCGACTTCCTCGAGGGCCAGTGGGAGAAGGAGCGCGATCTCGCCCCCACCCGCGAGGACGCCCTCCTCGAGATCTACAAGCGGGCCCGGCCCGGGGAGCCCCTCTCGGCCGAGGCGGCCCGGGGCTACTTCGAGAACGCCTTCTTCAACCCCAAGCGCTACGACCTGACCCGGGTGGGCCGGTACAAGCTGAACCGGAAGCTCGGGCCCGAGATCGAGCGGATCTCCAACCTCCTGGACATCGACCTGGAGCGTCCCGCCCCCGATCAGGGCGTCCTCAGCCCGTCGGAGATCCTGGCCACGGCCACCTACATGCTCCACCTCGCCGACGGCGAGTCCGGCTACCGGATCGACGACCAGGACCACTTCGCCAACCGCCGGATCCGGTCGGTGGGCGAATTGATCCAGAACCAGGTCCGTGTGGGCCTGTCCCGGATGGAGCGGGTCGTGCGGGAGCGGATGACGACCCAGGACGTCGAGGCCATCACGCCTCAGACCCTGATCAACATCCGGCCCGTTGTCGCCGCCATCAAGGAATTCTTCGGGACCAGCCAGCTCAGTCAGTTCATGGACCAGAACAACCCGCTGTCGGGGCTGGCCCACAAGCGGCGCCTCTCGGCCCTCGGCCCCGGCGGCCTGTCCCGGGAGCGGGCCGGCTTCGAGGTCCGTGACGTCCACAGCTCGCACTACGGCCGGATGTGCCCCATCGAGACCCCGGAGGGTCCGAACATCGGCCTGATCGGGGCCCTGGCCACCTACGCCCGGGTGAACGAGTACGGGTTCATCGAGACCCCGTACCGGAAGGTCGTCGACGGGCGGGTCACCGACGAGATCAACTACCTGGCTGCCGACGAAGAGGAAGAGCACGTCATCGCCCAGGCCAACGCCAACCTGGACGCCACGGGCCGGTTCATCGACGAGCGGGTGCTCGTCCGTCGTGGCCCCCAGGGCGCCGGAGTCCGGGTGGGCGCCACCACCACCTCCTACGGGACGACCAGCGAGATCGACTACGTCCCGCCGGCCGAGGTCGATCTCATGGACGTCTCGACCAAGCAGATCGTCTCGATCTCGACCGCCCTGATCCCCTTCGTCGAGCACGACGACGCCAACCGGGCCCTCATGGGGGCCAACATGCAGAAGCAGGCCGTGCCCCTGGTCGTGCCCGAGGCCCCCTACATCGGGACCGGGGTCGAGGCCCGCGCCGCCCAGGACGCCGGCGACGTCATCTTGGCCGAGGGCGAGGGCGTGGTGGTCGAGGTGTCCGGCGACCATGTCATCGTCGAGTACAAGGCCGGGGCCAAGGACCGGCTGGGCCACGAGATGGGGCGGCGCACCTACCGGGTGGCCAAGTTCCGTCGTTCCAACCAGAACACGTCGATCAACCAGAAGGTCATCGTCGACGAGGGCCAGAAGGTCTCGGCCGGCGACGTCATCGCCGACGGCCCCGCCACCCACAACGGTGAGCTGGCCCTGGGCAAGAACCTCCTGGTCGCCTTCATGCCCTGGGAGGGCTACAACTCCGAGGACGCCATCCTCATCAGCGAATCGGTAGTTCGGGAGGACAAGTACACCTCCATCCACATCGAGG
>PLZB01000025.1 GCA_003151955.1 Acidimicrobiaceae bacterium
TATCTCACCTTCAAGTCCATCACCGGGCCGGCCGGATCCATCACCTTCACCGCTCCGACCATCGCCGGCAGCTACGACCTCCGCCTCTTCGCCGGCGGGACCAAGGTCGCCACCAGCAACCCTTTCGGGGTGACGACCCTCAGGGCCAGCCCGACCGACACCATCCCCGGAGGAACAGTCACCGCCAGCTGGGCCGGTCTCGTCACCACCGGGAACGACTGGATCAGCCTCCACCCCGCCGGCGCCCCCGACACCACCTATCTCACCCTCAAGTCCATCACCGCCGGACCCAACGGAACCATCACCTTCACCGCCCCGACCATCGCCGGCAGCTACGACCTCCGCCTCTTCGCCAACGGGACCAAGGTCGCCACCAGTGACTCCTTCGACGTGGTGACGGTGTTGACCGCCAGCCCTTCCGTTGCCAGCCCAGGAGGAACGGTGACCGCAACCTGGGGCGGCCTCGTCAGCACCGGGAACGACTGGATCAGCCTCCACCCGGCCGGCGCCCCCGACACGAGCTATCTCACTTTCCAGTCCATCACCGGCCCGGCGGGATCCATCACCTTCACGGCTCCGACCCCTGCCGGCAGCTACGACCTCCGCCTGTTTGCCGGCGGGACGAAGGTTGCCACCAGCAACCCCTTCTCCGTGGTCGCCATCACCGGTCCCGAGGTGACCGGCCTCGTGGCCCATACTGTCGCCCAGGGCCTCCCGGGTGATCCGACACCTGTCGCCTACGCCGGGGACACGGTGACGCTGACCGGCTCCGGGTTCGCCCCCGGGAGCGGGCCGGCCTACGTCCACTTCGGCAGCGAATTCCAGCCGGGTTCGTGTGCCGCCGCCGCCGGCGTCCCGGATGCCTCGTTCGCCACGAACACCTCGGAGTGCGTCCTCATCGACCCCGCCGACCCTTCGGTCGGGGCCTCAGACGGAAGTGTCACCGTGCACATCCCCGAGGGAGCCACCACCGGCGGATCCGGAGAGCCCGCCGGGCAGCTGGCCGTCTGGATCACTACCCCGGCCGGCGTGTCGGGCTACATCCACCTGTGGGTCCGGAACACCTACCTCGCCATGGGCGACTCGTTCTCCTCAGGGGAGGGTGTCTCCACCAACGACACGACGATCGACCCCGCCAACGCCCCAGCGCCGGCCGACGCGTTCACGTGGGAGGGTTTGCTCAGCCCAGTCAGCGAACCTCCGATGACGTTCCTCAACGGCGTCGCCCCGAACTTCAAAGACAACTGCCACCGGTCCAAATACGCCTACTCGGCGCTGCTGTCCGCGGACTTCCCCAACCTCCGATACCAGTTCGTGGCGTGCAGCGGGGCGGTCATCAGGAACATGGCCCAGCTGTACGACGACCAGCCACCACAGTCGACCTGCGACGGCAGTCCCCTTGAGTGGCCCTGCCCCCAGTACCCGCTCGACCCTCTGCAGATCGGCAAGGTCAACAAGGGCACCGGCCTGATCACCGTGACGGCAGGGGGGAACGACCTCGGGTTCGCGCCCATCCTCGGCTTCTGTGCCTTCAAGTCCTGTTCCTATGCCTTTCAGGGCCTCTACACGTCGAGCGCCAGGGGAGGGTCCGGCCTCGAGGACATGACGGACAACAACATCCGCGCCATGTACCCGCGCCTGGTCAACTTCTATGGACAGCTCCGCCAGGAGTCCGGCAACGCCCCCGTCTACGTCCTGGGTTACCCCCACCTCTTCAACGTCGGGATCGGCCGCGCCTGCGCCGGGACGGCATTCTCTCCCACGCTCTGCACCTACTTCGATGACGCCACCAAGCAGTGGTTCACGTCCGGCCAGGAGGAGCTCGACGTCGTGATGCAAGAAGCGGCGGCCCGAGCGGGTGTGCACTTCGTCGAGATGGGCCCGTCGTTCGACGGACACACCTTCGGCACCCAACTCGGTGCCCCTGACTGGACGAACACGTGGATCAACTACCTGTCGCTCATCAACGAGTCGGGCGCCAACGGACCCGGCATCGGGAAATTCGCATTCCATCCCGATGCCGCTGGTCATCAGAGCGAGTACCAGACCCTCGTCGCCGCCGGGATCGACCAGCTCACCCCCAACCCGCGGCCGGACGACACGGCACCGGCGCCGCCCCCGACCGATCACTGGTGGACCCTCGACACGCTGGACCCCCCTGCCACCGGGAAGTGTGGAATCGCCCCGTGGTGCGTGGACCTGTTCAACAACAGCTTCGACCTCTGGCCCGCCCCGATGGATCCCACGACCGGCGAGGTCAACCTCAACGGGAAGATCCCGGCGGGAACCCAGGTCGACGAGCAGGTCGCCCGGAGCGGCCATTGCGAAAATGGCTTCACGCAGATGGGCGGCTTTCTCTGGCACTACTCCTACTACTACTGCGGCGGGACCAACCTGGACCCGAACCAGTACCCCGACCTGCGCAACAACCCACCGGTCGCACCCTGGAACGCCCCTGCCCTGGTCCCCCTGAGCGCCCCGGCCGCTGACGTGGTGGCGGGGACGAATTACGGCTTCACCGTGCCCGGGGGGAGCACCCTCCAGATGCGGGCCTCGAATCTGTTGGCCGGCTCGTCCGCCGGCGTGTCGGTGCTGTCTACCCCGCAGTACCTCGGGAGCGCCACGGTCGGAGCCGACGGGACGTTCACCTTGGACGTGGCACTCCCACTCGACCTCCCCGGCGGCAGCCACACGTTGGTGCTGGACGGGACGAGCGCAACGGGCCAGGCCGTCGTCCTGCGGTCCCTGTTCAACGTCTCGACACCGGCGCCCGGCCCGACCCCGACGATCGTCTCCCACCCTGACGTGGTCATCGACGCGGCCAGCCCTGACGGGGCCGTCGTCCGATACCTCGACCCCATGGCCCGGGACAGTTCCGGCGTCCTGCTGTCTGTGAGCTGCCTGCCGGCGTCGCCCCGGCTGTTTCCGATCGGGACCACGACGGTCAATTGCACCACGACCGACAAGCTCGGGAACTCCGCCCAGAGCTCGTTCTCGGTCAGGGTCAAGGGAACGGCCGCGGTGCTCGCCGACCTCCGGCAACTGGTCGCTGCACAACCCACGCTGAGCGCGACCTCCAATGACAAGCTCCTGGACCGCTTGGACCAGGCCATCGCCACCTTGGCCATGAGGGAGCCCGCCTTGGAGGAGTGCAAAGCGTTGCGCAAGGTGCGAGCCGAGATCATCCGATCGGCGCGAGAGAAGAAGGACCATCTCCCTCTCTCCCTTTGGCCCACGCTGATCTCGTCGGAAGCGAGCGCCTCAACCTCGATGGGCTGTCCCGCCGCCAGGTCGCCCTGACAGAGGGTTGAGTCAGCCGGCGAAGGCCGCCATCTCGACCCGGAAGGGATCGAGGCCCATGGGCCCCAGGGCCAGGGCGTGGGCGTGCCAATCCTTGAGGTCGAACCCAGCCCCGAGCCGCCGGCGGGCATCCTCCCGGGCTTCCAGCCAGACCCGCTCGCCCACCTTGTAGGAGATGGCCTGGCCCGGCATCCCGAGATAGCGGTCGACCTCGGAGACGGCCATGTCCCGGGGCTGGATGGCCCGCTCCTCGAGGAGGGCCACCGCCATGGGGGCGTCCCAGGTCCGTCCGGCCACGTCCCCGAGGGACCCCAGGGAGCCGATGTCGGCCGGGGCCGGGAGCCCGAGGTGCATCCCGATGTCGACGACGATCCGGGCCGCCCGCAGGGCCTGGCAGGCCAGGAAGCCCATCTCGTCGCCCGGGTCGGCGAAGCCACCGAGCTCCTCCATGAGCCGTTCGGCGTAGAGGGCCCAGCCCTCCCCGTAGCCGGAGTTCCACCCCTCGAGCCGGTGGAACCGGCTCTGCCGGTCGGCGGCCAGGAGGGAGGTGGCGCACTGGAGGTGATGGCCGGGAACCGACTCGTGGTACCAGGTCGAGACCTCCCGCCAGAGCGGGAACCGGTCGTGGCCCAGGGTGGGGAACCAGGTCGTCCCCGGCCGGCTGAGGTCCTCCGAGGGGGGGACGTAGTAGGGGGCGGCCGCCGACCCCTCGGGGGCCAGCCGGGCGTCGCTGAACCGGACCCGCTCGTCGATGTCGAAGTGGACCCCCTCGAGCATGGCCACGGCCGCCGCCGTCAACCCCTTCAGCCGGTCCAGGAGGGCCTCGGTCCCGACCACGGCCCGGCTCTCGTCGGCATCGAGCAGTGCGGCCGCCCCGGCCAGGGTCCCGGCCCCCGGAGCCACCTCCCCGGCGATCTCCCACATCCGGGCGTTGATCCGCTGGAGGTCGGCCCAGCCCCAGGCGTGGATCTCGGCCAGGTCGAGGTCGGCCCCGGTGAAGTACCGGGCCCACTCCCCGTACCGGTCCGGTCCGACGGCGTCGGCGTCGGTGGCGAGCGGGGCGTAGGCGGACCGGAGCCAGCCGGCCAGCTCCCCGCAGGCCCGCTCGGCGTCGGCGGCGGCCCGCTCCAGACCGGACCCCTCGGCGTCGACCCCGCAGGAGGCGGCGGTCCGCTCCGCCACCCCGGCGAAGCCACCCGAGGCGTAGGCGTCAAGCTGGTCGGCCACCCCGAGGGGTTGGCGGCCGGCCGCCACCCGACCGGCGGCGGCATCCTCCTCGAGGGTCCCCCGCCAGCTCTCCAGGGCGGCCGGCACGGCGGCCAGCCGGGCCCGGATCCGCCCGGCGTCGTCGGGGCCGGTGGCGGCCTGGATCTCGAACACCCCCCGGATCTCCGAGGCCGGTGACCACAGGACCGAGAACGTCCTCCGCATCTCCCCCGACTCGACCAGGCCCAGGGTGGCCTCCAGCCGCTCGACCATCACCGACTTCCCGACCCGGTCGACGTCGTCGGTCGGGGTGACGGCGGCCAGCCCGGCCAGCCTGTCCCGCAGGAACCCCGCCCGCTCCTCCCAGTGGGCCAGCGAGTAGTCGGTCAGCCGATCGTCGTGACCGTCTACCCCGTACCCGGTGGCCGCGATGGGGTCGAGGGCGGCGCTGTCCTCGATGTACCGGTCGGCGAACTCGAACAGCTCGGAGCGGAAGGGGGCGCTGGCCACGGGCGGTCCTCTCATCGGTGGGTCAGGGCATGGTGCCACACCCCGGACGGCATCGGACGGTGCCGCCCGACCGACCTGGATATGCTCCGTCCATGTCGTCCATCGGAGTCCTCTTCGCCGTCACCGTCGACGAGGTCGCCGAACTCGAGGCCCGGGCCGGGAGCGACGAGCTGGCCGACTTCGTCTCCGAGGAGATCGAGGAGCGCGACGACCCCGGCCAGAGCTTCGACCTCGACAAGGCCTGGGACGCCCTCCACCGGTGCCTCACCGACGGGACCCTCGACGTCGGGGCCGGGACCTTCCCCCTGAACGCCGCCGTCCTCGGCCGCGGGACCCTCGACGCCGGGGAGGAGTACTTCGTCGGCCTCACCCGGGCCGCCGACGTCCCGGCCGTGGCCGCCGCCCTGGCTGCCGTCGACGAGACCTTCCTCCGCCACGCCTACCGGACCGTCCTCCCGGCCGACTACGCCCCCGAGTACGGCGAGGACGACCTCGAGTACACCGTCGGGTCCTTCGAGGGACTCCCCGGGTTCTGGCAGGCGGCGACGGCGTCGGGCCGGTCGGTCATCTTCACCGTCAGTCAGTAGCGGTGGGACCGGCGCCAACCCCCAGAGTCAGGCCCAGCATGACCAGCCCGGTGCCGTCCCCGGCCACCCGCCGGCCCAGCTCCCGGTAGCCCCGGCCCTGGTGGAAGGCCAGGGAGGGCTCGTTGGCCGGTTCCACGTTGACCTCGCAGACCAGGATCCCCGAGCCGGCCCCGTCGGCCTCGGCCCGGTCGTAGAGGAGACCGGCCAGCCCCCGGCGCCGGAAGGGTCCGGCCACCACGATCCGGTCCAGGTAGGAGAAGTCGGCGAGCCGGTCGCCGAACCACCGGTAGTTGGCGCTGTCGTAGGCGGTGCCGGGCCCGACCACCAGGGCGAAGGCCGCCACCTCCCCCCCGATCTCGGCCACCACGGCCAGCCGGGCCAGGGACACGATCCAGTCGAGCCGGGCCCCGTCGAGGGAGCTGAGGTGCTCGACGTCCCCGGCGTTGAGGGCCAGGACGGTGTCCCGGTCGCCGTCCCCCATGTCCCGGACCACGACGGACCGGCCGTCGCCGGTCACCCCGGGCCCGTGAGCCGGGCCACCTCGGCGGCCATGGCCCCCCACCGGCCCAGCTGCTCGGGGTCCCGGCCCCAGGCCATCCCGGCGAAGTAGAGGACGACCCGGTCGGCCACCGCCCCGTAGCGCTCGACGATCCGGGCCGGGAGCTCCTCGAAGGTGCCCTGGAGGACGAACTGGTCGAGGAGGTCGTCGTCGACGACGGCGGTCATCCCGGCCACGTCCCCGGCCTTCTGCCGTTCCCGGATCCGGGCCGTCGTCCCCTCCCGGCCCAGGAGCTCGAAGAGGAAGCCGTAGTTGGGGGTCGACCCGTAGAAGGCGACCTGGGCCCGGGCTGTCTCCCGCCAAGCGGCCTGCTCCTCCTCGGTGTCCCCGACGGCGGTGAAGGCGGGGACGGTGAGGTGGAGCCCGGCCGGGTCCCGGCCGGCCCGGGCCGCCCCGGCCGCCAGGTGGGGGAGGACGACCTCCTCCAGGTAGGCCGGGTGGTTGAGGGGATGGACGTGGACCCCGTCGGCCACCTCCCCGGCCATCTCCAGCATCCAGGGGTTCACCGCCGCGATGTCGATGGGGGGGTCGCCGGCGGCGATGGGCCCCGGGGACCACATGGCCGGCAGGAGATTCAACCGGTAGAACTCCCCGGCGTAGTCGAGGGGGGCCTCCCCCCCGAATGCGGCGAAGGAGGCCCGGACGGCCCCGAGGTAGTCCCGGAGCCGGGGACCGGGATGCTCGAAGGGGGCGTCGTAGCGCCGCCGGATGTGGGCCTCGACCTGGGTTCCGAGCCCGAGCCGGAACCGGCCCCCGGTCAGGTCGGCCAGCTCCCAGGCCAGCTGGGCCGTGACCATCGGGCTCCGGGGGAAGGCCACGGCGATCCCGGTGGCCAGGTCGAGGTCGCAGGCCAGGGCCGCCGCCGCACAGGTCAGGTAGGCGGTCCGGCCCCCCTCGGTCACGACCAGCCCGGCGAACCCCGCCCCCGAGGCGTCCGAGGCCAGGGCCTGGGCCTGGCGCAGGGGGCTCCCGAACGTCATGAGGTCGACCTTCACCGGCCCGACCTGACGTCGGGGGCGACGACGCTCCCGGCCACCTTCCCGAGGACGTAGGTCAGCTCGTCCTCGAACCCGAGGGTGCCGTCGGGCTTTCCCGACTCGGCGTGGCAGAGCTCGTGGAGGAGGGTCCCGCAGAACAGGGCCGGGTCGGCCAGCCGGTCCCGCCGGATGACGATCCGGTGCTCCTTGAACTCGCACTGGCCGTAGACGGGGTAGCCGTCGGTATTGAGCCGGGTCGTGTTCGAGAGCAGGATCTCGGTGATCCCCTGCCGGGCCGGGTCCATCCCGACCAGGGCGATGAGGTGGTCCTTCAGCTCCCAGACCCGCCGCTCGGCCGGAGTCAGCTCGGCCGGGTCGACGAAGTCGTAGGAGAAGCTGGCGTCCCACTCCCGCCGGTAGGCCTCGAGGTCCCGCATGGGATTCCCCTCCCCGTCCACCACGTCGACGAGGGCGGCGGCCACGTCCTGGGCCACGACCACGGCCCGGTAGCCGTCGATGGCGGCGAACTGGACATAGGAGACGTTCAGCTGGGGGGTGGTGACGAAAATCACCTTGGCTCGGGGCTGGAGGACCTGGGCAGCCAGGACCGCCACCGGGACCTGCTTCAGCTCGTCGTGCATCGTCCCGGACTGGAACCCGGCCAGGTCGGCCCCCAACGGGCCCAGGACCTCCTCGGAGACGCACTCCTGGAGGATCGCCCCCATCCGGGCCTCGTAGGCCCGCCGGCCCACGTGCATCCGCTCCCGGTTGAGGGCCCGCCGGACGAACGGGGTCACGTTGGTGATGTTGTAGGAGAAGAGGAAGTTGGGCTCCTCGGCCACGAAGACCCCCCGGACGTAGATCCGGGCCGGGGCCGGGGCCGGGGGCCGGGCCAGGATCTCCCCGTGGCGGGTCGCCTCGAGGACGGTCCCCCCGGTGTAGCGGAGGAAGAACTCCCGGGCCTCGGCCATGTCCGGGTCACCGAGCCCCTCGAGGGTCACCTCCGTCCCGACCCGGGCCGGGTCCGACGGCGGGGCGATCAGGCCGTGGAGGGTGACGATGTCGGGGAAACCCGCCTTGGGGCGCCGTCCGGTGAGGATGTCGGCCCAGGCGGACCGGAGCCCGACCCGGATCCCCCGGCGTTCCAGGACGGCCAGAGCGTCCTTGAGGCCGATCCCGAACTGCCCGATGGTGTCCGGATGGCGGGTCTTCTCGGTGCTCTCGTGCTGGAGGAGATGCTCCGGTCGGAGCCCCCGCCCGAAGTCGACGATCCGCCAGACCCCCTCCCCGTCCCGGACGATCGCCGGCTCCGGCGTGCCCGTCAGGACGTGCTCGTCGAGGGCGTTGGCGATGAGCTCCCGCACCGCGTAGGAGACGGGCCAGTGCTCGAGGACCTTCTTCACGTTCAGGTCGAAGGGGACGGCCCCCTCCGCCGGTTCGGTGGCCTCGGGGGCAGACATTCAGCAGCCGATGGCGAATCGGGCGGCGGCACAGAGGGCCTCCAGCTCGTCGCCGGAAAGGCGTCCCACCCGCTCGACCAAGGTCGACTTCGAGAGTGCGGTGACATTGTCGAGGTTGGCGACACACGTGCGACGGAGACCGCTCACCGGTATCTCGGTCGGAATGTTCCGGATCCGCGTCGTCACCGGCGCCACCAGGATCGTGGTCAGGCCGGGAAGTACCGAGTCCCGGGTGATCACGACCACAGGTCGGCGCTTGTCGCCGGGCACATCGGCGAACCAGATCTCACCTCGGCGCACCGTTCAGTCTCCTTCCTCGTCCCACGGCAATGACGCCCACACCGACGGGTCCGGATGGGCCATCGTCTCGTCGCCCTGGGGGATCCGCGCGTATCCCTCGGCATGGACGCGTTCGAGGTGCGCCACGATGAGCGCCTCAAGGGCCTGATCCAGGACCGAAGAAACGTTGGTGCAGCCCGTGAGTTGGAGGGCCTCGGTAAGCCGGTCCCGGTCGACGGTGGCGGAGACCTTCGTCTTCATGGCACTCATCCTACCATTTGGAGGATAGTTCATCCTCTAGTCTGGAGACCAGCGGTCCCGCCGACTCAGGGGACCCGGCAGGCCCCGTCGATGTCGAAGACCCGGTTGAACCGGCCCAGGGCCAGCCAGGAGGCCACGCAGAGGGCCAGGTCGACAAGCTCGCCGTCGCTGAAGCTGTCGTGGAGCCGTCCCCAGAAGGCCTCGTCCATGGACAGGTGGTCGCTGCAGTACCGGGCCGCGAACTCGGCCGCCAGCCGCTCCCGCTCGCTGAACCCCGGCCAGGCCGGGTCGGAGCCGACATGGTCGTAGAACTCCTCGGGGACCTCCCCCGGGTCGGCGGCCCGGCCGGGGACGTCCCGGGCCGTCCGCCAGTCCCGGCAGAGCTGGCAGTCGTTGATCCGGGCCACCGTGATCCGGGCCGCCTCGAATTCCCGGAGAGGGAGCTCCGACCGCCGGTAGACGGCGTCGCTGTAGCCGGAGGCGGCCCCCGAGAGGGCCGGGGCCAGGGTCCCCCAGACGTGGACGAGGGGGTCCTGGCCGGCGGGGACGGTGACACGGGGCATGCCAGAGGCTACGGGGTCGAGCAGGCTGTTGTGGACCTTCACCATGCTGGCCGGGGCCGCCCGACCATCCCTGATCCTGCCGCGGTCAGACCGGCTTGACCTCGACGATCTCCCGGACGCCGGTCACGGCGAAGAAGAGGTGGCACTGGGGGCAGGTCAGGATGGTCTGGAAGGTCCGGCCCTGGCTGTCGACGCCCGTTCTGCCGTCGACGAGGGGCCCCTCGGTGACGAGGGCGCCGTGGGCGTAGGGGCAGCGTTCGTCGGCCATCGGACCAGCCTACGGCCCGGCCGGGGAAGGCCCGGCCAGGGCGGGGGTGACGGCGGCCAGGAAGCGGCCCGGGGCCTCGATCATGGGGAAGTGGCCGACACCCCCGAGGAGGGTGACCGAGGCGTCGGGGCGGGCCTCGAGGAGGCGGTCGGTCATCGAGACGACGGCGATGGGGTCGTCGACCCCCCAGACGACGGCCAGGGGAGAGGGGTGGTTCTCGATGGCGCCCGTGTAGCGGTCCTCGCTCCGGCGGCGCTCCTCGACGTAGCGGATGAGCCGGGGGAGCAGGAGGTGGCCGCCGGCCCGGGAGATGAGCTCCCACTGGGCGTCGAGCTCCCGGCCGTCGACGGCGCTGGCCGGGCTGAAGGTGGCGGCCAGGTTGGCGGCCATCCCGGGGCCGTCGATGAGGCCGGCCCCGGTGAGGGCCTGGTCGGGGAGGGCCAGGAGGACCTCCTGACCCACGCTGAGCTGGGCCAGGCCGATGTAGATGCTGCCGTTGGTGAGGACCCGGCGGGTGACCTCGACGGGCCAGGTCCCCTCCAACTGGCGGGCCAGGAGCTCCCCGCCCACGGTGTCACCCATGTCGTGGGTGAGCAGGGCCAGGCGGTCGAGGCCGAGGCCGGCGGTGAAGGCGGCCACCACGTCGGCCTGGAGCTCCATGGTGTAGGGCCGGTCGGGCTTGGCCGAGAGGCCGTAGCCGGCCAGGTCGAGGAGGACGACCCGGCGACGGCGGGCCAGGTCGTCGACGACGTGGCGGAAGTCGAAGGAGGAGGTGGGAAAGCCGTGGAGGACGAGGAGGGGCTCGGCCGACTCGGGACCGGCCGGGGGGATGTCGACGGTGAAGATGTCGAGGCCGGCCAGCCGGCGGATCTCCCCCCGGGCGGCCCAGGCCGCCACCACCCGGGACCCGGATCGGCGGCTTCTGTCGTCCGTCATCGTCAGCCTCCACCTCCGGCCCGCCCCAGGCCCGGCCCCGAGCCTGGCACACCGGCGGACGACGGGGCTCCCCATCTGCGAAGCTGGGACCGGAGACTGACGGGGTCGTCAGGTCCGGGGAGGTCGTCGTGGGGGTCGTGCCGGAGACGATGCGGGTGGCGGTCTACCGGGGCCCGGGGGTGGTCGAGCTGGAGGAGCGCCCCGTCCCCGTCCCGGGGCCGGGGCGGGTCCTGGTCGAGGTGGGCCACTGCGGGATCTGCGGGTCCGACCTCCACCTGATGGTGGAGGGCTGGGGAAAGCCCGGGATGGTGGGCGGCCACGAGTGGACGGGGACGATCGTGGCGGTGGGGGAGGAGGTCGGGGGGTGGTCCCCGGGAGAGGTCGTGGTGGGGGGTCCGTCCCCACGGTGCGGCCGGTGCCGGCGGTGCCTCGAGGGGAAACCGGCCCAGTGCCAGAACCGGGAGGAGCCCGTCGAGGAGGGGCTCGGCGCCCAGGGAGCATTCGCCGACTACCTCGAGGTCGACATCCGGAGCCTCCTCCGGCTCCCCGAGGGGCTCTCACCCCGGGTGGCGGCCCTGGCCGAGCCCCTGGCGGTGGCCCTCCACGGGATCAGCCGGTCGGAGGTGGCGGCGGGGGACCGGGTCATGGTCTTCGGGGCCGGCCCCATCGGGGCCCTCACGGTGGCGGCCCTGGTCGAGGCGGGGACCGGGCCGGTGACGGTGGTCGAACCGGACCGGGCCCGCCGGGAGCTGGCCCTCGGCCTGGGGGCGGACGAGGCCCTGGACCCGGTGGAGCTGGCCCTCTTCCCGATGTGGGAGCCGGAGCGGATCTCGGATCGGGGGGTGGAGGTGGTGCTCGAGTGCTCGGGGAGGAAGGGGGCCATCGAGGCCGGCTTCCACCAACTCGTCCGGGGGGGGACCCTCGTCATGGTGGGGGCGGGAATCGAGGCCCCGGCCTTCGACCCCAACCGGATGCTCCTGAACGAGCTGACCGTCCGGGGGTCCTTCGTCTACGACGCCGGCGGCTTCGAGCGGGCCCTCGAGCTCCTGGCCTCCGGTCGGCTCCCCCTGGCGGGCCTGATCGACCCCGTCGACGTCCCCCTCGACGGCCTGGGGGCAGCCCTGGCCGACCTGGCCTCGGGCCGGATCGCCGGGAAGGTGCTGGTGACCCCCCGATGAGCCACCCCTACTACCCCTCGGGCAATCCCCGGTTCAACCACGTGGCCATGAGCGTCCCCGCCGACCTCCTCGGCCCGGAGGGCCGGGCCGACCTGGTCCGGTTCTTCTCCGAGGTCCTCGGCTTCGAGGAGATGCCGACGATGACGGTGGAGGGGAAGCGGTTGATCTTCAGCTGTGGCCACTGGGACCAGTTCATCTTCCTCATCGCCGAGGAGGAGCCCATGGCCTGTCCCCGGATGGACCACTACGGGCTGGCCGTGGGGAGCCCGGCCGAGCTCGAGGGGGTCCGGGACCGGGCCGTGGCCTTCCGGGAGCACGACGACCGGGTCGACCTGATCGACATCTCCGTCGACGACCAGGGTCCGGTCAGGATCCACTCCCTCTACCTCGGATTCCTCCTCCCCATGCTCTGCGAGCTCCAGTGGTGGGAGTTCACGTGACGGTCGCCGGCGGGGGGCTCCGGTTCGGGGTCTTCGTCCCCCAGGGCTGGAAGCTCGAGTACAGGGGCTGGTCCGGGCCCGACGCCTGGGCCCGGTCGGTGGAGCTGGCCGGGTTGGCCGAGGAGGTCGGCTACGACCACCTCTGGGTCTACGACCACGTCGAGACCGTCCCGAGGCGGGAGCCGACCCACGTCTTCGAGGCCTTCACCATGCTCTCCGCCCTCTCCCAGCGGACCAGCCGGATCGGCCTGGGCCAGCTCGTGACCTGCAGCTCCTACCGGAACACCGGACTCCTGGCCAAGGAGGCGGCCTGCCTCGACGTCTACTCCGGGGGTCGGCTCATCCTGGGCCTGGGGGCGGGCTGGTTCGAGGAGGAGTACGACTCCTACGGCTACCGGTTCCTGGCCCCCAGGGAGCGGATCCGGGTCCTCGAGGAGTCCCTGACGGTGATCAGACGGCTCTGGACCGAGGAGACCGTCACCTTCGAGGGGGAACACCTCCAATTCCGCGGCGCCTTCTGCGACCCCAAGCCCGTCCAGGACCTCCCCCCTCTCTGGGTGGGCGGGGGTGGGGAGCAGGTCACCCTCCGGGTGGCGGCCCGCCTGGCCGACGCCACCAACTGGCAGGTGGGCCTGGACGGGTTCATCCGGAAGTCGGCCCTCCTGGAGCGCTACTGCGACGAGGCCGGCCGGCCCTTCGGGGCCGTCACCCGGACCCACGGCCCGGACTGCCGGATCTTCGACACCGACGCCGAGGCCCGCGCCTGGTGCGCCCGCGAGGGTGGGGGCGACCTCTGGGGCCACGACGACCCCGAGGACTACCTCCGGGACAACCTGGTCGGGACGGTCGAGCAGGTGGCGGAGAAGGCCCAGGGCTTCGTCGACGCCGGCTGCCGGGAGTTCGTCCTCTGGCTCCGGGACCTCCCCGGCGACGAGACCCTCCGCCGGTTCATGGCCGAGGTCGTCCCCAGGCTCGAGCCCGCCCCGTAACCGTTCAGCGCTTGTCGACCTGGTTGTCGGTGAGCTCCTTGGCCAGCTCCCGGGCCAGGACGATGGGAGCCCGGAGGTTCACCTCGAGGGCCCGGTCGATCTGCTCCAGGCTACGCCCCGTCGACCTCCATGAGCCCCTCCCACCCAACGGGTGGGGGGTCGAGGCGCCAGTACTGCTCGGGGACGTTGGCCTCGAGGCGCTCGTCGAGGCCGTGGTCCCGACGGAGGGGGGAAGCTGGCTGGCGTAGCAGTCGAGGGCGGCCCGCTTCCGGGCCGGGTCGGGGTCGAGGGGGACGACGGCGGGGGTGGGCCAGAGGCCCCGGCGGAAGAGCCCGGAGATCCGCCAGGCCAGCAGTCCCGGAACGTGGACGTAGCCGGCGTCCTCGTAGCAGAGCCAGACGGGACCGGGACCCACGGCGGCCAGGGTGTCCCGGGCCAGGAGACCGGCCCGGTGGGTGGTGTCGTGGTCGGGGTTGGCGATCCCCATGGGAAGGACCACGGCGGTGGGGGAGAGGGGCTCGAGCGCCACCACCAGCAAGGCGGCGACCTCCGCCGCCGGAGTCCGGTCCTCGTCCTCCAGGTACTGGTAGTCGACCAGGTCGAGCCAGACCGGCTCGGCCCCGAGGACGGCCAGGCCACGGCGGTCCTCCTCCCGGCGCAGCGCCAGGATGTCGTCGCCGGGGCGGAACCCCCCGGCGGCGTCCCAGTCGGTGGGGGGGTCGGGATAGGCGGGGGGAGCGCCGGCGTAGAGGGTCAGGACGGTGGAGCCGGGGAACCGGGCCAGGAGGTGGGCCGTCCCCAGGGCGGCGTCGTCGAGGTGGGGGGAGACCACCACGATCCGCTCCAGGGCGGCCGGGTCGACGAGGCCCCAGGGAACCGCCACCAGGGGTGGCCTCAGCCGCCGTTCGGGTCCCAGGCGGTGAAGTCGACGTACCACTTCCCGTTCACCTCGAGGGTCGGGACCGGTGGGGTCCCGCTGCAGGAGAAGCCCCCGGTGCACTGCTGGAGCGTGACGATGACGTCGTTGCCGCTCGTCACGTCGGTGGGTTGCTGGAGGAGATGGGTGAGCCGCTGGGCCTGGGACACCACCTCGGGCCGGTCGCCGAGGTTCCCGGCCACAGCCCGCTGGGTCGGGGCGATGTCGAGGGCGGCGCCGGTGTAGTCGTGGTTGACGAGCCGGGCGTAGAAGTCGGTGGCGATGGCGTCCGGTGAGCGGTTGACCGAGGGGTGGAGGAGGAAGTAGCCCCCGCCGGCGACGGCCACGACCACCACGAGGACGATCACCACCAGGGCGGCCATCGGGAGCCGGCCCCGCTTCCGGGTCGGGGTGGGACCACCCCCGCCCCGGGTGACCATGGCGTAGGGATTGTGGTCGAAGCCGCCGGACTGGCCGACGTAGGGGGCGTATGACCCACCTGGAGCGATCGGGCCGGCCCCCGGCAGACCAGGTGGGGGGCCTCCCACGGTGGGGATCTGGAAGGAGCTCAGTGGTGCCTCCGGGCCCGACGACGACGGGGGAGGCATGGCGTTGCGCCAGTTGGTGGCGCTCAACCCGGTGGCCGGGCCCGTGGTGCTGGGGGCGGGGAGGGGGGCGAACAGGCCTGTGGACGGTGGGGGAGGGGGGGGAGCGGCTTCGGGGTGGCTCTCGGGCGGGTACCACTTGCCGTCTGATGCCACCCACCATCCCGGACCCTGGGCGACGTCACTCATGGGATGCTCTCCGTCGTCGGAGGGTGGCCTCCCACCCTGCTCAACGGTATCCGACGGAGCCCGCCGGCGGTGTGATCAGGCCCCCGGACCGGACTCGGACTGCTGCCGCTTCTCGCGCTCGGCCTGATGGTCGGTGATGGCCTTCATGATGGCCCCGCCGGCGGCACCGATGAAGGCGGGCCGGTGCTCGGCGGCCCAATCCCGGGAGCCGGCCAGCGAGGGGAGGGAACCCTGGAAGCGGGGGGCGACGTACTTGGCGAACAGCTCGTAGGACCGCAGCGTCGCCTCCCGGTCGGCCCACTCGTGGGCCATGAGGAGGAAGGTCCCGAAGCCACCGGACTGCTCGATGAGCCGCTCGATCTGGGCGGCCGCCATGTCGGGGGTGCCGACCACGGCGAAGCCACTGGCCATGAGGGCGTCGACCTGTTGGCCGGTGTCCCCCTCGGCCGGGGCCAGGGGGAGGGCCGCCACCCGCTGGAAGTAGTCGATCCACTCGGCCAGGCCGTGCTCGACGTCGCGACGGGCCTGCTCCTCGGTCTCGGCGATGTGCATGGGGCCGACGAGCCGCCACTTGCGGCGGTCGACGACGGTTCCGAACTCCTCGGCCCGCTCCTCCATGGTGGTCCAGTGGCTCCCGAGGACGTCGAAGCCCCCGGCGCTGGTGGCCCCGATGGAGAGGAGGCCGAGCCCGAACCGGCCTGCGGCCCGGGGCCCGGCCGGGGAGATCTGGGCGGCGACGGCCACCTCGAATCGGGGGTGGCTGTAGGGGCGGAGGTGGAGCCGGGCATCGCGGAGGGTGAACCAGCCCGCCTCCCGGGTCACGGGCTCGGACCCGTCGAGGAGGGCCAGGATGGCCTCCAGGGACTCCTCCATCATCTCCCGCTGGGCCATGGGGTCGATACCCATCATGAAGGCGTCCGACGGGAGCGCCCCCGGCCCGACCCCCATCATGACCCGGCCCCGGGTCAGGTGGTCGAGGAGGACCATCCGGTCGGCGAGCATGAAGGGCTGGTGGTAGGGGAGGGAGCTGACCCCGGTGCCGAGCCGGATCCGCCTGGTCCGCTCCGAGGCCACGGCGATGAACACCTCGGGGGAGGCGATGATCTCGTAGCCGGCCGAGTGGTGCTCCCCGAACCAGGCCTCGTCGAAGCCGAGCTGGTCGAGGCGGACCACCAGCTCCAGGTCGCGTTCGAGGGCCAGGGTCGGGTTCTGGCCCACGGGGTGGAACGGGGCCAGGAAGATTCCGAATTCGAGCGGCCAGTCCACGGGCTCTCCTCAGGTGGTCGGGCCGCCCCCGGCGGCCGAGACGCGTGAGGGCTCAGTCCAGCAGGTCCGGCTGCTCCCGGACAATCCGGTCGTAGAGGGGTTGGAAGTTGAGCCAGCCCAAATAGTGGCCTCCCACCTGGGAGGCGGTCAGCGACGCGTTGGCCTCGTCGATCAGGATCGGGGTCCCGGCCGCCTCGGCCAGGAGCTGGGCCTGGCAGGTCCGTTCCATGGTGATGAACCACCAGACGGCCTCGTCGACGCTGTGGCCGACGGTGAGGAGCCCGTGGTTGCGGAGGATCACGGCCTTGTGCCCGCCGAGGGCGGCTCCGATTCGCTTCCCCTCCTCGACGTCGACGACGACCCCGGTGTAGTCGTCGAAGAGGCCGTGGTCGCCGTGGAAGGCGCAGGCGTCCTGGGTCAGCGGGTCGAGGAGGCGCCCCAGCGACGACCAGGCCTTTCCGTGCAGCGAGTGGGAGTGGCCGGCGGCGATGACGTCGGGCCGGGCCGCGTGGACCTGGGAGTGGATGGCGAAGGCGGCCACGTTGACGGGCCGGTCCCCCTCGACGACCTCCCCCTTGTCGTTGACGAGGATCAGGTCGGAGACCCGGATCTGGCTGAAGTGCATGGCGAAGGGGTTGACCCAGAAGTGGTCGAGCCGCTCGGGGTCCCGGGCCGTGATGTGCCCGGCGATCCCCTCGTCGAAGCCGAACTTCGAGAAGAGCCGGAACCCGGCGGCCAGCCGCTGCTTGCGGTGGAGCCGCTCCTCCTCGACCGTCTCGAAGACGGGAGGCCTCGGGACCCGCTGCAGCATCTCCTCCATGGTGGTTGCCATGTCCCCTCCACGCCTCACGTCGATCCGGACCATCCCGAGTGTACGGCGGTTGGCCCTGATCAGCACTACCCTTCCGGCCGTGCGTCGCCTGACCCTCCCCGCCGTCCTGTCCACCCTCGCGGCTCTGGCCGGGGTCTCGGCCTGCTCGTCGAGCGCTCCGCCGTCGGCGCTCCAGGGCAAGTCGGCCTCCCAGGTCATGACGGCCGCCCTGGCCGCGGCCAAGCAGGCCGGGTCCATGCACCTCACCGTGGCCCTGTCCGGTCCCAACGGCACGCAGGCCCTGAGCGGCGACCTGTCGGGGACCGACGGCCAGCTCGACTTCGCCGGCCCGGCGCAGTTCCTCCATCTCAAGATCGTGGGCGGGACGGGCTACCTGAACGCCGACGCCGGAACCCTCCAGAAGGACCTGGGCATCAAGAGCGCCACCACCGCCGCCGCCGACGCCGGGAAATGGGTCTCCCTCAAGGCGACGGACGGCCCCTATGCGCAGCTGGCCCAGACGCTCAGCTTCACCGCCGCCGTGGCCCAGTTCCTCCCCAACCCCTCCGGGATGACCATCCTCGGGACCAAGACGGTGGGCGGGAAGTCGGTCCTCCAGCTGAAGGGACCCCTGAACCAGACCGGGTACACGGGTTCGACGATCTTCACCGTCTCGGCCACCTCGCCGACGACGCCGGTCTCCAACAACGCCACCGCCGCCAAGAGCGGGAAGACGTCGACCCAGACGACGACCTTCTCGGCCTGGGGGGTGCCGGTCAAGCTGACCGCCCCGACCGGGGCCATCGCCTTCAGCACCATCCCCTTGACTTGACCTGAGCCGGACCGACGGCCACGGTCCTGGCCGGGATGGGATTTGACATCTGAGGACCTGATCGACTGATGTTTCTGTCAATTATGCGACTCGGTGGCGTGGTGGAGATGGCCCGACGGCTCAGGAACCGGCCCGAGACGATCAGGGCGACCCCGCCGGCGCCCGGCCCGGCCGCCGCCGCGGCCCGACGGCTCCGGGGATCGCTCCAGCTCCGCCACGTCGACGCCGGCTCCTGCAACGGCTGCGAGCTCGAGATCGGGGGCACCTTCTCACCCGTCTACGACGCCGAGCGGTTCGGGCTCCGGCTCGAGGCTTCGCCCCGCCACGCCGACGGCCTCCTCGTCACGGGCCCTGTCACCCGGAACATGGCCGGACCCCTCCGGAGAACCCTCGAGGCGGTTCCCCGCCCGGCGGTCGTGGTGACGGTGGGGGACTGCGCCGCCGGCTGCGGGGTCTTCCGGGGCGGCTACGGGGTCGAGGGGGCCGTCGGGGACGTCGTCGACGTCGACCTCCACATCCCGGGCTGCCCCCCCGACCCGGCGGCCATCACCGCCGCCCTGCGGGGACTGGCCGGGCGGTGAGCCCGGACCTCCTGGCCGCCACCGGTCTCCTGGGGCTGGCCGGCTCGGCCGGCGGGGCGGTGGTGGGCCTGCGGTTCCGGATCCCGGTGGTGGCCGGCACCACGGTGGCGGCCTGTGCCTGCGGTCTGGTCACGGCCGGGGGAGTCCTGAGCGGCGGAGGCCCGGTCACCCTCGAGGTGGGCGGGATCATGCCCCTCAGCGGGTTCTCACTGTCCCTCGACCCCCTGGGGGCCCTCTTCACGGCCGTGACCGCCGTGATCGGGATCTGTGCGGTGATCTTCAGCCTCGGCTACCACGGCCCGGGCCTGGCCGGGCGGCCGGCCTCGACCGCCCTTCCCCTGTTCGTGACGTCGATGCTCCTCGTCCCCGCCGCCTCGAGCGTCACCACCTTCCTCGTCCTCTGGGAGCTCATGGCCCTGAGCTCGCTCATCCTGGTCCTGAGCGACCAGCGGAGGCGGGCCGAGGTCCAACGGGCCGGGGAGTGGTACGCGGCCATGACCCAGGCGGGGGCGGCGGCCATCCTCCTCGCCCTCGTCCTGCTGGCCGGCCACGCCGGAGGGCAGTCCTTCGCCGCCCTGGCCGGCCACGGCCCGGGGATGGCGAGCTGGGTCCGCAACGGGGCCTTCCTCCTCGCCCTGGTCGGCTTCGGGTCCAAGGCCGGGATGGTTCCGCTGCACGTCTGGCTCCCCCGGGCCCACCCCGAGGCCCCGGGACCGGTCTCGGCCCTGATGTCGGCGGCCATGGTCAACCTCGGCATCTACGGGATCATCCGGGTCGGTGACGGGCTGCTGGGCGGGGGGCCGGAGTGGTGGTGGCTCACGGTCATGGGCCTCGGAGCGATCTCGGCCCTGTTCGGAGCGCTCCACTCGACCACCAGCACCGACCTGAAGCGACTCCTGGCCTACTCGACCACGGACAACATGGGCCTGGTGCTGCTGGGGGTGGGGGCGTCGGGGATCTTCGCCGACACCGGACATCGGGCCCTGGCCCTCATCGCCCTGGTCGCCGCTCTGCTCCACGTCGTCTTCCATGCCGTCTTCAAGGGGAGCCTGTTCCTGGCGGCCGCCTCCCTCGAGCAGGGAGGCGGGAGCCGACGGCTCGACGACCTGGGCGGGCTGCTCCGGCGGATGCCGGTGACGGGGACGGTCTTCCTGGTGGGGTCCCTGGCCATCAGCGCCCTCCCCCCGCTGTGCGGGTTCGTGAGCGAGTGGCTTCTCCTCCAGGCCATGCTCCACGGCCTGCCCACCGGCGACGTGGCCGTGGCGGTGGCGATGCCACTCGGGGTCGCCGTGCTGGCCCTGACGGGGGGGCTGACCGCCGCCACGTTCGTGAAGGCCGTGGGGATCGGCCTGCTGGGTCAGCCCCGGAGCCGGGGCGCGGTCGACGCCTCGGAGGTCCCGGCCGCCATGTGGGCCCCCTCGGGCGTCCTCGCCCTCGGCTGCCTGGCGCTCGGGGTGGCCCCGGTCACGCTCGTCCCGGCCGTCCTGCGGGCGGCCCGGGTCGTCACCCCGGCCGGGGTCGGCGACCCGCTCCGCCACGGCTGGCGGCTCGGCCTGGCCGGCTCCCGAGGGGTACTCGACCCGGTCCTGCTCGGCCTCGGGCTGGTGGCGGCAGTGGCGGTGGCCGCCGGAGCCCGGCGGCTGGTGCAGCGGGGCCCGGTCCGGCGGACGGCGGCGTGGGGATGCGGGCGGGAGGCCCAGACCTCCCGGATGGAGTACACGGCCACCTCCTTCGCCGAGCCCCTGGTCCGGGTCTTCGACGACGTGGTCCGGCCCAACCGGCATCTCGACGTGAGCCACACCTCCGAGTCCCGCTACTACGTCGAGTCCATCGAGTACCACAGCTCCCTCGACGACGACGCCTTCGAGCGCCGGGGCTACCTCCCGGCCCTGGCCGCCCTGCGGCGGTGGGGGGACCTGGCCCGGCGGGCCCAGAACGGCAGCGTCCACCGGTACCTCGCCTTCGGCCTGGTCGCCCTCCTCGTGGTGCTGGTGGTGGTGGGATGAGCGGGCCCTGGCCGGCAGCTACCCAGCTGGCTGTCTCCACCCTCCAGGTCGGCGGGGTCCTGGTGGGCGGTCCCCTCCTCCTGGGCCTGACCCGGAAGGTCAAGGCCCGGCTCGAGGGCCGGACCGGTCCCCCCGTCCGCCAACCGTGGCGGGACCTCCGGAAGCTGGCCGGCCGGGAGCGGACCCGACCCGAGCAGGCCAGCTGGATCTTCCCGCTGGCCCCCCTGGTCCTCGTCGCCACCGCCCTGGTCGTGGCGGCCGGCGCCCCCCTGGTGGCCGTCAACCCGGCCTTCGGGACCTCGGCTGACCTGTTCGCCGTGGTCTACCTCCTCCTCCTGGGCTCGGTCGCCCTGGCCCTGGCCGGACTCGACACGGGCACGGCCTTCGGAGGCATGGGGGCCAGCCGGGCCCTGACCATCGGGGCGGTGGCCGAACCGGCCCTGCTGGTGGCCGTGCTGGCCCTGTCAATCCCAGCCCGGTCGTCGAACCTCCCGGCCATCGTCTCGAGCTCCCTGGCCCACCCCATCTGGCTGGCCAGCCCCCAGCGGCTCCTGGCCCTCGGCGCCTTCCTGATCGTGGTCCTGGCCGAGAACGGGCGGCTCCCCGTCGACAACCCCGGGACCCACCTCGAGCTGACCATGATCCACGAGGCCATGGTCCTCGAATACGCCGGTCCCGACCTGGCCCTCGTCACGCTGGGGGAGAGCGCCCGGCTGGTCGTCCTCCTCGGGCTCCTGGCCAACCTCTTCGCCCCGTGGGGGATCGCCACCCGACCGGGGGCCGCCACCTTGGCCGTAGGAGCGGTGACGGTGGTGGCCAAGGTCGGGGCCCTCGGGGTCGGTCTGGCCGTGTTCGAGGTCTTCATGGCCAAGCTCCGGCTCTTCCGGGTGCCCGAGCTGCTGTCCGGCGCCTTCGTCCTGGCCGTCCTGGCCGTCGTCGTGGCCCTGGTGGTCCCGTGAGGGCCGGCTCCTACGACTCCGTCCTCGCTCTGGCCGTCGGGGCCGTCCTGGTCTGCGCCGTCGCCGCCCTGTGGCTGTCCTCGGTCCGGGGCGTGGTCCGGGTCCTTGCCGCCCAGGGACTCGCCCTCGGGCTCGTGGCCCTCCTCCTCGGGCTCCACGTCCACGACACGGCCCTGGTCGCCACGGCCGGCGTCGTCGTCGGGCTGAAGGCCGTCGTCATCCCCACCCTGCTGCGGCGGGTGGCAGGGGAGACCCACTCCCGGGAGACCCGGCCCCTGGTGAATGTCCCCGCCTCCCTGGTGGCGGCGGCCGCGCTCAGCCTGCTGGCGTTCTCCACGACCAGGGACGTCGTCCGGCTCGTCCCCACCGGGGCCGGGAAGCTCGTGCCGGTGGGTTTCGCCACGCTCCTCCTCGGCTTCTTCGTGCTGGTGGCCCGGCGGAAACCCGTCTTCCAGATGGTCGGGCTCCTCCTGGTCGACAACGCCGTGGCCCTCATCGCCTTCCTCATCACCGCCGGGGTCCCGTTCCTGATCGAGCTGGGCGTGTCCCTGGACGTCCTGCTGGGCGTGGTCGTCCTGATGGTGCTGGCCAGCCGGCTTCGGGCCGACTACGGCGAGGTCGACCTCGACGCCCTCCAGGAGCTAAGGGACTGATGGTCCTCGTCGCCCTCCTCCTCGTCCCGGTGATCGGAGGTGCCGTGATCGGCCTCGGCCGGTGGCGGCCGGTGGTGGCGTGGACGGCGGTCGGGCTGAACGGGGTGGGCCTGGCCGGAGCCGTGGCCCTGGCCGTCCGGGTCGTCTCGTCCGGGCCGGTGGACGGGGCCGGCGGTCTCCTCCGGGCCGATCCCCTGAGCGCCTTCATGACGGTCGTGATCGGGGCCGTCGCCCTGCTGTCGTCGTGGGTCGGGGTCCGCTGGAACACCGAGGAGCTGGCCCGGGGCCGGACCACGGCGGGCCGGGCCACCGGCTACGGGATCCTGGTCCAGGCCTTCATCGCCACCATGCTGCTCGCCGTCCTGGCCGCCAACGTCGGGATCCTCTGGGTCGGGGTCGAGGCCACCACCATCGTCACCACCTTCCTCGTCGGCCACCGCCGCACCCGGGGGGCGCTCGAGGCCTCCTGGAAGTACATCATGATCTGCTCGGTCGGGATCGCCCTGGCTTTCCTGGGAACCGTCCTCGTCTACCTGGCTGCCGTCCACGCCGGCGTGCCCGGTGGGCATGCCCTCGACTGGCGGGCCCTGGTGGCCGCCGCCCCCCGGATGGACCACGGGGTCGTCCGCCTGGGCTTCGCCCTGATCGTCCTGGGCTACGGGACAAAGGTCGGCCTGGCCCCCTCGCACAGCTGGCTCCCCGACGCCCACAGCCAGGCCCCGGCCCCCGTCTCGGCTCTGATGTCGGGGGTCCTCCTCACGGTGGCCTTCACCGCCATCCTCCGGTTCAAGACCGTGGCCGACGCCGCCCTGGGACCGGCCTTCCCCCGGGCCCTGCTCGTCACGATGGCCCTCCTCTCGCTGGCCGTGGCCAGTTCCCTCCTGATCACCCAGCGGGACTACAAGCGGATGCTGGCCTACAGCAGCATCGAGCACATGGGTCTCCTGGCCCTCGGGGCCGCGGCCGGGATCCCGCTCGCCATCGCCGCCGTGCTGCTCCACATCCTCGGCCACGGGCTCACGAAGTCGGTCCTCTTCCTCAGCTCGGGGGAGATCCTGGCCGTCGAGGGGACGAGTGAGATCGCCGGGGTCCGGGCCCTGCTGGCCCGGCGGCCGGCTCTGGGCGGCATCTTCGGGGTCGGCCTGCTGGCCCTGGTCGGATTGCCCCCCTTCAGCCTGTTCACGAGCGAGCTGCTGATGGCGAGAGCCGAGTTCCAGGTGGGCCTGGGCTGGGCCGCGGCCCTGGCCGTGGGGGCCATGGTGGTCGTCTTCGTGGCTGTGGCCGGCCACGGGCGACGGATGCTCCTCGGGGTTCCGGACAACCCGGGCGCCGGCCCGGACGGGTCCACCGGGGAAGGGACCCGGCTGCCGGTCTCGGCCACGGCGCCACTCGTCGGTGGGTTGGTGGCCTGCGCCGCCATCGGGGTGCTGGCCTGGCCGCTGGCCCCGCTGCTGCGGGCCGCGGCCCGGGTGGTCTCCCCGTGAGGCCGGCCCAGCGGACCTCGGTGACGGTCACGGCCGACGGACTGCAGGAGGAGGCCGAACGGCTCCTCGGCCAGGGGCTCCGGTTGGCCCTGATGGCGGCCCACGACGACGGCCCCGGCCTCCGGGTCGTCTACCTGTTCGCGGGTGGTCCCCCCGACCGGCGGGTGGAGCTGGTCCTGCCCGTCGACCTGGACCGGCCCGAGATCCCCAGCCTGGCCTCGGTGTCCTTTCCGGCCAGCCGGTTCGAGCGGGAGATCCGGGACCTGTTCGGCATCGAGCCGGTCGGGCATCCCCAGCCCCGGCGGCTCGTCCTCCACCAGCACTGGCCGGCCCACTGGTTCCCCATGCGTCGGGGGGCGGGAGAGCCGCCGCCGTTCCCGGACGAGGGCGGCTCCTACCCCTTCGCACCGGTAGCGGGGGAGGGGGTCTACGAGATCCCCGTCGGGCCGGTCCACGCCGGGCTGATCGAGCCCGGCCACTTCCGGTTCTGGGCGGTGGGGGAGACCATCCTCCGGATGAAGGCCCGGCTCTGGTTCGTCCACAAGGGGATCGAGCGTCTCTTCGAGGGCCGTGACGTCGAGGAGGGCCTCGTGCTGGCCGAGCGGATCTCGGGGGACTCGGCCGTGAGCCACGGGCTGGCCTTCTGCCTGGCCGTCGAGGAGGCGGAGGGCCGGACCGTGGGCGAGGGGAGCCGACTCCTGCGGGGGGTCCTCCTCGAGCTGGAGCGCCTCTACAACCATGTGGCCGACATCGGGGCCCTCTGCAACGACGTCGGGTTCTCCTTGGCCCAGGCCCGGGCCCTCGACCTCCGGGAGAGCCTCCTCCGACTCAACGCCGGGGTCACGGGCCACCGGCTCCTGCGGGGCGGGGTCCGGCCCGGCGGGGCCGGGGTGCTCCGCCTCCCGACGGCGGCTGAGCTGGCCGGCCTGGAGGAGCGCTTCGAGGCCCTGGTCGAGCTGGCCACCTCCAATTCGATGGTGGTCGAGCGGTTCACCGGCACCGCCACCCTCACCACCGCCCACGCCCTCGAGTTGGGGGTGGTGGGCGTGGCCGCCCGGGCCTCGGGAGTGGCCGTCGACGCCCGACAATCCCACCCCGTCGTCGACGGTGCGACGGAGATGCCGGTTGCGGTCCGATCCGGGGGGGACGTGCTGGCCCGGTTCGAGATCAGGGTCGAAGAGGCCCGGACGTCGTTCGGCCTGATCGGGGACTTCTGCGCCGGGGTGGGCCCCCTGGCCGGGACGGCCCCGGCCACGGCACCGGCGGGAGGAAGCGGCGTCGGGATCGTCGAGGGCTGGCGGGGCCCGGCCGTCCACCGGGTCGAGCTCGACGCCGCCGGCCGGTTGGCCCGGGTCAAGGTGGTCGACCCGTCCTTCATGAACTGGCCCTCACTGCCGGTGGCCCTGGCCGACACGATCGTCCCCGACTTCCCCCTGGCCAACAAGAGCTTCAACCTGTCCTATGCGGGCAATGACCTCTGAGACGATGACCTCTGCGAAGAAGGAGCACCTGTGACGACGACACCCATCCACCGGGTGAAGGCGGAGCTCTTCAAGACCCTGGGCCACCCGGCCCGGATCCGGGTCCTGGAGCTCCTGCGCGACGGGGAGCGGTCGGTCGGCGAGCTGATCCCGGCCGTCGGCATCGAGGCGTCACACCTCTCCCAGCAGCTCGGGGTCATGCGCCGGGCCGGCCTGATCCAGGCCCGGAAGGAGGGGTCCTCCGTCTTCTACTCCGTCGGGGATCCGATGCTGTTCGAGCTCCTCGAGGTGGCCAAGACCATCCTCACCTCGTCGCTCACCGAGACGCAGCGGCTCCTGAGCGAGCTGGCCTCGACTCCGGGGGCAGCCCACCCGCCCGGGCAGGCGGACGGGGGACCGGCTTCAATCGATGGCGCTGAACTTCCTGGACGAGTTTCCGTGTCGGAAGTACCCGACCCATCCCCGCAACCCGGGGAATCCCAGGGTTGAGTCGGGCCACAAACAGCGTCCAACGACAGGCCGACGTAGCGCCGGTCGGTCGATCTCCCGGACCTTGGCCTTGATGGAAGCCATGGCCCGGGCCGACGGCCATTTCGGATGGAAGCCGAGGAAGTCGAAGCCCTCTGCCCCTCTGGTGAAGTTGTCGATCCCGGTCTTCTCGGAGTGAAGACGCGGGCGATGACCTTGACCCCGAGGTCGTGCCCGGCGAGCCCACCACCACGCGGTACGGACGTTCCATCTGCACCCCGAGTGTCGGCAGGTCCCCTTGACGGCGTGCCAGACGGGCAGCGGGGACGGGGGCTGGGGAGGGCCTCGGGGAGAGGGCCGTGTTAGCGTCGGGCCGCGGCCCGTCTGGCGGTGGGAACGTGCTTCAGAATGGTTCGGACCTCAAGCATGGTGCGCTCCCTCAAATATCAGGGCGGGAACCGACCTGACTCGTCGAACCCCTCCGACCTCTTGGAGACCGCCGGGAGCCGGGCGGTGTGGCGGGGTGTCGTCCGGGTGGCCCGGCCGAAGCAGTGGCTGAAGAACGTCCTGGTGTTCGCGGCGCCAGGGGCGGCCGGAGTGCTCACCCACCGGCACCAGGGTCTGCTGGCCCTGGGGGCGTTCGGGATCTTCTGCCTGGCCGCGTCGGGGACCTACTTCGTGAACGACGCCCTGGATGCGGCGGCGGACCGTCTGCACCCGGTGAAGCGGCGTCGGCCGGTGGCGGCGGGGATCGTGTCGCGGGGCCTGGCCGTGGGGGTCGGGACCGGCCTCCTGGTGGGGGCGTTGGGCCTGGCCTGGCTACTGGCCGGGGAGCGGTTCACGGCCGTGATCGCGATCTACGGTGGGATCGTGACGGTCTACTCGCTGCGGTTGAAGCAGGAGCTGATCGTCGATCTGGCCTGCGTGTCGTCGGGTTTCATCCTCCGGGCCATCGCCGGGGGGGTGGCCACGGGGGTGCCCCTGACGAACTGGTTCATCATCGTGGCCTCCTTCGGCTCGTTGCTGGTGGTCACCGGGAAGCGGTCGGCAGAGCACTCCCACCTGGGGGAGGAGCGGGCCGCTGTCCGCAGGACTCTGGGGGCGTACCCTCCGGCGTTCCTCCGGTCGGTCCGGCTGATCTCCGCCGCCGTCCTGATCGGCGCCTACTGCCAGTGGGCCTTCGGCATCACGGACCGGCTGGGGGCACTGAGCCACGGCCACCATCCGCTGTGGTTCGAGCTCTCGATCGTGCCGTTCGTGCTGGCTGTGCTGCACCTGGAGCTGCGGTTCGAGACCGGCCACGGGGCGGCGCCGGAGGACCTGGCCCTGGGGGACCGGATGCTGCAGGTCCTGGGCCTCGTGTGGGCGGCCGTGTTCGCGGCCGGCATCTACGGGTGAGCTCCGTGGTGCCGGCGGGTGGTGGCCCGGGGACTGGGCCGGGCCTACGGGGATGCGGCCTAGTGCGCCGGGGGGGTGCTCGACGGTGCGGGGGTGGACCGGGTGCTGGCCGCCGATCTGGAGGCGGGGTGGGGTGCGTCAGGCTGCTGCCGGTGGAGAGCTCGATGGTGCTGGGTCGACACGGAGCCTGGCCGTGCTGAAACGGTTCGGTCCGGGCGACCCCGGGCCGCTGTCCTTCCCGGTGCCGGGGTGGACGTTGGCCCTGGACCTGAATTCCGGGCTGGCGACCACCTGAAGCCTGTGATGGCCGGGCATCGGGAAGGTCGGAGTGTGACCGGACCGCTCCTACCGTCGCCTGGGCTCACCGTGTGCACCCGGGGCGCGACCAGAGGTTCGATTGGCCCATCCCAAGCGACGCCGACCCAAGAACTGGCGGACAGCGTGCCTGCTCTGTAACTGGACCGCAGGCAGCGAACCATCCGGTTGGTCAGACCACCAGGTCGAGGCGGCGGAGCCGGGCTTTCACCCACCGTCCGGGTCTGCTGGCCACGAGGACGGAACCGGTGCGGCGCCACAGCACCTTGGGGACGAGGACGAAGACGATGAGCCCGACGAGGGTGGTCACCGTGACGAAGGTCGTCAACCATTCGAAGTTGGACAGCTGGTAGGCGAAGCGGATCGTGGTCCGGGTGCCGCCCGTTGACGGGGGCCGGGACGCCGGCACGTACATCATCCCGGGCCCGGCCGGGTAGATCGGCGCCGGGACCGAGCCCACTGTGGCGTGCCAGTCCGGGTAGTCGTTCTCCTTGTAGAGCACCCCGGTGGCCCCGGGGGGCAACTCGATGGAGGCGCTGTCGGCTGCGAGGACGGCCCCGGCCGTTGACGACAGGCCCGGAGGCGGCCGCTCGAACTCCGTGATGGCCTGGACCAGGAACCGGGCCTCGGTCTGGTTGGAGTATGCGGCGGCGTGATAGGGCAAGTTCATCCCGCTCATGAGGACCCGCCCTCGTCCGTCCCGACCGGTAACCACGACCGGCCCCCCCGCGGTCGAGAGGGCCACGTTGGCGCCGGGGCGGATCCCCCCGGCCTCCTCGGTTAGCCAGGGAGCGCTGCCGTAGAGGGCGGGACTGAAGGCGGAGAGGTCGATCCCCGATGTCAGCACCGGATCCTGGCTGTTCAGGTTCCAGACCCCGTTGACCTCGACGTCCGTCCATGCCGTGACTGGGAACAGGCGCGGTACGGCTGAGGCCATGGAGGTGGCCAACGGGACGTTCCCGGCCACGTCGACCACGACCTTCCCGCCCCCCCGGGCATAGGCGTCGAGCAGGTTGGCCGCGGCTGCCGGGTCATGGGCCTTGAAGCCGGACAGGAAGACCGTGGGGAACGCCTGGAGCTGGGACAGGCTGTAGTCGTCGACGAAGCTGCTGCCTTGGACCGGGATCAGCGAGGAGCTGGTCGTCCCGGCCAGTTCGAGGTCCTTGAGGAGGAGGGAGTAGTCCTCCAGCGTTCCGATCGACAGGACGGTGGGTGCCGAGGTGGCGGTGAGGACGGGCGAGGGACTGCGCACCGCGTAGACCTTGACGTCGGGGGTGCCGACCGAGCCGACGGGCTGGTAGGTGGCCGGGTCGGCTTGGTACATGGAGTAGGCACCGGCAAAGGAGTAGATCCAACCGATGGCGTACCAGTCGGTCATGAACCGCCGGGTGGTGTCGGGAGCACCCGGATCTTTGAGGGCCACCTCCATGGCCACCTGGTCGTCGACGTTCAGGATGCTCTGCCCGAGATATCCCCGGTTCTCCGGCGTTTGCGTATAGATGTTCATCCAGGAAGTCGCGAAGTCCTCGCTGCCGGCCAGACGGTACTGCAGGGTCCCACCGGTGGACGGCAGGACACGGACTTCGGCGTTGTGCTGGCTCGAGAACTGGTTGATCACCCCCGTTGAGTATGAGGGCAGCACGGTCAGCAGGCTGGCGCCGGCGGCGGCCACCGCCACGAGCCCCAGCTCCGCTGCAGCCAGGCCGAGCCGGGTGAAGGGCCGCGCCAAGGTGAGGAACCCCCCCAAGAGGGTGCCGGCCGCGGCGCAGAGGGGCCAGGCGGCGTAGCCGAGCATGTCGCCGGGTTGGATGGTGTTGATCGAGATGGCGCCGCGGGTGAAGTGCCCAACGTAGACGTAGATCAGGATCCCGCCGGCCGTCACAGCGCAGGAGACAGCCCCGGCCAGGGGGCCGGCCAGATGGGCCCGACGAAGGCGCCAGGGTTGGCCGGCGGTGACCGCATCGGGAAGGTGCCGGGCGCTCCGCGGTCGGTGGATCAGGGCCAGACAGAGGAGGAACAGGACGAGGAGAGCCGGCAGCAACCATGACGGGAGGCCCGACGCTCCCCACAGGGTCGACCAGCTGGCGGGTGCATCGTGGACCAGCACGGGCGGAGGAGGCGGGAGGTAGTACGGGGTCGGGTGCAGGGCGAAGGGGATGTAGTACCAGGCGCTCAGCCCGCCCACGACCGCCACGACCGACGCTGTCCGGCGGACCCGCTGCTCCGGAGTGCCGGGAACGGCGATGAGCACCGCCACCACCTGGACCGCCCCCACCATGCCGATCACAGGATGGCTGTCGAGGGCGCCGGCCAGGGCCAGGGCGGTGAGGACGAGGCGGATGCGGGTCGGCTTCACGGCGTAGCAGGCGGCCAGGAAGGTGGCCACGTCGGCGAGGGATCCGGCCGTCAACCGGGGGTAGAGACCCCCCTGGAGCGACTGGTCCCACCACGCCGCTGTGGCCGTCAACAGCACCGAAGCGGCCGTCGCCGCCAGCCGGCTCCGCCCCATGACCCGGACGAACCCGTAGAGCGAGGCGACGCCGACGACATAGATGACCGCAGTCGCCACCGTCATGACCCGCGTGATGCTGGCCCCGCTGATCACATGCCCGGTGGCGATGGCCATGGAATACAGGGGGGGGTATGAACCAGGGTAGGCCGGCATCCCCCCGTACCAGGCGTAATTCCACAGCAGATGGGGGAAGGTCTTGAGGATCAGGACGACGTTGGCCTCGTGGCCGAGGGAGTCGTAGCCCTTGGGCCAGCCCTGGGCTGCTCCCGACCGGGCCGCCACGGCCAATGTCACGGCGGAGACGGCGGCCACGGCCAGCGCATCGACCAGCAGGCCGAGGACCCGGCGGGCCAAGACCGGGGTCCGTCGGGGTTTCGCCGGCTTCCTTCCGGACAACGGGGCCGGGCCTCTCGTCGTGGTCCCGTCGGGAGGCCGAGGCGTCGCGATCGACGTCATCGATGCCCTCCCTCCCTCTCTGAGCTCGGGGTCGGCAGCTTGACCATCGGAGCCGCCGGCGCCGCCAGGCGGGACTGGCCCGGGCCGAGCGTGAAATGGTCGGGGCTGAATCGGCAGGCCCAGAGGCGGAGCCCGAGCCGGGTAGTGGAGGTAGTGAAACCCCACCGTGACGAATGGACCCGCAGGGCCAGGAGCTCGAGAAGCTCGGGATCGCTCTCCCGATGGGCATAGGGCAGGAAGACCGTGGCGTGGGGCTCAACCTCCAGGGGTCGGAGGATGGCCTCCCGACGGTCCCCGGGGACGTCGGAGGCGAGGTCCCGGGCAATTGAGACCCGCAGCCGACGGCGCACGATCGCCCCGAGGCCTCCGGCCGCCGCCGCCACCACCAAAAGAAGCTCCAACACGATCACACCGCCGCCCTCCGACCCAAGCCATTCTCCACCGGCGCCCCCAGGACCGGTCCGTCTGACAGCCCGGCGCGGCGCCAGCCCGGCTCGACCACAGCCCCCCTTTGCCCGAAGGCCGTTAGCTCGCCGGCCACTCTACTCGGCGACTAACAGACCCCGGCAGACCCCGGCGAACGGTGGCCGACGGTGAACTCAGAACCGCAGTTCAAGGCCACTGTCGGCCAAGAGAGGCGGCGACATCTTCCCGGCTGGAAGTCCTGGTGAGGAGGTCTATGAGGAGTCGGGGGCGCAGGGTGGGGGTATGACACCACGCCCCAGTAGGGGCACTCCCCCCCACCGGCCGGCCCTCGACCCCGGTCACGGCTCGCCCCTCTCTCCGGTTCCCATTACCCCGGCACCGTAACGGGGTCGGACCACCCGCCGTCGACTCCCCGTTGACACGGCCCCCGCCGACGTGGCACCGTCTCCCCCAGCTGAGCTAATCGGCAAGCACACTTGTCGATTTGATCGTCTCTCCGGGGGGAGAGGGCCGGGACGCCTGGTACGGCAGAAGGGGGGACTGATGGGGGTGAGACGCGCGGCTGTCGTCGGTGTCGTCTTCGGCGTCCTCATGGTGGCGGTGGCTCCGGGCCCCGTTCCCCGGCCGGCCGCTCCGGGGGGCTTCCCGCCGGGCCTCCACCTGCCGGGTCGGATCGGCCTGGCCGCCACCACGGCCCCCCTCCCCGCCCCTGTGGCCGCCGCCGCCCAGGACGTGGCTCCCGAGGCCGACTGGATCACCACGGCCCAGGTCGCCGGCTGCTCCGGCACCCCATCCGACGGGGCCATCGCCGAGGTCCCCTTCTCGCCAGGCGACGGCGCCCTCCAGGTCGTCGACCCCTACCGGGCCAACTACGCCGCCATGGGTCTCCTCGCCGCCGGGAGTGCCTACTACCCCAAGGTCATCCGCTGGGTGGACTGGTACTTCGCCCACCTGAACCTCAGCGGTGACGCCCTGGGCCAGAGCGCCACCATCTACTACTACCTGGAGGACCCTGCCAACTGCACCGAGGAAGCCACCACCTTCGGCCCGGCCGTCCTCTCCGTTTCTACCGGCCCCGCCGGCGCCCGGACCGGACCGACCGGGGGCGGGACCTCGGTGGCCATCTTCGGCAACGGCTTCGTTCCCGGCACCACCGTCTTCTTCGGGGGGGTCCCCTCCCCCTCGGACAGCTATCTCACCCCCGAGTTGATCCTGGCCACCTCCCCGCCCGGGGCCGGCATCGTCGACGTCACCGTCCAGGTCCCGGCCGGGCCCGTCTCGGCGGTGGCCCCCTCCGACCTCTACGGCTACGGCATCTCCCCGACCGGCCCCTTTCCCCAGGCCGTGGCCTACGACTCCCAGGACTCCTGGGCCGCCACCTTCCTCACCCTCCTGGCGGCATGGGTGCAGGCCGACCCGGCCGACGCCGTCCCCTTCCTCCGCCAGCCCATGATCGAGGCGGAGACCCAGGAGGTGGCCGCCGCCGCCATCGGCCACATGGCGTCCAACCGCCTGACCCAGGCCACGGCGGTCTACCCGGCCCAGTACACCGAGGACAACGTCGAAGTCGTCCAGGGCCTCGGGGCCTTCGCCTGGATCCAGCAGTCCATCACCCTCCAGCCCACCGCCCCCTTCTGGGCGGCGGTGGCCTCGATGGTCGAGGGGGCCGTCAACAGCCAGCTCTGGGGGGCCTGTGGGGCCGGGACCTACTGCGTCAATGCCGGCGACCCCCCCTACGCCGCCCTGCCCCCGTGCTACCCCGACATCTGGCCCGTGGTCACCGGAACATCCAGCGCGGCCCAAACCGCCACCGTCGTCCAGGCCGCCAACAACGGCGTCTGCCCGGCCTGGATCGGCAGCCCCCTCGCCGCCACCGGGTCCACGGCCCCGATGGCTCTGGCCTCCGCCCTGGTCGGCCAGAACGGGGCCGCCTTCCCCACCGGGTCCCTCGCCGCCGCTCTCTGGCTGTCCGCCACCGAGTCCGGGACCGTGGCCGCCGGCCGGCCCTGGCCCTGGACCGTCGAGGACGCCGGCTTCCTCATCCGGACGGCCAACCTCCTCAGTGGTGGGTCGGACCCTACCCTTATCTCCTATGTCCCCCCCACCGTCCTCGCAATCAGCCCCGCCGGCGGCACGGTGGTCAACGTGAGCGGGACCAACTTCACTCCGGGGTCCGCCGTCACCTTCGGGGGTGTCCCCGCCGCCTCCGTCGTCTTCCTCTCGCCGGGGGCCCTCACCGTCACCGCCCCCCCCGGGACCGGGACCGTCGACGTGGTGGTGACCACCGCGGCCGGCTCCACCCCAGCCGGGGCCCTGGACCGCTTCACCTACTGAGGTCCGCTCTCCGGGGATCGGCGTCAGGCACGACCCGACCCTCACGGACCGTCAGATTCCGGTCGTCCCCGTTTCGGCACCGCCGCGGTACGGTCGGGTGATGCCCGAGTTGGATCCCGGCTTCCTGGCGCTGCCCCTGGCGGAGGTCACGGCGGCGGCGCTGGAGAAGGCGGCCCGGGTAGAGCGGAACCATTCCCAGATGGTCGTCCTGCGCGACGGCCGGGTCGGGGTCGGGCCCGGTCGGGCCGACCACCGTCGGGCCGTCGCCGGTGGTGAGCCGGATGCCGGCCAGGGCCAGGGACCAGGCCAGGACGGGGAGGGACTCGGCGTCGGGAGCGGGAGGATCGATCCCGAGGGGCTGTAGGAGGTCGCGCTCGTGGAGCCAGGAGTCGGAGAAGGCGTGGAGGACGCTGACCGACCATGGCACCTTCCCGGCCGGGGTCTCGGCGGCCTGGCCCCAACGGTCCGGGCCGGCATCCTCGGCGGCGGCGGCCATCCGGGCCGAGGATCGGGCGAAGCGGTCCCGGATGTCCAGGTCGGAGAGGGATCGGACGACCTCGACGGAGGCGAGGGGAGTGGTCCGGGGGTCGAATCCCCGGAGGGGGGCGGTGTTCCCGTCCCACATGGCCGTCATGGTCTCGTCGACCGGGAGGCCGTGGCGGAGCACGTCGGCCGCCGTCCACTCGGTGCAGGGCGAGGGGCGAGCCAGCCGGGAGGGGTCGAACCCGGCCACGGTGGCGGCGAAGCGCCAGGCCCCGGCGAGGTCGGTGCCCATCACATAGGGTCGGAGCCATGAGCGCTGAGGACGAGGCCGGCCCCGGCGGTCCCCTCACTGCGGAGGCACTGGCCGCCATCGACGGCTACTGGCGGGCCGCCAACTATCTCTCGGTCGGGCAGATCTACCTCCTCGACAACCCCCTCCTCCGGGAGCCGCTGCGCCCGGAGCACGTGAAGCCCCGGCTCCTGGGCCACTTCGGGACGACCCCGGGGCTGAACCTCCTCTACGCCCACCTCAACCGGGCCATCACCGCCCGGGACCTGGACATGCTCTTCGTCACCGGTCCCGGCCACGGCGGGCCGGGCATCGTGGCCAACACCTACCTGGAGGGGACCTACAGCGAGGTCTATCCCCACATCGGCCAGGACACCGACGGTCTGCGCCGGCTCTTCCGGCAGTTCTCCTTCCCCGGGGGGATCCCCAGCCACGTGGCACCGGAGACTCCGGGGTCCATCCACGAGGGGGGGGAGTTGGGCTACAGCCTGGCCCACGCCTACGGGGCCGCCCTCGACAACCCGGGTCTGGTGGTGGCCTGCGTGGTCGGGGACGGGGAGGCCGAGACCGGTCCCCTGGCGGCGAGCTGGCACTCCAACAAGTTCCTCAGTCCGGTCACCGACGGGGCCGTCCTCCCCGTCCTCCACCTGAACGGCTGGAAGATCGCCAACCCGACCGTCCTGGCCCGGATCCCCGAGGAGGAGCTGGCCCAGCTCCTCCGGGGCTACGGGCATCGGCCCCTCTTCGTGACGGGGGACGACCCGGCCCTCGTCCACCAGGCCCTGGCCGTCGCTCTCGACGATGCCCTCGACGACATCGCCGAGATCCAGGCCGGAGCCCGGTCGGGGGGCGACCAGGTCCGGCCGACCTGGCCCATGATCGTCCTGCGGACCCCGAAGGGCTGGACCGGGCCCAAGACCGTCGACGGCCTGCCCATGGAGGGGACCTGGCGGGCCCACCAGGTCCCCCTGACCGAGGTCAGGACCAACCCCGACCACCTCCGGCTCCTCGAGGAGTGGATGCGGAGCTACCGGCCCGAGGAGCTCTTCGACGACACCGGCCGGCTTCGGGCCGACCTGGCCGGCTGCGCCCCGCCGGCGGAGCGACGGATGAGCGCCAACCCCCACGCCAACGGGGGCCTCCTCCTCCGGGACCTCGAGCTCCCCGACTTCCGGGCCTACGCCGTCGAGGTCCCCGCCCCGGCCACCACCAACGGCGAGGCCACCCGGGTGCTCGGCACGTTCCTCCGGGACGTCATCCGGGCCAACCCGTCGTCGTTCCGGGTGGTGGGGCCGGACGAGACCGCCTCCAACCGGCTCCAGGCCGTCTTCGAAGCCAGCGAACGGGTGTGGGAGGCGGAGCTCCGGGAGGGGGACGACCACCTGGCCCGGACGGGACAGGTCATGGAGGTCCTGAGCGAGCACCTCTGCCAGGGGTGGCTCGAGGGCTACCTGCTCACCGGNNGGCGCCAGGACCACAACGGCTTCTCCCATCAGGATCCAGGCTTCATCGACCATGTCTTGAACAAGAAGGCCGAGATCGTCCGGGTCTACTTGCCCCCTGACGCCAACACCCTGCTGTCGGTGGCCGACCACTGCCTGCGGAGCCGGGACTACGTCAATGTCATCGTGGCCGGGAAGCAGCCGGCGCTCAACTACCTGACCATGGACGAAGCCGTCCTGCACTGCACCCGGGGCCTCGGGATCTGGGACTGGGCCAGCACCGACGACGGCGGGGAGCCCGACGTGGTCCTGGGCTGCGCCGGGGACGTCCCCACGCTCGAGACCCTGGCCGCGGCGGCCCTGCTGCGGCGGCACTTCCCCGAGCTGCGGGTCCGGGTGGTCAACGTGGTCGACCTCATGCGGCTCCAGCCCGAGGCCGAGCATCCCCACGGGCTCCCCGACGTCCAGTTCGACACCCTGTTCACCACCGACCGGCCCGTGATCTTCGCTTACCACGGCTACCCGTGGCTCATCCACCGCCTCACCTACCGGCGGACCAACCACGCCAACATCCACGTCCGGGGGTACAAGGAGGAGGGGACCACGACCACCCCCTTCGACATCGTGATGCTCAACGACCTCGACCGGTTCCACCTCGTCATCGACGTCATCGACCGGGTGCCGGGACTCCGGGAGCGGGCCGCCCATGTCCGTCAGGCCATGGAGGACGCCCGGGTCGGCGCCCGAGCCCACACCCGGGAGCACGGGGAGGACCCCGCCGAGATCGCCGGCTGGACCTGGCCCGGTTGATGGGCCTCCTGACCGTCAACGTCGGCTCCTCCAGCATCAAGATCCGGCTCCTCGGAGCCGACGACGCCGTCGTGGACCGGATCGACCTTCCCGACGAGGGGGGCCGCCTCGACCGGGACCGGCTGGCCCGGGCCGTGGCCCCCCTGGCCGACCGGGTCGAGGCCGTGGGCCACCGGGTCGTCCACGGGGGCCGCCGGTTCACCACCGCCACCATCATCGACCCGGAGGTGACCCGGGCCATGGAGGAGCTCTCGCCGCTGGCCCCGCTCCACCAGGATCGGTCCCTGGCCGCCGTGGCCGCCCTCCTCCCGGTGCTACCCGGGGTCCCGGTCGTGGCCTGCTTCGACACGGCCTTCTTCGCCGGGATGCCCGACGGGGCCGCCACCTACGCCGTGCCCGAGGACTGGCGGGCCCGGCTCGGGGTCCGCCGCTACGGTTTCCACGGCTTGAGCCACGCCTGGGCGTCCAGGCGGGCGGCCCAGCTCCTGGAACGCAAACCGGACGGGCTCCGGGTGGTGAGCTGCCACCTCGGCTCGGGGGCGTCGGCGGCCGCCGTGGTCGGGGGCCGGGCCGTGGACACCACCATGGGGTTCACCCCCCTGGAGGGCCTGGTCATGGCCACCCGGTCGGGCAGCGTCGACGCCGGCCTGGTCCCCTGGCTGGTGGAGCGGGCCGGGATGACGGTGGCGGAGGTGGCCGAGGCGCTCGAGCAGGGGTCGGGGCTGGTGGGGCTGGCCGGGACGGCGGAGATGGCCGAGGTCACCGGGGCCGCCGACCGGGGGGAACCCCGGGCCGTGCTGGCCGTCGGGGTCACCGTCCACCGTCTCCGGGCCGCCGTGGCCTCGATGGCGGCCGCCATGGAGGGGCTCGACTGCCTGGTCTTCACCGGGGGGGTGGGGGAGGGGTCGGCCCCGATCCGGGCCCAGGTGACGGCGGGACTGGGGTTCCTGGGGGTCGGGCTCGACGAGGCCGCCAACGCCGGGGCCGAGCCGGACGTGGACGTCTCCGGACCGGGGACGGTGCGGACCCTGGTGGTGGCGGCCCGGGAGGATCTCGAGATGGCCAGGGAGGTCCGGACCGCCCTGGGGCCGACCCGGCCCTGAAGCCGGGACCTTTGGCCCTTCTCCTGGCCGGGGAGGCAGGTCAGGCTGTCGGGGGACGCTGTCGTTGTCGGCCGGTGCCGAACGGGCGGACGGACGGAACTCGAGCCACAGAGGGGGACCCGATCGTGACCCTTGAGATCGGCCAACTGGAATCGCTGGACCAGGAGGAGTGCTACCGGCTCCTGGCCCGGACGGCGCTGGGGAGGGTCGGGGTGACGCTGGGGGCGGTCCCGGCCGTGCTCCCCGTCAATTTCAGCCTGCTCGGGGAGGACGTCATCTTCCGGACGGGGATCGACGGAGTGCTGATGGGCGCGGTCGACGGCAAGGTGGTGGCCTTCGAGGCCGACCACATCGACGTGCAGTCCCATGAGGGCTGGAGCGTGATGATGGTGGGCTGGGCCCACCGGGTCCACGACCGCGACCTCCTCGAGACGGTGACGCACCTCCCCCTCCAACCCTGGGCCCCCGGGGACCGCGACGCCGTGGTCCAGGTCATCCCCCGGTTCGTGAGCGGTCGCCGGATCACCCACCGGTTCCCGGCCGGCATCGACGCCATGGAGACGGTGGAGCGGTTTCGGCCCTGACCGGACCGGCCGGCTCAGGCCGGCCCGGGGTCGACCAGGGACCTTCCCGTGAAGACGGGGTTGGCCAGGGCCACCCAGTTGGAGCGGTCGCCCTCGGCCCAGGGGACGAGGGGCTGGGACCGGAGATGCTCGGACCAGCCGTCGAGGGCGTCGGTGACGTCCCGGCCCAGGCCCCGGACCTGGACCACCCAGCCCCGGTGGGTGTGGTCGTCGATGCCGTCCACCTCGAAGGCGACCGGGCCCATGGTGGCCCAGTCCAGCTTGGTCCCGGTCCCGGTCCGGAAGGCCACGGTGCGGCCGTCGATGACGAAGTTGACCAGGAAGATCTCGGGGTGGCCGTCGTGGACCACGGCCAACCGACCGTAGCGGCGGGAGGCCAGGAGGGCCAGGCAGTCGGCCTCGCCCAGCTCGTCGAGCCGGCCCGGCTCGGAGGCCGGACCGCCGGCCGCGACGGCGGGGTCGCCGCGGGTGATGACCACGGGGCAGGGGGCATGGGCGGTCACGTACTGGCTGACCGACCCCAGGAGGAGGCCGGTGATCCGGCCGTGGCCCCGGGTTCCGAGGACGAGGAGCTCGGCCCCGGCGGCGGCCGCCACCAGGATCCGCCCCGCCGGGCCCTCGACCACCTGCCGGTCGATGGTGACGTCGTGGAGATCCCCGAGGGCCTCGACGACCCGGTCGAGCTCGGTGGCGGCGATCTCCTGGTAGGCGGAGGGGGCGACGGCCAGACCGGCGTCGTAGGGGATGGACCAGGCGATCACGGCCCTGACGGTGGCCTGGCGGAGGGCGGCCTCCTCGACGGCGAAGATCAGGGCCCGGGCCGAGGCCGGGCTGCCGTCGATCCCGACCACGATGATGGGCTGCGCCTCGATGGTCATGCTGGCTCCTTCGGAGATGGAGCCTGGCCCCGGGGTCTCCCCCGGGGCCAGGCATTCGCTTCGACTGCTGATCCTGCCGGAAAGATCAGACGGTGACCAGCTCCTTGGGCACCTCCGGCGTGTGGTGCAGGAGGGCGGTGTCCTTGGGAACCCGACGGGTATGCCACACACCGAAGAGGACCAGGATCAGCATCACCCCAGCCAGAGCGAAGGCGGCGATGGCGGCGAAGAGGGCGATCTGCCCCATCTCCCAGAAGCCGTAGGCCTCGAGGAGCAGGCCACGCAACGTCGTTCCCTGGAAGGTGGTCGTCTTCTCGGCGGCCAACGTGGTGTTGGTGGGATCAGCCATCGCAGCGGCGCTCACCTGGGAGTAGACACCCTGGTAGGGCATCTCGCTCAGGTGGACGGCGATGAAGTGGTTGGCATAGGCCTCAGCCTGGGGGCCGGTGGTGAGCGGCTGGCCCGCGTACTGGTTCAGGTACGGGGCGATCTCCTTCTGGGCGGTCGGCGTGCCGACCAGCGCCGCGTTCCCGGCCACCGGGAAGACGATCTGCTGCTGGGCCAGTTGGTTGTGGACGTTCGTGTTGGCGAAGCTGTAGCCCCACAGCAGCAGGCCGCCGGCAACAAGGAGGACCACGGTGAGCACGGTTCCCACTGCCGTGGCCAGAAAGTCGAATGTCTTGCGTTCCATCTCGGGCTCCTCTCGTTTCCTTCGTGAATGAGTTCCCAAATACAGCGTCGCAGGTGGGGGCTTCGGTGGGCAGGGCCGAACGTCCCGACGTGGGCAGTGCGATCATGGGCCCCATGCACCCCGAGACCGTCCTGCCCGGCGTCGACGTCCTCCTGGCCGATGGCTCGACGGCGACCGTCCGGGCCGTCCGGCCCGAGGACGGGCCGGCCGTCGAGGCCCTCCACGGCCGTCTGTCCCGGCAGAGCGTGGTGTTCCGGTTCTTCGGGATCCACCGGCTCTCGGAACGGGAGATCGGGGAGCTGGTCGGGGCGGACGGGGTCGACCGGGCCGTCATGGTGGCCGAGCGCGACGCCCAGCTGATCGGGGTGGCCCAGTACATCCGGCCGGCGGGCCAGGGTGAGGCCGAGGTGGCCTTCGAGGTCGACGACGAGTTCCAGGGCCGGGGGATCGGGACCATCCTGCTCGAGCACCTGGCCGCCTGGGCCCGGCCCCAGGGGATCCAGCGGTTCGTGGCCGACACCCTGGCCGACAACCGGAGGATGCTCGGCGTCTTCCGGGACGCCGGGTTCGCCTGCCGCTACGAGCGGTCCTCCGAGGTGGTCCGGGTCGTCCTCGAGATCGGGCCCACGGCCGAGGCCGCCGCCGCCGCCGACGAGCGGGACCGCCGGGCCGTGGTGGCATCGATGGCCCGGCTCCTCCAGCCCGGATCCGTGGCGGTGGTGGGGGCATCCCGGCTGCCGGGCACCATCGGGCACGAGCTGCTGCTCAACCTCCTCTCGGGCGGCTTCGAGGGTCCGGTCTTCCCGGTCAACCCCTCGGCCGGCCACGTCGGGGGGGTCTACTGCTGGCCGTCGGTCGAGGCCATCCCGGGCCCCGTCGACCTGGCCGTGGTGGCCGTCCCGGCCCCGGCCGTGGCCGACGTGGTCGAGGCCTGCGGGCGCAAGGGGGTCGGGGGCCTGGTGGTGGTCTCGGCCGGGTTCGCCGAGACCGGAGCCGACGGCGCCGAGTCCCAGCGGGCCGTGGTCCATCTGGCCCACAGCCACGGCATGCGGGTGGTCGGACCGAACTGCTTCGGTGTGATCAACACCGATCCGGCCGTGGCCATGAACGCCACCTTCGCCGCCGACGCCCCCCGGCCCGGCCGGGTGGGGTTCGCCTCCCAGTCCGGCGGGCTCGGCATCGCCATCCTGGCCGAGGCCACCACCCGGGGCCTCGGCCTCTCCAGCTTCGTCTCCATGGGGAACAAGGCCGACGTCAGCGGCAACGACCTCCTGACCTGGTGGGAGCAGGACGACCGGACCGACGTGGCCCTGCTGTACCTGGAGTCCTTCGGGAACCCCCGGAAGTTCAGCCGGATCGCCCGGCGGTTCAGTGCCACCAAGCCGGTGATCGCCGTCAAGAGCGGCCGATCGACGGGCGGGGCCAGAGCGGCGTCGTCGCACACGGCGGCCCTGTCCAGCCCCGACGAGGTCGTCGACGCCCTCTGCCGCCGGACCGGGGTGGTCCGGGTCGACAGCATCGAGGAGCTCTTCGACACGGCCGAGGTCCTGGCCAACCAGCCCCTGACGGCGGGCCGGCGGGTGGCCATCGTCGGCAACGCCGGGGGCCCCGGGGTCCTGGCCGCCGACGCCTGCGCCAGCCACGGACTGGCCACCCCCGAGCTCTCGCCCTCCACCCAGCAGGCCCTGCGGACCTTCCTCCCGGCCGACGCCGGAGTCCGGAACCCGGTCGACATGGTGGCGTCCGCCACGCCGGAGACCTTCCGGCGGGCCATCGAGCTGATCCTGGGCACCGACGAGGTCGACGCCCTGCTCGTCATCTTCACCCCGCCGCTCGTGACCCGGGCCGACGAGGTCGCCGCCGCCGTGGTGGCTGCCGTGGACAGCGCAGAACGGGCCGGGGAGGCCAAGCCCGTGGTGGCGAGCTTCCTCGGGGCCGCTGAGGCCGCCCCCCGGCTCCACCTGGCCCGGCGCCCCATTCCGTGCTTCACCTATCCGGAAACGGCCGTCCGGGCCCTGGCCCATGCCGCCGGCTATGCCCGGTGGCGGCAGCGGCCCGACGAGGACCCGCCGGTCCTCGAGGGGATCGATCCCAACCGGGCCCGGATCACCGCCGGGGAAGCCGTCGGCGAGGGAGAGGGCTGGGTGACGGGCTCGGCCGCCCTGGCCGTCCTCGAGGCCTACGGCATCCCGACCGTCCCCTCGGTGACCGCCGCCGACGCCGACGGGGCCGCCGGCGCAGCCGGCGAGGTGGGCTACCCGGTGGCCCTGAAGGCCCAGGGTCCGACCCTGCTCCACAAGACCGAGCGGGGCGGCGTCCACCTCCACCTGGCCGACGAGTCCGCGCTCCGGGAAGCCTTCGCCACCATGGCCGGAACCCTGGGTGACGAGCTCGAGACCGTCGTGGTCCAGCCCATGGCCGCCACCGGCGTGGAGCTCCTGGCCGGGTTCGTCCAGGACGAGAGCTTCGGACCCAGAGTCGTCGTCGGCCTGGGGGGGACGGTGGTGGAGCTGCTGGGGGATCATCAGACCCGGATGGCCCCCCTGAGCCGGCTCGACGCCGGGGAGATGCTCGACGAGCTACGGGGGGCGCCACTGTTGGCCGGCTACCGGGGCACCCCCACGGTCGACCGGGAGGCGGTGGTCGACCTGCTGGTGCGCCTCAGCCGGCTCGCCGACGACCTCCCCGAGCTGGTCGAGGCCGACTGCAATCCGGTGATCGTCACCCCGACCGGGGCCGTGGTGGTCGACGCTCGCTTCCGGGTCGGGCCGCCGGTCCAGCGCGACGACACCCGGCACCTCCGCTGAGGGTCAGTCCGGGGGGCTCCCGGCGGGCGGGGTGACCCGCTCGGCCGCCAGCCGGCGGTAGTGGTCCTGCCAGACGAGGCGGTAGACGGGGACGAACCGGGGGATGTCGCGGAGACCGGGGATGAAGGGCACGAAGACCAGGAGGAGGCTGAAGCCCATCATGATGGCCCAGACCTCGACGTCTGCGTTGTGGGAGGTTTTCATGGGGGGGATCTGGTACCACATGGTGTAGAGCCAGAGCCAGGCCTGCCCGGGGTAGCTGCCCGTCTCGTTCATCATCCCCCACTGGCTCCCGGACAGGTTCTGGGCTTTGCCCTTGTCGGCCAGGTAGCCCGAGTCGGACAGGAAGAGCAGGGGCTTCGTGTAGTCGGTGCCGTAGAAGTTGGGGGACGAGGTCAAATCGGCGTCCAGTGCCCCACTGTCGGCCAGCGTCAGGAGGGCCGAGAGCAGGCCGGGGAGAGGGCCGTCGTCGGCCGGAGGCACGCTGAAGGCGCCGGTGCCGGTCTGGTTGCCCTTGGGCAGGGCGTCGCCGTAGTTGGTCATCCAGGTGGTCTGCTGGTCCGAGCTCGCCGCGCTCCACTGGGCCAGCACCACGCCCACGGCCGGGGTGGAGGCGGCCTGCTGACGCAGCGGGGCCAGGATGAAGTCGTTCACGGTGTCCAGGGGGATGTGGACCCCGACGATCTGTTGGGCCGAGACCGGCCCCAGCTCCTGGCCCGTCCCAGCCGTGTTGTAGGGAGGCCCGTAGCCGGCCGACCCACTGGAACCGTCCAATTCGGACAGGGCCGTGGCCAGGAAGTCACCGGGTTTGGCGTTCGACCATTGCCGGATGGTGACGGGGGCGTCGTCGGGTGACCCGAAGAACAGGGCCAGGACCATGGCCAGCATGGCCACGACCACCACGGCGACGGTCACTTCCTTGACCAGGTCGTAGCGGATGGTGGGCCCGGTCCAGTCGGCGTCCTCGGGCAGGGCGGCCGCCTCGGTCAGGGTGATGCTGCCCGGGTGGATCTCGTCGTCGTGCATCGGTCAGCTCCCGGGGTCGACGGTGGTGCCACGGACGGGCAGGGGATGGACGACGCCGCGGCGGCGGACCAGGAGGACGTGGACCCCGACCAGGGTCGCCACCACCACGGGCAGGAGGAGGACGTGCCAGAGGAGCATCTGCCCGAAGTCGAGGACGTTGAAGACGGCGCCGACCCCGGTGGAGTTGATGCCGTCCTTGGCCTGGGTGGCGATCCACTGGGAGTCGAAGTTCTGCTGGGAGATGTAGCCGGTGAAGGCCGCTCCCACCGAGACGAGGAAGGAGACGACCCCGGTGATCCAGGTGGCCCGACGCCGACCCCGCCAGGCCGCCATGAAGAACTTGCCCCAGAGGTGGATCACCATGAAGAAGAAGAAGAGCTCCACGGCCCAGAGATGGATGCTGTTGAAGTAGAGACCGATCTTCGAGATGTGCCACCAGGACGGCCCCCGGACGACGAGGACCACCCCGGAGGCCAGGATGACCACGAATGCGGCCACCGTCAGCACCCCGAAGATGTAGATCCAGCTGGCCACGTAGCTCGGCTGGCGGTCGGGAAGGAGCTTGCCGGGTGGGAAGGCCCGGACGGCCGCCCCCCGTACCCTGGCCGTCCACATCCGCTCGTCACCGGGCTGGGGAGCGGCGTCGTTCGGATCCTTCTTCACCTCCAGATCGGTCTGGGTCATCGACCGCTCCGACCACGGGACCGGAAGGGGAGGACCAGGGCCAGGGCAAAGACCAGGACCATGGCCACGATGACGATCCCGTTGGCCAACGACAGCTGGATGAAGCCCCAGTGGAGGTAGTGGTCGGGATGGGTGAGATTCACGATGGCGGCGTTCACCGGGCCAGCATGCCTCACCACCGGGATCCCGTGTAGGGCATTTGGTCCCGGGCCACGTTCTCGGCCCCCGGCCTCCCGGCCCGTCAGGCTTCGGTGGCGGCCGTCACCAGCCGGAGGAAGGACCGCGCCGTGGCTCGGGTCAGCCGATCGGCGATGCCGTCAGGCCTGGTCGGAGCGGCCGAGCGGGAGGGCGGGCGGAGCTGACCGATCAGATGGACCTCGGTTCGCTCCTGGTCGATGGACCGGAGGCGCACCTCGCCGTCGAGACGTGAATTGGTTCCCCCTTGCAACGACACCTCCCACACCAGGACGAGTCGGGTCGTACCGTCCGGATCCACATCGGTCGGGCCCAGGCGGATCGACGGGAGCCCCTTCACCTTCCACGACACGCCGTCGGGGTCGATATGGCCCCGGACGCTCTCGGCCTCGTCATAGGAGTCGCGGACCGTGTGGGCCATGCGCTCGTCGTGTCGGAGCCCGTCCACGATCGCCCCCACATTCCGCTCGACATGGACCCAGTCCTCCACCTGGAGGCTGGTTCGCACCTTCCGGTGCGAATTGGCGGGAGCCCAATGGGACGGGGTCTCCTGCATCTTGTCCCGAGCCACCAGCTCGGCGAGGCTCGTCCCGGCCAACTGGTCCCGAAGGGCATCCGTGGCGGCCGACCACGTCTCGTGGAGGGGACAGACGCGTTCCCACCGGCACGGTCCGTCGCCAAGGGTGCAGCGGTCAGGGCGCAACGGCCCCTCGCCGGCTTCGACCACCTCGAGCAGGCTGATCGAACCGGGCTTGCGGGCCAGGAGGTAGCCACCGTCCCGACCGGCCCGGGAGGTGGCCAGGCCCGCCTTCACCAGCTCAGCCAGGATCTGCGATGCGAAGTTCTGGGGCACCCCCATCTCGGCCACCACTTCGCGGATCTTCCGCTGCTCTCCCGATTCGTGGGCCCTGGCCAGGCACAACGCCGACCGGACCACGTAGTCACCTCGCTTCGACAGGACCAGGTTCACCCAAGAAACATTACCAGATTACTTGACGTAGAGCTACGGATTTGTACATGATGGCCACAATGAGTATTCCCGCACTCTACGTAGACCGAATTGGGGGGATGATGGAGAATACGCTCCAGGCCGAATCCGGAGTCGAGTTCGACGTCGACCCGGTGTCCGTGGCCATCCGCCTCCGGCCGGCCCAGCGGGCCGGGATCGAGGAGCGCTTCGCCGACACCGACCCGCCCCGGACGTGGGACCTGGCCCGCGGCCCCCGGGTGACCCGGCTGCTGCGGAACCGGAAGTTCCAGTTCGCCCTCATCCTGCCCAACCAGCTGGTCTTCTGGCTCGTCGTCATCTCCGGGTTCGCCGGGACCGTCGACCCGGGCCTCAACTTCGGGACGGCCATCACCTGGTACCTCTGGTTCTGCCTGGTCTTCGTCATGATGGTCGTCGCCGGTCGGGCCTGGTGCGCGATGTGCCCCTTCGGCGGCTTCGCCGAGTGGCTGCAGCGCCGGACGTTCTGGCAGCGGACCCAGAAGACCCTCGGGCTGGGGCTGAAGGTGCCCGAGCCCGTGGCCCGCTACGGCTTCGTGCTGGCCGTGGGAACGTTCCTCCTCCTCACCTGGATCGAGGAATTCTTCAACATCGCCGGCCCGGGACAGCCGATGGCCACGTCGTGGATGGTGATCGGCATCGTGGCGACGGCGGTGACGTTCTTCCTCGTCTTCGAGCGCCGGTCGTTCTGCCGGTACTTCTGCCCGCTGACCGCCCTCATCGGATCGGTCGGGGCCATGGGATCGGTGGCCGGGTTCCGGACGAGGGACCGGGAGGTCTGCGTCAGCTGCACCACCAAGGACTGCATGCGAGGCAACGAGAAGGGCTATGGCTGCCCCTGGTACACCTGGCCGGGAAGCGCCGAGACCAACCTGTCGTGCGGGCTGTGCACGGAGTGCTTCAAGACCTGCCCGTCGGACAACGTCGGACTCTTCGTCCAGCGGCCCCTCTCGTCGGTGATCACCCCCCACCGCCGCCGGGCCGACGTGGCCTGGTCCATCGTCCTGCTCTGGGGTCTCGTCCTCTACCAGCAGCTCAACTCCACCAGTATCTACACCTCCTTCGACAGCTGGCTCAACGGTGGGCTCCACTTCCCGCACTACCCGGACCCGGCCGCCTACGTCGGGATCATCCTCGGGGCCTCGGCGCTCTTCGGGGCCGGGGCCTGGGTCCTGAGCCGGTTCCTGGTGCGCCGGGACATCGAGCTCTCCGGTGGGGAGGGAACCTTCGTCGACCGCAAGAGCCGGTTCCGGGCCCTCTTCCTGCCCCTGGCCTACTGTGTCGTCCCGGTGGTGGGCGCCGACTACTTCGCCCGGCAGCTCCCGAAGTTCTTCGAGTTCGTGCCCCGACTCATCCCGGCCATCGGCCACCCCTTCGGCTTCGGCTCGGCCCACTCCGCGCTGTACAACACGAGTCTCCTGGGCACGACAGGCATCGTCACTGCCCAGGTCGTGGTGATCGCCCTCGGGACCGCCGCCGCTCTCTGGGCCACCTGGCGGATCGGCACCCGTGAGCTGGTCCCGGTGTCGGGGCGGCCGGTCCTGATGCGGGCCGCCACCATGGGCATCGTCCTCGTCAGCGGCGCCGGCGCCATTTCCTTCTACCTGATCATGCACGCCGCCACCTGAGCGGCCCGAGCAACCAGCCGAGGGGGACCCTCATCATGACCACGATCGAGCGCCGATCGGAGACCGAAAGGCCACATGTGACCGTGGTGGAGGACCGCTGCGCCGGGTGCCAGGAGTGCCTGGTCCGCTGCCCGACCGGCGCCATCTCCATGAACTTCGGGTCCTGGATCGTCGTCGCCGACGACGCCGCCTGCACGGGATGCCGGCAGTGCGTCCGGACCTGCGCCTTCTCCGCCATCACCGTTTCGGGTCCGATGCTGGTGGCCCCCCGGGTGGAGACCGAGAGCCGCCACCCCGAGACGCTGCTCGGCGACCACGCCGAGACCCGCCGGGGTATCTCCTCGTGGGACGAGGCCATGCGTGAGGCGGCCCGTTGCCTCAATTGCCCCGATCCGACCTGCGTTCGGGGCTGCCCGGCCCACAACGACATCCCGAGCTTCATCGCCTCGCTCGGGCGGGGCGACCTCGACGACGCCCAGGCGGCCCTGTACCGCACCACCATGCTGCCCGACGTCTGCTCCCGGGTCTGCGACCAGGCCGTCCAGTGCGAGGGAGCCTGCAGCTGGTCGCTCGCCGGGGGGACACCGGTGGCCATCGGCGCCCTGGAGCGATTCATCACCGACAACGCCCCCGTCCCTCCGCCGCGGCGCCGGGCCGGTTCCGGGGTCGGCATGCAGATCGCCGTGGTCGGCTCGGGCCCGGCCGGCCTCGCCGCGGCGTGGGACCTGTTCGAGGCGGGCGCCGAGGTCACCGTCTACGAGCGGGACCTCGAGCCGGGCGGGCTGCTGCGGTGGGGGATCCCCGACTTCACCCTTCCCTCGACGGTGGCCAACCGTGCTGCCGACGCGTTGGCGGACGCCGGCGTTCCGTTCCGGTTCGGGACCGAGGTCGGCTCGGACGAGGTCGAACGCCTCCTCGGGGACCACGACGCCGTCGTCCTGGCCGTCGGGGCCGGGACCCCGCTGCGCCTCGACGTCCCGGGCTCGGACCTCGAGGCGGTGTGGGACGCCACCCGCTTCCTCACCGCCGCCCACGACACTCTGGCCCGGGGCCTTGGCCTCCAGGCCCTCGACCCCTCGTGCCCGGTCGGTGACCGGACCCCGGTGGTCCTCGTCCTCGGGGCCGGGAACACCGCCATGGACGTGGCCCGGACCGTCCGCCGCCTCGGGGGCGAGGCCGTCTGCGTGGACTGGATGGACCGTCGGTTCGCTCCGGTCCGGCCCGACGAGCTGACGGAGGCCGAGGACGAGGGGGTCGAGATCCGGTTCTCGACCACCCTCGTGGCGCTCGAGGGGCCCGACGGCCGGGTGGCCCGGGCCCAGCTGGCCCACACCACCCAGAAGTCGGCCGGTTCGAAGCCGGTCGTCACGACGGGCCCGGCCGACATCCTCGACGTGGACATGGTGGTCATGGCCATGGGCTACCGGATCGACACGTCGATCACCCGCTGGATCCCGGGGGGACCGGTGGCCAAGGTGGCCCCGGCCGTGCCGGACCGGCGCTGGCTCGGGAGCGGACTCATGGCCAACTCGGCGCCCGCTTTCGCCCGGACCCAGCCGGTGGGCCGGCTGGCGCTCGGTCGGGAGACGGCCCGGACCAGCGCCGGGAACTCCCGGTCGGAGCGGGTCTGGGCGGCGGGGGACGCTTTGACGGGTCCGTCCACCGTGGTCGAGGCCATGGCCCAGGGGAAGCAGGCCGCCCGGGGCATCCTCAGAGAGCAACCACGGCGGCCGAGACCTGCTTGACGCCGGGGGGACGCGAAAGGGGTCGATCGGCCCTGGTCGGGACGGGCGGCCGGACCGTACCGTCGACCCGTGGACACGCCCACCACCGCTGTGATCGACCGTCAGGGCCTCGACGAGCTCTTGGCCGAGCTCGTCTCCCGTGGCTACCGGACGCTGGGCCCGGTCGTCGCCGACGGGGCGGTCGTCACCCGGGAGGTCACATCGTGCGTCGATCTCCCCGCCGGCTGGCACGACGAGCAGGGCCCCGGCCGGTACCGGCTCCATCACCACGACGGGAACGGGAGGCTGTTCGCCTGGGCCGTGGGCCCGACCTCCCCCAAGGCGCTGTTCTTCCCTCCCAAGGAGGTGGTGTGGCGCGCCGCCGCCGGCGAGAACGGTCCGGTGCCCGTCGAGGTCGAGGGGGACGACCGGGCCGTGGCCCTGGTCGGGATCCGGCCCTGCGAGGTGGCCGCCCTCCGAATCCTCGACGGGGTCCTGAGCGGAGGCGCCGTCACCGATCCCGGCTACCGGGCCCGCCGGGAGGCCGCCGTCGTGGTGGTGGCCGAGTGTGGGGAGCCAGCCGGGACGTGCTTCTGCGGGTCGATGGGAACAGGTCCGGGCTGCGAGGCGGGATTCGACCTGGCCCTGACCGAGATCGGCAGGGGAGCGCGGTGGCGAGTTGTGGTCCGGTCCGGCTCGGCGTTGGGGGCCGAGCTCCTGGCCGGGATCACCGTTGAGCCGATCACGGGAACCGACGAGGAGGCCCGCCACAAGGTCCTGGCCTCGGCCCGGGCCCGGATGGGACGCCGGTTGGAGGTCGAGGGGCTGGCCGCCGCCCTGGAGGCGGCCCAGGAGGACCCCGGTTGGGCGGCCGTGGCCGACAGGTGCCTGTCGTGCGGCAACTGCACCCTGGTCTGCCCCACCTGCTTCTGCAGCGACGTGGAGGACGTGAGCGATCTGAGCGGCGGCCTGGAGCGCCGGCGGCGATGGGCGTCCTGCTTCGACCTGGACCACTCCTACCTCCACGGCGGGGCCGTTCGGCCCACGGTCCAGTCCCGGTATCGGCAGTGGCTCACGCACAAGCTCTCCAGCTGGTGGGAGCAGTTCGGGACGTCGGGTTGCGTCGGGTGCGGGCGCTGCATCACCTGGTGTCCGGTGGGGATCGACCTGACGGAGGAGGCCACCGCCCTGGCGGCCGGCCGGAGGACCGTCCCGTGAGGGAGGACGTGGGCGCCGTGGTGGCCGCGCACCCCCTCTTCGCCGGCCTGCCGGGCCCCGTTGCCGACCTTGTCGGCAGCTGCGCCCGGAACGTGGCCCTGGCCGACGGCGCCCTCCTGCTCCGGGAGGGGGAGCCGGCCGACACCCTCTACCTGATCCGACGGGGGACGGTCTCCATCGAGGTCCATGCCCCGGGTCGGGGGCCGATCGTCGTCGAGCACGTCCCGGCCGGCCACGTGGTCGGCTGGTCCTGGATCGTCCCCCCCCGTGTCTGGCACTTCGACGCCCGGGCCCTGGGTCCGGTGGGCGCCGTCGCCGTCGACGCCCAGTGCCTCCGGGACAAGGCCACCGACGACCCGGCTTTCGGCTACCAGCTCATGAGCCGCCTCTTCGGGATCGTGGTGGAGCGACTCCAGGCCACCCGGGTCCGGCTCCTCGACCTCTACGGCCCCGGGTCCGGGGGCTGACCGGTGTCCCGTGCCCTCCATCCCCTGGCTCCCCGGCTCTGGCGGGTGGCCTCGCGGACCGTGGAGCTCGCCGACGTGGTGACCCTCGGGGTCGAGCCCGACACCGACGCCGGGGCGCGGTTCCGACCGGGGCAGTTCAACATGCTCTCGGCCTTCGGGGTGGGGGAGGCCGCCATCTCGGTCAGCAGTCGGCCCGGGGACAACCTGGTGGGGCACACCATCCGGGACGTGGGGCCGGTCACCCACGCCCTGGCCCTGGCCCGGGTGGGGGACGTCGTCGGGGTGCGGGGACCGTTCGGGACGGACTGGGGGGTGGGACCGGGGCCCGGGCCCGACGGTTCTCCCGGGGACGACGGGGGCGACGTCGTCGTGGTGGCGGGTGGGATCGGGCTGGCGCCGTTGCGGGGCGCCATCGACCTCCTGGCCGAGGGACGCCGGCCCGGGTCGACGACCGTCCTGGTCGGGGCCCGGTCCCCGGACCAGGTGCTCTTCGCCGACGACCTGGCCCGGTGGAGCCGGGCCGGGGTCCAGGTCGAGGTGACCGTCGACGTCCCCGGACCGGGCTGGACCGGACCGGTCGGGGTCGTGACCGGGTTGCTGGACCGGACCCGGTTCGACCCGACCGGGGCCGTTGCCCTCGTCTGCGGACCCGAGATCATGATCCGGTTCACGGCGCGGGCCCTGATGGCCCGGGGGGTGGACCCCGACCGGATCCGGGTGTCGCTGGAGCGGAACATGCAGTGCGGGCTGGGCTGGTGCGGGCACTGCCAGCTGGGCCCGCTCCTCCTCTGTCGGGACGGCCCGGTGGTCCCCTACGCCGGTGTCGTCGAGACCCTCCTCAGGCAGCGCCAACGATGACCACCACCGCCACGTCCCGACCCGAGCCGGGCCGGCCGTCGGTCGCCGTCTGGAAGTTCGCATCGTGTGATGGCTGCCAGTTGAGCCTGCTCGACTGCGAGGACGAATTGCTGGCCCTGGCCGGGCGGGTCCGGTTCGCCCACTTCCCCGAGATGTCACGGACCTCGACCGGGGGCCCCTACGACCTGTCCCTGGTGGAGGGGTCGGTCACCACCCCTGCCGACGCGGCCCGGATCCTCGAGATCCGCCGGCTGTCGCGCCGGGTGGTCACCATCGGCGCCTGTGCCACTGCCGGCGGGATTCAGGGGCTGCGGAACTTCGCCGCCGCCGGGGAGTACGCCGCCGCCGTCTACGCCCGCCCCGAGTACCTCTCGACCCTCGACACGTCCACACCGATCTCGGATCACATCGAGGTAGACGGCGAGCTCCACGGCTGCCCCGTCGACCGGGGCCAGCTCCTCGAGGTCATCACCGCCCACCTGGCCGGCCGGCGACCCGTCCTGTCCGGCTCGAGCGTGTGCCAGGAGTGCAAGGCCCGGGGCACGGTCTGCCTGCTGGTGGCCCGGGGCACCGCCTGCCTGGGTCCGGTCACCCGGGCCGGCTGCGGGGCCCTCTGCCCCTCGCTCGACCGGGCCTGCTTCGGCTGCTTCGGGCCCTCGGATGCCCCCAACGTCGCCGCCCTTGCCGACCGGCTCGTCGGCGACGGTCACGGTCGGGGCGAGCTGGGCCGCCTGCTCCGGACCTTCAACGCCGGCGCCGGTCCCTTCGCCGCCGGGAGCACGGCGCTGCTGGGACCGGACCCCGAGATGGGGAGCCCTGATCATGGCTGACGACGTCCGCTCCATCGCCGTGGAGGGCATGGCCAGGGTCGAGGGGGAGGGCTCCCTCCACGTCTCGGTCCGCGACGGGGCGGTGGCCGACGTTTCGCTCGACATCTTCGAGCCACCCCGCTTCTTCGAGGCCCTCCTCCGGGGCCGGCACTTCACCGAGGCCCCCGACATCACGGCCCGGATCTGCGGGATCTGTCCGGTGGCCTACCAGACGAGCGCCTGCACCGCCCTGGAGGCCGCCTGCGGGGTCACCGTGGACAGCAGGATCCAGGCCCTGCGCCGCCTCCTCTACTGCGGCGAGTGGATCCAGAGCCACGCCCTCCACATCTACCTCCTCCACGCCCCCGACTTCCTCGGCTGTGCCGACGCCGTCGAGCTGGCCGAACGGGACCGGGCCGGCGTGGCCCGGGGGCTGGCCATCAAGCGGACCGGCAACGAGCTCATGACGGTGGTGGGCGGTCGTTCCATCCATCCCGTCAACGTCCGGGTCGGGGGGTTCTGGCAGGCCCCCACCCGGGAGGCCGTGGCGGCGTTGGCCGGGCCCCTGGACCAGGCCCGGCAGGACGCCCTGGCCACCGTGGCCTGGGTGGCCGGCTTCGACTTCCCCGACGTCGAGTCCGACTACCGGTTCGTCGCCCTCCACACCGGTGACTGCTACCCCGTCGAATCGGGCCGGGTGGTGTCACGCGGACTCCTCGACGCCACCGCGGAGGAGTTCTCGTACCGGGTGGTCGAGGAGCACGTGGCCCGGTCGACCGCCCTCCACGCCCGGATCGACGGGGAGCTCACCTACCTGACCGGCCCGCTGGCCCGCTACGCCCTCAACAGCCGACTCCTCCCCGAGGTGGCCCGGCGGGCGGCCGCCGAGGCCGGCCTGGAGGAGGTGTGCCGGAACCCCTTCCGGAGCATCGTGGTCCGGGCCGTGGAGCTGGTCTTCGCCTGCGACGAGGCCCTCCGGCTGGTCGAGGGCTACGAACCCCCCGATCCTCCTGCCGCAGCCTGTTCGGCTCCCGACACCGGGTCCGTCGGTGCCGGCGCCAGCGAGGCCCCCCGGGGCCTGCTCCTGCACCGGTACGAGCTCGACGGCCGGGGGATGATCACCACGGCCCGGATCGTCCCGCCCACCTCGCAGAACCAGCGGGCCATCGAGGAGGACCTCCGCCGGGTGGTGACGTCGTCGCTCTCCCTCGACGATCCCGAGCTCACCCTCCGCTGTGAGCAGGCCGTCCGCAACCACGATCCCTGCATCTCCTGCGCCGCCCACTTCCTCGACCTGACCGTGGAGGAGCGGTGAGCACCGGACCTCGGATCGTGATCGCCGGGCTGGGCAGCGAGTACCGGCGGGACGACGGGGCCGGGGTGGCCGTGGCCCGGGCCCTGGCCGACCGGCTCGGCCCCGGCTCCGACATCGGCCCCGTGGGCGAGCCGCTCGACCTCCTCGGGAGGTGGGACGGCGCCGAGCTGGCCGTCCTCGTCGACACCGTCCGGTCCGCCGACCCCCCGGGGACGATCCAGGTCGTCGAGCTCGGGACCGCGGCACCGACCGGACCTGCCCCGGCGGCCGGCTCTCCCCGCAGCAGCCACGGCATCGGCCTGGTCGGGGTCCTCCGGTTGGCCCGGGCCATCGGGACCGCACCCCGGCGCGTCGTCCTGGTGGGAATCGTCGGATCCGAATTCGGCGCCGGAGAGGGACTGTCACCGGCGGTCCGGCGGGCCGTGACCGAGGCGGTCGACCTGGTGGCCGGCCTACCCGAGATCGAGGCCGTCCGATGTGCGTGAGCACCCTGCACCGGGTGGTGGGGCCGGCTCCCGGGAACCGGCTCGAGGTCGAGGATCTCGAGGGGACCCGCCGCCAGCTCTCCCTCCTGGCCTTCGAGGGTCCCGCCCCGGCGCCGGGGCGCTGGGTGGTGTGCCACAGCGGCTACGTCCTGGCTCCCGCCGACGGGGCCGACGCCGACGCGGCCCGGGCTGAGCTGGACCGCCTGAGCCCCGAAACCTCCACGAAAGGATCCTGATGCGAACCGACAGCACCGTGGAACGGGCCGAGAGCGGGACACGCTTGCCGGTCCCGACGTCGGGAGTAGTCGTGGCCGGGGCGACCGCCGTCCTGAGCGGCATCTCCGTCTTCGTCAATTCGTCCGCCGTCCACGCCTTCCACTCCTCCACCGTCTACACGGCGGCCAAGAACCTGGTGGCCACGCTGGTCCTGGCCGCCGTGAGCGCCGCCGCCGTGGCCGGGCGGCGCTGGTCCCGGGCCGCCGCCCACTGGACGACCAGGCCGGCCCGGCCGGAGAGGCCACGGTCATGGCCCCGGCGGCTGGGGCTGGCCTACGTCGGTGTGGTCGGAGGCGGGATCGCCTTCGTCCTGTTCTTCCAGGGGCTGGCCCAGATGCAGGCCACCCCGGCCGCCTTCCTCCGTGACAGCCTCGTGCTCTGGGTGGCGTTGGCGGCGTGGCCGCTGCTCGGCGAACGACTCTCGGGCTGGAACCTCGTGGCCATCGCCGGGCTGGTGGGCGGTCAGGTGGCGGTCCTCGGGGGACCCGGCCATCTCGCCCTCGGACAGGGGAGCCTCCTGGTCCTTTCGGCCACGGTCCTCTGGGCCGTCGAGGTGGTCGTGGCCCGGTGGCTGCTCCCGGGAACAAGCCCGGCGGGACTGGCCCTGACCCGGATGGGGGTCGGCTCCCTGGTCCTGCTGGGGTGGCTGACCGGCACCGGGAAGCTGGGGGCGCTGGTGTCGCTGCGGCCCTCCCAGCTCGGCTGGGTGGCACTGACCGGGATCCTCCTGGCCGGGTACGTGGCCACCTGGTTCACGGCCCTGGCCCGGGCCAGAGCGGTCGACGTCACCTCGGTCCTGGTGGCCTCGGCCCTCGTGACCGCCGCCCTGGGGGCTTCGGCCGGCACCGTCAACCTCGCCTCCCAGGGCCTGGGACTGGCCCTCATCGCCGCCGGAGCCGCCGTCGTCGTCTGGACCTGGCCCCGGAGACAGCCGGCATGACGCCGGGACCGGTCCTCTTCGCCCGCTACGCCTACCCCCCCAACGCCCTGGGCTACTGCGGGCCGGCCGACGCCGAGGCCCTCCGGCACGCCCTCACCGGAGGACCGGACCTGGCCGAGCTGACCCATCTGGCCGCCGGCTTCGAGGGGGCCTGGCCGTACCTGGAGCTGATCGCCGGCAGCAACGGGATCACCGACCCTCTCGACGCCGGGGTGGTCGAGGCCTACTGGCTCGGCAACGGCCTGCTCGACACCGTGCCGGCCGGACTGGTCCACCGGTTCCTGGACGACCGGTTCGGCCCTCGGGTCGGGTCCCGTCAGGAGGAGCTGGCCGCCCCGGTGGGCCTGGGGGCGCTGCCGTGCCACAGCTTCCATGTCCTCACCGTCTATCCCTGGGTCGGCCTGCTCCGATCGGGTCAGCTGAGCGCTCCGCTGACCGTGATCGACCGGTGCCGGATCCGGTGGGGCGAGGTCGAGACGGTCACGGGCGGGCTGGCCCTGGTCCGGAGCCGGCCCCTGGTCCTGGTCGGGAGCCGGCTGGTCCTGGGACCGCCCCGCCTCGAGGAGGCCCGGCTCGGGCTCGCTCCGGTCGAGGTCAACGACACGGTGTCGCTCCACTGGGACTGGGTCTGCGATCGCCTCGACCCCCTGGCCCTGGCCCGGCTCCGACTCAGCACCCTCCGGAACCTGGCCGCCGTCAACGCTGCGCCGGTCCCGGGGCCGGCGGCGGCGGCCGACGCGGCGGGCTGAATCGAATCACCACCGGACCGACTAAACCTTTCGGCCCCCGGTAGCGTCTCCACCGCAGTGTTGGACTTCGCCACCTTCTACGGACAGTGCTACGAGCGCACCTACCGGGGCCTGACCCTGGCCCTCGGTGACCGGGCCGTGGCCGAGGACGCCACCCAGGAGGCCTTCTACCGGGCGCTGCGCCACTGGCGGAAGGTCTCGACGCTCGATCGCCCCGAGGCCTGGGTCCTTGTCGTTGGGTTGAACGCCGGCCGCGACGTCTACCGGAAGGCGGCCCGGGAACGGCGGCTGCCCGTGACCGTGGGAGCCGGGCCGGGAAGCGGAGCCGAGGTCCAGGTCGACGACCGCATGCTGCTGGGAGAACTCCTGGGCGCACTCCCGGATCGGCAACGCCAGGCCCTCGTCCTGCGCTACGTCGGAGGGCTCCCCCTGGTGGCCGTGGCCGAGGCCATGGGGATCGCCGAGGGAACCGTCAAAGCCACGCTCCACCAGGCCCTGGAGAATCTCCAGCGGAGGTCCCATCATGGATGAAGACGCACTCGACCCCGAGGTCCAGGGGATGGTCGAACAGGCCCTCGGCGGTGTTCCCGCCATGCCCAACCGTCTCGAGGACGTCCTGGCCCGCCACCACCGGCGGGTCCGGACGGGCCGGTGGGTCGGGACGGCGGCCGTCTGCCTGCTCCTGCTCGTCGGTGGTGGCGTCGCCCTCCTGGCGGCTCCGGCCGGTACCCGGTCGGGGCCGGTGGCACCCGCCGGCCCGACCACCAGGGCCCCCGTGGACACCACCTCGCCGACGACCGGCCCGGCCACGACCTCGGCCACGACCACCGTCACCAGCCCGACCACCGTCGTCAGCCCGACCACCACGGTCCCGGGTCACGGCATCCCAGCCGGATTCTCGGTGGAGTCGGTCACCTTCATCTCGGCCGACGACGGCTGGGCCCTCGGGGCGGCGGCCTGCCCGGCGTCGCCGTGCCCAGCCGCGCTGCTCCGGACCACCGACGGAGGGCGGAGCTGGGTCGACGGGGTGGCTCCCCAGACCACCGACCGCTCCGTCCGCTTCGCCGACTCCCGGGACGGCTGGATCTTCGGCCCGGACCTCTGGGCCACCTCCGACGGGGGAGCCACCTGGCAGAGGCCGAGCTGGAGCCAGTCCGACACCCTCACCGTCTCCGACGTCGAGGCCTCGGCCGGCGTCGTCTACGCCTCGGTCATCTCCTCGAACGGCATCCAGATCGAGAGCGAACCGGTCGGCGGGAACACCTGGCAAGAGACGCCCAGCCTGATCCCCGTCGGGGCCGGACCTGTCGCCAACGCCCCGATCGTCCTCCAGGGAACTGTGGGCTGGATCGTCGAGAACGACCGGGAGGTCATCGGGGGCGCCCGCCTCGTCAGCGGCACCTGGACCAGCTGGACCCCGCCCTGCACCTCCTCGACCGGACCGGCCGAGCTGGCGGCTTCGAGCCCCGCCGACCTCTTCGCCCTCTGCGAACCGGGCCTCTACAACGGTCCCCCCACCCTCGACCTCCTGGTCTCCCACGACGGCGGGGTCAGCTTCACCCCGGTCGCCACCACGCTGCCTCCGACCGCCAGCTTCGGCCCCGTCGCCAGCCCGAATTCCCGGAGCCTCGTGATCGGCAGCAACACCAACCAGGGAAACCCCCTGGTGGCCACCTTCGACGGTGGGAGCACCTGGACCACGGTGGCCGGCGGCGACAGCACCGGTGACGGCTGGGCCCAGCTGGGCTTCACCACCCCGGACCAGGGCCTCGCCATCCTCGGCTACAACCCCGGCGTCCTCCTCATGACCCGCGACGGCGGCCTGCACTGGGCGCCGGTCCCCACGGCGGCCACCGGCACCTGATCCGTAAGCCCCGAACACAGTCGTTGGTAGGGTTCGCGGGCAGCCACGATCGGAGGCGGAGCCATGTGGGCCATGATCGTGAAGGAGTTCCGACAGCTCCGCCGGGACCGCCGGACCCTGGCGATGATGATCGTCCTCCCCGTGCTGATGCTGGTCATCTTCGGGTACGCGGCGAGGTTCAACGTGTCGAGCATCCCCACCGTGGTGGTCGGCCCTGACGCCCGACCGGTGGCCGGGGCGCTGCCGACGCCGTTCCATGTCGTCGAGGTCGACCCGACGGCCGGGAGGTCTCTGGCGCAGTCCCGTCTCCGTGACGGGAAGGACGTTGTCGCCGTGGTCACCGGCCCGGGCGGAACCCTGGTCCTTCTGGACGGGACCCAGCTCTTCTCCGTCCAGACGGTCAGGGCGACAATGGCCCGGGACGCCCCACCAGGGGCGGGCGGGTCGCAGGCGGTGGCCGTCCAGATCCTGTACAACCCGAACCTCACGACGTCCTGGGTCATGGTCCCGGGCCTGGCCGGCCTGATCCTCGTGTTCATCGGGACGCTCATCACCAGCCTGGGCGTGGTGCGGGAGCGCCAGGCGGGGACCCTCGAGCAGCTGGCCGTGATGCCACTGCGTCCCTGGGACGTGATCGTCGGGAAGATCGCCCCCTACCTGATCGTGGCGGCCGTCGACCTCGTCGGCATCGTGGTCGTCGGCATGGTCCTCTTCCACGTGCCCTTCGTGGGCAACCTGGGCACCTTCGCCCTGGGGGCGGCCCTGTTCCTGCTCGTCACCCTGGGGATGGGGGTCCTCGTCTCGACGGTGTCGCAGAACCAGGGTCAGGCCATCCAGCTGGCCCTGATGCTCATGATGCCCCAGGTGCTCCTGTCGGGCCTGATCTTCCCGGTGGCGTCGATGGCACCCGGCGTCCGATGGCTGGCCTACGTCTTCCCGCTCACCTATTTCACCGAGATCAGCCGGGGGGTGATGCTCAAGGGAACCCCGATCGGGGCCCTGTGGCAGCCCCTGGGCCTCCTGGCCGTCCTGGCCGTGGTGGTCCTCGGCACCGCAGTGCTCCGGTTCAGGCGGGACCTGGCCCCCGGCGCCCGACGGCACCGCGCTCCTGACGGTCCGGGACCCGCCCTCCCGGCATGAGCTGGGGTCTCGACGGCGTGACCGTGCGACTCGGAGGGCGCAAGGCCCTCGACGGCGTGACGGTCGTCGTCGAGCCCTCCTCGGTGGCCGTGCTCGTCGGGGGGGACGGCTCGGGCAAGTCCACCTGCCTGCGGGCGATGGTGGGCCTGGTCCGGCCCAGCGCCGGGACCGTCCGGCGCCCCCCCAAGCAGGAGGTGGGCTACATCCCGGCCACGGCCGGGCTCTACCCCGACCTCACCGTCGACGAGAACGTCAGCTTCGCCGCCGGCGCCTTCGGGCTGACAGGCCGGGCGCTCGCGACTCGATCCGGGGAGCTTCTCGAGCGCATCGGCCTGGGCGACGCCCGGCACCGGCTCGGCGGGCAGCTGTCGGGAGGGATGCAGCGGAAGCTGGCTGTGGTCATGGCGCTCCTCCACCGTCCAACCCTCCTGGTGCTCGACGAGCCCACCACCGGCGTCGACCCGGTGAGCCGGGCCGAGGTGTGGCGGCTCATCTCGGGCGCCGCCGCCGGAGGGGCCGCCGTCGTCGTGAGCACGACCTACGTCGACGAAGGGCGCCGAGCCTCCTCGGTGACGCTCCTCGAGAGCGGCGGGGTCATCGGATCCGGGTCCCCGGCCGACATCGTGGCGGCCGTGCCCGGGACCGTCGGCGTGGTCCGGTCCGCGGCCCGCCCCCCCGGCCCGGCCTGGCGGTGGGGGAGTGCCTGGCGGGTGTGGGCCCCCACCGGGGCGCTCCCCGACGGCGCCGAGCCCCGCCCTCCGGAATTCGAGGACGCCGTGGTCATCGCCGCGCTGGCCGCCGAGGCTGGGCCTTGACCCCGCCGCTCCTCGAAGCCCGTCGGGCCACTATGCGGTTCGGCGACTTCACCGCCGTCGACGCCGTCGACCTGGCCCTCGAGGCCAGGGAGGTCGTCGGGCTGCTCGGCGCCAACGGGGCGGGGAAGACCACTCTCATCCGGCTCCTCCTCGGGCTGGTGCGGCCGACGGCCGGGGACGTCGAGCTCTTCGGCGCCCCGCCCTCGGTCGAGACCCGGCGCCGGGTCGGCTACGTGCCCCAGACCCTCGGCCTCTACGAGGACCTGACGGTGGCCGAGAACTGGGCCTTCGTCACGGTCGCCTTCGGATCCGGGCGACCACCGCTGCCGGCCGGCATCGTCGACCTCGGGGACGCCGTCGTCGGGAGCCTGCCCCTCGGGATCCAGCGGCGGGTAGCCTTCGCGGCGGCGTTCTCCCACAGGCCCGAACTCCTCATCCTCGACGAACCGACGTCGGGCGTGGCCCCACTGGGCCGGGCCCGACTGTGGCAGGACGTCCGGGAGACCGCCGAGGGCGGCGCCGGCGTGCTCGTGACCACCCACAACATGGAGGAGGCCGAGCAGTGCGACCGGCTCGTCGTCCTGGTCGACGGGGCCGTGGCCGCCGCCGGCGGTGTGGCCGAGGTCATCGGGGACCGGACGGTCATCGAGGTCGGCGGCCCCCAGTGGCGCCTGGCCTACGAGGTCCTCGACGCCCAGGGCCTGAGCGTCCAGCTGCACGGTGACACCCTCCGGGTCCCGGGCTCGGCCGCCCAGATCGAGGACCTCCTGGCGCCGAGCGGCCTGGACGTCACCGTCGGGGAGGCCCCGGCCAACCTCGAGGAGGCCTTCGTGGAGGTCGTCTCGGCCCGTTCGGCCCGTCGGGATGGAACGGCCGTTCGGCCCTAGGAGGCCGGGGGCCGACCCGGCAGGATGTCTCCATGGGACAACGTGTAACGGTCAGCCGGGGTCGGCGGAGATCGGGCCGATGAAGCGGATCGTGATCCTCGGCGGCGGCACCGGGGGCACCCTGACCGCCAACCGGCTGCGACGGGTACTCCCCGCCGACGAGACCTCGATCGTGGTGGTGGACCAGGACGACGTCCACGTCTACCAGCCCGGCCTCCTCTTCGTCCCGTTCGGGCTCACCCATCCCGACGACATCACCCGGTCACGCCGCCGGCAGCTCCATCGGGACATCGAATGCAGGACCAGCCCCGTCGACCGGGTCGACCTCGACGCCGACACGGTGCACCTGGCCGACGGCGCCACCCTTCCCTACGACGTCCTGGTCGTCGCCACCGGGGCCAGCCTCGCCCCCGAGGAGACCGAAGGCCTGACCGGACCGGGCTGGATGGAGAAGGTCTTCACCTTCTACACCCCGGACGGGGCGTCAGCCCTGGCCGAGCGGCTGACATTCTTCCCGGGCGGCCGGCTCGTTGTGAACGTGGTCGAGATGCCCATCAAGTGCCCGGTCGCCCCGCTCGAATTCTGCTTCCTGGCCGACTGGTACTTCCAGGAGCTCGGCATCCGGGACCGGGTCCAGCTTACCTACGTGACCCCCCTCGACGGGGCCTTCACCAAGCCGGTTGCCTCGGCCGCCCTCGGGGGCATGCTCGAAGCCCGGGGCATCGAGCTCGTCACCGAATTCAACACCGGCTCCGTGGACGGGGAGGGCGGGCGGCTGGTCTCCTGGGACGACCGGGAGGTCCCGTTCGACCTCGCCGTCGTGGTCCCGGTCCACAACGGCGCCGCCTACGTGGCCAACTCACCCGGCCTCGGCGACGAGCTCGGATTCGTGCCCACCGACGAGCACACACTCCAGTCGAAGGCCCGCCCCAACATCTTCGCCATCGGCGACGCCGCCGCGCTCCCCATCTCAAAGGCCGGATCGGTCACCCACTTCGAGGGGGAGGTCCTGGTGGAGAACATCCAGCGGTTCCTGGCCGGGAGGTCCCTCGACGCCTCCTACGACGGCCATGCCAACTGCTTCATCGAAACCGGCTTCCAGAAGGCGATGCTGATCGACTTCAACTACGAGACCGAGCCGCTCCCCGGTCACTACCCCGGTCGGCACGGACTGCCCCTCTTGAAGGAGTCCCGGCTCAACCACCTGGGCAAGCTCCTGTTCCAGTCCTTCTACTGGCACAGCCTGCTCCCCGGGCACGACCTGCCCGGGATCTCGAGCGCCATGCCGGCCCAGGGGAAGGACCGACCCCGAGCGGATCAGAAGGAGGCGAGAGCATCATGACCACGACCACGCTGGCAGGAATGGAGATCGAGCTCGACGACGAGGGGTTCATCGTCGACCCGGAGCGATGGACCGAGGCCATGGCGGCGGACCTGGCCCGCCATGAGGGCATCGATCCGCTGACGGACCGCCACTGGCAGGTGGTCCGGTTCATGCGTTGCGAGTACGAGGCCAAGGGTTCCGGACCCACCGTCCGGGTCCTGGGCAAAACCTCGGGTGTGTCCGTCAAGGAGCTCTACCAGCTCTTCCCCAGAGGCCCGGCCAAGATCGCCGCCAAGATCGCCGGCATCCCGAAGCCCCGCGGCTGCATTTGATCACCACCAGGAGGAGAACCCCATGGGCGACAGGATCGAGAAGGTTTCCGTCATCATCTCCAAGGGGTCACTCGAGGGCATCTACCCCGGGCTGATCATGGCCAACGGCGCCCGAGCCGAGGGCATCGAGGCGAATCTCTTCTTCACCTTCTTCGGCCTGGACGCCATCCACAAGGAGCGCTTCGAGCACATCAAGGTGGCCACCGTCGGGAACCCCGGCATGCACATGGCCACCATGATCGGGGGCCTGCCCGGCATGTCGGCCATCGCCACTCGGATGCTCTCGAAGAAGATGGAGGCCTTCGACATCCCCTCCATCCCGGAGTTCGTCGAGATGATCGCCGACACCGGCTGCGGGATGTTCGCCTGCAAGGCCTCGGTCGACCTGTTCGGGTTCACCAAGGTCGACTTCATCGACCAGGTCTCCGACATCATCACCGTGGGAGAGTTCTACGAGCGGGCCGCCGGCGGCGAGATCATCTTCACCTGACGTCAGGCGGGCCGGCTCGCTCGGCGGTCCTTGGCGAAGGCGATCCCACAGCGGACGGCGTCCTGGCACCCACCGCCCGGACAGGAGCTCGGGTCGACGCGATGACCAACGGCCCTAGCTGGGGCCCCGGGACGGCCGGACAATGGGCAGAGGCGAGCTCCGCAACCCTCGCCGAGGAGGACGGCATGCAAAGCGTGTTCGTGAATCCAGAGCTCTGCATCGGTTGCCGCCAGTGCGAGATCGCCTGCGCCGTTGAGCACTCGACCAGCCAGGACCCCGCCGCCGCCTTCCTCGAGCGGCCCGTCCCCCGCAAGCGAGTCCACGTCGAGCCCGGCCCCACTGCCGCCACCGCCTTCCCCAACCGGTGCCGCCACTGCGACCCGGCCCCCTGTCAGCAGGTCTGCCCGACCGGCGCCATTACCCGGGACGACGGACTGGGGATCGTCGTCGTCGATGCGGGCCGCTGCATCGGGTGCGCCATGTGCGCCGTCGTCTGCCCCTTCGCCGTCATCACCTTCCACCCCCTCGCCGGCGGAGCCGACGACCGGGTGGCCGTGGCCGTCAAGTGCGACGGCTGCCGGGCCCGGGTGGAGCGGGGCGAGATCCCGGCGTGCGCGGAGTCCTGCAAGGTCGGTGCCCTTGTCTTCGGTGACGTCAACGACCTGGTCCGCGCCGACCGGCTCCGGGCGAGCGGGGTGGCCCTGGCCGAGGCCGGAGCCGACTCGGCCCGCAGCACTGCAGGTCCCGTCTCGACCTGGCGGGCGCTGGAGCAGGCCACCAGGGATCTCGCCCACCAGGCCCCACAAGGAGGAGCACGATGACCGCCAACGGACGCCGGCCGAGCCGACTGACCATCAACGCCGATGCCCAGGCCATGATCGACGTGGCCCGGGCCGAGGGCATCGAGACGGTGTGGGACCGGCTCGCGGCCCAGGAGCCCCAGTGCGGGTACTGCGCCCTCGGGCTGAGCTGCCGGAACTGCGCCATGGGCCCCTGCCGGATCGATCCGTTCGGCGAAGGCCCACAGAAGGGGGTGTGCGGCGCCGATGCCGACGTCATCGTGGCCAGGAACCTGGGCCGGACCATCGCGGCGGGATCGTCCTCCCACTCGGACCACGGTCGCGACATCCTCGAGGTGTTCCGGGCCACGGCCCGGGGGGAGACGACCGGCTACCGCATCGCCGACGAGGCCAAGCTGAGCAGGCTGGCCGGAGAGCTGGGCATCACCACCGAGGGCCGCGGCACCCTGGAGATCGCCGAGGCGGTGGCCGACGCTCTCTACGAGGACTACGGCAGCCGGAAGGAGTCGCTCGCCCTGACCGGGCGGGCCCCCGAGGCCCGGCGGCAGCTGTGGGAGCAGCTCCACATCACCCCTCGGGGCATCGACCGGGAGCCGGTGGAGATGCTCCACCGGACGCACATGGGGGTGGACAACGACTACGTCAACATCCTGCTCCACGGCCTGCGCACCAGCCTGGCCGACGGGTGGGGAGGCTCGATGATCGCCACCGAGCTCTCGGACATCATGTTCGGCACGCCGACCCCGGTCGTCTCCGAGGTGAACCTGGGCGTGCTCGAGTTCGACCAGGTCAACATCGCCATGCACGGGCACAACCCCCTGCTGTCCGACGTGGTGGTCTCGGCGGCTGCCGACCCCGAGCTCCTCGAGCTGGCCCGCTCCCACGGTGCCACCGGCATCAACGTGGTGGGGCTGTGCTGCACTGGCAACGAGATGATGATGCGGCGGGGGGTGCCCATCGCCGGCAACCACCTGATGCAGGAGCTCGTCATGATGACCGGGGCCCTGGAGGCCATGGTCGTCGACTACCAGTGCATCATGCCGTCGGTCACCGACGAGGCGAAGTGCTACCACACGCAGGTCATCTCGACCTCGGACAAGGCCAAGTTCCCCGGCGCCACCCACATCAGCTTCGATCCGGCCCGGGGGATCGAGGTGGCCCGCCAGATCGTCCGCCTGGCCGTCGACGTCTATCCCAACCGCAACCCCGACCGGGTCCGGATCCCCGTCGATCCTGTCCGGATGATGGCCGGCTTCTCGGTCGAGACCATCCTCGGCGCACTGGGCGGCACCCCCAAGCCCCTGGTCGATGCCATCGCCTCGGGGGACATCCGGGGGGCGGTGGCCGTGGTGGGCTGCAACAACCCCAAGACCCCCCAGGACTACGGCCACGTCGAGCTGACCCGCCGGCTCATCGAGCACGACATCCTGGTCCTCGTGACGGGATGCGCGGCCGTCGCCAACGGGAAGGCCGGCCAGATGCTGCCCGAGTCCGCCGCCCTGGCCGGTCCGGGTCTCCGGGCCGTCTGCGAGTCGCTCGGCATCCCCCCCGTCCTCCACATGGGTTCCTGTGTGGACAACAGCCGGATCCTGGTGCTCGCCGGCGCCCTGGCCGACGCCCTGGGAGTCGACATCGACCAGCTCCCCCTGGCCGGGGCCGCCCCGGAGTGGTACTCGGAGAAGGCCGTCGCCATCGGGGCCTACGTCGTCGCCAGCGGCGTCACCACCGTCCTGGGGGTGCAACCTCCCATCTTCGGCAGTCCCCATGTGGTCGAGTTGCTGGCCGGCGGCCTGGACGGGGTGGTGGGGGCCAGGTTCGCGGTCGAGCCCGATCCCGTGCAGGCCGCGCTGCTCATTCGGCGCCACATCGAAGCCAAGCGGCGTGGCCTGGGCCTTCCCGCCTTCGATGTCGACGCCGAGCCGGTCGGGGTGGCGGTCTAGGCCATGTGCGGCACCTGCGACGACCACGTCCACGAGGACGCCACCTCCTGTCCCGCCACCGGGCACCCTCCCTGGAGGGCGGTCGGTCCCGAAGCCAGGGTCGTCATCGTCGGCAAGGGCGGGGTGGGCAAGACCACGATCACGGCGGTCCTGGCCCGCCTCCTGGCCCGCCAGGGATGCTCGGTCGTCGCCGTCGACGGCGACGAGCAGTGCAACCTGGGTCCGACGCTCGGGATCGCGCCCGGCGTGCTCGCCCACGCCGTCCCGATCTCCCAGGCCGGCGACTACATCGAGGAGAAGACCGGAGCCCGCCCCGGAACCGGGGGTGGGGGGATGATCCGGCTCAACCCCGACCTCGTCGACGTCGTCGACCGGTTCGCCGTCACCGGGCCCGACGGAGTCCGCTTCCTCATGATGGGCGCGGTGCGGCGGGCCGGCGGCGGCTGCTTCTGCCCGGAGACCGCTCTCCTGGCGTCCGCCCTGGGGGACATGGGAGCCCACGCGGGCTCGGTCGTCCTCCTCGACACCCACGCCGGCGTGGAGCACTTCGGCCGGGCCCTGGCCCGGGGATTCGACCAGGCCGTGGTGGTGGTGGATCCCACCGTCAACGCCGTCCAGGTCGGATTGGACACAGCCCGGCTGGCCGGGACCCTCGGCATCGGCGTGGTCCACCTTGTCGTCAACCGGGTCCGGAGCGACGATCACCTGGCCCGGGCCCTCGGCCACATCGACGCCCTGGGCGGCTACGACTTCGCCTCCGTCCACGTCCTCCCCTACGACGAAGCGGCCCTCGAGTCCGAACCCGCCGTCGACGAGCTGCTCGGCTCCGGCCCCCTGGCCGACGCCGTTGCCGCCATCGGTGTCGACCTGGTCCGGGTGCCGACCATGACCTCCGTCGGGTGGGGCCGGCCGTGACCCGGGCCGTCGTCATCGGGACCGGTCCGGCCGGGATCACCGCGGCCGAGACCTTCCGGCGGTTGGATCCGGGGGGCACGGTGACGGCCCTGACGCTGGAGCCGTACCCGCCGTACTCGCCGGCGGCCATGGCCGACCACTTCCTGACCGGCCGGGAGAGCACCCTCTACTGGAAGGGTCGGAACGTGGCCACCCTGCTCGGCATCGAGGAGCGCCGGGAGGAGGCGGTGGTGGCCGTCGACACCGACAACCGGGAGGTCGTGCTCTCCGGGGGGATTCGGCTCCCCTACGACGTTCTCCTCGTGGCCTCCGGGAGCCGTCTCCACGCCCCCGTCGACGGCGCCGAGCTCCCCGGTGTTCTCGACTTCAAGTCACTGCGCATGGCCGAGGAACTGGTGGCCAGGGTCAGAACCGGCGAGGCCCGGACGGCCCTGATCGTCGGACACGGGTTCATCGGCGTGGAACTGGCCCTGATGCTGACTGACCTCGGCGTCGAGGTGACGGTCGTCGGTCGTCGGCCCTGGATCATGCCCCGGGTCCTCGACCGTCCTACTTCCGAGGTGACCCGGGCGGCGCTGGAGACGAGGGGCGTGACCCTCCGTCTCGGCACACCGGCCGAGGCCTTCGTCAAGACCGCCTCGGGCGTGTCGGTCCGCCTCGCCGACGGCGACGTACTCGACGCCGATCTGGTCGTGGCGGCCACCGGGGTCAAGCCCCACGTGGAGTTCCTGGCCGACTCCGCCGTCGCCGTCGGCTGGGGGATCCAGGTGGACGACCACCTCAGGACCACCGTTCCCGGTGTCTACGCCGCCGGGGACGTGGCCGAGGCGGCCGACTGGCTGACGGGGGAGCGCTACGTCCACGCCATCTTCCCCAATGCCGTGGCCCAGGCCCGGACGGCCGCCGCCAACGCCCTCGGGGCCGACGTCACCTACGACGGGGCCGAGTCGATGAACAGCCTGAAGCACCTGGGGGTGCCGATCGTCGCCATGGGCACAACCGAGGGTGCCGACGACGTCCTGCGCAGCGAGCGCGGCAGCATCAGGCGCTCGGTCTACCTGCGTGACGACCGGATCATCGGCGTCCAGCTGGCTGGTGACATCTCGGCGGCCGGCGTCTACCACTCGCTGATGCTGACCCGAGCCGACGTCGGCCGCTACGGGCCGGGACTGGTGGCCCCGGACTTCGGCGCCGCCACCATCGTGTGGGACGCCCTGGCCCCGGCCTGAGGCAAGGTCAGGTAACCGCGACCGTGGCCGCCAGCGCCATCCGGTGGTCCTTCGACCACGGTGGTCCCAACGTCGCCCGTGGGCCGTGGAGCACCTGGTCCGCCCGCTGACCCAGGAGCCGAGCCGCTTCGGCCTCGACGTCCCTGGCGCGGTAGGCATGGACCCCCCAGCCCCGCTCACCGGCGAGATCGGCCAGGACCTGGAGGTACATGACGGAATCGGCACGGCTCTCGTAGGGCACGAGACGCTGGACAGCGATGGCCCCGGGGAAGTCGGCGGGCCAGGCCCGGAGCGACACCGACACGATCGGTGCGGACACGCCGGCGGCGATCTCGTCGAGGGCCAACGACGTGGCCCGGACCACAGACGCACACACGTCCGCCACCAGATCCGAGAGGGCGTCGTCCTCGAGAGGCTCCGCCCGCCGGTGGAGGAGGTGGGGGCCACCCTCGTGGCGGATCGGCGCCGCAGACACTCCGGGCTCGATCAACGCGATCCTCCGGCGGTCCACGACGTGGTAATCGGCCGAGGCCGCCACGGTCACGGCCCATCCCAGGTGGTGGGCGACGCCGAGGCGCAGGCCTCCGCCCACCCTAGGCCTCCTCGACGGTCAGGATCCTCCCGGCCAGGAGCTCGACGACGATGCCGTCCGGGTCCGCCACCTCGAGACGGGAGCCCAGGGTGCCCATGAGGACCGGGGTGTGGGGGACGTCGAGCTGCTCCAGCCACAGGCTCCAGTTGGCCAGCTCCTCGACCCCGGAGACGGCCAGGGCCACCAGGGCGTATCCGCGCAGCGCAGCGGCCCCGGCCGGGTCGAGGTGGAGCCCGATGGTCAGGCCGCAACCGTGGCCCAGCACGACCCCGGTGAGCCGGTCCTCCTCCTCATGGTCGAGCAGTGGGGTCAGGCCCAGCACCCGGACGTACCAGTCACGGCTGGTCTCGACACCCGTCACCGGGATCCGGAGGTGGTGCAACCCCACCAGGGGAGGAGCGACCTCTTCCTCGGCGGGCACGGCCGGATCTTGCCATGACGGGCATAGTGGCCGCCATGGCCGGGCCTTTCTCCCCTGGTGGGAGGTGGTGGACAGCCGTCACGATGACACGGACCGGTGAGGGGAGTTGCCGATGAGGGAGAGTCTGGGCGGAACCGCCGGAGCCGGGTAGCTGGGGGTGCGGTCCGCTCTCCGGGCCCACCTGGGCCTGGGCACGCTGCTGGTCATCCTCTTCCTGACCTTCCTCGACAACACCGTCGTCAGCGTCACCCTGGCGTCGGTGCAGTCGAGCCTCCACGCCGGCGTGAGCCAGCTGCAGTGGGTCGTCGACGCCTATGCCCTCGTCTTCGCCGCCTTCATGCTCACCGCCGGCACCCTGGGCGACCTCTTCGGACGCAAGAAGGTGATGCTCGGCGGCATCGTGGTCTTCTGCGTCGGCTCCCTCCTCGGGGCCCTGGCCCAGAACTCCGGCACCCTCATCGCGGCCCGGGTCGTCATGGGCCTCGGAGCCGCCGCGTCCGAGCCGGCCACCCTGTCGATGATCCGCCACCTCTACCCGGAGGAGAAGGTCAGGGCCCGGGCGCTGGGCGCCTGGGCGGCCGTCTCCGGCCTGGCCCTGGCCATGGGACCGGTCGTGGGCGGCGTGCTCGTCGGCCTCTCCTCGTGGCGGGCCGTGTTCTGGTTCAACTTCTTGTTCGGACTGGCGGCATTGGTCGGAGCCGCCGTGGTCCTGCCCGAGTCGTCAGACCGGATCGGCGCCCACCTCGACATCGCCGGGTTCGTGCTCGGAGCCGGAGCGCTGAGCGCGGCCACCTACGCCACCATCGCCGGAGAGTCGGCCGGGTACCTGACCTGGTGGATCGACCTCCTGTACGCCGTGGCGGTGATGGCCGCCATCGCCTTCGTGTGGTTCGAGCAGCGGGCCGAGAACCCGGTCCTCAACTGAGCTACTTCCGCCGGAAGATGTTCGCCGGATCGAACGTGGTGGCGTTCTGCACCTACTTCGGCACCTTCTCCATCTTCTTCTTCGTGGCGCTCTACCTGGAGGAGGTGGGCTCCACCTCCCCCTACGGGCTCGCCCTCGACTTCGTCCCCATGTGCATCGGCATGATCGGCGCCTCGTTGGTGGCGGATCGATGGGTGGCCCGGTCCGGTCCACGGATCCCCATGACGGTGGGATGCCTGTTGGCCGGTGCCGGGATCCTCCTGACCGACTGGGTCCTCACCCCGACCTCGGGCCTCTCCACCCTGGGCTGGTCCCTTCCCCTGGCCGGTATCGGCTTCGGCATCGTGGTGGTGCCGGTCACCTCAGCGGCCCTGTCGTCCATCCCGGCCGAGCACTCCGGGATGGCGGCCTCGATGACCAACACCAGCCGGGAGCTGGGGGCAGTGGCCGGTGTCGCCGTGCTCGGCTCTCTCGTCAACGGCGTCCTCGTGACCGACCTCGTCCACAGGCTCAATGCCCTCGGCATCCCGAAGGAATTCCAGAACCAGGTCGTCGTGGCCGTCACCACCGGCACCTTCAACGACCAGTCCGGCGCGGCGGCCAAGGCTGATCCCGGCCTGGCCGCCATGATCCACGAGGTGACCACGGCCACCTGGGGCGCCTTCTCGACCGGAGTCGACTGGTCCCTGGCCGTGGCCGGGGCGCTGATGCTGGCCTGCGCCTTCGTGGCCGCCTCCACCATGCGGGGAGACGCCCTCAGCGCCCGGCAGGCCCTGGCCGGCGCCGAGACCGAACCTGTGGGTGAAGGCGCCGACGACGGCTCCGTGAGCGTCTCGTGATCCCTCAGGGGCCCCCGGGGTTGACGAGGACGGCGGCGCCGGTCACCCGGTCGGCGGCCAGGTCGCCGAGCGCCTGGTCGGCCTGGTCCATGCCGTAGGGGGTCGTCGTGACCCGGATGCCGTAGTCGGCCGCGAGCCGGAGGAACTCCTGACCGTCGGCCCGGGTGTTCGCCGTCACGCTGCACAGCGTCCGTTCCTGGAACAGGTACTCCTGGTAGTCGAGGGCGGGGATGTCGGTCAGGTGGATGCCGGCGACGGCCAGCACCCCGCCGCGGTCCAGGGCGGCCAGTGCGGGAGGGACGAGGTCACCCACGGGTGCGAACAGGATGGCGGCGTCGAGTGGCTCGGGCGGGGCGTCCCGGGCGTCCCCGGCACTGGAGGCTCCGAGCTCCAGGGCCAGCCGGCGGGCTTCCGGAGCCCGGGTGAGCACGTGGACCCGGGCCCCCTCGGCCAGGGCGATCTGGGCGGCCAGGTGGGCCGAGGCACCGAAGCCGTAGATGCCGAGCCGGCCGCCGGGTGGGAGCCGGGACATCCGCAGGGCCCGGAAGCCGATAATGCCGGCGCACAGGAGGGGTGCCGCCTCCAGATCGTCGAAGACGTCGGGGATGGCGTAGCCGTAGCGCTCGTCCACAACGACGGACTCGGCGAAGCCACCGTGGAGATCCCAGCCGGTGAAAAGCGGCGCCAGGCACAGATTCTCCCGGCCGGCGGTACAGAACCGGCAGGTCCCGCAGGTGGACGCCAGCCAGGGGACACCGACTCGGTCCCCCTTCCGGAACCGGGTGCAACTGGCTCCGACCCCGTCCACCACCCCCACCACCTCGTGACCCGGGGTCACGAGCGGAGCCCTGGGGGCCAGGTCGCCCTCGGCCAGGTGGAGGTCAGTGCGGCAGACGCCGCACACCCGCACCTGGAGCCGGACCTGCCCCGGCCCGGGAACCGGCACAGGCCGCTCCACCTGCCGGAGGGGACCGGTCGACATGGGGCCCGGCCGGTCGACGACCCAGGCCAGCATCAGGAGGCGACGACCACCGCCGGGGTGTCGTGATGGCCGAAGATCGCCTCGGCGGTCACGGGTCGGCTCAGATCGGACAGGTCGGCGGCCAGGTCGATGAGGAGGTCGTCGATGGTCAGCATGCCCACGAAGACACCATCCCACATGACGGCCAGCCGCCGGACGGCGTTGGTACGGAACAGGCCGTAGGCGTCGTGAAGGTCGGCGTCGGCGTCGATGGTGACGGCGGGCGAGCTCATGACGGCATCGACCCGGGCATCATCGGGGAGCCCCCGGGCCAGTACCCGCCTGACCAGGTCACGGTCGGTGACGATGCCGACCGGCCGGTCGCCGTCGAGGACAGCCAGGGAACCGACGCCGGCCCGGTCCATGATGGCGGCCGCCTGGCGGACAGTGCCGTCCTGGGCGATGCCGACGCCCGAGCGACGAACTGCGTTCACGGTCCTCATGGTGCGCCCCTTTCAGTTGGCGGCGTGCTGGTAGTGGTCGACGGTGGCGTCCGAACCGGGGAAGAAGAATGTCTCGTGACCGTCCTCACCCCAGCGGACGATGAACGGTGGCTGACCGTCGGAGCCGCGCACCTCCCGGACCTCACAGTCACGGTCGGGCTCACCCAGGTGGTGGGCATGGACGACAATGCGATCTCCCACGCTTGCCTGCATGGTGCGCCTCCCACTGCTCGACGATGCTCTTCCACCACCATCCTGGCCCCCGACGGCCCCGGCCGGAAGGGTCGAAAGTCCCCGGGCCGGTCTGCCGGGCTCTGCGAATCGGACGGCCCTGCCGATAGTCTCCCGTGACACCTCGACGGTGACCCCGGGCCTGGGAAAGTGGCCTTTCGACCCTGGGGGTCGGCAGCGACGCTACGGGAGAGTTGGAACGGAGAGGGAGGTCACATCGAGGTGGGAGCACCAGCGATCCGGACCGAGAAGCTTTCCAAGCGCTACGGCGAGACGGTGGCCCTCGCGGAGCTCGATCTCGAGGTCGGCGCCGGCGAGGTGGTGGGCTATCTCGGACCCAATGGCGCCGGGAAGACCACCACCATCCGCCTGCTCCTCGGGCTGATCCGGCCCACGACCGGCCATGGCGAGGTCTTCGGCATCGACTGCCAGCGGCGGCCCGTCGAGGCCCACCGGCGCCTGGCCTACGTGGCCGGCGAGGCCAACCTGTGGCCGTCGCTCACCGGAGCCGAGACCCTCCACCTCCTCGGCAACGTGCAGGGCCGGGTCGACCCCGACTACCGGGACGAGCTCGTCGAGCGGTTCGACCTCGATCCGGACAAAAAGGTCCGGGCCTACTCCAAGGGCAACCGGCAGAAGGTCATCCTCATCGCCGCCCTCATGACCCGGGCCGACCTCCTGGTTCTCGACGAGCCCACATCAGGGCTCGACCCCCTCATGGAGCAGGCGTTCCGGCACTGCGTTCACGAGGCCCGGGAGCGGGGACAGGCCGTCTTCCTGTCCTCCCACATCCTGAGTGAGGTCGAAGCCCTCTGCGACCGGGTGGGGATCCTCCGTGATGGGGCCCTGGTGGAGATGGGGACGATGGCCTAGCTGCGGCACCTGGCTGCGCTCACGGTGGAGGCCACCTTCGACGGCGACATTCCCGACATCTCGCAGGTCCCCGGCGTCAGCTCGGTCCAGACCGTCGGTCGAACGGTCCGATGCCAGGTCAGGGGATCGATCGAGCCGCTCCTCCAGACCCTGGCGGTCGCCGGTGTCCACCAGCTGCTCAGCCACGAGCCCTCACTCGAGGAGCTGTTCCTCACCCACTACGGGCAGAGCACCGAGATGGGGGATCCCCCGGCCGATGGAGACTGACCCGCCGTCGGGAGCAGCGCCCTGGGCCGGTCGTTCCCCCGGCACCGTCGTGGCCCGGCTCACGGCCAAACGGGCCGTCCGCTCCGGGACGCTGTGGGGGTACATCTTCGGGGCCACCGTGGCCTCGTCGGCCATCACCTACACGTCGAGCTACAAGTCCCCGGTCGCCCGATCCCGGCTGGCCGCCGCCTTCGGCCACAACGCCGCCTTCGACGCCCTGTTCGGCCCCGCCCACCATCTGGAGACCGTGGCCGGCTACACCTCCTACAAATGCCTGGGGTTCCTCAGCATCGTCGGGGCCATCTGGGGGCTGATGACCGGCACGAAGCTGCTGCGGGGCGAGGAGGACGCCGGGAGGTGGGAGCTGCTCCTGGCCGGGCAGACGACGCGCCGGGGGGCCGCCGCCCAGGCCCTGGCCGGCCTGGGCGCCGGCCTGGCCGTCGTCTTCACCCTCACCGCCGCCGCGGCCGTGCTGGTGGGACGGACCTCGAAGGTCCACCTGTCGGCGACCGCCGGGACCTTCTTCGCCCTGGCCCTGGTGAGCTCGGCGGCGGTCTTCCTCGCCGGCGGGGCCCTCGCCAGCCAACTGGCCGCCACCCGACGACGGGCCGCCGCCTACGCCGCAGTGGCCTTCGGGGCCTGCTACGCCCTCCGGATGGTGGCCGACTCCGGGGCCGGCCTGGAATGGCTCCGGTGGGCCACCCCGCTGGGCTGGGTCGAGCAGATGCAGCCCCTGACCGCACCGGATCCCGTCCCGCTCGTCCCCATGGGTGCGCTCGTCGTCGTCCTTTCGGTCCTGGCCGTGCACCTGGCCGGGACCCGCGATCTCTCCGCCTCCACGTTCCTGGACCGCTCCTCGGCGCCCTTGCGGACCCGCCTCCTGGGCGGACCTGGGCGGCTGGCGGCCCGCCTGACCCGACCGACCCTGCTCGGTTGGGGCACGGCGTTCTTCGTGACCGCCCTGCTCATGGGGTACATCGCCAAGGCCGCCGGCAGCGCCCTGACCGCGTCGAGCAGCGTCGAGCAGGCTCTGTCGCGCATCGGGGCAGCTGGGACCGGCCCCGACGTGTACCTGGGCGTGGCCTTCCTGATCATGGCCATCATGGCCGCCTTCATGACGGCCGGGCAGCTGGCCACGACGAGGGCCGAAGAGGGGGAGGGCCGGCTCGACCACCTCCTCGTCCGCCCGGTATCCCGGTCGTCCTGGTTCGGCGGCCGGATGACGGCGACCGCCGCCGCCGTGGCGGGGGGAGGCGCGCTGGCCGGCATGGCCGCCTGGATCGGGACGGCCAGCCAGCACGCCGGGGTCTCGATCACCACCACCCTCGAGGCCGGGCTCAACATCGTGCCGCCGGCACTCTGCGTCCTCGGGGCCGGGGCCCTGGCGCTGGGGATGGTGCCTCGCCTCACCTCGGTCGCCGTCTACGGGCTGGTGGGGTGGTCGGCGTTCATCGAATTCGTCGGCGGGCTGACCAGCTTCAACCACTGGCTCCTGGACACCTCCCTCTTCCACCAGATGACCGCCGCCCCCGCCGTGGCCCCCAACTGGACCGTCGACGCCGTCCTCGTCGGCGTCGGGGTGGCCGCCACCCTCGTGGGGATGGCCGCGTTCAGTCGTCGGGACCTGGTGGGGGAGTGAGGGAGGGGGAGGGGCGCAGCGGGAACCGCCGGCCCGTGATGACGCCGCTTCTCACCCGGAGGTAGGTGTCGCCGGACACGGGTGCGAGGGGTGACGGTGTCGGGCCACCGAGCTCGACCAGCTCCCCGGCCGAGATCAGGGAGGCCATGCCCCGGACGAGCACGCTCCAGGCCGTGCGACCCTCGTCCTCGAGCCCGTCGATCTCGAAGGCGATGATGCCGCCCTTCCGGGCCACCACGCTCTTCATCCCGGAGCCGGTCCGGATGACCAGGTCGTCACCGGCCATCTCGTAGTTGACGGGCAGGATGGTGGGCATGTCCTGGGCGTCGAACCCGAGCCTGCCCACACCCCCTCGGTGACCGCTCAGCAGTCGGAGGCACTCGGGGCGCTCGAGGCGCTCGGCGGCGGTGTCGTCGGAATTCACCAGTCCATCGTCGGGAAGGCCGGCCGACGCCACCAGGGTCCAAGGTCACAACCTCGCGGTCCTGCGGATCGACGGTTCGGGGCCTTCGGCCCTGTCGCCGTGGCCGGGCTGGTGTACAAGATGGGGACAACGGCGAATCGACCGGGGAGGGATCGTGAAAGTGGCAGGTTCGGGGAACGCCGGTCAACTGTCCGAGCTCGGGCGCCAGGACAGCCTGGACCTCCTCCGGCAGTCGGCCTTCGGGCGGATCATCCTCTCCATTGACGCCCTCCCGGCGGCCCTGCCCGCCAACCTGGCCGTCGAGCCTGGAAGCGTCGTGTTCGCCACCGAGGACGAGGCCGTGCTCCGGGCCGGCCGGTCCGGAGCCGTCGTCGCCGTCCAGAGCGACGGCGTCGACCCGTTCGACCTGACGGGCTGGAGCGTCCTCGTCACCGGAGAGACCAGCGAGGTGGTCGACCCGGTGGAGCTCGAGCGCTACCGCCGGCTACCGCTGCACCCCTGGGCCTCCGGCCACGCCGAGCACTTCATCCGTGTCCGGGCCACCCTCGTCGCCGGGCGCCGGACGGCACTCGGCTGTGCCGCCTGCGACCAGGTGGCCGGCTCCGCGTTCGGTTGAGCGGTTGGCCCGGATCGGCCTTGTAGGCTGATCAGCCGTGCCGTTCCGCGAAGTCCGCGACGCCCGCCGCCTCCAGGCACTGATCGGGGCGATGCTCCTCATCGAGGCCGACCTCGACCTCCAGAGCGTGCTGCAGACGATCGTCGAGACCGCCGCCGAGATCGTCGATGCCCGCTACGGCGCCCTCGGCGTGCTGGACAGCTCCGGGAGTGGGCTGGCTGAATTCGTGACGACGGGACTGACCGACGAGGAGCAGGAGGCCATCGGGCCCCTCCCGGTCGGCCGGGGCATCCTCGGCCTCCTCATCCGCCGCCCCGAGGCGCTCCGGCTCCCAGACCTCTCGCTCCATCCCGACCGGGTCGGATTCCCCCCCAACCACCCGCCGATGGCTTCCTTCCTGGGCGCACCGATCGTGGTCAGGGGGCAGGCGTTCGGCAACATCTACCTGACTGAGAAGCGCACCGCCCCCGAGTTCAGCAACGAGGACGCCGTCGTCCTCCGGGCCCTGGCCGTGGCGGCCGGTCAGGCCGTCGACAAGGCTCGCTGGCACGAGAGGATGCAGGAGCTCACCTTGGCCGAGGAACGGGAGCGCATGGCCCGCAACCTCCATGACACGGTCATCCAGCGCCTGTTCGCGGTGGGCCTCCGCCTCCAGAGCGCCACATCCCTTCCGGGCTCCCCGGCCGCCGAACGGATCGCTGAGGCGGTGATCGACCTGGACGAGACGATCAGCCAGATCCGCACCACCATCTTCGCCATCAGCCGACCCCGCTCGCCGGGGGGCGACAGTCTCCGGAGCCAGGTCCTCGACGTCGTCGACGAGGCCACCGGCCGCCTCGGCCTCGACGTCCAGGTGGACTTCGAAGGTCCGATCGACTCGGCCGTCGGCTCCTCCGCCAGCGAGCACCTGCTCATGGCCCTCCGGGAGGCCCTCTCCAACGTCATCCGCCACGCCAAGGCCACCACGGCCGAGGTGGCCGTCTCCGTCACCGACGGCACCCTGACCCTGCGGGTGGTCGACGACGGAATCGGACTGGTCCCCGGCGCCCCGGGCGGACGCGGCCTCGACAACCTCCACGAGCGGGCCACCCTTCTCGGGGGGGACTTCCACATCGAACCCGGTCCCGACGCCGGGACGGTGTTCCTCTGGCGGGCTAGCCGGCTGGCATAGGGTGAGCGGCATGTCCCCGGACACGGAAGCCACCATCCGCATCTTCCTCCTCGACGACCACGAGATCGTCCGACGAGGCCTCCGGGAGATGTTCGAGGCCGAGGGCGACATGGAGGTGGTGGGGGAGGCCTCCACCGCGGCCGAGGCCCTGGCCCGGGCACCGGCCACACGCCCGGACGTCGCCGTCCTCGACGTCCGCCTCCCCGACGGCAGCGGGGTCGAGGTCTGCCGCGACCTCCGCTCCTCCCTGCCCGACCTGGCCTGCCTGATGCTGACATCCTTCGCTGACGACGAGGCCCTGTTCTCGTCGATCATGGCCGGGGCGAGCGGCTACGTCCTGAAGCAGATCCGGGGGTCGGAGCTCGTGGACTCCGTCCGGAAGGTGGCCGCCGGCGAGTCCCTGCTCGACCCGGCCCTGACCAAGAAGGTGATGGACCGGCTCCGCCAGCCTCCCAAGGAGGATGAGCTCATCTCCCGCCTGACCCCCCAGGAGCGTCACATCCTCGACCTGATCGCCGAGGGTCAGACGAACCGCCAGATCGCCGAGGCGCTCTTCCTGGCCGAGAAGACCGTCAAGAACTACGTCTCGAACCTCCTGGCCAAGATGGGATTCGCCCGGCGGACCGAAGCGGCCGTCTACGCCGTCCGCCATCTCGACCAGGGAGCCCCGGAGACGGACCCCAACGGGGGCGGAACCGGCCGGTAGGACACCAGCCGGAGAAGCCGTCGTCCCCGCTCCGCTCGGCGGGGTGGATGGGGGTGCGTCCCGGGGGGGAACGCGGCGGCGACGGATGGGGCCGCCCGTGGCGGCAATGGCTCTTGTCGCGCTCGTCGCCGGCGGCTGCCTCACGACCGAGCTCCACCAGGCGGGAACCGCCGTGGAAGCCGCCGGATTTGCCCACGCCTCGGTCAGCTGTAGGTGCCAGGACTCCCAGACCCCCCAGAGCGACGGGGCGACGGTGACCGTGACGGCCGACGCCAACCCCGCCCTCTCGGACCCGACCACCCAGTACGACACCGTGGCCAAGGTCATCTGGAGTACCCTCCCCGGCACATTCGAGTACCTCGAGGTCACCATCTCCACGGTGGGCACCCAGCAGTTCCTCCACGAGGACCTGGTCAAGCTCTTCGGCGCCCGGCACGGCAACCTCGACAACACCCCCATCGGGGTGTCGGTCGGGGGCATCTCGCCGGTGTTCCTCACCCTGGGCGGAGTGTTCCTCCTGTCCATCGTGGCCAAATTCGCCGTGGTCCTCACGGCGGCCCGGCGGTCGCGTCGGGACAGGGCGCCCGACCCCGAGTACTTCACGGTCGAGCAGCCCGAAGCTGCCCCGGTCCCGCCGCCGCTGCCTCCCAGCCACTGTCCCAACTGTGGTGCCCCGGTCACGGGAACGACCGGATCCACCTGCAACTTCAGCCAGGAGCTCCTCTTCACAGCCCCCTGACCGGGACACCCGACCGCTCTCTTGATTACTTGACATAAGATACATTATCGGCGGACCGGGGATGGGGAGACCAGACCTCACCCCGGGCCGTTCCCCCGAGACAGTCCTCCCCGTCGCTCCCGGGTCCACCGGCGACAGCCCCACCCGCATCAGAGACCGAGCCGGCCCGATTTCGCGTCGGCAACCCGAGTCCTTGGACTCAGTCCGATCCTGCTAGTCGAGATTGGGATGGGCCCGCCCGGCATCCGGGTCATGGGTTCACAGGGGCTCTTCCCCGGCGGCTTGGCCGGCCGCGACTGGCCACCATATCTTTCGTCAATGACGAAACATGGCTGAGCGACCGATCCCGCGCTGGTTCCGGTGTCCGCCGGGACAATGCCCGATCGGGCAGAACGGACCGACACGCTTGTCCATCTGGGCCGGTGCCGAGAGAATGAGCCCTCATGGCGGGCATGATGCGGTCGACCGAGGCGGATTCGATCACCCGGCGGCCCGTGCCGGTTGAGTCGGGCCGGACGAATCCACCGCCGAGGCCGCATGACGGCCTGCTCTCCCTGCAACGCACCGCCGGCAACCGAGCTGTCGCCACCCTGGTCGGACAATCGGGCCGGACGCCGGTCCAGCGGCTGCTCCTTCCGGCCGAGCAGGTGGCCCGGCGTGCCGAGATCCTGGCGCTGGAGGCCCGGGTCGACGCCGCCGTGGCGGGATTGCCGGGCTGGGTGCAGGCGTCGTGGAACCGGGATCATCCGCTGCTGAACCCGATCCAGCACGCCCACGCCCAGGCCGTCGTCAACGGCATCGACGACAACGCCGCCATCACCGCCCAGGTGGCCGCGCTGGGGCCCCGGGTGGCCGCCTTCGAGCTGCATCGGCTGGCCTTCCTGGCCGAGATGCAGAACATCCAATTGGTCTACGGCCCGTTCCAGGACCAGCTCGACCCGAAGACCACCAAGCTGATGACGAACCTCTCCAAGAAGATCTATGCCGGCACGGCCACAAGCCCGGAGTTCGCCGCCCTCAAACGGGCCGTCGACGGGGATGCCGCAGCCATCTCCCACCAGGCCATGCAGGAGGCACGCCAGGGCGACCGCACCCAGGCCATCGCCCAGTTGGGGCGGTACATCAACGCCGGCTTCGTCGCCATCAACCCCCTCAACAGCTTCTACGAGTCCGAGTACGACCTGGCCGAGGACGACTTCGGCGCCGCCGCCACCATGCACTCGGAGGCCACCACCGGCAAGATGCAGTGGCTCCGGGAGTGGGAATTCCACATCCACGGCCATGCCACCCGTGCCCCGGCCGGAGGCGGTGCCGTGACCGGGTTCACCATCAAGATCGGCCCGGACGGGAACCCGCTCTGCCACGCCAAGCCATCAGGGAAGGCCCGTGAAGTGGGCGTGTCCATCACCATCCTGAGCCCCGCCCTCCTGGCTCAGGTCGTGAACGACAGCGCCCCGGCCGTGGTCCGCTGGGCCGGGAGCGGCAGTGGTGCGCAGGCGCTCCGGGGAAAGAAGCGCTGATCGGGCCGCGCGCCGACGCCGGGCCCGGTCGTCAACCCGGCCCCGATCAACCCGCCTCGCCGACCTCTTCGACCGCGCTCGTGACCGTGCCCCGCTCCCTGGTCCTCCCGTCGACCACCTCGACGTCCCAGACGATCGACATCGGGACGCCTTCGATCGGTCCGCCCAACTCGACATAGTGCTTCCACCGCCCGTCGGGGCCCTGCCGGGGGGTCGGGTCATGGGTGCCGGTCAGTCTCCTGATCCGGCAGTGGGCGGGATCCACCTCGTAGCGGGAGCCGGAACGGGTGCTGACGCGAACGGGTCTCATGGGCGGACAGGCTACGGAAGGGGTGTGACGATCCCGGCGGCACTACCATCAGGGTCAGGATCCGGCCAGGGACGGCGAGGATCGGACACGCACGCTGGGGGGCACGTGTGGCGGAGATCAAGGAGGTGGCCACGCCGGGCTCCCCGCCGCAACGGGTGGCATCCACCCGGGCCGTCCTGATCGCCCAGGCCCTCCTGGAACGGACGGAACGGCCCGACGTCTCCGACCTCGCCGACCTGGCCAGGACGGCGGCCGACACCAGCGCGGCGGTGGCCTGGGTCGGTCCCGACCTCCACCGCCACGAGATCGGGAGGGCCGGGGACCCCGACGCCCAGGGACTCGTCGTCGTCCACCGGGCCACCCTCCACGCCGCCGACGGCGACCGGGCCGGGTTCCTCGAGCTCCTCGACCAGCCCGACCACACCCTGAGCGCCCACCAGCAGCAGCTGGTCGGCTGGGTGGCCGACCAGGTGCAGGCCCTCGTCGGCCAGGCCGACGGCTGGACCGTCGACACCGGTGTCGCCCTGGTGGACGATGCCGGCAAGCTGACCGGCGGCAACCGCATCCTGGAGCGCATCTTCGGGATAGGCATCGACGAGGTGGTCGGATCCGACGTCCTCACCTTCATCCACCCCGAGGACCTCCCCGGAGCCCTCGACTCCTTCGCCCGGACGGCCACCTTTGCCGGACCGAAGGTCCCCTACGACCTCCGCTTCCGCTCCGGCGACGGAAGCTGGACCTGGCTCGAGGTCACCGCCGACAACCGCCTCGACGATCCCGAGATCGCCGCCATCGTGTTCCGGCTCCGCGATGCTCGGAACCGCCTCCCGGAACCGGCCTGGCTGGCCGACCAGGCCCGGGTCCTCGAGATGATCGGGCGGGCCGATCCCCTGCCAGCCGTCCTCGAGGTCATCGCCGGTCTCCTGGCCACCCACGATCCCTACGGCGAGGGCATCATCACCTACCGGGTCGAGTCCGACGACGACCTCCTGGCCCTCTCCACGGCCGGGACCCACTCCCCCACCGACCGGGTCCGCCTCGAGGGCAACCTGATCGACTTGGCCGACCAGGTCGTGGCCCGGAAGCAGGCCATCCTCGCCGCCGATCTGGCCGATCCCGAATGGGGGGCGGTCGGGGCGGCTGCGGAGCTGACCACCGAGGGCTACCGGAGCCTCTGGGCCCAACCCATCTTCGTCGACGGCGAAGTCGTGGGGACGGTTGGCCTCCTCCGCAGGGTGACCGGCCTCCCCGGCAGTCACGGCGCCCACCGCCTGGCCGTGGCGGCCAGCCTGGCCGGGAGCGCCATCAGCGACCTCCGGCAACGACGGGAACGGGAGTACCAGGCCAGTCACGACGCTCTGACCGGCCTGGCCAACGGCTCCCAGTTCTTCGACGGCCTCCTCGCCGTCGTCGAGACGGGCCGGGCCGCCGCCGTCGTCGTCGTCAACATCTCCCGCTTCCAGCTCATCAACAACAGCCTGGGCCACCGTGTCGCCGACGAGTTCCTGGTGGCGGTGGCCAGGCGGTTCAGCCAGGCCCTCCCCGACGCCCTGATGGCCCGGCTCGGAGCCGACGAGTACGCCGTCGTCCTCGAAGCCGCCACCGCTCCGGACCAGGCCGAGGCGGTGGCCACCAGCCTCCTCAACGTGCTGTCCGAGCCCTTCCTGGTGGCCGGGCACCGGCTCTCGGTGACGGCCCGGGCCGGCATCGCCACGACCGTCACCTCCCCCGACGCCGGTGCCCTCATCCGGGGCGCCCAGGCCGCCCTCCGCCAGGCCAGGGACGGCACCCACCGGAGCTCGAAGGTCCAGCTCTACGAGCCGGCCATCGGCGAGGCAGCCACCCACTCCTTCGTGACCGAAACCGCCCTCCGCGATGCCATCCGGAGCCTCGACTTCGTCGTCCACTACCAGCCGGTCTTCCATCTCAGGACCGGGGACGTGGTGGGACTCGAGGCGCTGGTCCGCTGGCCCCGGGGCGGCCGGGTGATGGCCCCCGGCGACTTCATCCCCCTGGCCGAGCAGACCGGCCTCATCGACGACATCGACACCATCGTCCTGGCCGAGACCTGTGCCCAGATCCGGTCCTGGAACGAGTCCCGGGCCGCCAACGACGCCCCGCCCCTGCGGGCCTGGGTGAACTTCGCCCCCGAGGACCTCCTCCGCCCCGAGTTCGTGGCCGCCTTCAACGGCGTCCTCGACGCCGCCGGCGTCCCCCGGGCCTGGATCGGCATCGAGATCACCGAGCGCTCCCGGGTCAGCTACGACCCTGAGGCCCTCTCGATGCTGGCCGACCTCCGGGACCTCGGGACCAAGATCGCCATCGACGACTTCGGGACGGGCTACTCCTCGCTCAGCTACCTCGAGACCCTCCCGGCCCAGGTCCTCAAGATCGACATGAGCTTCGTCCGCAACCTCCACCAGCGCCGGGCCCAGGTCATGGTGCGCTGCATCCTCGAGCTGGCCGACTCCTTCGACCTCGAGGTGGTGGCCGAGGGCATCGAGACCGCCGACCAGCAGGCCACCCTGGTCGAGCTGGGCTGCCTCTACGGCCAGGGCTTCCACCTGGGCCGGCCCCAGCCCGCCCACCTCCTCGACAGGCTGATCACGGGGAAAGTGGACCCCCAGGTCCCGGTCGGCTCCGGCGGCGGCGGGCCCATGGGACAACGTCCAGGACCGTCAGGCTGAGCGCGGTCGATCCGGCCAGGACCAGCCCGACCTCGAACAACCGGGGCCGGTAGCGGAGCTCCACGACGTGGTGCCCGGCCGGCACCGTGGCGGCCAGCTCGACGTCGGCCCACCGCCGCAGGGCCAGCGGCCGACCGTCGATGGTCGCAGTCCACCCCGGGAAGCTCCCCAGGTGGAGGTAGAAGGTCGATCGGACGGCGGTGTCGGTGCCGAGGTGGATCTCCGAGGGATCCCTCCCCGAGACGGGGATGGGCCGGGCCGTGGCCGCGTCGGGCGGAGCGCCGACCGGCTCGGAGGTGACGATGCCTCCCCCCGGGACCCGGAAGGCCCCCTCGGGCCCGATACTGCCGTCGGGGACGGTCCCCGACGGACCCGGGGATCCCTCCAGCTCGAGGACGAGGGCCACCCCGTAGTGCCGGGCCTGGGCCGCCGTGGTCAGGGCCGGGCAGAACCGCCCCCCGGCCAGGTGGGACGGCAAGGGGGGCCCGACCAGCACGTCGAAGTTCGGCCGGTAGGAGCGGGGCAGGATGGGATCGTAGATCCCGAACTCGGCCACCCCGTAGGCCATGTTGCTCTCCGGGAGGATCCCGATCGAGGCGAACTGGACCGGCGTCGTGCACGATCCGAACCCCACCCGGAGCCCGACCGCATGGCGCTGGAGGGCGACCACGGCCGGGGTGGGGCTGAACCCCAGATCATTCGACGCCCACAGGTTCGGCGTCCCGGCCTAGGCGGCCAGGGCCGGACGCCACCAGGACCGGGCCAGCGCCGGTGGGGGCGGCTCCCCGGCCTCGCAGTCGGTCACCGGCACCCCACGCCAGCAGTATGGCCCACCGCTCCTGGACGTCGGGGGACCGGCCCTCAGCGGGTGGACGGCTCGAAGCGCACCGGGAGGCTCGTCACGGCCCGGAGGAGGGTGGACGGTGTCCGGACCGGCTCCCCCACGATCTCGTACATGGGCCACCGGGCCAGGAGCTCGCTGAAGAAGACCCGGGCCTCGAGCCGGGCCAGGCTGGCCCCGATGCAGAAGTGCTCCCCGAAACCGAAGGCCAGGTGGGGGTTCGGCGACCGGGAGATGTCGAACCGGTCGGCGCTCTCCCCGAAGACGGCCTCGTCCCGGTTCCCGGCCCCGTAGACCATGACCAGGTAGTCGTCCCCGGCCACGGGTTGGGCCCCCACCGTCGTGTCGCCGGTGGCGGTCCTCGACATGGCCATGATCGGGGTCACCCAGCGGAGCATCTCCTCCACGGCGGCGGGGATGAGCGAGGGGTCGGCGGCCAGGGCGGCCCGCTGCTCGGGATGCTCGGCCAGGGCCACCAGGCCCCCCGACAAGAGCGACCGGGTGGTCTCGTTCCCGGCCACGAGCAGGGTCATGCAGAAGCCGAGCTGCTCCTGCCGGGTCAGCTGCTGGCCCTCGACCTCGGCGGTGACGAGGGCGGTGAGGAGATCGTCGGCGGGCTCGGCCGTCCGGGCGTCGAGGTGCCGGTCGAAGTAGAGGAAGAGCTCGAAGGCGAGGGCGGCGACCTCGTCGGTCAGCTCGGTGGCCGCCGCCATCACGGCATCCGACCAGATCCGGAAGTCCCCCCGGTCCCCCCGGGGGACCCCGAGGAGCTCGGCGATCACGTCCAGGGGGAGGGGGGCGGTGAGGGCGTCGACGGCGTCGACCGGGCTCCCGGGGTCGACGGCGTCGAGGAGCCCCACCGCCAGGGCCCGGATCCGGGGCTCCAGCCCGTTCACCCGCCGGGGGGTGAAGGCCCGGCTGACGAGCTTCCGGTAGGTGGAGTGGACGGGCGGGTCGAGGTACAGGATCGAGTCACTGGCCGCGACCAGCCGCCCCCGGTCGTTGGGGAGGACGCCGAGGCGGGAGCAGAACCGGTCAGGGTCCCGGCTGATCTCCACGATGGCCTCGTGGCCGGTCACGACCCAGGACCCCACCGACTCCTGCCAGGCCACCGGGCACTCCCGGCGGAGACCGGCCAGCGCCCCGTCACAGTCCGACGCGAAGAAGGCCGGATCCTCGACCGGGACCGGGTCGGCTCCCACCGTCACGCCCCGACCTCCACCGGGACGGGTTCAGCCCTGGCGACAGGGTCAGGCCGATCGGCCCCGGCCAGATGCCGTTGACTGCTCCACAGGACGGCGGTCACGGCGGCGGCGGGGACCCAGAGGACCAGCGCCGATCCCCCGATGTTGTCGAACCCCAGCCAGATGGCCACCCCGGCCAGGACGGCGATCTGGAGGTTCCAGACGACGAGGGCGACGAGCTGGGGATGGCGGGTCCACCGGTCGACGGCCAGATCGGGATCGTCCCGCGTCAGCCGGACGAGGAGCCCGACCAGGATCACGGCCGTCCCGGTGAAACCGACCTGGCTCCCGAAGGGGAGCCCGAACCAGAAGCCGGGGCCCCGGTATCTGAAGAGCTCCCCGAGCAGCCACCGGTCCCCGAGCCGGGCCACCGGGTCGAAGATCCAGAGGCCCCAGACGGCGAGGACGACTCCGAGGAGGTACTCCTGCCACCACCGGGCCGCCCAGGTCCGCCCGGGTCCGCTGGCCACCATCCGGCCGGCGGCGAACCCGAAGTAGCCGAGGAAGCCGTAGGACATCGGCACCATCAGGGGCACCGACCCCACGAAGATCTCATGGCCCCGCAGGGCGGGGTTGAAGCTGTAGCCGGTGTAGGGGAACCCGAAGTGGACCGACCCGTTCTCGGCCAGGATCCCGACCCCGAGCGACGCGACCAGGTACACGAGGGTCTTCCGCCACCCCAGCTGCCGGCCCGCCCGCCACAGGAAGATGAGCCCCAAGAGGGTGACGTACCATCGGCCCACGAAGGTCCCGTAGATCTCGGTCATCGCATCCCCATCGCCCCAGTGGAAACCTTCCGACGATTGTAGAGTCAAGCGGTGACGGGACCTCAGCTCTTCATCGGGGGCGTGACGGCCCTCACCGGCATCTCGGCCGGCCGGATCCGCCACTACGGCAAGCTCGGCCTCCTCAGCCCCGACCGCCTCGACAGCGGCTACCGGACCTTCGGACCTCCCGACGTCCTGACCCTTCTCCGCATCGACCTCCTCCGGAGCCTCGGCATGGGCATCACCGAGATCCGGGACTGCCTGACCGGCGACCCCGCCGGCGTCCGGGAGGCCCTCGAGCAGCACCGGGCCGTCCTCGACCGGGAACGGGACCGGATCGACCGCCTCCTCGGGGCCGTCGACCTGGCCCTGGCCCACCCCGACGAGGACCCCAACGCCGCTATGACCCGCCTGGCCACCACCCACCGCGACAGCCTCGGCCTCATCGGCCGCCTCTCCGAACCCCTCTCCCCCGGCTCGGGCCGCTTCTTCCACGACACCTTCCGGGACTGGGACCTCCCCATCCCTCCCCTCTTTGGTCAGATGATCCTCCCCGAGCCCATCACCCGCTTCCTGGACCACCTGGCCGCCACCCCCGGTCACGAGGACTTCTTCGCCCGCCTCCTCGACCTGGCCCGCCGGGTCGTGGCCCTCTCCCCCACCGACCCCACCGCACCCGAGAACCTGGCCCGGGGCTGGGTGGACGAGCAGCTGGCCGCCACCGTCGACCCGGCCCTCGCCGCCGCCCTGGCCGAGACCGTCCCCACCCTCCTCGACCTCCCCGTCATCCGCCACGGCTTCCTGGCCTGGGCCGACTCCCTCTCCCCCGCCGCCGGCCGTTTCATGGCCGCCGTCGAGACCGAGGCCGACCACCGTGGCGCCGACGTCCTCGGGGTCATCGTGGTACCGAGACCAACGGCCTGACCACGGTCAGCTCGACGGGGCCACCGTCAGGTCGTAGAGCGTGACCCCGCCGACGGTCTGAGCCGTGAAGTGGGCCTCGACCCAGCTGGTGATCTGGGAGGAGGTGCTGGTGGTGGTCCCACCCCCCGGACCCCCGAACCCACCGCCTCCGGGACCGCCGCCGCCGGCGATGAAGTAGTGGATCCTCCCCTCGGCCACGTACCGCTCGAACTGGGCCAGGGTCGGGGTGGGATCGGTCCCGTTGAATCCTCCGATGGACATGACCGGGTCGTCGGTGCCGAGCTGGTAGCCGGCTGCACTGTTCGAGCCCACCGTGGCCGCCACCCAGCTGTACCGGCTGGCGCCGGCCTGGAGAGCCTTGACCAGGGCGGCGCTGGGCTTGCTGGCGTTGAGGAGACCTCCGGCCCCTCCCCCACCACCACCCGGACCACCGGGAAACCCGCCCCGGATCCCTGTGCCGCCCGGGGCGCCACCCGTGGTGCCGCCAGGAAATCCGCCGGTGGGGAACCCTCCGGGTCCGCCGGCCCCGGGGAAGCCTCCGCCTGGTCCTCCGCCGGGGAAGCCCGCCCGCGGGAAGCCACCGGCCGGGAATCGTCCCGTCCCGGCTCCCGTCCCGGGGCCGCCCGGAAGGGCTCCGCCGGGCCGACCGGGAAACCCGCCCCCGCCGGGACCGCCCCCTGCCGTGGCCGGACCGGCCGACGGGATGGCCCCGTTGTGGGGGGTGGCGGCTGTGTCGAGGGCATAGGCGGTCGGACCGGCCAGGCCGACCCCGGCGGCCACGATGGCGGCGGCGGCGACCAGGGTCCGGGCCCGGCCCGGCGGGACGATCAGGGCTGCAGCCGCGGCCAGACCGGCCCCGAGGACCAGGAAGCGGAGATCCGGGATCCAGGTCGGGGTCCGTCCCAGGAGCACGAAGGCCCAGACGGCTGACCCGGCCGTCGCCGCGGCCAGGAACAGCCGGGCCACGATCTCGGACCGCCGGCGCCACAACTCGACGACACCCATCCCCACCAGGGCCCCGATGGCGGGAGCCAGGGCCACCGTGTAATAGGGGTGGATGATGCCCTGGCCGAAGCTGATGACGGCCCCCGTGACGAGGAGCCAGCTCCCCCACAGGAGATAGGCGGCCCGGGAGCGGTCGGTCCGGGGCGAGCGACCCCGCAACCACAACCCGCCCACCATGAGGATCAGGGCGGCCGGGATGAGCCAGGAGACCTGCCCCCCCATCGAGCTCTGGAAGAGCCGGTTCCAGCCCGTGGGACCCCACATGGAGCCGGCCGTTCCCCCTCCCCCCACGGATCCCGTCTCGTTCCCGGTGAGCCGGCCGAAGCCGTTGTAGCCGAAGATGAGGTTGAGGATGCTGTTGTTTTGGGAGCCCCCGACGTAGGGGCGGCTGGAGGCCGGCCAGAGAGCCACGATGGCAACCCACCAGCCGGCCGAGACGAGCAGGGCGACAGCGGACAGGGCCAGCTGCCGGATCCGCCGCCACAGGGCCGGAGGGCCGGCCACGAGGTAGAGGAACCCGAATCCGGGGACGACCACGAAGGCCTGGAGCATCTTGGCCAGGAAGCCCGTCCCCACGCAGCCGAAGGCCAGGAGGAGCCAGCCGGTGGAGCCGGACTCGAGGGCCCGGGTCAGCCCGTAGGCGGCGGCCACGAGGAGGAGGACGAGGAGGGAGTCGGGGTTGTCGAACCGGAACATCAGGACCGCCACCGGGGTGAGGGCCAGGACGGCGCCGGCCAGGAGGCCGGCCGCGGGACCGAACCAGCGCTTGACCGTGGCGAAGAGCAGGGCGACCGCCCCCACCCCCTCCAGGGCCTGGGGGACCAGGATGCTCCAGGAGTTGACCCCGAAGATCCGGGCCGAGATCTCCATCACCCACAGCGAGGCCGGGGTCTTGTCGACGGTGATGAAGTTCGAGGAGTCGAAGGACCCGAAGAAGAAGGCCTTCCAGGACCTGGTCCCCGCCTCGACGGCGGCGGCGTAGAAGGAGTTACCCCAGCCTGAAGCTCCCAGGCCCCAGAGGTAGAGGACCGCCGTGCCGAGCACAAGGCCGAGGAACGCCGGCCGGACCCAGACGGGATCCCCCGCGGATCCCCGGACCAGACGGCGGACCAGACCCGGTCGGGCCGGCGGGACCGGCTCGGACACCGGGTCGTTCCAGGCCGGCGGGCTGGTCGCCTCCGTGGTCAGGGTGGTCATCGTGCCTCCTCGCTCGGGCCTGGCGCCGGGGTGCTCACGGCCCCCACCCTGGACCCCGCCCCTGGCCCTCCCGTGGGGGGCCGCTGTGGAGGAGCTGTGAATCGGCCCCCGACGCACGCCCGGGAGACCGCCTCGCCTCAGCTCGAGGCCTCCGGCGAACCGACAGCCGTGACGGGGAGCCGGACGGTGAACACCGCTCCCCCACCCGATACCGACGCCGCCACCACGCTGCCGTGATGGGCCCCCACGATCGAGGCCACGATGGACAGCCCGAGTCCCGCTCCACCGTGACTGCGGGACCGGGACGGGTCAGCCCGGTAGAACCGCTCGAAGACGCGGGCGGCCTGGTCCGGGCTCAGGCCGGGGCCCTCGTCGGCCACCTCGATGACGGCGCTCCCGTCGACCTCCGAGACGGTCACGGTGGTCGCTGTCCCCGGCGGGGTGTGGGCCCGGACGTTGGCCAGGAGGTTGTCGAGGACCTGGCGGAGCCTGGCACCGTCGCCCGGTACCTCGACCGGGAGCTGGGCCTGGAGCCGCACGGGCCAGTCCGGCCCGACCGTGGAGGCCGTGGCCACGGCGTCGGCGGCCAGCGCCACCAGCTCGACCTGCTCCCGTCCCAGGGGACGGCCCTCGTCGAGCCGGGCCAGCAGCAGGAGGTCCTGGACGAGCTCTCCCATCCGGCCTGTCTCCTGCCGGATGCCCCGCATCACCCGCTCCAGATCGTCGGCCCGCTCCGAGGCCCCCCGGTCGAAAAGCTCGGCGTAGGCGGAAACGGCGGCCAGTGGCGTCCGCAGCTCGTGGGAGGCGTCGGCCACGAACCGGCGCATCCGCTCCTCCGAGGCCCGGAGGTCGGCCTCGGTGGCGTCGCGCTGGGCGAAGGCCTCCTGGATCCGGGTGAGCATGATGTTCACGGTCCGGGCCAACCGACCCACCTCGGTCCGGGTGTTCTCGCCCGGGACCCGCTCGTCGAGGAGCCCGTCGGCGATCGATTCGGCCGTCCGCTCGACGTCGGTGAGGGGACGGAGGCCGGCCCGGACGGTGAACCAGCCCAGGAGCAGAGCCAGGAGGAGGGCGGCGGCGGAGACGGCCCCCTCGACCAGGAGGAGCTGGTCCAACGTGGCGGTCGTCTCGTTCAACGGCTGGGCCACGATGAGGACGTCACCCTGGTCAGGGCCACCCTGGAGGATGGAGGCCCTGACCCGGAAACCGGGGCCCCCGGCGGGGACGGAGCCGGCATCGAAGTAGCTGACCTGCTCGTTGTTGGCGGCCGTGCTGAAACCGGTGACATGGGCCGGCAGAGCCGGCGAGTAGGCCTTGCCACCGACGCTGACGCTCGGGTAGTAGCTCTGGACGACCTGGCCGCTCGGACTTCGGACCTCGGCCACGGTCACGAGGAAGCTGGGCGGGGCCTGGGTCCCTCCCCCACCCCCTCCGTCGTTGCCCCCGCCCGGGCCGGTTCCACCGGGCGGGAAGCCCGGGAAGCTCCCCCCACCGGGCCGCAGGGAGGCGTTCTCGAAGATGGAGTGGTTCTGCTCCAGGGTCTGGTCGACCCGGGTGAAGAGGAACGACCGCAGGGCAACGTAGGTGACGACGTCGGCCACGAGGAGGGCGGTGAGGGCCACGGCCCCTACCGCCACGAGGAGCCGTGTCCGGAGCGACACCTAGGAACCCGCCGGCTCACGGAGCGTGTAGCCCACAAGCCGGATGGTCTGGATGAGGGGAGGCCCGTGGCGCTCGAGCTTCTTGCGGAGGTAGCTCACATAGGTCTCCACCACGTTGGCGTCCCCCCCGAAGTCGTAGTGCCAGACATGGTCGAGGATCTGGCTCTTGGAGAGGACCTGGCGGGGGTTCAGGAGGAAGAACCGGAGGAGGTTGAATTCGGTGGCGGTGAGCTGGATCTCCTGGCCCGCCCGGGTGACCACGTGGGCCCCCTCGTCCATCTCCACATCCGAGAACCGGAGGGTCTGCTCGGCCGCCCCGTCGGATCCCACCCGCCGGAGGATGGCCCGGGTCCGGGCCACGATCTCGGCCAGGGCAAACGGCTTGGACACGTAGTCGTCCCCCCCGACCGTCAGCCCGGTGACCTTGTCCTCGAGGGCGTCCCGGGCCGTGAGGAAGAGGATGGGGGTCCGGATGCCGTCGGACCGGAGCCGGCGCGTCACCTCGAAGCCGTCGAGGTCGGGGAGCATCACGTCGAGGATCATGAGGTCGGGGGGCCGTTCCTGGGCCGCCATGAGGCCGGCCCGGCCGGTCGTGGCCTCCTCGACCTCGAACCCCTCGTAGCGCAGCGAGGTGGCGACGGCATCCACGATGGAAGGCTCGTCGTCGACGACGAGGATCCGGAGGTCTCGTTGGGGCATGGCCCCACCCTGCCACCCCGGAGTGGACCGTTGCTGAGCGCCGGCTGTGACTCCCCTGTGAAGCCTCGGGGCCGGGTCGGTCGACCCAGATCCCCGAGATCCACAGGTCCGGCACAGCGCGGTCTGCGGGGCCCGTCAATTTCGCCCGGCACAGTGCCCTCAGCGTCATCGCCCTCCGGTGACCCCGATGAACAGGAGAGAGACATGGAACACGAAGAGACCCCCCGACCCCGACCCCGGCACCGTTCCCGCCGCGCCGTGGCCACCGTGATGCTGCTCGGGGCCGGTGCGGCCGGCGGCGGCATCCTGGCCGGTGCCATGACCGCCAATGCGGCGTCGACCACGACGACGGCCCCGTCGACCGGATCCACCGGATCGACCGGATCGGCGGCAGCCACGCCACCCCAGGGTGCCCCGGCGCCGTCCCAGAGCGGGACGGTCACCGCCGTCGGGACGTCGACGGTCACCATCGGCACCACCACCTACACGGTGACGAGCACGAGTGACATCGACAAGAACGGCGAGGCCACCCTGGGCGACCTGAAGGTCGGCGACGCCGTCACCTTCAGCACCACCACCACCAACGGGGTCACCTCCATCGACAGGCTCCACGCCGGGAGCGAAGCCCTGGACCGCCCCGCAGGCGGGCCCGGCCCTGGTGGGCCGGCGGCCGGGAGCAACTCGCCGTCCTCAGCGGCGCCGACCGCCTGAGGCGATCGAAGGTGGTGGCCTGCAACGGCCAGGTGACGGTCCCGGCTCCGGCCGGGGCCGTCACCGCGTCCGGACCCGGCTCCCGGCGGTGGCCGACCGCGTCGCCGACTCTCTACGCTGGCCCACAGGAACCGTGAAGGGGACACAAAGCCAGGTGCCGGAGGATGGTGAGATGTTCCCGGCCTACCTCACCGAGCCATGGCAGCCCACCGACCCCGGGGACGCCCTGGTCGAGATCGTCGTCCCCGTCCACAACGAGGAGGCAGGGCTCGATGCCGGCATCCGCCGCCTCCGGACCTACCTCGACGAGTCCTTCCCCTTCACCGCACTGGTCACCATCTGCGACAACGGGAGCATCGACGCCACCGCCGAGATCGGGGCGGCCCTGGCCGCCACCGTGGACGGGGTCCGGCTCGTCCGGCTCACGGCCAAGGGCCGGGGATTGGCCCTGCGGTCGGTCTGGTCGGCAAGCGAGGCGGCCGTCGTCGCCTACATGGACGTCGACCTCTCGACCTCGTTGGAGGCCCTCCTCCCGCTGGTGGCCCCGCTGCTCTCGGGCCACAGCGACCTCGCCATCGGGAGCCGGCTGGCACCGGGGGCCCGGGTTGTCCGGGGCCCCAAGCGGGAGCTGATCTCCCGGGCCTACAACCTGATCCTCCGGGCATCGCTCCGGAACCGGTTCACCGACGCCCAGTGCGGCTTCAAGGCCCTCCGGACCGAGGTGGCCAAGGAACTCCTCCCCGACGTGTCGGACAACGCCTGGTTCTTCGACACCGAGCTGCTGGTCCTGGCCGAACGGCGGGGACTGCGGATCCACGAGGTCCCCGTCGACTGGGTCGACGACCCGGACTCCCGGGTCAACATCGTCCGGACCGCCCTCGACGACCTCCGGGGAGTGACCCGCCTGCTCCGGTCCCGGTCACCGCTGGGATCGGCCGGGGACGGCCGGGCCGAGGACGAAGGGGCGGCCGACCTCGCCGCCGCCCTGGTGAGCTTCGCCCGGATCGGGGTGGCCTCGACCATGGCCTCCCTGGTCCTCTTCGTCCTCCTCCGGCATCCCCTGGGCGTCTACGGCGCCAACACCCTGGCTCTCGGCGTCTGCACGGTAGCGAACACGGCCGCCCACGCCCGGTTGACCTTCGCCGACCGGCGGCCGTTCCGTCGGCGCGACCGATGGATGGGAGGCTTGGCCGTCTTCGCCACCAGCCTGGCCCTCTCGACCGGGGCACTGGCCGCGGTGAACGCTCTCGGGGTCGGATCGACCCGGGACCAGGTTGCGGCCCTGGTAGCCGCCAGCGCGGCGGCGGCCCTCATCCGGTTCCTGGTGCTGCGGGCCTGGGCCTTCCGGAGCCGTCCGACTCGGTGAGCCGCATCCCGCTACCGTCGGACCGGGAGGAACGATGCCGTCGCTCGAAGATCTGGTGGAGGAGATGGCCGGTCTCCGGGCCCGGCTGGAAGCCGCTGAAGGGGTCCTCGCCATCCATGCCCTGAAGGCCCGCTACGGCGAGCTCGTCGACCGGCGGTTCGAGAAGGGTCGCCCCCTCGAGGGATCCAGGCTCGACGACTTGGCCAAGGCCATCGCCGACCTCTTCACGCCCGACGGGATCTGGGACGGGGGCCCTGCGCTCGGGGTGGCCGTCGGCCGGGCCGCCATCGCCGATCGGATGCGCCGGACGACTCTGGCCTTCTCCCGGCATCTCTTCCTCCAGCCGAGGATCACCGTCACCGGGGACACGGCCGAGGCCCGCTGGGAGCTCCTCTCCCCCTGCACGACAGCCGGAGGGAAGGCCTGTTGGATGTCCGGGTTCGAAGATGACGAGTACGTCCGCGATCCCCAGGGGTATTGGCTCCACCACCGGATGCGCTTGACGACGGTCTTCATGGCACCGGCCGGGGAGGGCTGGGGCCCGATCCACTGGTGAGGAGCCGCTCCGATCACGTCGAGCGGACCACGACGCACCTGCCGATGGCATCGGGGTCGGGGGGGGGAAGGCAGCCAGACAGTTGCCGATCACCGCCACGCCGATGGTGCAGGGCGGCAGGGCGGCAGGGCGGCCCCGGCAGCGGACCAGACCCAGGCCCCGTCCACGAACCGGGGGGCAGTGCCCAGGGCGGCGGTCAGGAAGCCGACGTCATAGTTGGGTCCCCACAGCCGCAGGTCAGGGCCGAGGCCGGCCCGCCGCTCCAGACGTGCCACCACATGGCCACCGAGAGGGCCAGGTAGGCCGCCAGAGCGGCCAACCAGGGAAGGGACCGGGCTCGGAGAGCACCTGACGTCACATCGGGCCCCAGACCGGGTAGGTTCGCTCCGGCCCTGACGATGGGAAGTCACGATGCGACGGTCGGTCTTGTCCGGGGCCCCGATGCTGGCGCTGATGGGAGTCCTGCTCCTCGCCTCCTGTGTGTCGACGGCCCCGCCCCGGTCCTCCTCCTCGGCCCCGACGAACCCCACCCCCGTCGACGGCCCCGGCGTTGCCGGGGCAGCCTTTGCGGCGCTCCCAGTGGGACCGGCCCAGCGGCTCCTGAACCACCTGGTCCTGTCCTCCCGGGCGCCGGGGGCCATCCTGGCCGTGAGCGTGGCCGGCGGATCCCCCACCGTCCTCACCTCTGGGGTCGCTGACCCGACGATGCAACGCCCGATGGCTGCCGGCGACAGCTTCTGGCTGTTCAGCGTGACCAAGACGTTCGTCGCGGCCGCCCTCCTGAAGCTCGTCGACGAGCACCGGCTGAATCTTGACGACCCGATCAACACGTTCGGGGTGAACTGGCCCAACGGCCAGGTCATCACCGTCCGGGAGCTTCTGACGCACACGAGCGGCATCCCCCCGCTCGGGGGGGACGCGGGGTGGACGAACCGATACTCGGCCTGGTTCGACAACCTCCTGGCCGCCGACCCAAGCCGGAGTTTCACCCCTGACCAGATCCTGGCCCTGGTCCGGAACAGGCCCCCCCTCTCCACCCCGGGGACCCGGACGACGTACAGCAACACCAACACCATCCTGGCCGGCCAGGTCCTGACCGGAGTCACCGGGCTGACGCTGACCCAGGCGTTGCATCAACTCCTCCTCGGTCCCCTGGATCTCAACCACACCTTCTTCGGAGCCGGGGAGGTGCTCCCGGTCCAACCCGACCCGGGGGTCTACGCCGACGTGGCCGGCGGGTCCCTTCTCGCCACCTCCGGAGATGACCCCACCTCGGTCGTGACGGCCCTGGGCGCCTCGGGGGCCATGGTGTCCACGGCCGGAGACCTGGTGGCCTGGGGAAACGCCCTCCTCCGTCGGCCTGGCCTCCTCAGCCCGGCCGGAACCGCCCTGGCCGGTCGGGTCGGGCCTGGGGGGACCGGGGTGGGGACGATCGGCCTGACCCCAACCGGGCCCTGCGTCTTCGACCTGTCGGGTTGTCCGGCCGGGAGCGTCTTCACCGCCGTCGGAGGATTCGGGGACGGCCTGGGGGCCGCCGTGGCGCTGGTCTACGACCCGGCTTCCGACAGCACCCTTGCCGTCTTCGTCAACGAATACGAGGACGCCGACCTCTACCCCACCGTCCTCAGTATCGAGGCCCTCCTCGACAGCAGCAGGACGACGAAGCCGGGATCCACTCAAACGTCGACCACCAGGGCCGAGGGCGAACCCTCGACCACGACGCCACGCAATGGTGCGGCGGCCTCATAGAGGTGGAGAAATGCCTCCCTGTAGGCGACGGCCGGCGGGGACCCGGCCAGATCCCCGGCCACGTCCTCGAGTGCAGCCTCGAGGACGTAGAGCCGGTCGTGGAGCTGGTCGAGTTCGGCTTTGGCCACGACCACCTCGCCCACACCGAGGTGGAGGGACGAGGCCAGACGCCGTGCCTCGTAGGCACGTTGGCGGCAGGCGGGCTGGCAGAACCGCCGGGGCCGGCCGGTGGCGGCCCGTGGCGGAAGAGGTCGCCGGCACCACTGACAGGCCTCGACCGCCCCTTTCGTCACAGTGCAAAAGTAGTTGGGCCGGCACTGACCAGTACGCTCCCCCATCGTCGACCCTCGGGCCCCAACACTCTTGCTGACGGCATGCCCTGTCCTTCCATGTATCTTGAGCCCACAGGAGCTTCACAGGTCCCTGTAACTCGACCTTCAGCTTCGACACCCACAATGGATTCATGGTCAGGGCCACTGGAGCAACGTTGCCTCGGAATCCAATGGCGGAGCGCCGACCGGTGAGCGCTGCTCGACCCCAGCCCGCCCGCCCCCGCGTCCAGGCGCCGGTCCGGCGGCGGAAGGCACCAAACGCCTTCTTCGTCCTGGTCGGCCTGGGTCTCGGCATCGTCATCGGGATCACCGTGAACGCTGAGAGCGCCCGGGCCTTCTCGGCTCCCGGCGGGGTGGCCATGGAGCTCGGTCGCCTTGCGGCCATGATCGGGACCTATCTGCTCCTCGTGACCGTCGTCCTGGCCGGCCGGCTTCCCGTCATCGAGCGGGTCCTCGGTCACGACCGGCTGATCCGCTGGCACCGGTGGCTCGGTCCCTGGCCCATCCTCCTGCTGACCGCCCACGCCGTCCTGACAACCCTCGGCTACGCCCAGAGCGAGCGTACCGGCTGGGCCCGAGAGCTCTGGACCTTCCTGACCACCTACAAGGGTCTCCTCCTGGCCTTCGTCGCCTTCGGCCTGATCGTCATGGCCGGTGTCACCTCCTACCGGGCCGTCCGCCGACGGATGGCCCACGAGACCTGGTGGGTCATCCACCTCTACATGTACCTGGCCCTGGCCCTCTCCTTCACCCACCAGCTCGCCAACGGCCAGTCCTTCATCGGTCACCCCCTCAGCCGGCTGTTCTGGATCTCGCTCTGGGTCATCACGGCCGGGGTCGTCCTCGTGTACCGGATCGGGAGCCCCCTGTGGCGAACCCTCTACCACCGGCTCCGGGTCGTCCAGGTCAAACAGGAGGGCAACGGCGTCGTGTCCGTCGTGTGCAAGGGCCACCGGCTCGACCGCCTCCCCGTGGCCGGGGGCCAGTTCCTCCACTGGCGCTTCCTGAAGCCCGGCATGTGGTGGCAGGCCCATCCGTACTCGCTTTCGGCCCTCCCCCGCCCGCCCCACCTCCGCATCACCGTGAAGGACCTCGGGGACCACAGCCGGTCGCTCTCGCGGCTCAAGCCCGGGACCTGGGTGGCCATCGAGGGCCCATACGGGGCCTTCACCGCCGAGGCCCGCACCGGAGCAGGGGTGCTCCTCGTTGCCGCCGGTGTAGGGTCGACCCCGATCCGGGCGCTCCTCGAGGATCTCCCGGTCGGCGTGGACCTGACCGTCATCCTGCGGGCGTCGACCCCTGACGATCTGGTCCTTCGCGACGAGATCGCCACCCTGGTCTCGAACCGTCGAGGCAGGCTTCACGAGGTCATCGGGAGTCGGAAGAAGGTCCGCTTCGACGCCAACACCCTCCACCAGCTCGTTCCCGATCTCCAGCACCGGGACGTCTACATCTGCGGGCCGGCCGGGTTCGCCGACATGATCGTCGACTCGGCCCGGAAGCTCGGGACCCCAAAGAGCCGCATCCACCGCGAGCACTTCGCGTTCTGATCGCCGAGGAAGACACCATGCGCCGAGCACCCATCGTCATCGGAAGCACTCTGGCCGGACTGGCCGCCATCTTGAGCTTCCGCCCCCAGACCTCCAGCCTGGGAGCCCTTCCCGCCGCGGCCGGCATGACGTCACCGACCACCTCCGGCAGTGCTCCCACGACCGCCCCGGCGGCCACACCGACAACGACTCCTCCGACCACCGGCAACTCGGGCACCACGGCCGGATCCACCACTCCGCCCACCACCACGGCTCCGACCACGACGTCGGGCACCCGCACCGTCACCGGTGACGCCGTCCAGACCCCCTACGGCGTGGTCCAGGTCCGGGTCACAGCCTCCGGGTCACACATCACGTCCGTCCAGACGGTCCAGCTGACCGCCTACGACGGGCACTCGGCCTCGATCAACAACTACGCCGCTCCCCAACTCCAGCAGCAGGTCCTCCAGGTGCAGAGCGCCCAGATCTACGGGGTCTCCGGCGCCACCTACACGAGCTCGGGCTACGCCCAGTCCGTCCAGTCGGCATTGGACAAGCTCGGGATCAAGTGACCGAGGTCGCCGGGACGGTGGGGGCCGGGCTCGAACCCGGGTCGGAAGAACGCTCGCCGGTCCGCCACGTCGAGCCCGTCATGGGCACGATGGTCTCCTTTGAGCTCAGACCGGGGCCGCTCGACCCGACCCGGGTCACCGCCGCTCTCGAGGCGTCCTCTCGGGCCCTCCACCAGGTCGACGAGGAATTCAGCACCTACCGGCCGGAGAGCCCGATGAGCCACCTCCGCGGGGGCGAGCTGGCCCTCGCCGACGCACCCGACTCGATACGAGAGGTCCTTCGTCGTTGTGCCTGGCTCAAGGAGCTGTCCGAGGGCTGGTTCGATCCCTGGGCCATGCCCGGTGGCGTCGATCCCACCGGTTTCGTCAAGGGCTGGGCCGTCGAGGAGGCCGGGAAGGTCTTGACCGACGCCGGAATCGGCGACTGGATGATCAACGCCGGAGGGGACATCGCCACCTGCGGTCGGCCCGGCCCCGGCCGGCGCTGGCTGGTCGGGATCGTCGACCCCGAGGACAACCGGCGCATGATCGCCACCGCCGCGCTCGGCGGCACGCTGGCCACGTCGGGTCGCTCCGAACGCGGCGACCACATCCTCGATCCCACGACCGGCCGACCGTCACGACGATTGCTCTCTGCATCGGTGGCGGGACCCGACCTCGGAGTCGCCGACGCCCTCGCCACCGCACTTTCGGCGGCCGGCGAGGAGGGACTCGATTGGCTGGTGGCGGTCGACGACTACAGCGCCCTGATCGTGCGGAACGACCGCTCCACGCTGCGGACCCCGGGATTTCCCCCCCGCGCCTGAACGGGTCCCGGAAGCTTCACGATCAGGGAACGAGGATCACCTTCCCGAAATTCCGGGCCTGGTCGATCTGGAGATGGGCCGCATCGGCCCGCTCGAACCCGTAGGTCGAGTCGATGATCGGCTCGATGGTCCCCTGGGCCCACATCTCCCCAAGCTCGCCGAGGATCTCCCCGATCATGGGGCCCTGGTCCCAGAGGTGGCCGAGGTTCACCCCGAACACCCCCTTGTTGGCATTCATCAACTGCATCGGATGGAAGACGGGAGTGGTGACGAGCGCCTTCGGCAGCGTCCGCCACGCCTGAGACCGGGTCGAAGCATTGGCGGACGCCAGACCGAAGCAGAAGAGCCGGCCCATCGGAGCCAGGCATCGGTAGCTCTTTCGGAACGAGGTGCCCCCCTGGGCATCCAGGACGACCTGCACCCCTCGGTCCTTCGTGATGCGAAGGACCTCATGCTCGAAATCGGCGGTCCGATAGTCGATGGCGTGGTCGAGTCCGAGCTCCTTGAGCCGCGGATGCTTCTTGGCGCTGGCCGTCCCGATCGTCACCGCTCCGAGGGACCTCGCCAGCTGCAGGGCGGCCAGGCCCACTCCCCCACCGGCTGAATGGATCAGGACGGTGTCCCCGAACCGGACCGAACCCAACCGGTTCAACATCAGATACGCGGTCAGGTATGCGACGGGGAGTCCGGCGGCCTGCACCAGATCGGCTCCCGGCGGTACCACCGCAGCCTGGATCTCCGGAACGGTGACCACGTCGGAGTAGCCACCGAACCGTGTGATGGCCAGAACCCGGTCCCCGGTCTGGAGCCGATCGACCCCCGCCCCGACCGCATCGATCGTTCCGGCCACCTCGTAACCGACCACCATCGGAGGAGGAGGGGCATCAGGGTACATGCCGGCCCGGGCGGACAGGTCGGCGAAATTGACCCCTGCACCGGCCACCCGGATCCGCACCTCCCCGACATCGGGTTCGGGGTCCGGTGCCGTCCTGACCTGCAGGACCTCAGGCCCGCCGTACCTGGTGATCCACACCTGCCGCATTCGGTCCCTCCCGGATCGTGACCGTTCCATGGTGCTCCAAGTCGGGCCATCGTGACACCGCTCGCAACGCATCCTCGGGGGAAGCCGAGATGAAGGACTAAAGACCCTGGTCAAGCGGAGATCTGAGGGGGTGACAGATCCGTGACGGCACAGTGACGAACAGAGGAGCAGGCTGCGGGTGTTGACCCGGAGACTGTCGAGAGGAGCTCTGTCCGGCATGGCGGAGGTACATACGAAATGGAGGGCGATGACGTGATGGACGCCCCTGGAGACGGAACCATAGGTTCGACGGGCGACGAGCCCATCGGCACTCCTGGAACCTACGGTCCCGGTGGACCGGGTGGTCCCGGTGGATTCCCCGGTGGTCCCGGTGGTCCCGGTGGATTCCCCGGTGGTCCCGGCGGCTTCCCCGGACCTGGACCTGGACCCGGATCCCCCGGTGGTCCCGGTGGCTACCCAGGACCTGGACCTGGACCTGGTGGTTACCCAGGGCCTGGCTACCCCGGACCTGGCTACCCCGGACCTGGCTACCCCGGACCTGGCTACCCCGGACCTGGCTACCCCGGACCTGGCTACCCCGGTGGTCCTGGTGGC
>PLZB01000013.1 GCA_003151955.1 Acidimicrobiaceae bacterium
ACCTGGGCGGCGGCGTTGTAGTTGCCGTTCCCGGCCTGGTTGGCGTCGACGGTGCAGTTCCCGACGGCCGTGAAGGAGACGTGGCCGGCGGCGATGGAGCAGTCGGCGGCGGTGGTGGCGTCGATGGTGAAGGCCACGGCCAACCCCGAAGTGGCCGTCCCGGTCGGGGTGTAGGTGGCGCCGCCCACGGTGGCTGTCGGGGACGAGGAGGTGATGGAGACGGTCTGGGCCCCCTTGCCGACGGCGAAGGTCTGCTGGACCTGGGTGGCGGCGTTGTAGTTGCCGTTCCCGGCCTGGTTGGCGTCGACGGTGCAGTTCCCGACGGCGGTGAAGGAGACGACCCCGGCCGAGATGGTGCAGTCGGCGGCGGTGGAGGCGTCGATGGTGAAGGCGACGGCCAGCCCCGAGGTGGCCGTCCCGGTCGGGGTGTAGGTGGCTCCGCCCACCACGGCCGATCCCGGCGCCGAGGAGGTGATGGAGACGGTCTGGGCCCCCTTCCCGACGGTGACGGTCTGCTGCTTCTGGGTGGCGGCGTTGTAGTTGGCGTTCCCGGCCTGGTTGGCGTCGACGATGCAGGAGCCGGCCCCGGTGAAGGAGACGACCCCGGCCGAGATGGAGCAGGCCCCGCCGGTGGAGGCCCCGTCGATGGTGAAGGCCACGGTCAGGCTGGCGGTGTCGGTGGCCGTCGGGGTGTAGGCGGCCCCGCCCACGGTGGCGGCGGGGGCCGTCGAGGTGATGGTGATGGTCTGGGCCCCCTTGCCGATGGTGACGGTCTGCTGGACCTGGGGGGCGGCGTTGTAGTTGGCGTTCCCGGCCTGGTTGGCGTCGACGATGCAGCTCCCGGCCGCGGTGAAGGAGACGACCCCGGCCGAGATGGAGCAGCCCCCGGTGGAGGCGCCGTCGATGGTGAAGGCAACGGCCAGGCCGGAGGTTGCCGTCCCGGTCGGGGTGTAGCTGGCCCCGCCCACGGTGGCGGCCGGGGCCGTCGAGGTGATGGTGACGGTCTGGGCCCCCTTTCCGACGGCGAAGGTCTGCTGGACCTGGGCCGCGGCGCTGTAGTCGACGTTCCCGGCCTGGTTGAAGTCGAGGGTGCAGTTCCCGGCGGCGTGGAACGAGACCACCCCGGATGCGATGGTGCAGTTCGACGAGGTGGTGGCGTCGACGGTGGTGGTGACGGCCAGGGTCGAGCTGGCTGTCGCCGTTGGTGTGTAGGTGGCTCCGCCGACCACGGCCGACGCCGGGGCGGTGGAAGTGACGGTGATGGTCTGGGTGCCCAAGGTGACCGTGAGGGTGTTGAGGGCCAGGGGGGCGGTGTAGGGGGGCGGGTTGGTGGTGGTGCCGGCCGTGGTCGGGTAGCCGTCGAACGCCGCCACCGGATGTCCCGTGGTCCCGAACACGGTCACCGTGGTGTCGGTGGTCACGGCGAACTCGCTCAGGTACTCCGAGGCGGTGGTGCCGGGGGCGCCCACCACCTTGAACTGGGCCGTGACGGAGGGAAGGGTCACGTTGCTGCCGCCCGGGATGAGGTCACTCTGGGGGAGGGAGGTCTCGATGTAGGGGAAGGTGGACTTGTAGCTCCCGGTCATCTGGGCCGTGCACCCGGTCCCGGCCGCGGTGCAGTAGGTGGCGGACATCTGACCGGTTGTCAGGGGGTCACCGCCGGTGATCTGGATCGAGCCGGGGACGAACTGGAGGCCGGAGGGGATCGGGATCACGGCCTCGAAGCCCTTGACGTCGTTGAGGGTGGCCGTAATGCCGCTCTGGGTCTGGGTGGAGGGGATGGCGGTCCCGGCCGGCGAGTTGATCACGGTCACCGTGCTCCCATAGGGAGCGGAGGTGGGTCCGGTTACGGCGATCCCGATGTTCTGGACGATGACCGTCGAGAGGCTGCCGATGATCGGGACCCCGGTGACGTTGACGGTCTCCCCTATCGGTTGCTCGACGGAGGCCGGGCTGACGGTGAGGGTGGAGGTGGTGCAGGCGGAGTTGGCGACGGCATAGGTGGCCACCCCCGGGCCGCAGATGCCGAAGGTGACGGTCTGGACGCCCGTGGTGGAGGCGGTCGGGGAGTAGGTGAGGATGGCGGTGGTGGCCGTGGTGGTGAAGGCGGCGGACCCGCTGGCCGGGGCCGGGGTCAGGACCGTGGCCGAGGCGGTGTCCACGTTGGGGGACCCTCCGGTGACCAGGGTGACCACGTTGAACTGGTCGGGGACGGGGGTGCCGGCCGGGGCGTTGGTGACATTGGCGGGGACGTAGCCGCCGTAGCCGGCGGCAACCGTGGGGGGGCTGACGGCGGCGGCGGGCAGCTCGGCGGCGAGCTGGACGGCCAGGACGCCCCCCAGGGTGGAGGCGGCCAGGAAGAGTACGCTCGCTGAACGGGTCAGCCTCTCCCGGCGCGGGAGTCGCTCCGACATGTGGTCGGAACTGCAGTGAGGCTTGGACATCGTGGGATCCCCCCCCATGGTTGAGCACCGGTCCAACCCTCGGGACCAGGCTGCCTGTCCATTATCCCTCGGAAACCCACAAAATTGTCAACACGGGTGATCACCTGCGCGCGGACCGTGCAATTCCCGGCCTGGAGGGGGTGGAGGTAGTGTTGACGGAGCGTGGGGGTTCCCCCAGGAGCCGGAGGAAGGGCACATGGAGACCGAGGTGACGGAAGCGGCCCGGGACGAGCTGAGCCCGGGGACCGGACCCGAGACGGAGGGGAGCGGTCCCCTGGTCGAGGGGGAGCTGTTGGTGGAGGAGATCTCCATCGACGGCATGTGCGGCGTCTACTGAGGGGGGAGGCCCCGAGGATGCCGGAGGCCGGCTTCGACAGCGGTCGACGCTACGGCCTCGACCCCCGGGTGGCGCTCCGGCCCGAGCCCTTCGGGGCCCTCTGCTACCACTACGGGAACCGTCGGTTGAATTTCCTCCGGTCGAAGGAGCTCGTCAGCCTGGTCGAGGGGCTCGAGGCCCACGCCAGCGTGGACGAGGCCCTGGCCGCCTCGGGGATCGAGGAGTCCCGGTGGCCGGCGGTCACCACCGCCCTGGCCGCCCTGGAGCGGTCCGAGGTGCTCCGTGCCTGCTAGCCGGGGACTGACGGGGGAGCTCCAGCGGGGCCTCGAGGCCCCGATCTGCCTGACCTGGGAGATCACCTACGGGTGCAACCTGGCCTGCGTCCACTGCCTCTCCTCCTCGGGCCGCCGGGACCCGGCCGAGCTGACGACGGCCGAGGCCATGGCGGTGGTCGACGAGCTGGCCGCCATGCAGGTCTTCTACGTGAACATCGGGGGCGGGGAGCCAACCATCCGGCCCGACTTCTTCGACCTCGTCGAGTACAGCGTCGAGAAGCAGGTCGGGGTGAAGTTCTCCACCAACGGGGGGACGATGACGGCGGCCCGGGCCCAGCGGCTGGCCGCCATGGACTACGTGGACATCCAGATCAGCCTGGACGGGGCCACCCCGGCCACGAACGACCCGGTCCGGGGGGAGGGGTCCTACGCCGCGGCCCGGCGGGCCATGGACCTCCTGGCCGGAGCGGGGTTCGGACCGTTCAAGATCTCGGTGGTCATGACCAGGCTGAACGTCCCCGAGCTCGACGACCTGGCCGCCCTGGCCGACTCCTACGGGGCCGAGCTCCGGCTCACCCGGCTCCGGCCTGCCGGCCGGGGGGCGGAGACCTGGGAGGAGCTCCACCCCAGCCAGGCGCAGCAGCGGGAGCTCCACGGCTGGCTCCTGGAGCGGCCGGGGGTCCTGACCGGGGACTCCTTCTTCCACCTCTCCGCCCTGGGGGAGGCCCTCCCGGGGCTGAACCTCTGCGGGGCGGGCCGGGTGGTCTGCCTGATCGACCCGGTCGGGGACGTCTATGCCTGCCCCTTCGTCATGCACCCCGAGTTCCGGGCCGGGAGCATCCGGGACCCCGGCGGGTTCGGCCGGGTCTGGCGGGACTCCGAGCTCTTCACGGACCTCCGGGAGCCCAAGGTGGGGGGGGCCTGCAACGCCTGCGGGGCCTTCGACGCCTGCCAGGGGGGCTGCATGGCGGCGAAGTTCTCCACCGGGCTCCCCCTGGACGGGCCCGACCCTGAGTGTGTCCTGGGCCACGGGGAGACGGCCCTGGCCGCCCTGGGTGCGGGGGCGGCCCGACCGGCCACCGTCCCGGGCCACTCCAAACCGGCCCGGATTCCGGTGGTCCTGGGCAGCCGGCCTCGGTGAGCCGGCTCCTCGAGCCGGTCGCCCTCGGACCACGGACCGCCCGGAACGCCGTCGTCTTCGGGCCTCACGAGACGAACCTGGCCCGGGGCCGGTCGGTCTCGGACCGCCATGTCGCCTACTACCGGCGGCGGGCCGCCGGGGGGGTGGGGACGATCGTCATCGAGGAGGCCTCGGTCCACCCCTCGGACTGGCCCACCGAGCGGTCCCCCCTGGCGGCCGAGTCGGCCGAGGGCTGGGCCGCGGTCGCCGTCGCGGCCCAAGCCGAGGGGGCCCTGGTCCTGGCCGGCCTGGGCCACGCCGGGGGGCAGGGGTCGAGCGCCTACAGCCAGGCCCCCCTCTGGGCCCCTTCGAGGATCCCCGAGGTGAACAGCCGGGAGGTCCCGAAGGCGATGGAGGAGGAGGACATCGAGGCGGTCATCGCCGGGTTCGCCGCCGCCGCCGCCCTCGCCGCCGGGGCCGGGCTCGACGGGGTCGAGGTCAACGCCGGCCAGCACAGCCTCCTCCGGCAGTTCGCCTCGGGCCTCACCAACCAGCGGACCGACGACTGGGGCCAGGACCGGGGCCTCCTGCTCCGGCGGGTCCTCGTCGCCGCCCGGGCCGCTCTGGGGCCGGACGGCATCCTCGGGGTGCGGCTCTCCTGCGACGAGCTGGCCCCCTGGGCGGGACTCGTCCCGGAGACGGGTGGGGCCCTGGCCGCCGAGGTCGCTCCCCTGGTCGACGCCCTGACCGTGGTCCGGGGCTCGATCTTCAGCGTGTCGGCCACCCGGCCCGGGACCCAGGTCGAGGCGGGCTTCAACCGGGAGCTGACCGGACTGGTCCACGAGGCCGTGGCCGGGACAGCCGCCGTGGTGGCCCAGGGCTCGATCGTCGACCCGGCCCTGGCCGAGGAGCTCCTGGGCGGGGGGATCTGCGAGCTGGTGGAGATGACCCGGGCTCTGGTCGCCGACCCCGACCTGGTGGCCAAGGCCGCGGCCGGGACTCCGGAGCGGATCCGGCCCTGCATCCGCTGCAACCAGGGCTGCCAGGTCCGGGACAACCGGAACCCGATCATCGGCTGCGTCGGGGAGCCGGCCACGGGCTGGGAGGGCGGGCCGGACGGGGAGCCCGCCGGGGACAGCCCCCCTCCGGCCGGGATCGGCCCCCTCCTCGTCGTCGGAGGGGGACCGGCCGGCCTGGAGTGCGCCCGGGTGGCGGCCCTGGGGGGGCTCCGGGTCACCCTGGTCGAGGAGGCCGGGAGGTGCGGGGGGGCCGTCCGGGCCGCCGCCGCCGCCTTGGGACGGGAGGCCCTGGCCGGGCTGGTGGACTGGCATGAGGCGGAGTGCCGGCGCCTCGGCGTCGAGATCATCCTGGGGACCGGGGCGGGCCCGGCCGAGGTCGGGGCCCATGCGGGGCCGGTGGTCCTCGCCACCGGGAGCCGGCCCGGGGAGGCCGGCTACCTGATCGGACCTGGAGCGACCCCGGCCACGCCGGCCCAGGCTCTGACGGGCGAGCTCCCCGAGGGACCGGTCGTCGTCTGGGACCCCATCGGGGGGCCGATCGGGGTCTCGGTGGCGGAGACCCTCCGGGCCGCCGGCCGGGAGGTGACCCTCGTGACCCAGGACCTCGTCGTGGGCCAGGAGCTGGCCCGGTCGGGGGACCTGGCCCCGGCCAACGGCCGGCTCCAGAGCGCCGGGGTCGTCCTCCGGCGGCGGTCCCTCCTCCGGGGGGTCGACCGGGGCTCGGTCCGGGTCGAGGACCGGTTCACGGGAGAGGTCACCGTCCTCGAGGCCGCCGTCCTCGTCGACGCCGGCCACCGGCTCCCGGAGACGGCCCTCTGGGAGGCGACGGGCTCCCGGCTGGCCCGGGCCGGGGACGGGCTCGCCCCCCGGGGTCTGGCCGAGGCCGTCCGGGAGGGCCGCCGGACCGCCCTGGCCCTGCTCGGCGGGAGCAGCTCGTGACCACGAGCGGGCGATACCCCCTCCTCTTCTCCCCCCTCCGGATCGGCCCGGTCACGGTGGCCAACCGGATCGTCTTCTCGGCCCACCTCACCAACTACGCCGAGGAGGGGCTCCCCACCGCGCAGCACGCCGCCTACTACGCGGCCCGGGCCGCCGGGGGGGCCGGCCTGATCATCACCGAGGAGCACTCCGTCCACCCCACGGACTGGCCCTACGAGAAGCTCATCCACGGGTTCCACCGGGAGGTCATCCCCGGCTACCGGCGGATCACCGAGGCCGTCCACGCCCAGGGGACGCCGATCTTCGCCCAGATCAACCACAACGGGGGGCAGGCCTCGGGGATGTACAGCCGGCTCCCGGTCTGGGCCCCCTCCCCCGTCGCCGACCCCCTCTTCCGGGAGGTCCCGAAGGCGGTCGACGAGGCCGAGATCGCCGAGATCGTGGCCTCCTACGCCCTGGTGGCCGGCCACTGCCGGGAGGGGGGCTTCGACGGGATCGAGCTCCAGTGCTCCCACAGCTCGATCGTCCGGGGCTTCCTCTCCCCCGTCACCAACCGCCGGACCGACCGCTACGGGGGGAGCCTCGAGAACCGGGCCCGGATCCTCCTCGAGATCGTCGGAGCCGTCCGGGCCGCCGTCGGGAGCGGCCTGGCCCTCGGGGTCCGGCTCTGCGGGGACGAGCTCATCGAGGGGGGGACGACGATCGGGGAGGCGGTGGCGGTGGCCCGGCTCGTGGCCGAGCAGGGCCTCACCGACTACATCAACACCTCGATCGGGGTGGCGACGGCCTCCCTCTTCATGATCGAGGCCTCCATGCACGTCCCCCCCGGCTACGCCATGTTCATCCCCTCGGCCATCCGGGACGCCGTCGAGCTCCCCGTGGTGGGGGTGGGCCGGTTCAAGGACCCCCTCCAGGCCGAGCGGGCCCTGGAGGCGGGCCACTGCGACCTGGTCGGGGTGGTCCGGGGCCAGATCGCCGACGCCGACTTCGCGGCCAAGGCCCGGGCCGGGGAGGTCGAGGACATCCGGCTCTGCCTCTCCTGCAACCAGGAGTGCGTGGGCCGGATGGGGCTGAACCGGTGGCTGGGCTGCATCGAGAACCCCCGGACCGGCCGGGAGGCCGCCCCGGTCCCGGTCCGGCGGGGCCCCCCGAAGGACGTGACCGTGGTCGGGGCCGGCCCGGGCGGGCTCCAGGCCGCCATCGCCGCGGCCGAGTCCGGCCACCGGGTCACCGTCTACGAGCGGGAGGACCGGGCCGGAGGCCAGGTCCGGCTGGCCGCCACCGTGGCCAACCGGGCCGAGCTCGGGGACCTCGTCCGGAACCAGCTGGCCGCCTGCCGGCGGCTCGGGGTCGAGATCCGGCTCGGGGTCGAGCTCGACGGCGGGGCCGTCCTGGCCGGCCGGCCCGGAGCCGTCGTGGTGGCCACCGGGTCGGTGCCGGAGTCCCCCTACTGGGTCCCGGCCGAGGCCGACCCGGAGGGACCGGCCGTCTGCGACGTCCGCCAGGTCCTCGAGGGGACGGCCGTCCCCGGGGGCCGGGTCCTCGTCGTCGACGAGCTCGGCTTCCACCAGGCCACCTCGGTGGCGGAGCTCCTGGCCGACCGGGGCTGCCAGGTCGAGATCGCCACCCCCGGGATGGTGGTGGGCCAGGATCTCGGGATCACCCTCGACCTCGAGAACTGGAACATCCGGGCCGCGGCCAAGGCCATCACCCAGTCCACCGACCTCGTCGCCTCCGGGGCCGGGGCCGGGATGGTCACGCTCCTCCACCATCCCACCGGCCGGACCGAGACCCGGGAGGTCGACTGGATCGTCCTGGCCGTCCCCCCGGCCCCGGCCGAGGCCCTCTACCTCGAGCTCCGTCGGCTGGCCCCCGATCTCGACGTCCACCGGGTCGGGGACTGCCTGGCGCCGCGGCGGGCCCACTCGGCTGTCATCGAGGGCGACCGGGTGGGGAGGCTCCTGTGACAGCCGGAACGGTGCTCGCCGTCGTCCCCGTCCGCGGCGGGGCCCTCCCGGCCGGGGCGGCCGAGACGGTGGCCGAAGCCGGGGGCCGGGTCCTCCTCGTCGGCGACGAGCTCGGACCCGCCGCCGACGCCCTCGAGGACCTGGCCACCGAGATCCTCCTGGCCGAGGCCGGCCCCTATGCCCCGGGCCGCTGGGCCGGGGAGCTGGCCGGGCACCTGGCCGGCGAGGACCTCGTCCTCCTCCCCGGCTCCCCCGACGGCCGGGACCTCGCCCCCCGGCTGGCCGCCGCCCTGGACCGGACACTGCTGACGGGGGCCGTCCTGGCCGGGCCGGACCGGGTCGTCCTGGCCCGGCTCGGGGGCCGGCGGGCGGAGGAGCACCACCCCGAGGGGGCCCTGGTCGTGACCTTCGAGCCCGGTTGCCGGAGCGTCCCCGCCCCGGCCCCGGACCGGCCCCGACCGGTCCGCCGGGCCCTCGGTCCCGCCCCGGGGACCGGCTCCCCCGGGACCGCCCCACCCAGCTCCGACGCCACCGTGGTCGGGGTCAGCCCCCCGGATCCGGCCTCGATGGACCTGGCCGAGGCCCCCCGGATCGTGGCCGGGGGGGCCGGCCTGGGGGAGGCCGGGGCGTTCGCCCTCCTGGCCCGGGTGGCCACCGCCCTGGGGGCCTCGATGGGGGCGACCCGGGTCGTCACCGACGCCGGCTGGGTCGGTCACGAGCGGCAGATCGGGACGACGGGGGTGACGGTCGGCCCCCGGGTCTACCTGGCCCTCGGGATCTCGGGGGCCGTGCAGCACACCGGCGGACTGGGCCATCCTGAACACATTATCTCCATCAACCTCGACCCCTCCTGCCCCATGATGGCCATGGCCGACCTGGCCATCGTCACCGAGGCCGCCCCCCTCCTCGAGGCCCTCGCCGCCCGGCTCGGGGTGGACGGTGGCTGAGGAGCCGACGGTGGCTGAGGAGTTCGACGTCGTCGTGGTCGGGGCCGGGCCGGCCGGGTCGGCTGCCGCCCTGGTCCTGGCCCGGGCCGGGAAGTCGGTCTGCCTTCTCGAGCGGGGCCCCTTCCCGGGGTCCAAGAACATGTACGGGGGGGTGATCTACCCCCGGATCCTCGACGGGCTGATCCCGAACTGGTGGGAGGAGGCCCCCGTCCAGCGCTGGGTGACCCGGCGGGCCACCATGGTCCTGACCGGGACCCAGAGCCTCACCGTCGACTACCGGACCGAGGCCTGGGGCCGGCCCCCCTACAACGGGGCCACCGCCTACCGGCCCGACTTCGACGCCTGGCTGGCCGGCAAGGCCGTCGAGGCCGGGGCCGTCCTGGCCTGCGAGACCACCGCCACCGGGCTCCTCGGGGCCCCCGGGAAGGGGGGGATCCGGGGGGTCCGGACGGACCGCCCCGGGGGGGAGATCGGGGCCCGGCTGGTCATCGCCTGCGACGGGGTCAACTCCCTGCTGGCCAAGGAGGCCGGGATCTACGGGAAGGCCGACCCCCACCACTTCACCCTGGGGGCCAAGGAGACCCTGGCCCTCCCGGCCCGGGTCATCGAGGAGCGGTTCGGCCTGGCCGAGCACGAGGGGGCCGACTTCGAGATCGTGGGCTGCACCGAGGGGGTGGCCGGAGGGGGATTCCTCTACACCAACCGGGAGACGGTCTCGGTCGGGGTCGTCCTCCACCTCCCCGAGCTGGCCGCCTCGAAGAAGCGGCCCGAGGAGATCATCGCCTCGATGAAGGCCAACCCGGTCATCGCCCCCCTGGTGGCCGGGGGGGAGCTCGTCGAGTACTCGGCCCATCTCATCCCGGAGGGGGGCTGGGTCATGCTCCCCGGACTGGTGGCCGACGGGATGCTCGTGGCCGGGGATGCCGCCGCCCTCTGCCTGGCCGCCGGGATCTGGCTCGAGGGGGTCAACTTCGCCATCGGCTCGGGGATGGCCGCCGGGGAGACCGCCCTCGAGGCCCTCGACAGCGGGAATGTCTCGGCCCCGGGGCTGGCCGGCTACCGGAAGCGGCTGGAGGGGAACTTCGTCCTGGCCGACCACCGGAAGCTCCGCCGGGCCCCCCACCTCATGCTCTCCGACCGGGTCCAGCACCGCTACCCCCAGATGATCTGCAACCTGACCGAGGCCATGTTCACGGTCACCAACCCCGAGCCGAAGAAGGGGATCCTGGCCCATACCCGGATCGAGGCCCGCCGGGCCGGGGTGCGGCTGGGCCAGCTGGCCCGGGACACCGCCTCGGCGCTGCGGACCTACGGATGAGGGGGGCGGACCGATGACGGGGCCAGGGCCGATGCGGGAGTCCTTCGAGGACCGGATGGCGACCGTCGAGTTCCGGGTGGCCCCGACGGCCCACATCACCGTCGACGGGGACTCCTGCCGGGGCTGCAGCACCAAGGCCTGCGTGACGGCCTGCCCGGCCAACCTCTTCGTCCCCACCGCCGACGGGGGGATCCTCTTCAACTACGAGCAGTGCTTCGAGTGCGGGACCTGCTACCTCGTCTGCGACACCGAGGGGGCCATCAGCTGGAGCTACCCCGAGGGAGGCCACGGCGTGGTCTTCCTCCGGAGCTGACCCGTGGCCCCGACCGATCCCGGGCCCGGCCCGGTCCTGGTGGCCCGGAAATGGGTCGACCGCCGGCCCACCGTCGACCTCCTCACCGGAGAGGTCTCCACCGACCCGAGGTCCTCGGGGGCCTCCGAGGCCGACGAGGCCGCCCTGGAGTGGGGACTCCGGCTGGCCGGGGTCTGGGGGGTCGGGGTCCTGGCCGTCACCGCCGGCCCCCCCGACGCCGAGGCCGTCCTCCGGCCCGCCCTGGCCGCCGGGGCGGGCGGGGCCGTCCGGATCGACCTCACGAGCCCCCCCGGCCACCTGGCCGGCGGGGCCCCCTCGAGCCGGGCCGTGGCCTCGGCCCTGGCCCTCGTGGCCCGGACAGCCGGATCCCGGATGGTCCTCTGCGGGGACCTCAGCCTGGACCGGGGCTCGGGAGCCGTCCCCGCCTTCCTGGCCGGGGAGCTCGGCGCCGCCCAGGGCCTCGGCCTCGTCTCCCTCGCCCCCGACCCCGACCGGCCCGGCCACCTCGGCGCCTGGCGACGGCTCGACGGGGGCCGCCGGGAGGAGCTCGCCCTGGCCCCACCCTGGGTCTGCTCGGTCGAGGGAGGGACGGCCCGGCTCCGGCGGGCCGAGCTGGCCGGGGTCCTCGCCGCCGGCCGGGCCCCCGTCGAGGTCGTCACGGCCGAGACCTCCGGACCGGCCCCGCCCCACCCCGCCCGGACCGGGCCGGGCCGGCCCCGGACCCATCTCCTGACCGGCCCCGACCCCACCGCCGACGCCCGGCACCGGATCCTGGCCCTCACCGGGGCCCTGGTGGAGCGGACCCCGCCCCTGACCCTGACCCTCGGTCCCGGGGAAGGCGCCGACCGGATCCTCGAGGCCCTCCGGGCCTGGGGGGAGCTCCCCGGGGAGGAGTTCCCGTGACGGACCTGGCCTCCCTCTCCTGGCCGGAGCTGGCCGAGCGGGCCGCCGGGAGCATCCTGGCCGTCCCGGTTGGATCGACCGAGCAGCACGGCCCCCACCTCCCCCTGGCCACCGACACCCTCCTGGCCGGGGCCCTGGCCGAGGGCCTGGCCGGCTGCCGCCCCGACGTCCTCGTCGCCCCCGCCCTCCCCTACGGCTCCTCCGGGGAGCATGCCGGCTTCCCCGGGACCCTCTCCATCGGCCGGGAGGCCCTCGAGCTGGTGGTCCTCGAGCTGGTCCGGTCGGCCGACGCCTTCGCCGGGGTCGTCCTCGTCTCCGGCCACGGGGGGAACGCCGACCCCCTCGACCGGGCCGCCCGGACCGCCACCGCCGAGGGCCGGTCCGTCCTGGTCTGGGCCCCCCGGGCCGCCAGCCTGGCCGGCCTCGGGGACCGGCCCCCCGACGGCCACGCCGGCTGGGTCGAGACCTCCATCCTCCTCGACCTCGCCCCGGGCACCGTCCGGTCCAGCCGGGCCGAGGCGGGGAACCCCCGGCCCCTGGCCGAGCTGGCCGGGGAGCTCCGGACCGGAGGGGTGGCCGCCGTCAGCCCCAACGGGGTCCTCGGGGACCCGGCCGGGGCCGGCCCCGAGCTGGGCCGGGCCTGTCTCGAGGCCCTCCTCGCCGATCTCGCCGCCACCGTGGCGGCCCGGTTCGGAGAACCCCGGTGACGGCCCCGACCGGAGAGGCCGCCGGGGTGCCCGTGGCCCTCGTCACCGGGGCGGCCCGGGGCATCGGGGCCGCCGTCGCCCTCCGGCTGGCCCGGGCCGGCTGGAACCTCGTCCTTGTCGACGCCGGCGCTGACGACCCCGCCCTGGCCTACCCCCTGGCCTCCCCGGCCGAGCTCGAGGCGGTGGTGGCGGCCTGCGGGGAGGACCGGGCCGTCGGGGTCCTCGGGGACGTCCGGGACCAGGCCGCCCTCGACGGCGCCGTGGCCCTGGCCCTCGACCGCTTCGGGGGGCTCGACGCCGCCGTGGCCGGAGCCGGGGCCGTGGCCGGGGGCCCGAACCTCTGGGAGGGCTCCGACCAGCTCTTCGAGGCCATGGTCGGGATCAACCTCGAGGGGGTCTGGCGGACGGCCCGGGCCGCCGTCCCCGCCCTCCTGGCCCGCCCCGAGCCCCGCCGGGGCCGGTTCGTCGCCGTCGCCTCGGCCGGGGGGACGATGGGGCTCCCCCGGCTGGCCGCCTACTCGGCCGCCAAGCACGGGGTCATCGGCCTGGTCCGGAGCCTCGCCGCCGAGCTCGGCCCCTTCGGGGTCACGGCAAACGCCGTCGCCCCCGGCTCCACCGACACCGCCATGCTGGCCGCCTCGGCCGCCGTCTACGGCCTCGAGGACCCCGGGGAGTTCGCCCGGCACCACCTCCAGCCCCGGCTCCTCGATCCCGACGAGGTCGCCGCCCTGGTGGCCTGGCTCTGCGGCCCCGAGAGCAGCGGGGTGACCGGGGCCGTCCTCCCCGTCGACGCCGGGATGACAGCGGGCTGACGGGGGGAGCGGGCTCAGATCGTGGTCCGGACCGAGGGGAGTCGGACCTTCCGGTTCCTGTCGTAGCGCTCGATCCGGCCCAGCTCGTCACCGGTGACAAGGACACCGTGGTCGAGCCAGGCCGAACAGCCCCCAACCCCCTCCAGCCGGAGCTGATGGACGAAGAGCCGGGACCCCACCCCGGACCGGGGGAGCAGCGTGACCGCGACCGAGTGCTCAGGCCCGGCCACCCTGGTCACGACTGATTGGAGATCGCCGTCGACCGCACCCGGGCGTGTGTCACCCGTGGGGAGGAGGCCGTGATCGGGGCCGAAGGGGACCACCTGCTTGCCGGTGGCTCTGAAGGACGGCAGGTCGTAGTGGGTCCGGACCACCTGGTGTCCCTTGTCGTAACCACCCCAGTCGAGGGTTCCCACGGAGAGCGCCGTGGCCGATCGGCTGAGAGCGACAATCGGGCCACCGGTCTCCTCCAGCTTCCAGATGGCGGCCGGGCCGTCGGCGATGAGATCGAGCATCCAGAGGTCGGGACCGGCGGCGACGAACCAGTTGGCCCCGTCGTAGCTCCCGGCCCACAGGTCGGCGGGAATCTCCCCGAAGACGGTGTGGCGGCGACCGACAAGATCGAGGACCCACACCGTGACCTGGCCCGGAACCGTCTGGCGGATGGCCAGGAGCCGGCCGCCGTGGTCGGCCGGCACGATCCGCTGGGCCGGGACGTCGAAGGAGAACAGGGGACGGCCGTCGGGGTGGAGGATCGCCACCCCGGCGCCCCCGAGGGCCAGAGCCATCCTGCCGCCGGGCAGGACCCTGGCATCGAGAACGGGGGTGAGACCCCGGTCGGCCGCCTCCACGACCACCGTGCCGCCGACGCGACCTGGCGCCGGAGACGGCCCGGCCGGAGGGAGGTCGGCCCTGAGGAGCCCGTCCCCGGTCAGCGCCACCAGCGCCTCGAGGTCCTTCCGCCCGCAGCCCTCCACCAGGAGCCTCCGGACCAGAGGCCGCAGCGACAGGGGGTGATCAACCGGGGCTGGGCGCCGGCCCCGGAGAAGCTCGTCAGTCAGGACCCGCCGTTCCTCCCCAGCCTCGGGATCATCGACCACGAGGTCGAGAACAGGATTGGGTGCGGTGTCGCCGGACCGGAGCTGGCGAGCCAGGAGGCGGGCCCGGACCGCCCCCCCGTCAGCCAGGCCGAGACTGAAGGCCCGGGCCCGGATGAGCCCGGAGGCCTTGTCGTCGAGCGGGCTGAGGACGTCGACGGCGCCCACGAGATCACCGGCGGCAAGAAGCTGCCCGGCCCAGGTCGTCCTGAACGTGGTGGCGGTGGCGCTGTCGCCGGCCTTCTCGAGCCGGGTGATGGCAGGCCCGAAACAACTGTGCCTCCGGGCCACGGCGAGCGCCCGGGGACGGTTCCCGGCCAGCCACCACAGCCGGACCACCAGGGACGGGTCGGGGCTCCGGGCCTCAGCCAGCCGGGCCACCAACTCCAGCTCACCGTGGCGCTCGAGGTACGCGCAGGCCTCCTCGGTCGCATCCAGGAGGTCGGCCAAGACGAAGGCGGCGTCCCGGATCCGACCGTCGCGGTCCAGACGCTCGTAGACCCGGCGGTACTGCCGGCGGAGTTCCTCCCGGACCTCGGGTGGGAGCTGGACCGAGCGGGTCCCCCTGGCCGGGAACGGCTCGATCCGGAGATCGTCGCGGGGGCGTGGGACCGTCCAGGATCGGAGCTCGCCCTTGCCGCCCATGGGGATGGCTCGCCGGAGGGCCTCGTCGATCCGATCCGTCTCGAAGAGCCGCTGGAGCTCCCGGACGTAACGGCCCTGGGCCCTCCTCCGGCGCCGGGTGCCCCCGAGGAGCGAGCCGAGCCGATCGGCCAGGGTCGGTCCCCTGGCCTTGGCCGGCCCCGGACGTCCCCCCTGGGGATTGGCCTCCCTGCCCCGCCGGGACGGCCCCGACCCCGCCCTTCGACGGCGCCTGCCCTCGAGCCTCTCCAGCCGCCGGCGGCTCCGGGCATCGGGGGGACCGAGTCCGGCCAGCTCCGACCGGGTGTCGAAGGGAGTGGCAGACTGGACGGCGGGGAGGGGGACCGGAGGCGGTGGCTTCGGCACCGGATTCCGCAAGACCCGCCACCCCGACAGGTCGAGGAGGTCCGCAGGATCGACAGCGCCGAGGACGGGGTGGGAGCGAGGGGACCCGCCTTCCATCAACACCACCTCCACGTTGGTCCCCGCCGGTGGACCAGCGGCCAGGGCATGACCGTCGAAGGCAACGAGCCGGACCCCGGCATCGATGAGCGGGATGCCGGGAGCCCTCTGGCAGTCGACCCGCCGGGGAATCCCGAACCGGAGGAGGAACCTGCCGTCGTCGAGGCGGTCGAGACGCGCTCCCCGGTCCCAGAGCGCCACGATCCGCTCCGCCGGGGCCGTTGCCGGGAGGACGAGGGCTCCGATCCTGCGTTGCCCCCGCAGGACGAGCTCGATCCTCATCGTCCACCGGCGAGATCGGCACCGAAGGGATCGGGCTCCCACGAGAAGAGCAGCTGGCCGGTCCGCCAGGACAGGACCTTGACCCGGCCGTCGACGGTCCGATAGGCGAGGACCGGCTTCTGGTGGTGGACCGTGGCGTCGACGATGGCCGTCTCGGACCGCCCGATCACAGACCGGTCCGCCCCGGTGGTACCGACGGCCACGATCTGACGGTCGTCCTCGATCTGCAGAAGCTGGATGCCCCCGTGATCGGGGCTCCGGACGGCGGCAAGAACCCGAGTCCCTTCCACACCTCGGACGAACCATTGCTCGGTCCCGGATCGGACCATCTGGCCACTGCCTGCGGCGGAGAGGACGACCTCGAAGGGTGGGGACCCCCAACGCCGTCCCTCTTCGTCTGGGCCGACGCGCATCACGCCGTCACCATGGACGAGTAGCCGGTCTGCCACCCGGATCTGCAGCGTCTCCCCCATCTTCCGGACCGTTCCCAGCGGGTCCCCTGCGACGGTCGACGGGACCGGCTCCGACAACCGGATCCGACCCTCGGGGATCCTCTGTCCCCTGGCTCCACCGACCCGGTTGACGACGACGGCGGTCCCCCCGTCGACGAAGGTGGCGGTGATGAGGGCGCGGGAGATCCGGCCGGCGGCAGCCGCCGGACCGAAGGTGGAGAGGCCCCCCACGAGTCGGGCCCGCTGGTCGGGCAGGTTGACCGAATTCGGGGCGGGGAACATGACGACAGCGCCGCCGGTCCCGGCTCGGGCCAGGACCTTGTTGCCGGCATGGTCGAAGACCAGATTCGAGGTGGGCGCCATGGTGGCCGGCGAGCGGTGAGCGGGACCCGAGATGAGGCCGGTGGGATCCCGAAGCAACCGGATGGAGGCCGCTGGAGGGGGAAGGGGGATCACTCCGCGGCGGCGGCTGGCCCGACGCCGATCGACCAGGACCGCCTCCACCGAGTCAGACGCCCCGCGCAGGAGGAGCTGGCGGACGACCCCGAACTCGGTGGGGGACACCACGAGGCAGTCGTCGAGGAGGGCGTCGACAGGTGGATGCGTCGGGGGACCCACCGCCGTTCGACTCTCGACCAGCCGGCGGAGATCCTCGGGGGTACGCAACACGTACCGGGCGTCGTTCTGGAGCGTGCCCCAATGCAGCTCGGAACCGGCTTCCGCCGCCCTTCGGGCCAGGGCCACCAGACACGCCAGGTGGACGAGGCGGGGGGCGCCGAGCTGGTCGGGCCCCGAGTCGAAGAGCACCAGGGTCGTCCGGGCCCGCTTTCGGCTCGTCTGGGCCCGCTTGAGGAAGCTGAGCTCCCGCTGGCTGTACCGGCGGACGAACTCATCCGGCTCCTCCCCCACCATGAGCCACTCGGAAGCGAGCAGGTGCTCCAGATCCCCGGTTCGGTCGATCCCGTCGTATCCGTCAGGATCTCCGCCGAGATCCTCAGCCGGCGTCCCCTCGTCGAGCATCCGGTCCAGGGCGAGGATGGCCGGCTCGAGGCTCCGGAGGAGCGCCGTGGCCACGAGGGAATCGATGGCTGCCATCGTGGGGGCGGCCTCCGGCCTCATCGGCACCGGTGGAAGAGGGATCGGCCGGGAGGTCATGAGGAGAGGACGATCACGTCGACGCCCTGGTCCCCTGGCAGGAGGACACAGGGCCCGGAATCGGCCCCCACCATCCGGCGGACCCCAGCCATGAGCAGGTCGGCGGGGACGGCTGGGATCCGGACCGTCGGCACGAGGAGGCCCGGTGCTCCGAGGAGGGCCCCGAGGTAGACCACACCGTCGATCCAGGGGAGGTCCTCGGCCCGAACCACCGTCCATGGTTCGACCCGGTCGACGCGGACGTCGGGGCGGCCGATGACATGTTCGCTCAGCAGGTCCCCGACCCCGTCCCGGCCGGCAACCGCAACTGCCTCCAGCGGGGAGCCCGGGGCGATCCAGGCCATCAAGGTCATGTCATCTCGATGATCCACGCCCTGACCCTGGCCACCTCCTCGGGCATCGACCCGGGGGCGAAGGTGGCGTCGATCTCCCGGGCGATGCCCTCGAGCCGGAGCCGTCGGTCCTCCCCTGGGGGAAGGGCCTCCACCTCGGAGGCCGCCGTCAGGATCCGGGCGGCCCGTGCCTCTGGTCCGTTCGAGGCGTCCTCGGCTGCGGATTCCGCCACTCGGTTTCGGGTCTCGGCCAGAACGTCGTGAAGGACCTCGGCCGCCCGCTCCTGGTCCGGCGCGGTGGGCACGACGGAAACCACGGCCCAGAGGTCGGCCCTGGTGGCTACGAGCCGGCCGTCGAGAACGGCGGCGGCCGCCACCAGTCGCTGGGTGCGGACAATCCTGCGGTCACTCAGGAGGATGCCCTGGCTCCGGAGCAGCCGGACGCACTGGGCCAGGTCGGGCCGGACCCCGGAGAGGTCGACAGCGTCGACGAAAGCGGCGGCCACGTCGAGGACGCCCCCCGACCGCTCACCGTCACCGGGAACCTGGGGTCTGGAAGCCCCCCAGCCAACCGCGAGCAGCTCGTCGAGATGAGGGTCGGAGATCGAATCGACGAAGACCCGGACAAGGAAGCGGTCGGCGAAGGCGGCGAGATTCGGATCGGTGGGGAGCTCGTTGGAGGCACCCACGCAGATCCGCAGCGGGCAGGCCCGAAGGGTATGGCCCCGACGGAAGACCCGTTCGTTGAGGATGCCCAGCAACGTGTTCAGGATGGCCGAGGAGCCCAGGAAGACCTCGTCGAGGAAGACGAGCTCGGCCTCGGGAAGCATGTCCGTCGTGTCGATGACCACCCGACCGTCGCGAAGCGCTGCCAGGTCGACCGGCCCGAACAGCTCGTTCGGCTCCGTGAACCGACCGAGCAGATACTCGAAGTACCTGTCCCCGGTGATCTCGGCGATCTGCCGGACGGCCTGGCTCTTGGCGGTCCCCGGTGGCCCGATAACGAGAACGTGCTCCTGGGCCACCGCAGCGAGGAATGTCAGTTCGATCAGGGAGCGGCGGCCGACCAGGCCCCGGCTGGCCTGGTCCACGAAGCTGCGGATGGTCGCGGCCAGGTCGACCAGTTCGTCGGGTGTGCCCACGGGATCAGTATTGCGGCTCTTCGGATCTGAGCGGGTGCGGCACATCGGCAATCACGGTTCTGGCGTACGTTGCATGCGCCCGGACCGGCACTTTCAGGCGAGTCGTCAATGCCGCCGCGGACCTTGCCCTGTAAAGTCGACTATGGCACTGACGCCCTTCTTGCTGTTCACCGGGCAGGCCGAGGAGGCCCTTCGCTTCTACGTCTCGACCTTTCCCGACGCCGAGATCCTTCACCTCGAACGCTACGGACCAGACGAACCGGGTAGAGAAGGCACCGTCAAGGGCGCCACCTTCCGGATCTCCGACCAGACGATCCGCTGCATCGACAGCCCTGATGTACACGCCTTCGGGTTCACCCCGGCAGTGTCATTCTTCTTCGACTGCCAGGACGAGGCGGTCTTCAACGCCCTGTTCAATCGGCTCTCCGATCAGGGGAGCGTCTTCATGCCACCCGATCGGTACCCCTTCGCCCGGAGGTTTGTATGGCTGAGCGACCGATTCGGCGTCTCCTGGCAGCTCAGTGTGGCCCCTGAGTAGCGAGCGCCCTGCTCCGACGGCTTCCCGATCCTCGAGCCACTTTCCCTCCGCCCCCTGCCGGGGTCGCCGAGCCGCCCGATTCGCAGCCATGATGGGCCGGTGATCGAGCTCGAGACCCGCGGGGACGTCCGGGTCATCCACTGGCGGGACGGGGAGAACCGGTTCAACCGGGCCTCGGTGACGGCCTGGCACGAGACCCTGGACGAGCTCGAGGCGGTGACGGACCGGCTGGCCCTCGTCGCCACCGGGGAGGGGAAGTTCTTCTCCAACGGCCTCGACCTCGACAGCTTCGGCGGGGATCCCTCAGCCGCCGGGGAGGTCATCGAGGGGGTCCACCGGCTCCTGGGCCGGCTCCTCGTCTTCCCCGCCTACACCGTGGCCGCCTTGAACGGCCACGCCTTCGCAGCCGGGGCCATGCTGACCACGACCTTCGACCGGCGTCTCATGCGGGAGGACCGGGGCTACTGGTGCCTCCCCGAGGTCGACCTCGGCCTCCCCCTCACCGAGGCCATGGTGGCGGCGGTGACGGCCCGGCTCCCGACGGGGACCATCCTCGAGGCCATGAACAGCGGCCACCGCTACCCCGCCGCCGAGGCCCTCGCCGCCGGCCTCGTCGAGGGGACGGCCTCCGAGGAGGATCTCCTCGACCGGGCCGTCGGGACCGCCGCCGCCCTGGCCGCCAAGGACCGGTCCGTCATCGCCACCCACAAGCGACTCGTCCTCGGGCCCGCCGCCCGGGCCTGCGGCTGGGAGGCCTGAGATCTCCGCCCCGGACGACCCCGGCTCGAGCGGCCCTCCGGCCCACCAGCCCGTCCTGACCGCTCCGGGCTGGTACCCGGAGCCGGAGGGAACGGGCGGCCTCCGCTGGTACGACGGGAGTAGCTGGACCACCCACGTGGCCCCCGCTGCTCCGCCCCAGCCGACAGCTGCACCCGGCGGAGCCACCGGGCCGGGGGCGGCCCCCTGGCCCGTGGCCTATCCGGTGGTCTGGCATCCTCCCGGGAAGGGATTCACCCTGGGCCGGCCCCACAGTGGGCCGGGAGCCCTGGCCAACGTGGGGATCCGGCTGGCCGCCCGGCTCCTCGACGTCGCCGTCTTCCTTCCCCTCTTCGCCGGCCTCATCGCCGCCGCCATCGCCCTGGAGGCGCCCCACATCGGCCCCTTGTTCCCGACCACGAACGGCAACCCGGGCGCACCCGTTCCCTTCCCCGGGATCTTCGCCATCGAGTTCACTGTCATCGGGGTCCTCTTCGTCACGAGCCTGCTCTGGTACCTCTACGAGGTGGTGGCCACGGCCCGCTACGGCCGGACGCTGGGAAAGGCCTGGATGCACATCAGGCCCGTCCGGCTCGACGGGACCCCGGTCGGCTGGGGCAGTGCCAGCGGACGAGCCGCCATCTCCTGGGTGGCCGGCTGCTTCGCCAGCAGCTGGGTCGGGCTCGTCGACCCCCTCTTCTGCTGCTGGGACCCGATCCAGCAGTGCCTGCACGACAAGGTGGCCGGCACCATCGTCATCACCGACCGGTGACGGCCGACCGGCCATGATGGTCCGATGACTCCTCCCGGCTGGTACCCCGATCCTGCCGGAGGGCCCGGCCTCCGCTGGTTCGACGGTGCGGCCTGGACCGCCCATCAGGCCCCCCCGACCCCTCCCCCCGTGACCGGCGCTCCTTTGACCGGCGCTCCTGTGGCCGGCGCTCCGGACGGGCCCTACCCGACCGGCCCCGCGCCTGGCTACCCGGTCGGCCCCGTGCCGGCCTACCCGACGGGCGGCTACGGACCCCGGTGGAAGGGGGCCCTCCTGGGACGACCGGCGGCCGGTGCCGGTTCGCTGGCCGGCCAGTGGACCCGACTCGGCGCCCGGATCCTCGACAGCATCGTCCTGCTCCCCGTAACCGTCACCGTGTTCATCCTCGCCTTCGTCGTGGCCCACCCCCACCTCGGGACGCTGTCCACCAACCCTGACGGGAGCCTGAACGGGTCCCCCTTCCCGCCCGGCTTCCTCCGCTTCGAGGCCACCATCCTCGGTGCCGAGTTCGTCTGCCTCATCCTCACCTACCTCTACGACGCCCTGGCCACCGCCCACTACGGCCGGACCCTGGGGAAGGCCTGGCTCCACATCCGGCCCCTCCGGGTGGACGGGTCCCCCCTCAGCACGGGCCGGGCCTTCGGCCGGGGGGCCGTCTACTTCGGGGGGAGCATCGTCAGCATCTTCAGCCTCCTGAACGTCCTCTGGTGCCTCTGGGACCCGAACCGGCAGTGTCTCCACGACAAGCTCGTCGAGACCATCGTCGTCAACGACCGCTGAGGAGCCTCAGCCGGCGACGGTGAAGGCGACGGGGACCGACTGGCCCTCGTCGGGCCAGACCAGGGTGGCCTGATAGTCGCCCGGGGGTGCCGTCCAGGTGAACCCGCTGGCCTCGATCGGATAGCCCGGGGTGGCCAGGTAGGGGGTGGTGGCGCAACCGGGACTGTCGGCCTCGGCCAGGACTCCGGTGCCGGGGTGGCCCGACGCGGTGATCTCCACGGCCGGCCCGCAGTCACTCCCGAGGAGGGGGTCGGTCGGGGGGAACCAGGCGTAGCCGGTCACGAGGCAGTTGCCTCCGGCGCTGTTGAGGAGGTCGCCGGTGACCGTCACCTGGTGGCCGGAGGCGGTCGGGTGGACCTCAACCGAGACGGCAGCCCGATCACAGTTGGGGGGAGGGGTCGAGGGCGGAGGGCCCGGGGGCATCCCGGCCGGGCTTCCGGCCACGACGCAGGTGGTCGTGTTGTTCCAGGCCGTGGTCGTCCCTCGACAGTCGACGGCCAGGGTCATGGCCGGCGTCTCGATCCCGAACGGCGCCGGGAGGGTGGAGGCCGTGGTGGTTGGCACCGTGGTGGGGGCGGGAGCCGTCGACAGGGTGGTCGGGACCACCGGGGAGGGAGCCGCGGTCGTGGTGGTGCTGGACGGAGCCGGGGCGATGGTGGTCGCCGTCGTGGTGGTGGTGGTGGTGGTGGTGGTGAGCCGGCCCGTCGGGACGCGGACCCGGCCCGCCGACCCCGGGGAGCCACCGGCGGCGACGACCACGGCGAGGACGACGGCGACGACCACGGCCAGGGTCGTCAGGGCCTGGCCGAGGCGACGGGCCCGGTCACGTCGGCGGATCCGTCCCGCCACGAGGGACCGGGCCAGGGCCCGGTCCGTGGGGGCAGCCTCGGCCAGGGCCCGGAGGTCCCGGCGGAGGGACTCGTCGTCCGTCATGTTCCGCTCCTTTCGATGTCGCGCATGCCGAGGTTGCGGCGGGCGCCGGAGAGGGTGGCCTTGACGGTCCCCTCGGCGCAGCCCATGGCCCGGGCCACGTCGCCGACGGGGAGGTCGGCGAGGTAGTAGAGGACGACCGCCTCGAGTTGGCGGGGCGGGAGGGCCCGGAGCCGGTCGGCCAGGGCCAGGCGGCCCTCGACCTGCTGCTCGAAGCCGGGGCCGTCCCCGGCCCGGTCCTCCAGGGGCCCTCCCGACCGGGCCCGGCTCTGGCGCCGACCCAACCGTCGGCCGACATTGAGGGCCACCACGTAGAGCCAGGCCTCGGGCCGCTCCATGGCGCTGACCCGGGCCCACCTGGTCCAGGCCCGGAAGAGGGCTTCCTGGGTGGCCTCCTGGGCCAGATCGACGTCGTCGAGGACGATGGCGAGGGCCCGGGCCGTCCGGTCGTAGTGGGCGTCGAAGAAGGCCTGGTAGGCCTCCACCACTCCTGGGTCCCGCCGTGGTCTCACGATCAGAGAAGCCTCCCACCGGGCCCCCCGGTTTACCGGGTCCGGCGGATCTTCTCCTCGTGGTCGAGGAGCCAGCGCTTGCGCTCCATCCCACCCCCGTAACCGGTCAGGCTCCCGTCGGCTCCGATGACCCGGTGGCAGGGGACGACGACGGCAATGGGGTTCCGGCCGTTGGCCAGGCCGACGGCCCGGACGGCCTTCGGCCTGCCGATGGCGGTGGCGAGCTGCCCGTAGGAGGCGGTCTCCCCGTAGGGGATCCGGAGGAGGCCGGCCCAGACCTCCTCCTGGAAGGGGGTACCGACCAGGACGAGGTCGAGGTCGAATTCGGTCCGGTCCCCGGCGAAGTACTCCCGGAGCTGCCGGACGGCCTCGGGGAGGATCCCCTCCCGGCGGGGCCCGAGGGAGGAGGGGTCGGGTCGGTGGGCCTGGTCCTCCATGTGGAGGCCGACCAGCCTCCCGGCTCCGTCGGCGACGAGGCTGAGGGGTCCGATGGGACTCTCGACGACAGTGTGCCGTCGATCGGTCCCGGCGGGGGTGCCGGTGACGGTGCTGGGCATGGTGGTCTCCTTCTCGGAGGGGGGCTCAGGCCCCGACGGGCTCGGGACGGACGGGTTCGGGCAGGTGGTTGACGGCGTGGTCCCCGGTGGACCAGAGGTACTGGACGGCGTAGGACCGCCAGGGTCGCCAGGCCTCGGCCTCGGCGGCGAGGGCCCCCGGCCCGGTCGGGAGACCGAGGGCCCCGGCGGCGAGCCGAACCCCGAGATCGCCGGCCAGGAAGACGTCGGGGTCCCCGAGGGCCCGCATGGCGATGGAGTCGACCGTCCAGGGGCCGAGGCCGGGTCGGGCGGCCAGGGCGGTCCGGCTCCGGGCCCAGTCACAGCCCGGGGCCAGGTCGAGGGTCCCGTCGGCGAGTACCCGGGCCAGACCCAGGAGGGCGGCCCGGCGGCGGCCGGGGAGGGCCAGGGCGTCCGGGTCGGAGTCGGCCAGGGCGCCTGGCTCGGGCCAGAGGTGGCTGAGGCCCCCCGTCTCGGGGACGAGGAGGGGGTCCCCCAGGGCGGCCACGATCCTCCCGGCGTGGGTCCGGGCCGCCCTGGTCGAGACCTGCTGGCCCAGGACCATCCGGAGGGCCAGCTCCTGCTCGTCGACGGTCCGGGGGACCCGACGGCCCGGCTCCTTGGCCACGATCGGGGCCAGCCGGGGGTCGCCGGCCAGGGCCTCGTCGACGGCGACGGGATCGGCATCGAGGTCGAGGAGCCGCCGGCAGCGGGCGATGGCGGTCGAGAGGTCCCGGAGGTCGGCCAGGGTGAGCTGGCAGGCCACGTGGTCGGACCGGGGGACCAGGGACAGCACCCCCTGGCCGTGGGGGAGCCGGAGGGTCCGGCGGTAGGCCCCGTCCCGCCACTCCTCGATACCCGGGACGGCGGTCGCCACCAGGTGACCGAAGAGGCTCCCGGGGCAGAAGGGAGCCCGGAAGGGAAGACGGAAGCCGACCGTCCCCGCCGCCGAGGGCTGGAACCCCCGGCCCGGGGCCGAGCGCCGCCGGAGCTCGCCCGGGGTGAGGGCGAAGACCTCCCGGACCGTGTCGTTGAACTGCCGGATGGAGGAGAAGCCGGCGGCGAAGGCCACCTGGCCCATCGGGATCCCCGTGGTCTCGATCAGGAGCCGGGCCGTCTGGGCCCGCTGGGCCCGGGCCAGGGCCAGGGGTCCGGCCCCGAGCTCGGCCATGAGCTGGCGCTCGAGCTGGCGGCTGCTGTAGCCGAGCCGGCCCGCCAGCCCCGGGACCCCCTCCCGGTCGACCACCCCGTCGGCGATGAGCCGCATGGCCCGGGCCACCAGGTCGGCCCGGCCGTTCCATTCCGGGGACCCCGGGGAGGCGTCCGGGCGGCACCGCTTGCAGGCCCGGAACCCGGCCCGCTGGGCCGAGGCCGCCGAGGGATGGAACCGCATGTTCTCCGCCTTGGGGGGGACCACGGGACAGCTGGGCCGGCAGTAGATCCCCGTCGTCAGGACCCCGGTGTAGAACCAGCCGTCGAACCTGGCGTCCTTCGACTGGACGGCCCGGACGCAGACCTCGTCGTCCTCGTGCACCCCCCGAGTATCCCCTGCCGCCGCCCTCGGGTCTGGCGGTTTTCCGACATCACGGTCGGGGGCTCAGATGGTGGCCCTCCACTGGGCCTGGTTCCGCCGCCACTGGACCGACCCCTGGGCCGGGGTCCCGGGGGCATCGAGGAGGACGATCTGGAGCCGGTCGTCCTGGTGCCCCTTGGAGCGGTCCTTGGCCTTCCGGGTCTTCCCTTCGGTGCTGCTCCGCTTGGTGATCCTCATCGCTCCTCCTCCGTCTGGTCCGGTCCTCTTCCGGCTCTCCAGATAGATCGTCGGGGAGAGAGGAAAGGTGACGGTGTGGAAGAGGTGAGAATTCTGTGAGAACGGTGGTCGGGCCGTGCCCAGGGCCTCCCCCCACTACGGCCCGTGGCCGGGTCAATACCCTTGGAGAGCGTTACAACCTCATGGAATGCTGTGTGGATGGCGTCGGTCCGGGAGGAGATCCAGGGGTGTGTGGGGGTGATCCGCCGGTTCCTGCTGGTGGCTGATCCGGAGGCGACCCATCCGGAGGATGCGGCGGGGGTGTGGGCGGACCTGTGCGAGTTGCAGCGGTTGGCGGCCAACGGCTGTCTGCTGTTCGGGCCGCGGGTGGAGGAGTCGGAGGTGTGGCGGCGGGAGGGGGCCGGTTCGGCGGCGCAGTGGATGGCGCGACGGCAGGGTGGGGGGACCCGGGATTCGGCGGCTGATCTGGAGGCGGCGAAGGAGATGGACTTCCATCCCGACACCGAGGAGGCGCTCCGCAATGGGGATGTGTCGTCGGAGCAGGCCAAGAGGATCGTGCCGGGAGCGAAGGCCGATCCGTCGGCCGAGAAGGACCTGCTCGAGGCGGCGAAGCACGGGGGGGAGGAGGAGTTGAAGCGGAAGGTCCGGGAGGCCCGGGCCAAGGCGCAGAGCCGGTTGGAGGAGGACGAGCGGGCCGAGAAGGTCCGGAAGTCGAGGTTCCTGAAAACGTGGACCGACGACCTCGACGGGGCGCTGCGGGGGAGCTTCAAGCTTCCCGCCGACGACGGGGCCCGGCTGCTGGCCGCTCTTCGACCGTTCCAGGACCAGGTCTTCGACGAGGCCCGCCAGGCCGGGGTCAAGGAGCGGTCCGACCAGTACGCCGCCGACGCCCTGGTGGCGATGGCCGACGCCGCCCACCATGGCGGCGGTGTCGGCGGCGGGGAAAGCGGAGGGTCGTCACGGCCAGGGCGGGCTCCGGCCACGATCCTGTTCCGGGTCGATCTCTCGGCGTTTCTCCGGGGTTGGGTCGAGTCGGGCGAGCTGTGCGAGATCGCCGGGATCGGACCGGTCCCCGTCGACACGGCCAAGGCGGTCCTGAGCGAGGCGTTCCTGAAACTGGTCATCACCGACGGGGTCGACATCCGGACCGTCGCCCACCTGGGCCGGGCGGTGTCGGCCCACGTCAGATCAGCGCTCGAAGCCAGAGACCCGGTCTGTGTCGTGCCCGGCTGCGGCGTGGCCCAGAGCCTCGAGATCGACCACTGGCAGTTCCCGTTCGCCGAGGGCGGCCCCACCGAGCTCTGGAACCTGGCCCGGATCTGCCACCGGCACCACACCATGAAGACCTACCAACAGTGGACCCTCACCGGCGGCCCCGGACAGTGGACCTGGCACCGTCCTGACCCGCCGCCCGCTCAAGGCTCGGACCCCGACCCACCCCCCGACCGGGCCGACCCGGCCTGGGAAGAACCCCGACTCTTCGTCTGAACCCAGACCCGAGTCGGGTCGCGCCCGGGACCGGCCACGGCGGGATCAGATCAGCAGTCCTCTCGAGGTCGCCATCCCGACGGCGTCGGTGATCCCCTGGCCTCCGAGGCTCCCGTCGAATGGGGCATTGAAGGCGAAGAGCCCGCCGTCGGAGGCGACCAGCCAGTAGCCGCTCCCGTTGGCGGTGGCGTCCATCCCGACGATCGGCTGAGCCAGGGTCTGGCCCCCCATGGATCCGTGGAAGACGGCGTCCCCGAAGGCGAAGATCCCCCCGTCGGAGGCCACGAACCAGTAGCCCAGCCCGTCGGCGGTCGAGGTCATCCCCACGATCGGCTTGTTGAGGGTGTGACCACCCATCGAGCCGTAGAAGGCGGCGTCCCCGAAGGCGAAGATCCCCCCGTCCGAGGCGACCAGCCAGTAGCCGTTCCCGTCCGGGGTGGAGGCCATCCCGACGATGGGCTTGTTCAGGGGACTGCCCCCCATCGAGCCGTGGAAGCCGGCGTCGCCGTAGGCGAAGATCCCCCCGTCGGAGGCGACGAACCAGTAGCCCAGGCCGTCGGGGGTGGCGGCCATCCCCACCACGGGCTTGTTCAGGTGGATGTTCCCGGTCGAGCCGTAGAAGCCGGCGCTCCCGTAGGCGAAGACCCCCCCGTCGGCGGCCGTCATCCAGTAGCCGGTGTCACCCGGCTTCATGGCCATGGAGACGATCGGGGCGTTCAGGGTCAGGTACTGGGGGGAGCCGAGGTAGGTGAGGAACTGGTCGTTCCCGAAGCCCCCGAGCTCCCCGGCGGCCCCGTAGAGGTAGTAACCCTGGCCCGGGGTGGTGTCCCCGGCGTGGAAGGCGAAGGACCCGTCGATCTCCTCGTTGGGGCAGAAGATGTCGAACTGCAGGGCGGCTTCGGTGACGTTCGACCCCGAGTAGGCGATCTGGGTGAAGTCGGCGACGGCCTGGTCCTGGGAATTGGTGCAGCTGCCGGAGATCATCGAGCCGGTGACGTCGAAGGTGGCGGCGGTGGACCCGACCGGGGCCGGGGAGCTCGCGTAGATCCCGTCGGCCAGGTCCTGGCCCGAGGCGTTGACGTCGATCCGCACGAAGGTGCCCCCCGAGCTGGCCGACATCTCGACGGTCCCCGCTGCCGTTGCCACCGCCGTCGTCCCGAGGGAGAAGTTGGTGGGGTTCCCGTTGACGTCGAAGCTGGTGAAGTAGGACCCCGAAGTGGTGGGGATCACGATCCGGGGGCCCGCCGACCGGGGGGCGGCGGCGGCCGGCCCGGCCCCGACGAGGGCGAGACCGGCCCCACCGAGGACACCGGAGAGGACGACCAACAGGAGGCCGCGGATGGCAGGACGAGGTCGGGAGGGCATTCCGTCGACTCTACTTCCGGCCATCTGTCGGGCCCGGGCCGGCCTCAGACCCCGGTCCGGGCGAAGTCGGCCAGGAGGGCGGCCAACTCGAGGGGCTTGTCCCCCTGGACGCTGTGGCCGGCCCCCTCGACGTGCTCGATCCGGGCCGAGGGGAGCCGCCGGCGGAGCTCGGCCTCGTCGGCGTCGTCGACGACGGACTGGGGGAGCATCCCCCGGACGAGCATCACCGGAATGGTGAGCCCCCCGAGGAGGTCCCAGAGGTTCCCGAAGTCGATCGGGGGGGGTCCCCCCGGGCCGACGGTCTCGGCGGCCCGGAACCGGGCGTAGCGCCAGACCCAGCTCCCGTCCTCCCGCTGGACGGCGTTGTGGAGGATCCCCCGGCGGAGGGAGGAGACGGACCGGGTCGGGTTGAAGGCGACGGTCCGCTCCAGGAGCTCCTCGAAGCTCTCGAAGCTCTCGGGGCCGGCGATGAACTGGGTGATGGCCGAGGCCTTGGCCCCGGTGACCCCGGGGGTCACGTCGATCAGGGCCAGCCGACCGACGAGATCCCGGTTCCCGGCGGCGAGGATGATCGAGGTGAGCCCCCCGAGGGACATCCCGACGAGGAGCCCGGCCGCCGGCGCCAGCTCCCCGATGACCCGGGCCACGTCGGCGGCGTTGTCCCCCAGACCGAGCGATCCGGCCCGGCCTCCGTCGGAGTGGCCGTGGCCGGGGAGGTCGACGGCCAGGAGGGGCCGGTCGAGGGCCAGGGCGACGGTGTCCCAGGTGTGGGCGTTCTGGGCCCCCCCGTGGAGGAGGACCATCTCCGGGGGGCCCTCCCCCCAGAGAAGCCCCGAGAGGGACCGGCCCGGCTCCACCTCGACGGCCAGCCGGCGGACCCGGGGGGGACCGGGGAAGGGGAGGCCGTACTCCCCGGCGTTCTCATGGAAGAAGCTGAACTCCTCGTAGCCGGCGGCATCCACCGGGCCGACGGTAGCAACCCGGGGGGGCCGGTGGCGTCGGGACGGACCCGGACCGCCGACCGGGGAACCCTGATCGAGGCCTCGCCCGGTGGTCCGCGCTCAGGGCCGGACGGTCTCGAGGGCGGGGGCGTCGTCGAGGGAGAGGTAGCTCTCGTCCTCCTGGGCGGTGTGGAGTCGGAGGATGGCGTGGAGTCCGTAGAGGAGACGCTGGAGCTCGATGACGTCGTTCTCGTCCGGTCCCCCGGGGTCGATCTCCTCGAGGAGCTGGCCCAGCCGCCGTATCTGGTGGGCGATCTCGACGTGGGCCCGGCTCATCGTCCCGGTGGGATCCTCCCCGCCCAGCAACCGGTCGAGGGCCGGGTAGAGGAGGGACTGCTCGGCCTCCTCGTGCGGCCCGACCTCCTCCACCAGGAGCCGGTGGACCCCGCGGACCCGGCTCAGGGACGGATCGAGGGGCCGGTGGCCGAGGGCGTCGGCGGCCGCCCGGACCTCGGCGATATGCCCCCGGATGGCAAGGTGCTCGTCCTGGAAGCGTCGGGTGACAGCCACGTCCCGGTCGTCGAGCCGGAGGCCCCCCCGGGCCGGGAGGAGGGCCCGGAGGGCGTTGAGGATGACGGCCACGTCTATCCCCTCCTGGAGGAGCGCCCCCCAGACGGCCGGGAGGAACCCGGCCGCCGCCACCGCCATGGCCAGGACCGAGAGGGCCATCCCCACCGACACGCTCTGGAGGGCGATCCGGCGGGTCCGACGGGCCAGGGCCACGACCTCCCCGAGCCGGTCGATCCGGTCGACGGTGAGGACGGCATCGGCGGCCTCGGAGGGGGCCGATGCCCCCCGGGCCCCGAGGGCCACGCCGACATCGGCCAGGGCCAGCGCCGGGGCGTCATTGACGCCGTCGCCGACCATGATGGTCGGGGCCCGGCCGGACTCCCGCCGGACGACCTCGAGCTTCTCGGCCGGCGACCGGTCGGCGAGGACCTCGTCGACCCCGATGACGGCCCCGATGGTCTCGGCGACCTCCGACCGGTCCCCCGTCACCATGACGATCCGGTCGATCCCGCCCCGGCGGAGGGCTCTGACGGTGCGGCCGGCGTCGGGGCGGATGGGGTCGTCGAGGACGAGGACGCCGACCGGCTCCCCGGCCGCGGCCACGAAGACGGTCAGGGCCCCGTCCAGCCTGGCCTTCCGGAGGGCGGCCCGGGCCCAGGTCGGTGCCCCGGCCAGCCCGACCCAGTCGGCGTTCCCCACGGCCACCGGGACCCCGCCGACCACCCCCCGGATACCCCGGCCGGCCACCTCCTCGACCTCCTCGGGGAGAACCAGGGGGATGTGCCGGTCGGCGGCGGCCCGGACCACGGCGACGGCGAGGACGTGGGGGGAGACCTGGTCCAGGGAGGCGGCCAGGGCCAGGATCCCGTCGGCGGCCATGGGGCCGGCCGGGAGGATCTCGGCCAGGGTGGGGCGACCCTCGGTCAGGGTCCCCGTCTTGTCGATGAGGAGGGTCCGGCACCGGCCCAGGCGCTCGAGGACTCCCCCACCTTTTACGATCACCCCCCGCCGGGCCGCCCTGGCGATCCCTGAGACCAGTGCCACCGGGGCCCCCAGGATGAGCGGGCAGGGAGTGGCCACGACCAGCACGGCCACGGCCCGGGCCGGCCCGGCCACGGCCCAGCTGGTCCCGGCCGCGGCGAGGCTGCCGACCAGGAACCAGAGGGCGTAGCGATCGGCCAGCCGGACGAAGGGGGCCTGGGACGCCTCGGCCTCGGCCACCAGTCGGACCACGCCGGCGTAGGTCCCTCCGGCCGCGGTCGTGGTGGCCCGGAGGTCGAAGGGGGGGCCGGCGTTCACCGTGCCGCTCCGGACGGTGTCGCCAGGGAGGTGCTCGACGGGAAGGGACTCCCCGGAAAGGGTGGACTCGTCGAGGACGGCCAACTCCGAGACCACCGTCCCGTCCACCGCCACCAGCTCCCCGGCGCCGACCAGGAGCCGGTCCCCCACCTCCAGCTCGTCGACCCCGACCACCTCGAGCGACCCCTCCCGGTAGCGACGGGCGTTGCGAGGAGCCCGCCCCACCAGATCGGCCAGGTCCCGGCGGGCCCGGCCGGCCGCCCAGGACTCCAGGGTCCGGCCGCTCAGGATCATGACCCCGATGACGGCGGCGGCCAGCGCCTCCCCGACGACCAGCGCTCCGGCCGCGGCGAGGAGGGCGATGACGTCCACCCCGACCCGGCCGGCCCGGAGCCCCTCGACAACGGCCATCCCGGCCACGAGACCGCCGACGACGGCCACGACCCGCCAGACGTCGGTGGCGGCCGCCGGGACGCCGGCGAGGTGGAGGACGGCACCGACGGTGAGGCCGACCAGGGACAGGGTCAGCACGACGACCGCGCCCCGGCGCCGGACCCGGTCGACCCGGCGGGACCCGCCCGGGCCGTCGGCCGGGGATCTCGAGGCTGGGGTCTTGCTCACCGGTCCTCCGGTCGATGGGGGGAAGGAGGTTGACTCCAGTGGAGCACGGCCCGGCCCAGCGGGGCAGGGGCGAAGGTCCTCTCCCCGGGAACCGGGTCCTTCGACCCTGGCCCGGTGGAGGACCGGACGGTCCAATGGGAAGGTGGAACACGTTCGCGGCTCGCCGTCCCGGCCGTGGGGTGATCCCGGACCGTCCGGCCCGAGTGGCCCGACGGCGACGGTAACCGGGCATCCAGGGCCGCCGACCGGTGATCCGACCCCGGTGGACGGGCTCCGGGAAGAGGGACTCTGGGAGGACGAGGTCCGGGAACGGGTCCTGGCCGGTCGGGCCAACACGGCCCCGCCGTCGGCGGGCCGGACCTGGAGCCAGATCCTCCGGGCCAACCTCCTCACCCGGTTCAACGCCATCCTGGGGGCCCTCTTCCTCGTGGTGGTCGTGGTCGGGCCCGTCCAGGACGGGCTTTTCGGTCTGGTCCTCGTCACGAACGCCGCCATCGGGATCGTCCAGGAGGCGAGGGCCAAGCGGACCCTCGACCGGCTGACCGTCCTCACCGCCCCCCGGGCCCACGTCCGCCGCCGAGGCGGACCCGTCGACGGTCCGGTCGTCGTCGACCTACCGGTGGAGGAGGTCGTCATCGACGACATCCTCGAGCTCCGACCCGGCGACCAGGTCCCGGTGGACGCTGTCGTCCTCGGCGGCGACGGTCTCGAGTTGGACGAGGCCCTGGTGAGCGGCGAGTCGGAGCCGGTCGGGAAGGCTCCCGGGGACGGCCTCCTCTCGGGGACCTTCCTGGCGGCCGGCACCGGGACGGCCCGGGCCACCGCAGTCGGGGGCGCGGCCTACGCCCTCCGGCTCCAGGCCGAGGCCCGACGGTTCAGCCTGGTCCGCTCCGAGCTCCAGGCCGGGACGAACTCCATCCTCCGGTTGGTGACCTGGGTCATGGTGCCGGTCGGGGTGGCCCTGGCCGCCGGCCAGCTCCTCCGCAGCCACCAGTCGATCCCCGACGCCCTCCGGGCCTCGGTGGCCGGGGTGGGGGCCATGGTCCCCGAGGGCCTCGTCCTGTTGACCTCGGTCGCCTTCACCGCCGGTGCCCTCCGGCTGGCCCGGCGGCGGGTCCTCGTCCAGGAGCCGGCCGCCCTCGAGGGCCTGGCCCGGGTGGACGTCCTCTGCATCGACAAGACCGGGACCCTCACGGCACCGGGGATGCACCTCGAGGCGGTCGAGCCGTCCCCCGGCTACGACAGGGTTGCCGTCCGGGTCGCCGCCGGCGCCTTGGCCGCCGCCGATCCGGCCCCCAACGCCACCCTCCAGGCGGTCGGCTCGGCCTGCCCCGCCCCCGGGGACTGGGTCCTGACCGGCCGGGTCCCCTTCTCGTCCGACCGGAAATGGAGCGCCGCGAGCTTCGAGGGCCGGGGCAGCTGGGTCCTGGGGGCGCCCGGGATCGTGGCCGGCGTCCTGCCACCGGCTCTGGAGCGGGCCCGGGCCCGACAGGAGGACCGCGGTCGTCGGGTCCTCCTCCTGGCCCGGGCGCCCGGCGAGGTCCCGGCCCGGGGGCCCCTCCCGTCGGTGGAGCCGGTCGGCCTCCTCGTCCTGGCCGAGGAGCTGCGGCCCGAGGCGGCCGAGACGATCGGCTACCTGCTCGGCCAGGGCGTCACCGTCAAGGTCCTCTCCGGGGACTCGGCCCGGACGGTGGCCGCCGTCGCCGCCGAGGTCGGGATCCCGGTCCTGGGCCCGCCCTGCGACGGCTCGACCCTGGCCGACGACGGTGCGATCGCCGCCGCCCTCCTCGCCGGCCACGTCTTCGGGCGGGTCCGCCCCGACCAGAAGCTGGCCGCCGTCCGGGCCCTCCAGGACCAGGGCCATGTCGTGGCCATGGTGGGCGACGGGGTCAACGACGTCCCGGCCCTCAAGCAGGCCGACCTGGCCGTGGCCATGGGGTCCGGGAGCCAGGCCAGCCGGTCGGTGGCCCGGATCGTCCTCCTGGACAGCTCGTTCGCCGCCGTGCCCTTCGTCCTGGCCGAGGGTCGGCGGGTGATCGCCAACATCGAGCGGGTGGCCAACCTCTTCGTCACCAAGTCGGTCTATGCCGCCGTCCTGGCCACGGCCGTCGCCGTCGGGGGGATCCCCTTCCCCTTCTTCCCCCGGCACCTCACCATGGTCAGCTCCCTCACCATCGGGGTTCCCGGCTTCTTCCTGGCCCTGGCCGGAGGCACTCCCCGGGCCACCCCCGGCTTCGTCCGTCGGGTCATCACCTTCACCCTGCCCGCCGGTGTCATCGCGGCGGGAGCCACCTTCACGATGTACGCCCTGGCCCGGGCCTCGCCCGGGGTGACCCTGGCCCAGTCCCGGACCGCAGCCATGCTCGAGCTCTGCGCCGTCGCCACCTGGGTGCTGACCCTCGTGGCTCAACCCCTCCACCTCCCCCGGCTGCTGCTCGTGGCCTCCATGATCGGGGCCCTCTCGGTGTTGTTCGCCGTCCCTCTCTCACGCCATGTCCTGGCCCTGGCCCTTCCCCCCGTCCCGCTCTTCGCTACCGGCGCCGGGGTGTTCGTGGCCGCCGCCGGGGCGTTGATCGCCACCCGACGGTGGTGGACGGCACGGACGGCGGCCGGGACCCGCCCCCGACCTGACAGCCCCCGACCGGCGGGGGGCCGCCCGACAGGAGGTTCGACCCATGGATGAGCAGCAGGAGACGGTCCCGGTGGTCGTGGTCGGGGTGGACGGTTCCGAGCACTCCCTCGAGGCTCTCCGGTGGGCGGCCCGGGAGGCCGGGGTCACCGGGGCCAGGCTCCACGTGGTCACGGCCTGGTCCTACCCCGAGCACCCCACCCCGTTCGGGATCGTCCCCGGCCTTCCACTCCCTCCCGACCCCCTGGCCGAGGCCCACCGGATCCTGGCCCTGACCGTCGCCCGGGTCGTCGGAGACCCGGCCCCGATCGAGGTGGTCGCCGAGGTGATCGAGGGTGAGCCCGCCCAGGTGCTCCTCGACGCGTCCCGCCGGGCCCAGCTCCTCGTGGTCGGGAGCCGGGGCCACGGGACCTTCACGGGCATGCTCCTCGGCTCGGTCAGCGAGCGCTGTGCCCACCACGCCGCCTGCCCGGTGGTGATCACCCGGCGCCCGACCGACGGACCCTGAACCCGGCGCCCCGGGGCCGGACGGGAGGATCAGGACCCCAACCGGACGGGCACGTCCACCTCGTCCTGCCTCGTCCCGTCCCGGGCCGAGAGGTCGTAGACCTTCACGGTTCCGCTCCCGACGGCGGCAGTGAACGGGAAGGTGACATCGAACGTCCCCCAGGTTCCCGAACCGGCCGAGGCCTGGACCGGCTGGTCGACGAGCACCGTCCCGACCCCTTCGACGAGCTGGACCCGGAATTGGGCCTCGTAGACGGCGGCCAGTCCGGTCAGGTGAAGATCGCCCTGCACCGTGTCCCCGGGGGCCGGATTTTCCAGGAGGATGGCCGGAAGGGCCCCGAGGACGTCGAGCCGTCCCAGTGGACCGGTGAGCTTGACGGCCCCGCTGGCGAACGTGGCCGGGGGGCTGCCGGCGATCTCGAAGACGACCCGTTGGACGGCCGGGAACTGGGTCAGGGTGTAGACCACCTGGGCCACCCGGGCCAGCTCCTCCCCCGGCGTCCCGGGCGTGGCGAAGGCGGTGGTGAAATCGGCTGTCGCCGTGCCCGAGTCGACGGCAAGGCTCAGGAGCCCCGAGCCGGCCGGGACCGCAGTCGACAGCCCGGCCGGGCCGTCGGTCCCCGACGGTCCCGTCAGCAGCGCCGCCAACGCCGACGAGCCGACCGGGGAGGTGACGGGAACGGCCCGGTGGGCCACCCCCAGGTAGTTTCCCCGGACGAAGTAGAGCGCCACCGTGGTGGTTCCGGCCCCCCCCGACGTGGCGGTGGGCCCAGAGGTCGCCGACCGGGAGGTGGTCGAGGTCGAGGAGGAAGTCGAGGAGGAGGTGGTGGAGCGCGAGGTCGACCCCCCGGAGGTGCAGGCGGCGGCCAGGAGCACCGCCAGGGCCAGGCCGGCGACCTGCCGACCCACGGGGCGCAGGAGCCGACCCGCCGAGGACGCCGTCGTCGTCCTCATCGAGCCAGGGCCTGGAATGTCGCCGCTCCTTCGGGGGCGAGAGCGTCGTCGGCGCCGCTCTCGGCGGCGAGCCGCTCGGCCCGACGCCTGATGCCAAGGAGCATCTTCCGCTCCATGACGAGGCTGCCCGGCTCCATGACCAGGGTGGTGAAGACCCGACGGAACGCCGATGCCCCCGGATCCGAGATCCGGTTCCTGCTCACGAGGGTCGTCCGGCCGTCGCCGGTCGGGTAGAGGCCGAACGCCCATACCCAGTTCCCGTCGTCGGCGCGCAGGACCATGCTCCGCTCCGGAACGAGATCCACCACCCTGAGGGTCGGCCCGTGGCGGCCCAGCTCCTCGGCATCCCCCACTCTGCGGTCCTGGAACCGGGGAAGGATCTCGTCGGCGCTGTGCATGTTGAGCCCCAGGATGCTCTCGATCCAGTCGTAGGTGTAGACGCCGCCCCGACCACTGCCCATCTGCACGAGCCAGGGCCAGATCGATGCGGGGGGAGCGTCGACCAGGACGGCCCGGGTTGCCGACGATCCCCTGGCCAACGGCCAAGGCCCGCCGAGTCGGACCGGCTCCGGTCTGGACGCTGTCCTCACGAGGCCAGCCTGACGCTGGCCGGGCGGGGCGGAATAGGGGCGGAGGTCCCGAAGCGGTCGGGGGGGCGGGAGGATCTGGGGACCTTCGGCCCTAGCCCTCCCTCATCGGGCAGGAGAGATTGGGGGAAGGTCACATTCGAGGGGGGGGTCACGTCGTGGAGCAGTTCGCCGACATGCCGGCCGAGGACCGGACGGTACTCGAGACCGTCGAGCGGTTCGCCCTCGAGGTCCTCCGGCCCGCCGGCCGGGCCCTCGACGCCCTGGCCGACCCGGCCCAGGTCATCGAGCCCGGGTCGGTCCTCTGGTCGGTCTTCGACACCTTCGAGGGCCTCGGGGTCGACGCCGCCGAGCTGACCGCCTCCGACCTCCCCCCCGAGCGGAGCGCCCTCCTCCAGGCCCGCATCAACGAGCTCCTGGGCTGGGGGGACGCCGGCCTGGCCGTCAGCCTCGAGGTCTCGACGTTCCCCCGGTTCCTGTCCCGGATCTCCGGCAATCCCGCCCTCATGGACCGCTACGACCGGCCCGAGACCGTGGGCTGCTGGGCCATCACCGAGCCGGACCACGGCAGCGACATCCTCCTCTACTCGGACCGTCTCGACGAGATGCCGGGCCGACCCAACTGCGTGGCCCACCTCGACGGCGACGGCTGGGTCATCCGGGGTCAGAAGGCGGCCTGGGTCTCGAACGGCACCATCGCCTCGGTGGCCGCCCTCTTCTGCCTCGTGGACCGGGGGGAGGGCCCGGTCGGGATGGGGGGGTTCCTCGTCCCCCTGGACGATCCCGCCGTCAGCCGGGGGAAGCCCCTCGACAAGCTCGGCCAGCGGTCCCTCAACCAAGGGGAGATCTTCTTCGACGAGGTCCGGGTCCCCTTCGACCACCTCGTCGTCCCCCCCGAGCTGAGCGTCTTCGGGGGGGACTTCGCCCTCTCCACCGCCAATGCCACCATGGGCTCCACCTTCAGCGGGGTGGCCCGGGCCGCCTACGAGCTCGCCTTCGACTACGCCCAGGACCGCGTCCAGGGGGGCGGGCCGATCATCCGGCACAAGAACGTCCAGTCCGACCTCTTCTCCATGTTCCGCCGGGTCCAGGCCGCCCAGGCCCTCAGCCGGCACGCCGTGGTCCGCAACGCCGCCGCCGGCCCCTCGATCGAGCTCTCCATCGCCTCCAAGGTCACCGCCACCCGGACCGCCTTCGACGTGGCCAGCGACGCCCTCGGCGTCTTCGGGGGCATCGGCCTCAGCCGGGACCACCCCATCGAGAAGCTCCTCCGGGACGCCCGGGCCTCGATGATCGAGGACGGGAGCAACGACGTCCTCGGCCTGCTCGCCATGCAACGGATGGCGTCGAAGGGAGAAGCACATGTCTGACTACACCTGGCAGAACGCCCTCGTCCTCTGGGCCGACATCCCCGTGGACCCGGCCGCCGCCGACCTCCTCCTGCCCCCCGGCCTGGCCCTCGCCGACCCCCCGACCGCCACCGTCTTCGTGGCCGACTACCCGATCACCACCTTCGGGTCCGTCTACCGGGAGGCGGCCGTCCTCCTCCACGGAGTCGACGACGACGGGGACCTCCTCCACTGCCCCTGGATGGTCGTCGACGACGACACCGCCCTGATCCTGGGCCGGGAGGTCCTCGGCTTCCCGAAGAAGATGGCCGAGATCGACCTCACCGTCGAGGGGGACCATGCCGTGGGGACGGTCTCCCGGAAGGGCACCGAGCTCATCCGCATCGAGGGGACCGTCGACACCGGGGAGGCCACCCCCCCGGCCCTCTTCGACCGGCGCTTCGTGAACCTCTTCGGCTCCATCGTGACCGGGATGTCCACCATCGAGATCGCCCCCTCCGGCGAGCACTTCCACGAGTGCCGCCGGGGCGACGGGAAGGTGATGCTCGGGACGAGCGACCGGGACGCCCTCGGCGCCCTCTCCCCCACTACCGGGGCCACCGTCAGGCTGGCCACCATGGACTTCGCCGGGGGCGCCAGCGCCATCACACCCCCCCGGGTCATCGGACCCGTCGACGAGAGCTGGGCCTACGGACGGTTCTTCGCCCGGATCCTCTGATCCCGGCCCGTCCCGGCCCGACCCGCCCGGCCGGGACGGGCCGGGCCGGGACGGATAGGCTCCTGCCGATCGCCCCAGGAGAGGAGCACCAGATGCCGGGATTCGTGCAGATCATGGAGTTCGAGACGTCCAGGATCGACGAGGTGATCGCCCTCATCGAGAAGATGCGGGTCGACCGGGGTGACAGCCTCCTTTCAACGGCGGCCAAGCTCACCGCCGACCGGGACCGTCCCGGCAGCTACGTCAACATCATCGAGTTCGACTCCTACGAGGCGGCCATGGAGAACTCGAACGACCCGGCCACGAGCGAATTCGCCCAGACCATGGGTGCCCTCCTGGACGGTCCGCCCCGGTTCCTCAACCTGGACGTCCGGCTGGAGATGTAGCCGGCCCCGGGGCCGGCCCCCTGACATGGACGGCCGGCCCGCCAGTGTGGTCAGCTGCGGACCTTCGGTCTGGGGGGACGCGTGATGAAGAGCACTCGGCTGGGTCTGGTCCTCGGCACGGGCCTGGCCCTCGTGGCCACGGGCTGCTCCCACCGTAGCGGCCCCGCCTCGACCATCCCGAAGACCGCCCCGACCTCAAGGGCGGCCGCCGCCGACGTCTCGACCGGCCAGGCGGCCGTCCCCTCGACCGGCTGCAGCCAACCCGCCGGGCCGGAACTCTCCGGCCAGAAGGAGACCATCGAGGTCGGGGGGACCTCCCGGTTCTACCTCCTGAGCACCCCACCCCCGCCGGCCGGCTCCACGGCCATCCCCCGACCGGTCGTCGTGGACTTCCACGGGCTCGACGAGGGGGCCGGCGTCCACGAGGCCACCAGCCTCTTCGGCCCCCTGGGCCAGAAGGACGGCTTCGTCGCCGTCTATCCCAACGGGACGGGCACCCCCGTTCACTGGGACACCGCTCCCAGCCCCTCGAACCCCGACCTCGTCTACGTGAACGCCATGCTCGACCAGCTGGAGTCGACCCTCTGCCTCGACACCTCCCGGATCTACGCGACCGGCTTCTCCGACGGCGCCATCATGACCTCGACCCTGGCCTGCACCATGGCCGACCGCTTCGCCGCCTTCGCCCCCGTCTCCGGGATCACCCTCCCGAGCCCCTGCCCCCTGTCCCGGAAGATCCCCATCCTGACCTTCCACGGCACCGCCGACCCCGTCCTCTATTTCAATGGGGGCTACAACTCCAAGGCCCTCGGCCCCCTCTTCAACCACTCCGCCCCGGACTCCGGCGCTCCGACCACGAGCAGCACCACCACGACGACCCTGCCCCCGAACCTCAATGGCGCCGGGATCCCTGCCACCGTGGCGACCTGGGCCAAGCTCCAGGACTGCCAGCCCAAGCCGACCGACGTCCAGCTCACCCCCCATGTGATCCACCGGACCTACCCCTGTCCGGCCGGGGCCGCCGTCGAGTTCGACATCGTCGAGGGGGCCGGCCACGCCTGGCCCGGGTCCACCTTCAGCCAGAAGATCGCCGCCGTCACCGGCCCGACGACCTTCGAGATCGACGGCTCCGCTGTCATCTGGGCCTTCTTCCAGGGCTACCGGCTCCCCTCCTGAGGGTCACCCCCCGGCCCTGACCGGATCAGCTGACCGGGCTCCCCGATCCTGATCCCGACCCGGGGCCACCCGGCCGACCTCCGGGCCCGGGAGGGGACCCGGCCGGCCCGCCCCCGGTCGAGTCGGACCCGATGGTCACCGAGACGACGGGGGGAGGGGTGGCGGGTGGGCCGCTGCTCGGCGGAGTGGTGGGGACGGCCAGCTGGAGGGTGACGACATCTCCGACGGACACGGCCGAAGCCGTCGTCGGGCTCCCGTACTCGCTGTAGGGGGTGGAGGCGGTCAGGGTGAAGGTGCAGGTCCTCCCTTCCGGTCCGGTGATCGAGATGGAGGTGGCGGTGACCGCGGTGACCGGCCCCCGGGGGGAGGGGGGAGGCCGGAGGGGCGGGGGCGGGCCGCCCGTCGTCCCGGTCCCGGTCCCCGTCCCGGTCGAGCCGGCCGAGCCCGAGGTCCCCTCCGGTGGCGGCCCCGGGGGTGGGCCGGCAGCGGAGCTCCCCGGGTTCGTCCCGGCCGGGGCGGTGGGGGTGGCGGCGGTGGTCGTGGTCGTGGTGGAGGCGACCGGGAGCTGGGCGGCCGGGAGCTGGGCCGAGGAGCTGGCCAGGCCTCCAACCGGGGTGGTGCCGGGGTCGACGACAGCCCCGGCGGCGGTGGCGACGGCGTAGCCGCCGGCCAGGAGGCCGACGGTCAAGGCTCCGGTCGAGAGGGCGCTGCGGGCCCGCCTCGAGGTCGGCTTCTCGGCCATGGTGACTCCCCCTTCGACCCGGGTCTCTTCCGGTCTGGGACCACTCTGGGGGCCGAAGGCAAGAGGAGGACAAGAGGGGGGTGAACATCAGGTGGGAGCCCTCTTACCCGGTTCTCACTCCGGTGGGCTACGAATGGTGGTCATGGCGGGGGCTGGAGCTGCGCTGGTGGTGCTGGCCGAGGACGACCGGGCCACCCGGGAGTCGGTCAGCCTGGCCCTCGAGCTCGAGGGCTACCGGGTCACGGCCGTCGCCGACGGTCTCCCCGCCCTCGCCGCGGTGGGGGCCGAGGAGCCCAGCCTCCTGATCCTCGACGTGACGATGCCCTACCTCGACGGCCTCTCGACCTGCCGGAAGCTCCGGGCCCAGGGGAACCGGACCCCCGTCCTCATGCTGACGGCCCGGACGGAGATCGCCGACCGGGTGGCCGGCCTCGACGCCGGGGCCGACGACTACCTCGTGAAGCCCTTCGCCCTGGAGGAGCTCCTGGCCCGGGTCCGGGCCCTCGTCCGCCGGGCCGGGGCGGGGGCGGCCGGGGAGGGGAGCCTCGAGGTGGGGGACCTCCGGATCGCGGTCGAGGCCCGCCAAGCCTGGCGGGGCCGGAGGGAGCTCGAGCTGACCAAGACCGAGTTCGACCTCCTCGAGCTCCTGGCCCGGAACGCCGGGATCGTCCTCACCCACAGCACCATCTACGACCGGATCTGGGGCTACGACTTCGGCTCGGACTCGAAGAACCTCGCCGTCTACGTCGGCTACCTCCGGCGGAAGCTCGAGGAGGGGGGGGAGGCCCGGCTCATCCAGACCGTCCGGGGTGTCGGCTACGCCCTCCGGCCCGGGTGAGCCTCCGCTGGCGGGTCGTCCTGGCCCTGGCCCTCCTGGCCGCGGCGGCCTCGACAGCGGCGGCCGGGATCGCCTACGCCGCCACCGCCTCCCGGCTCTCCGCCGAGATCGACGGATCCCTGACCCGGGCCGCCGCGGCCTTCGACCCCCCCGGGGATGGCTTCAACCCACGTCCCCCCCCTCCCTCGAGCCTTCCCCCGAACACCACCGTCCCCTCCACGACGACGACGACCACGCCGGCGGCCGGTCCGGGCGCGCTTCTCGGCCTGGTCGTGGTCCAGCGGCTCGACGCCTCGGGGTCCGTCGTGGAGGCCCAGAGCGGGATCCGGCTCCCGGTGACGGCCCAGGACGTGACCCTGGCCCGGACCCCGGGGGCGCCGGGATGGCTCCGGACGGAGGAGGTCGAGGGGGCCCCCTACCGGATCATCACCGTCCCCCTCCCGGCCGGGGGGGCGGTCCAGCTGGCCCGGGACCTGACCGGGACCGACGGGGTCCTCGGGTCCCTCCGGTGGCGCTTCGGGTTCCTCGACCTGGGGATCACGGTCCTCGGAGCGGTGGTGGGCTGGCTCCTGGCCCAACGGATCACGGCCCCCCTGGTGGAGCTGGCCGCCGCCGCCGAGGAGGTGGCCGGCGGGGGGGAGCTCCGGCTCAGCGGGGAGGCCTCCGGGGAGGACGAGGTGGGCCGGCTGGGCCGGGCCCTGAGCGCCATGCTCTCGGCCCTGGGCCGGTCCCGGGAGCAGCAGCACCAGCTCGTCCGGGACGCCGGCCACGAGCTCCGGACCCCCCTCACGAGCCTCCGGAGCAACGTCGACCTCCTCCGCCGCTACCGGAAGGAGCTCCAGTCGGACGCCGTCGACCGGATCCTCGGGGACCTCGAGGGGGAGCTCCGGGAGCTGAGCGGGCTCGTCAACGAGGTGATCGAGCTGGCCACCGACAGCCGGGAGGCCGAGCCTGTCAGCACCGTCCGGATCGACCGGGTGGTGGAGCGGGCCGCCGGGAAGTTTCAGGCCCGGACGGGCCGCCCCGTCGAGCTCCGGTCCGAGCCCTGGACGGTCCTCGGCCAGGAGCGGCTCCTGGAGCGGGCCCTCACGAACCTCCTCGAGAACGGGGCCAAGTTCTCCCCCCCGGGCCGGCCCCTCGAGCTCAGTTCGACCCCGGGCCGGATCGTCGTCCGGGACCGGGGCTCGGGGATCCCCGAGGAAGATCTCCCCCACGTCTTCGACCGCTTCTACCGGTCCCCCACGGCCAGGAGCCAGCCCGGCTCCGGCCTGGGCCTCTCCATCGTCCGCCAGGTGGCCGAGTCCCACGGGGGGAGGGCCCTGGCCGGGAACTCCCCCGAGGGCGGGGCCCGCATGACCATCGAGCTCCCGCCGTCGGGGGTCTGAGAGTACGTTGAGGTGGTGGTCAAGGTCGTCGACGAGGTCACCGCCGTCCACATCTTCCCGATCAAGTCCTGCCGGGAGGCGACCGTCGGCAGGCAGCTCCCGAGGGAGCTGGCTGTCGGCCCGAGGGGGTTCCTGGTGGGGGCGGCCACCGACCGGGGCTGGGTCCTGGCCGACGCCGAGGACCTCTTCGTCTCCCAGCGGGGCTGGGACGAACAGCAGGCCCGGAAGCACCGGGGGGACCGGATCCTGGCCACGGTGGCGGTCGACATCGGACCGGACGAGCTCACCGTCGAGGTGGCGGGTCACGGATCCCTCCGGGTACCGCTGGAAGCCGACAGGGGCGGCCGGAGATCGGTCCGGATCTTCGGTCCCGACCTGGCCGTGACCGACGAGGGGGAGGAGCCGGCCCGGTTCTTCTCGGAGCTCCTCGGCCGGCCCGTCCGGCTGACCCAGGCCGACCCATCCCGGCCCCGGATGCTCCCCGACCGCTACCACCGGCCCGGGGCCGCCAACCAGTCGGCGGGGGCCGACGGCCGGCCCTTCTCCCTGGCCAGCCAGGCCTCCCTCGACCACCTCCACGACCTGGTCGGCTGGGCCCCGGGGACCTGGCCCCTGACCCAGTACCGGGCCAACATCGACATCGACGGCCGGGGGCTCGGCCCCTTCGGGGAGGACACCCTCCGGAGGGTCCGGATCGGGAAGATGGAGGCCCACGTCGTGAAGGCCATCTCCCGGTGCCCGATCCCGAACATCGACCAGGCCAGCGGGGACGACTCCGACCGACCCTCGACGAGGCTGCTCCGGGCCGGCCGGATGGGCTGGAACGCCGGGGACGACCCCTCGGGGCGGCCCGAGCCCTTCTTCGCCCAGAGCCTCAACCACGTCCATGTCACCGAGCCGGAGCAGACGGTCCGGGTCGGGGACCCCCTCCGGGTCCTCGAGGCGGGGGAGTCCAACACGGTCCTCCGGTCGTGAGGCCCGCCTCACGAGGGACTCCAGGTCTCAGATGGTCCTGATCTGGGGTGTTCTCCGGCTAGGGGCCGTTCGCAGTTGCTGGCAACAGGTGCAATCTAGAGAACATCTGTGCAATACTGGGCGTTGCCGATGCCAGCAAACCTAGCCATTTCAGAGAACGATCTGCTCGAAGCGGCCATTGCCTGGTTGGGCGATCGCCTTCCTGCGAGCTGGGAGGTGGGGAAGACAAACCGGCAGAACATCTCGGGAACGGGACCGCTGGACTTAGCGATCGATCTGAAAGGCGATAACCGGTACGTCACGGTCGCCGTCGAAGCCAAGAACAACTTCAGCCCCCGGAGCGTGAACCTCCTCCTCGGGAGCTTGGGCCGCACTCTCCGCAGCCTGGCCGGGAACGCCCCGATCCTGGTCGTCGCCCCGTGGCTCAGTACCCGGACACAGGAACTCCTGCGTGGGGAGGGAATCAACTACCTCGATCTGACCGGCAACTCCTGGTTTCGCCTCGATGGCCCAACTCTCTACATCGAGACCCAGGGAGCGCGAAGGGACCCGACTCCCGCACCCAGAGGCCGGGCGACGTTCAACGGACCCAAGGCCGGCCGCCTCGTGCGGACGCTCATCGATATCCGGCCTCCGTACGGGGTTCGGGAGCTCGCCTTGGCCATCGGCCTCACCCAGGGATACGTGTCACGCCTCCTCGACACGCTTGAAGACGAGGCCCTCGTTCGGAGGTCAACAAATCGAGGAGTCGAATCCGCCGACATTCTCGGGCTGATCCGCCTCTGGGCGGGGACGTATGACGTCTTCGCGGCCAACAAGACCACGACGTTCATTGCCCCCGCCGGCCCCACCCGCACGCTCGAACGGCTCGCCGACAGTCAACAACGTACCGCCGTGACCGGCTCGTTCGCCGCCGTTCGTCTGGCGCCCGTCGCCGGACCGTCCCTCCTCGCGCTCTACTGCGACGACCCGGCGACGATCGCTTCGGAGTTCGACCTCATTCCTGCCGACCGGGGGTCGAACGTCGCCATTCTCGATCCATTCGATCCTGTCGTTTGGGAAAGAACCTCCGGCGAGAACGGAGTCACGTTCGCCGCGCCCTCACAGGTAGCCATCGACTGCCTCACGGGAAACGGAAGGATGCCAGCGGAGGGCGAGGCCCTGGTGCAATGGCTCGTCGAGAACGAAGACATCTGGCGGCTGCCACGCTTACCGGCCGCCCACTGGAAAGAGTCTCCATGACCGAGACCCAGCCAACCTCCGATCACTCCCGATTGGATCCCCGTTACGTGATCGCACGACGTGTGCTTCTCGACGCCCTGTTCGCTCTCGCTCCTCACCGGAAGGCCTTCATCGTTGCCGGCGCCCAGGCCGTCTACCTCCAGACGGGACTCAACGAGATCGCCATCGCCCCGTACACGACTGACGGCGACCTCGCTCTCGACCCCACTCTCCTCGGGGACGACCCCGAGCTCGAAGCCACGATGCGCCAGGCGGGATTCGAGTTGTGGGAGCAAGCTGGAGGCCGGGTCCAACCAGGCATCTGGATCAAGACCGAGGAAATCAACGGCCAGCGGATCGTCGTTCCCATCGATCTCATCGTTCCGTCCGCTGCACTCATCGACGCACGCGGTCGGAGAGGAGCTCGGCTCGGATCCCACGGAAAGAGCGCCGCCCGCCGAGCCGTCGGCCTCGAAGCGGTCCTCATCGACCACGAACCCATGGTCATAGCCGCCCTCGACCCGGCAGATGCCCGATCGATCAGTGCCGAAGTCGCCGGGGTAGCCGCCCTTCTCGTCGCCAAGGCCCACAAGATCCACGACCGCGTCGCCACTGAGCGACGGGATCGGCTCAGCGACAAAGACGCATCGGATGTCTTCAGGATCATGCAAACGACGTCCCCGGAGGTGGCAGGCGCGACGCTTGGCGGACTCCTGACGCACGCCGTGGCGGGGGAGCCTGTCGACACTGCTCTCCGCTACTTCAGCGACCTCTTCGGGCGACGGGCCGGGGAGGGCGTAGCCATGGCTCAACGTGCGCTCCGCCTCGCCGTTCCCGACGACCAGATCGCGCCAATCTGTATCTCTTTCACGGAACGGCTCCTCGTCGCAGCCCGGACCGGTACCTGAGGTGCGATCGGTCCTGCTCGTGAGGCATCGGTGCCCGAGTCGTCGCCGGGGAAACCGGCCCGATAGAGTCGCCGGGTCGTCGAGTCGCCCGGTCGACCCAGCCTCCTGGAGGGGAAATGCGCACGAGCAAGGCAGCCATCCTGTGGAACACCCACGAGCCCTGGAGCGTCGAGGAGGTCGAGATCGACGACCCCGTCGCCGGTGAGGTCCTCGTCAAGCTGACCGCCTCGGGGATGTGCCACTCCGACGAGCACCTCGTCACCGGGGACATCCCCGCCCCCCTCCCCGTCATCGGGGGCCACGAGGGGGCGGGCGTCGTCGAGCAGGTCGGGGAGGGGGTCACCGACTTCGCCGTCGGGGACCATGTCGTCCTCAGCTTCATCCCCTCCTGCGGGAAGTGCCGGTGGTGCTCGACCGGCCACCAGAACCTCTGTGACCTCGGGATGCACCTCCTCGGAGGGGTCGCCATCACCGACGGGACCCAGCGGATCCGGGCCCGGGGCCAGGGGGTCGGGACGATGGTCCTCCTCGGGACCTTCTGCCCCTACGTCGTCGTCCACCAGTCCTCCGTCGTGAAGATCGACCCGGAGGTCCCCCTGGAGCTGGCCTGCCTGACGGGCTGCGGGGTCGTCACCGGCTGGGGATCCTCCGTCTACACGGCCGAGGTCCAGCCCGGGGACACCGTCGTCGTCATCGGGGTGGGGGGGATCGGGGTCAACGCCATCCAGGGGGCCCGGCTGGCCGGGGCCAAGCGGATCCTCGCCATCGACCCGGTCGAGTTCAAGCGGGAGCAGGCCCAGGTCTTCGGGGCCACCGACGTGGCCGAGTCGATCGACGCCGCCGGGCCCCTCCTCGGGATGATGACCTGGGGGACGATGGCGGACAAGGTCATCCTCACCACCTCGGTGGCCGAGGGGGGGCTCATCGGGCCGGCCATGTCCCTCGTCTCCAAGAACGGGGTCCTCGTCGTCACGGCCGTGGCCCCCTGGAACCAGAACGAGGTGACCCTGAACCTCTTCGACCTCTCGATGATGCAGAAGCAGATCCGGGGGACGGTCTTCGGGTCGGCCAACCCCCGGGCCGACATCCCGAAGCTCCTCGGGCTCTACAAGGAGGGGAAGCTCCTCCTCGACGAGCTCGTCACCCGGACCTACACCCTCGAGGACATCAACCAGGGCTACCAGGACATGCGGGACGGGAAGAACATCCGTGGAGTCATCCGCTTCGACTGAGCCGGGGCTCCCGGAGGAGCTCGGGGGGCTGGTCGTCGGCCGGCGCCGGGAGCTCGAGCTGGTCCTGGCCGCCCTGGCCGGGGATCGGCACATCCTCCTGGAGGGACCCCCGGGGACGGGGAAGTCGACCCTCCTCGCCGCCCTGGCCTCGGCCACGGGCCGGGGGTTCGTCTTCGTGGAGGGGAACGCCGAGCTGACCCCGGCCCGGCTCCTCGGCCACCACGACCCCAGCCGGGTCCTGGCCGAGGGCTACCGGCCCGAGATCTTCGTGGAGGGGCCCCTGGCCCGGGCGCTCCGGGAGGGGGCCCTCCTCTACCTCGAGGAGCTCAACCGGGTCCCCGAGGAGACCCTGAACGTCCTCGTCGGGGTGATGTCCGAGGGGGCCATCGAGGTGCCCCGGCTGGGCCGGCTCGAGGCCGCCGAGGGGTTCGCCCTGGTGGCGGCCATGAACCCCTTCGACTCGGTGGGGACGGCCCGGATCTCCTCCGCCGTCTACGACCGGACCTGCCGGGTCCTCATGGACTACCAGTCCGCCGCCGATGAGGCCGAGATCGTGTCCCGCCGGACCCTTCCCTCCGAGGGCCCCCCCGCCGACCCGGCCTGGGTCGGGAAGGTCGTCGAGCTCGTCCGGAGGACCCGGTCCCACCCCGAGATCAGGATCGGCTCCTCGGTCCGGGGGGCGATCGACCTGGTCCTGGTGGCCGGGAACCTGGGCCGGATCCGGGGCCTCCCCGCCGGGAGCCGGGAGGTCGGCCTCGACGCCGCCCTGACGGCCCTCTCGGGGAGGATCCGAGTCCAGGAGGGCTCGGGCCGGACCCCGGAGGAGGTCATCACCACCCTCTGGGACGAGGTCTTCCCGGCCGGGCCCACCCCCGGGGAGGGGCCCCCGCCGGAGGAGCCGGGGAAGGCAGGGGGGGATCCGGGAAAAGTCGGGGCCCCGGCCGTCCCGGGGCCGACCGGGGCCGCAACGGAGGGGAGCCCCCCCGGGAGCGGCCCGGAAGCGGGACACCGGAGGAGCGGCCCCGGATGACGGGCCGGGCCGAGCTGGCCCGGCACCCCGGCTTCGGCCGAATCTCCCCCGAGGTGGGCCGGTTCGACGAGGAGGCTCTCGGGGAGCTCCTCGGGGAGGACCCCGACGGCACCCTGGCCCTCCTGGCCGAGATGACCGGGGCCGTCGACCCCGCCCTCCGGCAGGCGGCCCGCCGGCTAACCGGACGGATCTGCATCCGGCTGGGCCGGGTCCCCGACCACCGCCGCCGGGGGACGGGCCGGCTGGTGGGGGCCCCGGCCGGGGTGGACGGGGAGCTCGACCTCGACGCCAGCCTCGAGGCCGTCCTGGAGGCGGCCGGGGCCGGGCGGGCCCCGGACCTCGGCGAGCTCCGGTCCCGGCGCTGGGGGGGCCGGGACCTGGCCCTCGTCCTGGTCGTCGACCGGAGCGGCTCGATGGGCGGGGGCCGGCTCGCCACCGCCGCCCTGGCCGCCGCCGCCCTCGCCGGCCGGGTCCCCGGGGAGCTGGCCGTCCTGGCCTTCGCCGGGACCGTCACCGTGGTCAAGGCCATCGGGGAGGACCGGACGGCGGGGGCCCTCGTCGAGGACCTCCTCTCCCTCCGGGGCCGGGGCACCTCGAATCTGACCCTGGCCCTGGCCGGGGCCCGGGAGGAGCTGGCCCGGTCGAGGGCCCGGCACCGGGCCGTCCTCCTCCTCTCGGACTGCCGCCACAACGTCGGCCCCAGACCTGACCCCGTGGTCGGCTGGGCCGAAGAGCTCCTCATCGTCGCCCCGGCCGGGGATGCCGCCGAGGCCCGGGCCCTGGCCGCCGCCTCCGGGGGGCGAGCCGTCGAGGTGACCGGCCCCTCCGAGCTGCCCGGGGTCCTCACCGGGCTCCTGGCATGAGAGGTCCCCCGACCCGGGAGCTCCCGGCCGGGTTCGCCCTGGCCCCCGACCCGGGGACCCGCCGGCTCGAGGCCGGCCGGGACCTCCTCGGGGGATCCCCCCTGAAGCTCCTCCGGCTGACCGGCCACGGGGCCGTCGTGGTCGACCGGCTGCTCCGGGGAGAGCCCGTCCCGGCCGACCCCCGGTCCCGGGCCCTGGCCCGACGACTCCTCGACACCGGGCTGGCCCACCCCCGGCCAGCCGGCCCCGGCCCCTACTCCCCCATCGACATCACCGTCGTGATCCCCGTCCGGGACCACGCCGGTCCCCTCCGGCGCCTCCTCGACTCGCCGGCTCTGGCCGGTGTCGGGGGGATCGTCGTCGTCGACGACGGCTCGTCGGTGCCGGTGGAGGCCGGACCGACCTGGCGGGTGGTCCGGACGGAGGAGTCCCGGGGGCCGGGGGCGGCCCGGAACCGGGGGACGGCCGAGGCGGAGACCCCCCTGGTGGCCTTCGTCGACGCCGACTCCTCCCCGGGGGAGGGCTGGCTGGGGGCCCTCCTCACCCACTTCGAGGACCCCGCCGTCGCCGCCGTCGCCCCCCGGATCCGTCCCGGCCCGGCCCGGGGGGGATGGGGGGAGGGGGTGGCGGGCTACGAGGCGGCCCGGTCCCCGCTCGACCTCGGACCCCACGAGGGTCCGGTCCGGGCCGGGAGCCGGATCCCCTACGTCCCCACCGCCGCCCTCCTCGTCCGCCGGGAGGCCCTCGAGGCCGTCGGGGGCTTCGGGGAGAACCTCCGGGTCGGGGAGGACGTCGACCTGGTCTGGCGGCTGGCCGAGGGGGGCTGGACGGTCCGCTACGAACCGGCCTCGACCGTCCTCCACGACGTGAGGGGGACACCCCGGGACTGGCTCCTCCAGCGGTTCACCTACGGGACCTCGGCCGCCCCCCTGGCCCGGCGCCACCCCGGGGCCCTCGCCCCCGTCCGGGTCTCGGCCTGGAGCGCGCTGGCCTGGACGGCCGGGGGCCTGGGCCATCCGGTGGCGGGGGCGGCGGTGGCGGCGGTGACGACGGGGGCCCTGGCCGGGAAGCTCCGGCCCCTGGCCCACCCCTGGCGGGAGGCCCTCCGGCTGGCCGGCCGGGGCCACCTCGGGGCGGGCCGGTCCCTGGCCGAGGCTCTCCGGCGGGCCTGGTGGCCCCTGGCCCTCGTGACCGCCCTGTGCTCCCGGCGGGCCCGCCGGGCTCTCTTGGCCGCCTTCCTCCTCCCCCCCCTGGTCGACTGGCTCCGGCGCCGGCCCGACGTGGGACCCCTCCGGTGGCTGGTCCTCCACCTGGCCGACGACCTCGCCTACGGGGCCGGGGTCTGGGTGGGATGTCTCAGGGAGCGGACTGTGACCCCCCTGGTGCCGGACCTCTCGAGTTGGCCGGACCGGGGACCGACAGCCAAACTCAACTCTCGCTGAACGTCATCCCGGCTGCCCCGGTCATGGCACGACGGCCCGGATCCGGAGTCCCGGAACGCCATCGGCGAGCCGCCGAATGTCTTGACGGTCGGAGGTGAGGACCACGCCTCCACCGAGCCCGGCTGAGACGGCGACGACGATAGCGTCGACGGTGGCGGCCACGCCGGTCATTCCGGCGGAACGCTTCAGACCGGCTGCGGAGCGGGCGATCGGCTCGGTGAGACTGACGATCTGGAGCTTCTTGAGCACCTGGTTGGCCCGTGCATCCCGGCCATCGCCGAACAGGGTCTCGGCCAGGACGGCTGTCGGAACCAGCACGGGAACACCAGCCTGGAATGAAGCCGTCAGGACCGCACGCGCGTCCTCGCTGTCGTTTCTAGCCACGGCCCAGAGCCCCTCGCTGTCGAGCACGACCGAGGGCCAGGGCGCCGGCCTCGTCTTCAGCTCTGGTCGAACCACTGCGACAGGACCCGCTCGGATGCCTCCGGCGAGGGCGGTCCGGCTTCGCTTACCATCTCGTCGACCAGCCGCCCGAGCCGCTCCTGAGCCAATGCGGCATGCAACAGCTCGTTGATCGACGCCGAGAGGGCTCGACCGCCGAATTCGGCTCGGAGCTCCTCCAACAGGGCCCGATCCAGGGTGATGGAGACCTTCTCCTTCTCCCTGACCGCTTCCGGAGCGAGCACCTGTATTCCCCGGGCCCGGGGCCTCCGCCCTTTGGTGGGGGCCTCATCTCGTGCGAGCTTCCGGGCCGGAGTGGACATGCCGATAATCCTACCATAAGTAGGATCCAAGGGTCGAGAACCAGGTGGACTTCTAGGTCAGGCTGGTACCGACGGAGGGAATCGAACCCTCGACCTCCCGACCCGAGAGGGCCGGGCGCTCATGCCAACCGAGCTCCGCCGGTGACCGGGTCGGACGTTCAGTCCTCGTCCTTCTCCTCTTCGGTGCCTTCCTCCTCGTCGCCCATCTCGCCTCCTTCCCTCCCTGGTTCCAGCTGGCCGACCGGGCTCCCCGAGGGGGACCCGGCATCGAGCACTATGCCAGTCCCCGGGCCCCGCTGGAAGGGCTCCCATCCAACTTTTTCATGACATTTTCCGTCCCAGGTAGGGTGACCCGCCGTGGCTGGAAACAAGCGGAGCGCCGAGGCCTACGAGCGGTTCGACAAGTGGACCGAGGGTCCCCTGACGGTCCTGGCCTTCGCCATGGTCCCGGTCCTGTTGATCCCGCTCGTGAAGCCCCTCCACGGAGGGGTGGCCGCCGCCTTCGACGCCGTGGGCTACGTGATCTGGGCCATCTTCGCCGTCGACTACGCCGTGAAGCTCTGGCTGGCCCCCAACCGGTGGGCCTTCGCCCGGACCTCCGGGTGCTCCGGGCCGTCCGGCTCCTCTCCTTCGTCGGCTCCGGGATGCACCACGTCCGCCAGGTCCTGGCCAAGCGGGGCCTCAGCTACGTCCTCCTCGTCGTCGTCGTCCTCATCTTCGTGGCCGCCGGCCTGGAGGCCTCCCTCGAGGCCCACGCCCGCAACAGCACCATCCACGGCTATGCCGACGGCCTCTGGTGGGCCGTCACGACGATCTCCACCGTCGGCTACGGCGACAAGGTCCCCGTCACCGTCGGGGGCCGGGCCGTGGCCACCGCCCTCATCCTCATGGGGATCGCCCTCTTCGTGGAGCAGGAGCAGGCCGCCGACCCCCGGATCGACCAGCTCCTGGCCGAGCTGGCCCTGATCCGGGACCACCTCGGGATCGGCCTCCCCCTCGGGGATCCCCCCGCCGGCACCGACCAACCAGCCGCCTGAGCAGGGCCCGGGATCAGCCCCGACCCCCGAGGTGGGCGGTGGGGTCGAAGGGGACGACCTCGAGGGGGAGCTCCTCCCAGTAGCGGCGGAGGTCGGTCCGGGACCAGCCGGCGTAGAGGGTTTCCCAGGGGAGGTCGGCCCGCTCCCGGATGGAGATCTCCGAAACGGGGTCCCCGGCCCCCTGGTAACGGGCGTCGAGCGAGAGCCTGATCTCCCCGGACCGGTTGGGGAGGGCCCGGTGAACCGTGAGGCTGTGGAAGAGGAGGACGTCCCCGGGTTCGAGCCCCCCGGCCACCCAGGTCCCCTCCAGGCCGCTCTCGTCGCAGCCGAAGACCCTCGACCCCGGGCTGGACCGGTAGGGGCGGGACCCCCCGAGCTGGGACCCGGCCGCCAGGGCCAGGGGGCCGGCCTCGAGGGGGCAGGGTCGGAGGGCCAGGAAGGCGGTGAAGGTCTCCCTGGTCCCCTGCATCCCGAGATGGTCCTGGTGGGCCGGAGTGGCCCGGCTCCCCTCCGGCCCCTCGGGGAGGACGGCCCGGCAGGCCGGGTGGGGGTGGACGAGGAGGGGTCCCGGCCCGAGGAGGGTCCCGAAGAGCTCGAGGAGGCGGGGGTGGTGGGGAAGCCGGTGGGCGGCCTCGACGCAGTAGAGGGCCCGCCCCACCACCCGGGCCGCCACGGGATCCCCGGCCTCCCTCCGGGCCCGCTCCGTCGGGAGAAGGGGCCCTCCGGGGTGTCCGACCGGCTCGGCCCAGCCCGCCCCGACCAGGACCCCGGCCAACTCCCCGGCCAGCTCCCCCAGCTCCCCGGCGGGGAGGAGCCCCCGGAGGAGGAGGTAGCCCGACCGGTCCAGGGCGGCCCGGAGCCCGACCGGGTCCCCGAGGAGCCGGCTCGACTCCTCCGGGGCCGGGACCCCCGGGGTCAGCCCCACCAGAAGGCGGTGGCGATGACGGCGTAGAGACCGATCAGGCAGGCCCCCTCCAGCCAGGTCGACTCCCCGTCGAAGACGACCACGGCAGCCACCACGGCCGAGATGACGAGGACGACGAGGAGGAGGGGAGGCAGGACCAGGGTGAGCGCCGCCCCCCCGAGGAGGGGGGAGAGCAGGACGAGGGCCGGGAAGAGGGCGTAGGCGATCTGGACCGGGCTCTGGAGGATGACGGCCAGGGCGTAGTCCGGGCGGTTCCGGGCCGCCAGCTGGATCCCCACCACGTTCTCCACCGCGTTCCCGGCGATGGCCACCACCACCAGCCCGGCGAAGGCCTGGGACATGTGGAAGACCACCAGGGCCGGCGACAGGGCCGTCACGAACCAGTCCGAGACGAAGGCGGCGGCGACACTCGAGACGAGGAGGACGGCCAGGACCAGGGAGAGAGGCCAAGCCGGCCCCTCGACCGCCCCGACCGCGGCATCCTCCACCCGCTCCCCACTCCCCGACTCCGGCTCCCCTGACCCTCCCGACTCCCCCGGTTCCCCCGTCTCCCCCTCCCGGCGCCTGAGGCTGGCCGGGATCGAGAGGGCGAAGACACAGAGGAGGACGACGGCGGTCACGTCGGAGAGGGCCTTCTCGTGGCCGGCGGCGGCCGTCCCCAGATGGGCGCTCAGGCTCGGGATCATGATGAGGAACACGGAGAGGACGAGGAGGAGGGCGACCCCCCGGGCCGTCCCTCCGTGGAACCGCTGGGGGCCGTGCCGGAGCCCCCCCACCACGAAGGCCAGGCCGAGCACGAGGAGGACGTTGGCCAGGATCGACCCCACCAGGGCCGCCTCGACGACACCGACGAGACCGGCCCGGAGGGCGAAGATCCCCACGAAGAGCTCGGGGAGGTTCCCGAGGGCGGACTGGACGACCCCGGTCGTCCCGGCCCCGAGCCTGTCCCCGAGCCGGTCGACGCTCCGGCCCACCACGGCGGCCAGGGCGGCCAGGGCCAGGGCGGAGACCACGAAGGGGACGACCCGGCCGGTCCCCACGTAGCGGGTGACCCCGGCCCCGGCCGTCAGGACGGCGCTGGCGCCGAGCAACCGGCAGTCCCCCGGGGTCAGCGACCCCCACCCTCCGCCGGTCCCGGCCTGCTTCTCGGTCGCCTCCATGGCGACACCCTAGGGAACCCGGTCACCCGACCGCGTAACCGAGCGTTCACGGGCCGGTCATTCCCCCGTGACCCCCGTCGGATAGAACCCGAGTGTGACCATGGTCGACGAGTTGGCCGAGCGGCAGTACCGGACCATCCACGGCTACCGCCGGGCCTTCTACGTGGCCGGCTCCGGTCCCGCCCTCCTCCTGATCCACGGCATCGGGGACAACGCCGACTCCTGGGACACCGTCCTCCCCGACCTGGCCAAGGACCACACCGTCATCGCCCCCGACCTCCTCGGCCACGGCCTCTCGGACAAGCCCCGGGCCGACTACTCCGTGGCCGCCTACGCCAACGGGATGCGGGACCTCCTCTCCGTCCTCGACATCGACCGGGTCACCGTCGTCGGCCACTCCCTAGGCGGAGGGGTGGCGGCCCAGTTCGCCTACACCTTCCCCGAGCGCTGCGAGCGGCTCGTCCTGGTCGGGACGGGGGGCGTCGGCCGGAGCGTGAGTCCCCTCCTCCGGCTCGCCGCCGCCCCCAACGCCGACATCCTCATCTCCATCGTCGGGATCCCCCCCGTCCGGCTCCTCGGCCACCTCGCCGCCGACCTCCTCCGGCGGCTGGGGACGGGACTGGGCCGGGACACCACCGAGATCCTCCGGGTCCTCGACCGGCTCCCCGACGCCCGCTCCCGGCGGGCTATCCTCCGGACGCTCCGCTCCGGCGTGGACTGGAGGGGCCAGCACATCACCATGCTCGACCGGGCCTACCTGGCCGAGGGGATGCCGACCCTCCTCATCTGGGGAGCCCGGGACGCCATCATCCCGGTCGACCACGCCTACCTCGCCCACGACTCCATCCCCGGCAGCCGTCTCGAGATCTTCGAGGAAGCCGGACACTTCCCCCACCATGCCGACCCCGACCGCTTCCTCGCCATCCTCCGGGACTTCCTCGAGGACACCTCCCCCTCCGAATTCGAGCCCGAGACCTGGCGGGTCCGGCTCCGGCGGGGCCAGCCGGCCCGGGCCCGGGCCCGGAGCGGGACCCCCGACGGGATCCTCCCCGGGGGGGTCCGGAGCGGAACCTGACCTCCTCCGGACCGTGACCTGCCGGATCGGCCTCGACGTCCGGGTCACGACCGAGCTCTCCCTCCAGCTTGCGGTGTCCTCCACGGCAGGGACTCTCCTCGAGGAGTCACTCGATCTCGAGGGGGCGACGATCTCCCCCGTCCTCACCCACCCGGGACCCCACGGCACCCGGAGCCAGTCCCTCCTGGCCGGGACCGGACCCCTCACCATCACGTACCGGGCCCGGGTGGCCGCCCCCCGAGCCGAGCCCGATCGGCCACCCCGGATCGAGCCCCTCCAGGTCACCCCACTCCCCCTCCACGCTCCCCGGTTCGGGGCCGAGGAGCTCCTCTACCTCCGGCCCAGCCGGTACTGCCCCTCGGACCGCCTCGAGGGGTTCGCCGCCGCCGAATTCCTCCGCTCCCAGCCCACCGGGGACCGGCCCGGGGCGGCGGCCATCGCCACCTGGATCCACGACCGGATCGGCTACGTCCTCGGCTCGAGCAACGGCCACGACACGGCCGAGGACACCCTCATCACGGGCCAGGGTGCCTGCCGGGACTTCGCCCACCTCGCCGTCGCCCTCTCCCGGGCGGCCGGGATCCCGGCCCGCTACGTCGCCGTCTACGCTCCCGGACTCACCCCGATGGACTTCCACGCCGCCTTCGAAGCCTGGGAGGAGGGAACCTGGTGGGTCCACGACCCCACCCGTCTCGCCCCCCGGACCAGCCTCGTCCGGATCGCCACCGGCCGGGACGCCGCCGACGTCGCCTTCCTCTCCACCCTGTCCGGGTTCACCGATCTCGAGACGATCGAGGTCACCGCCACCGTGGGGGGGACCCTCCCCGCCGACGACCACGTGAGCCCGGTCCGGCTCCCCTGACCCGGGCTCGGGCCGGGCGAACACCCCGATCAATAGGGCCCGCCTGACGGCAGGGGTCGCCTCGGTGGTCACGGCGGGTCGTCGCCCCATCCCCTCCCATCCGGTTCCGACACCGCGGGCCCGATCGGCCGAACGTCCGGCCGGGTGGAACGTCCCGGATCGAGATCCGGCAGAGGAGCTTGCACGACCCCGTCAGCCGGCCGCGAGGAATGAGATGCCGACCCCGCTCGGCGACTGGCGATTCCGCCGAAACACCCGCCGCGGTCAGAAACCCGGCGGACGGACCACTTCGTGCCAAGTGCCAAGATTGGCCACGGGCCCGGAAGGTCCCGAAGCGCAAGGAGGCCGCCAGTGCCCGATGACGAGGTCTCCCCGGCGGAACCGCCGGCCGGTTCCTACCAGCCTCCCCCCGCCCCCGACGTCTCGGGTTTCGGGGCCCCGGCCGATCCCGGCAGCTTCGGCCCACCCGATCCCGGCAGCTTCGCCCCACCCGATCCCGGCAGCTTCGCCGCGGCCGATCCCGGCGGCTTCGCCCTACCCCAGGGGCCTCCGGCCGACACCTCACAGGCGCCTCCGGCGTACCCCCAGCAGCCCTACGGCCAGGCCCCGGGCTACGGCCAGGCCCCGGGCTACGGCCAGGCCCCGGGCTACGGCCAGGCCCCGGGCTACGGCCAGGCCCCGGGCTACCCCCAGCAGCCGGGCTACCCCCAGCCCGGATTCGGCCAGCCGGCCCAGGTCCCGCTCGACGTCATGGGCCGGCCGCTGGCGGAGTGGTGGGAGCGGCTGCTGGCCATCCTGATTGACGCCGTGATCTTCTTCGTTGTCGAGGCCATCGTGGGGGTCATCGCCGCAGCCGTCTTCATCACCACCGCCGTGGGTAGCGGAGGGTCCCGATTCTCGCTGCTCGGGAGCGGACTCGACCTCGTCGGGGAGCTGGTCGTGGCAGTGGTGCTGGCTGGAGTGGCCCTGGGGTACTTCGCCGTCCTCGATGGCGGGGCCAAGGGTCAGACGGTCAGCAAGATGGCCCTGGGCATCGCCACGAGGGACGCCGCCACCGGAGGCCCGATCGGGCCGGGCCGGGCCGTCCTGCGCCGGGTGGTGATCTTCCCGAACCTCGCCCTCGACATCATCCCCGTCATCGGGCGCATCTTCGGCTTCATCTCGCTTGTCTGGGTCCTCATCTGTGCCCTGTCGCCGCTGTGGAACTCCGGGCGGCAGGGGTACCACGACCAGGTGGCCAAGACGGTGGTGGTGAAGGTCAAGTAGGTCCGCCCCTATTCGGGGGTGTGGCAGACGGCCTCGACGTTGTTCCCGTCGGGGTCCCGGACGAAACCGCCGTAGTAGCTGGGGTGGTACCCGGGCCAGAGCCGGGGCTCGTGGAGGATCTCGGCCCCGGTCCCACGGGCCGCCTCGACGAAGGCCCGGACCGCAGCACGGTCGGAGGCGGCGAAGGCGATGTGGGACTCCCGGAAGCCCTCGCCGGTGGCCAGGGGCCCGATCCAGAATTCCGGCTTCCCGGCCGGACCGAAGCCGACGACGTCACCGAACGCCATCACCCGGCCACCCCCCAACGGGGCGAGGACGGCGTCGTAGAAGGCGCCGCTGGCCGACGGGTCTGCGCACTGGATGGAGAGGTGGTCGAACATCTCCCCATCATCTCCCCTTTTCCGGGGGCCAGACCAGAGGTGGGCCAGCGGCGAACCCACACAGTTGGCGGGGGCGGAGGCGAACGTCTGCTCCCAGGTCAACCCCGGCACCGCGTCGGCGACCGAGCACTCCTTGGTTTCGCCCAACATGCACCAGCAGCACGGGGCCCAGGCCCGCCCCCACCTGCGCTGCGTTCCTGGTCACCCCCCGAATGGGACGCAGTCTGCGACCCTGGCCGTCGGTCTCCAGGGTGGCACCGAGGGGTGGCCCAACTGCGTCCCGGAACGGATTCGGGACAACCGCCGTGTTCCCGGGCAGCAGGCGGGTCTTGCGCCCATAGGATGCTCTCGGTGGGCATGGGAGGGAGGACGACACCGTGGCTGTGCCTGGTGGTCCTGACTCTCCTCGCGGCGACGGGATGCACTGACGTCCGCTTCATCAAGCACATTCCGGTTTCCCCCGTTCTTCGACTCCGACTTCCACCTCGACCACGACAACGACCTCGACGCTCCCCGCTGCAGGGGCGGGATCCCCACCGACTTCTCCGCCTCGTCGGTCTCGTTCGTCTCGACCAGCGACGGCTGGGTCCTGGGTGGTGGCCTGTGCCCGAAGGCACCTTGCACCTACCTGCTCCACACGACCGACTCGGGGAGGACGTGGGCCGTCGTCCCTACCACTGGCCTCGACGGCCGGAGCATACGGTTCGCCCACCCCCTCGACGGGTGGGCCTTCAATCCCGACCTGTGGGAGACGCACGACGGAGGGGCGCACTGGTCCAGGCCGAGCTGGAGTCTCCCGAACGGTGATCGTCACCGACGTGGAGGCGTCAGCGGGAATCATCCACGCCGCCATGATCACCGTCGCCGGCGGCGTCCAGATCGAGTCCAGCCCCGTCGGCACCGACGCTTGGCGTCCATCGTTCACCCTGGCGCCGATAGGAGCCGGGCCGGTCCCCTCGGCCCAGATCGTCCTGCAGGGAACCGAGGGCTGGATGGTCGAGAACGATCGAACGGTCATCGGGGGAGGACGCCTTCAGAACGGCGTCTGGGCGCCCTGGACACCGCCATGCTCGACGTCGGGTGGGCCCGTCACCATCACCGCGTCCGGCGTCGACGACCTCGCCGCTCTCTGCGACGAGCACGTCTACACGAACCCCCCAGGAGCCGACCTCGTGGACTTCTGAGAAATAGTCAAGAGTTGTGGATGAGATTTTGGGCGCAGCGTCCTTCCGGACTTCAGCTTCGGTGATCACCTCCTCCTGTTCAGGTTCGGGGCGGGCTGGGCGAGCTGGTCTGGGGTGAGCAGATCGGCGACTCCGACAACGGGCTCGTCGAAGCGTTGCTGGGCGGCTTGACGAGTCGTGCCGAGGACCGTTCCAACGGCTGACCAGGCGTGGCCGGAACGCCGGGCCGAGCTGACCGCATGGCGGAGGGCAAGCTGGGCTTGACTGCAGGCGTCTCGCGCGGCGATGACCTCGAGCAGAGCGCTGGGGTCGGCGAGCCGGACCGGGGTCGTGCCCTTGCCTACAGCGGAGCGCCGCCGGTCGCAGTCGGCGCACAGCGTGATGGGCCCGTAGCGCACGACCCCCAGGCCCTCGCAGCCGGGGCGGTCCTGCGGGCGCTGAGCGTAGAAGCACGCCGTGACGACGCCGGATGTCAACAGCACCTTGACATCGGGGGTCGTGGCGGTGGCGTCGCGTACGCAGGTCACGCCGCCACCTCGGTTTCGTCGTGGCGTTCGACGAGCACGCCGTTGTGGAATAGCGCGCCGGCTCGGACGAGGGCGACGAGGTGGGCGCCGTTGACGGCCCGCCACCGGTCCTGGGCGGCCTCGATCAGTTGAGTCCCAGGGAGTGGTGTACGGGCAGCTGGTGATCTGAGGGGAGGGTCCCCCAGACGCGACGGTCACCGCGTCAACCTCAAGAAGCAGTTCTGACGCAACTACTTGAGGAGGATCACGGTGACTGTCCCGACCATTATCGACGCGGGAGCTTGGCTGAGCAAGTATTTCGAGGGCGACGACCTCGAGGTGGACCTACCCAGGGCGATGCTGCAGAGCATGGCTGAGGCGCTGATGTCGGCTCAGGCCTCGATGCAGTGTGCGGCTGGCTACGGCGAACGGACCGACGACAGGGAGAACTCGAGGAACGGCTATCGGACCCGGCCGTGGGACACCCGGCTGGGCACGATCCCGGATCTGTCTGTCCCGAAGCTCCGCCGGGGGGTGTACTCGCCGGAGTTTCTGCTCAACCCCCGTCGGCGGGCTGAGCAGGCGTTGGTGGCGGTGATCTGCCAGGCCTATATCGAGGGGGTCTCGACCCGCCGGGTCGACGATCTGGTCAAGGCCATGGGGATCGAGGGGATCTCGAAGTCGGAGGTGTCTCGGATCGCCGCCCATCTCGACGTCATGGTGGCCGAGTTCCGCAGCCGGCCCCTCGACCAGGGCCCGTACCGCTACCTGTGGATCGACGCCCTCACCCAGCGGGTCCGTGAAGGGGGCCGGGTCGTGAACGTCTCGGCCGTGATCGCCACCGCCGTGAACGCCGAGGGCCGCCGGGAGATCATCGGGTTCGACATCGTCACCACCGAAGACACCGCAGCGTGGACCGAGTTCCTCCGCGGCCTCGTCGACCGGGGCCTGTCCGGGGTCGAGCTCGTCATCTCCGACGCCCACGGCGGGATCAAACACGCCATCTCCACCGTGTTCGCCGACGCCTCGTGGCAGCGTTGCCGAACCCATTTCATGGCGAATTTGGCCTCCCGCGTCCCGAAAATGTCGTGGCCGATGATCGCCACCCTGGTCCGCTCGATCTTCGAGCAGCCCGACCGCGACGCCACCTGGAACCAGCTCGCCGACGTCGTCGACAAGCTCACCACCGCCGGGTTCAACGACGTGGCCGTCTACCTCCTCGACGCCGCCGACGACATCCTGGCCTTCGCCGCCTTCCCCACCGAGCACTGGCCCAAGATCCGGTCCAACAACCCGCAGGAACGGCTCAACAAGGAGATCCGCCGGCGGACCGACGTCGTCGGGATCTTCCCGAACCGCGCCGCCGTCATCCGCCTCGTCGGGGCCCTGCTGGCCGAACAGACCGACGAATGGGCCATCGGGAAGCGCTACATGTCCGCCGAGACGCTCAAGACCACCCGCCACGCCGGCATCTCCGACGCCGACCCGAAACCCGCCATGGAGGCCGCCACTGCATGACCAACACCTGAACCCCAGCATCTGACCACCGGACCCCAATCCCACCCCTGGGAGCCCGGCTAGACAAACACGCCCCCACACCACTAGACGCTATAGAAAGGATTGCAACCAACCAACCCAACTGCTACAATCATCAAAGCGAGCTGATCAGACAACTGCAATCAGCTCAGGTTGATGCGAGGACCGCCACAACCGGCCACCTCGTACACCACTCCCCGGGGCTCAACCCCTCGATCAGCTTGAAGGCCATGGCCAGGCCAGCCGCTCGAGAGCCGGGGCCCTTGGTGACCTTGGTTCTCAGCCGGACCGTGGCGAACGTCGACTCGATCGGGTTCGTGGTCTTCAGGTGGATCCAGTGCTCGGCGGGGAAATCGAAGAAGGTGAGCAGCACCTCGGTGTCGTCGACGATCTTGGCCACCGCCTTGGGCCACTTCGCGCCGAACGCCTCCGAGAATGCCTCGATCGCCGTCTTGGCGTGGGCGCGGTCCTCTGCATCGCGGATCTCGGCGAGGGCCCGGCGGGCGGACGGGTGCACCGATTTCGGCAGGGCGGAGAGGACATTGGCGACCTTGTGGACCCAGCAGCGCTGATGGCGGGTCTCGGGGAACACGTCGCCGAGGGCGGACCACATACCGAGTGCCCCGTCGCCGACCATCACCACCGGGGCCCGCATCCCCCGGCGTTTGCAGTCCCTGAGCAGGTCCTCCCACGAGCCGGTCGACTCCCGGTAGCCGTCGGCGATCGCCACCAGCTCCTTGGTCCCGTCGGCGCGCACCCCGACGATCACCAAACAACACAGCCGCTCCTCCTCCAGACGCACGTTGAAATGGATCCCGTCCGCCCAGCAGTACACATAGTCGACGTCGGCCAGGCTGCGGTTGGCGAAGCGTTCCCGCTCCTCCTGCCACGACGTGGTCAGTCGGGTGATCACCGACGGCGACAACCCGGCGGCCGAGCCGAAGAACTCGCCCAGCGCGGGGACGAAGTCGCCGGAGCTCATCCCGTGTAGGTACATCAAAGGCAACACCTCGGACACCTTCGGGCTCTTCCGGCACCACGGAGCGATGATCGAACTCGTGAACTTGACCCGCTCGCCCGTCGCGTCATCGACTCGCTTGTCGTTCACCCTCGGCGCCTCGACCTCGATCGGACCAGCCCCGGTGGCGATCACCCGCGGCCGGGCGTGCCCGTTGCGGACCACCAGGCGGCGCCCGTCACCATCGAGCTCCTCGGTGAAGGCGGCGGTGTAGGCGGCCGCCTCGGCCTCCAACGCGGCAGCCAGCATCCGGCGGGCACCTTCCCGGCAGATCGCGTCCAGATCCAGGCTCAACTCCGCGCTGACATCGTCGTCTGCAACTACTCTCAACATCGGCGTTCCTTCCTCACCGGCGTTCATGCGCCGGCCTCGTGATTGGTCAACGAGGAAGGTACGCCGCGCCCCGAGTCAGATGGTCGATCCACAACTTCTGGTTATATCTCTGGACTTCTCCCACGACGGCGGAACCACCTTCCTCCCGGCCCCGAAACCGCCCCCGGTCACCGAGGCGGGGCCTCTCAGCAGTCCCCCCCCGGCCCCCAGAGCGTCGTCATCGGCGAGTCAGCGGAGCGACCAACGAACTGGTCGCCACCTTCGACGGCGGCATGACATGGACGACGGTCGAGTCCGTGACCAGCCCGGGCGGAACATGGACCGACCTCGGCTTCACGACGCCGGATCAGGGTGTCGCCATCGGGCCTGTGTCGAGGCCTGGGTCACTCCTGTACTCCGGCGCCCTGTTGATGACGTTCGACAGTGGGCACCACCGGGCCGAGGTCCCCTTCCAGCCCGCCGCTCCGTGACGTCCCTGCTTTCAGGGCTTGTCGACCCCGAGGACCCACATGGCGAAGAACTGGGAGCCGCCGCCGTAGGCCTGGCCGAGGGCCTTGCGGACGCCGTCGACCTGAACTTTTGTGAACACCCGAGCCGGTCAACGTGGACACCACCTGGTCCCATACTGCTGGCAACAGCCTGGTCCCATGAGACCGGCAAGCGACATCCAGGGGGCCCACCACCCCGCTCAAGGGTGGGGAATTTCAGTGATCGTCAATGGGGAAAATCAGCGATCCGCACACCCTGCTCGTTTGACCGGCTATCCCGGGTTGGCCAGGCTCAGACCTCCGGTAGTTGGGG
>PLZB01000019.1 GCA_003151955.1 Acidimicrobiaceae bacterium
CCGGCCCGCTCACGCGGCCGGGCGGCCCGGCGATCCCGCCAGATGCGACCGGAGCGGCTCGAGGGCACGTCGGCCCGTCGGGCCCGCCACCGGCCGAGGGGCTCTCCAGCCCGGCGGTGGGCGCGGGCGGGGACGGCTCGCGGGACCGTCCAGTCCCGCTCGGCCCGCGTCTCGCGCCAGGTGCTCCACCGGGAGTGGACCCGGTCCTCACGGCGACGGACCCGGGCCCGGCGGTGCTCGTCGCCGGCGTCCCGGGACCCGAAGAGGGCCGGGGCCGGAGCCGGGACGGCCGGGCCCTCGGCCGCCCGCCAGACCCGGACGAACCGGCCGACGGCGGTGGCCAGGACGAGGGTCAGGAAGACGGCCAGGGCCGGCACGACGGTGGCGGCCGAGATGGCGCCGAGGATGTAGACCAGGCCGAGGAGGATGAAGCGCTCGGCCCGCTCCATGAGCCCCCCCTTGGCCACCAGGCCCAGGAGCTCGGCCTTGGCCCGCTCGTAGGAGATGAGGGCGGTCCCGGCCATGATGGCGAAGGGGAGCATCACGGCTTCCCCGTGGTGCCCGGCGGCAAGGTACCAGGCCAGGCCCCCGTAGAGGAAGGCGTCGGAGATCCGGTCGGCGACGGAGTCGAAGAAGGCACCCCGGATCGAGGTCCGGCCCGAGGCCTTGGCCACCGGCCCGTCGAAGAGGTCGGGAAGGCCGACAGCGAGGAGCATGGGGACGCCCCACAGGAGATGGCCTGTGCCGACCACCACAGCGGAGACGACCGACATGACCAGGCCGATCACGGTCAGGACGTCGGCGGTGATCCCGACCCGGACCAACGCCGTCCCGACCGGTTTCGTGCTCCGGTCCACGGCGAGACGGAAACTCCCATCGAACATGAAGCGGTTCCTCCAATGTGCCCAGGGCAATCCTACTGCACCACCCTCCCCGGACACCCGTTTTCAGCCGGGACTACCCCCTGACGAGCGGGCCGGGGCCCGTTAGGCTGCGGCCGGGCGGCGCTCCCGTCGCACCGGCGAGACCGAGGGAGGGAGGTCCGAAGGTGACCAGCTACCCACCGTCCCGGATCCGGAACGTGGCACTCGTGGGGCACAACGGGGCGGGCAAGACCACCCTGGCCGAGGCCATGCTCCACGCCACCGGAACCGTGACCCGCCAGGGGAGGGTCGAGGACGGGACGACCGTCTGCGACTTCGAGCCCGAGGAGATCAAGCGCCACCTCTCGATCTCGTTGGCCCTGGCCCCGTTCACGGTCGGTGACGTGAAGGTCAACCTGATCGACACGCCCGGCTACGCCGACTTCTTCGGCGAGGTCCGGGCCGCCTGCTCGGTGGTCGACCTGGTGGTCGTGGTGGTGAGCGCCGTCGACGGGGTGGAGGCCCAGACCGAGGCGGCCTGGCGGCTGGCCGCCGAGCTGGGCCTGCCCCGGCTCGTCTTCGTGAACAAGCTGGACCGGGACCGGGCCAGCTTCGACCGGACCCTGGCCGAGCTCAAGGAGCGATTCGGGGCCGGGATCGCCCCTCTCGAGCTGCCCGTGGGCGAGGAGTCCGACTTCCGGGGCATCGCCGACCTCCTCACCGACGAGGCCATCTTCTACGAGGGGGGAGCCTCGACCCGGGGACCGATCCCCGACGAGCTCGCCGAACTCGAGCACACCGTCCGGGAGCATCTGGTGGAGGGGATCGTCGTCGGTGACGACGAGCTGATGGAGCGGTACCTGGAGGGGGAGGTCCCGACGGCCGAGGAGCTGGAGGCCACCCTGGCCGGCGGCGTGGCCCAGGGCCTCGTCTTCCCCGTCGTCTGCGGGTCGGCCACGACCGGGGTCGGGATCGACCGCCTGGCCAGCCTCCTGGCCGAGATCGGGCCCTCCCCCGACCGTCGGCCCCCCGTCGAGGTCGACGGGGCCGGGTCCCCCCACACCGTGACCTGTGATCCGGCCGGCCAGCCCCTGGCCCGGGTGTTCAAGACCGTCTCCGACCCCTACGTGGGGAAGATCTCCCTCCTCCGGGTGCTCTCGGGGACGATCCGGCCCGACACCGTCCTGACCAACCCCAGGGCCCACGCCGACGAGCGGCTCCACATCCTGGAGCTCCTCCGGGGCAAGGAGACCGAGGTCCTGGCCGAGGTCCAGGCCGGGGACATCCTGGCCGTCCCCAAGCTGACCGTGACCCTGACCGGGGACACCCTGGCCCCCAAGGGCACCCCGGTCACCCTGCCCCCGGTCGAGCCCGAGCCCACCGTCCTCGAGGTGGCCATCCGGCCCCGGTCGAAGGGGGACGACGACAAGCTCATGACCGGCCTCCACCGGCTCCAGGAGGAGGACCTGGCCCTCGGTCTCCGGCGGGTCGACGAGACCCACCAGACCATCCTCTCGGGGACCGGGGAGACCCATCTGGCCGTCGTCTGCGAACGGCTCCAGCGCAAGTACGGGGTCGAGGTCGAGACCGAGGACGTCCTCGTCGCCTACCGGGAGACGATCTCGGCCCCGGCCGAGGCTGAGGGGAGATACAAGAAGCAGACCGGCGGCCACGGCCAGTACGGGGTGGCCACCGTCCGGCTCGAGCCCCTCGAGCGCGGCGGCGGGTTCCGCTTCGTGGACCAGGTCGTCGGCGGGGCCATCCCCCGCCAGTTCATCCCGGCCGTGGAGAAGGGGGTCATCGAGGCCATGGCCCAGGGCGGGGAGTTCGGCTTCCCCGTGGTCGACATCCAGGTCACCTGTCTCGACGGGAAGTACCACCCGGTCGACTCCTCCGAGATGAGCTTCAAGATTGCCGGCGCCCTAGCGCTGCGCGAGGCCATGGCCCAGGCCGGCCCGGTCCTCCTCGAGCCCCTGAGCCGCCTCCGGGTCCTCGTCCCGGCCTCGATGCAGGGCGACGTCCTCGGCGACCTGAACGCCCGCCGGGGCCGGGTCCTCGGCACGGACACCCTCGACGGTGCGGTCCAGGAGATCACGGCCATGGTCCCCACGGCCGAGATCGGCCGCTACGCCATCGACCTCCGCTCCCTGACCGGGGGACGGGGGCGCTTCTCGGCCGACCACGACCACTACGACGCCGTCCCCGCCAACCTGGTCGACCGCCTGGCCCGGACCCGGGCCGGCGTCTGAGCCCTACGACTCCCCGGGCTCCTCGTCCTGGTCGAACGGCGCCAACGGGGGCGGGTAGCCGTGGACGTGGTGGAGGGAGCCGCTGAGGGTACGCGGCAGAGGTGATCCCGCCGACCGGTCGTCTCCAGGCCGGTCCGGGGGGTTCGACACCCAGGGGGTCTCCGGTGCGGGGAGGGCCGTCTGCCAGTCCGGTGGGGGCGGCGCGGCGGTGGGCCAGTCCGTCGACGGGTCGGGCTCGGGGCCGTCCCCGGCGGGGGGAGGCGGGGCCGGATCGGGGAGCGAGAAGGCGGTCACCGGGAGGGGGGGCATGACCGGGGCCGGGGGGACGACGATGGGGGGCGGGGCCTGGAGCGGCGGGGGGGCAACCGGCGGCTGGGGCGGCTCGGGCGGAGCCGGCGGCTCGATGACCGGCCAGCCCGGCTGATCGATCGGCCCCGTCATCGACCCGATTGTCCCACCTGGGGCTCCCGGGTGCTCAGGGGGGCTCAGGAGGTGGGCCAGGCCTCGTTGATGCGGCGCCAGGACTCGGGGAGGGACTCGGGCATGACCCGGACGCCGGCCACCGAGGTCATGAAGTTGGTGTCCCCGCCCCAGCGGGGCAGGGCGTGGAGGTGGAGGTGGCCGGGGATCCCGGCCCCGGCGGCCCGGCCCAGGTTGGCCCCCATGTTGATCCCGTCGGGCTGGTAGGCGGCGCTGAGCGCGGCCACCCCGTCGGTGGTGGCCTGCCACAGGGCGGCGGACTCGGCCGGGGTCAGCTCCCCGATCTCGGAGAGGTGCCGCAGCGGCATGACCAGGAGATGGCCGGTGGCGTAGGGGTAGGCGTTCAGGACGGCGAAGGTCAGGTCGTCACGCCAGACGATCCCGTTCTCCGGACTCGGCTCCCCCTGATCGGCGATCCGGCAGAAGACGCACCCGCCGGGATCTCCGGCCCGCTCGGCCACCGTGGCCGAGGTCACGTACTGGGAGCGCCACCCGGCCCAGAGGTTCTCGAAGGTCAACCCGCTCCCCCGCCGCCGGTCCCGGCGCCGTCCCCGGCGTCCTCGGGTCGGCCCCGGGCCTCGACCTCGACGGCGACCCCGGCCACGAAGGCCTCGACGTCGACACCGCGTTCGGGCCGGTCCGACCCCCGCCGGTTCACCCCGACCGTCGAGGCGGCCACATCGTCGTCACCGACGACCAGGATGTAGGGGACCTTCTCCATCTTCCAGCGCCGGATCCGCCCACCGAGGGGCTCGTCGGCGGAGACCACTTCGGTGCGGAGCCCAGCCCGGCGGGCCCGGTCGGCTACCTCCCGGGCGTAGTCGCCGTGGTCGTCGCGGACGGGGAGGACGACGACCTGGACCGGCATCAGCCAGGTCGGGAGGGCCCCGGCATAGTGCTCGAGGAGGATGGCGAAGAAGCGCTCGACGGAGCCGAAGAGGGCCCGGTGGATCATGATGGGCCTGTGGCGGGCGTTGTCGGCGCCGACGTACTCGATCCCGAACCGCTGGGGGGTCTGGAAGTCGAGCTGGATGGTGGAGACCTGCCAGTGCCGGCCGATGGCGTCGCGGGCCTGGACCGAGATCTTGGGGCCGTAGAAGGCGCCGCCGCCCTCGTCGAGGACCAGCTCGAGGTCCATGGCCAGGGCCGCGCTCCGCAGGGTCTCGGTGGCGACGTCCCACTCCTCGTCGGTCCCGACGGACTTCTCGGCCGGCTTGGTCGAGAGCTCGAGGTAGAAGTCGTCGAGGCCGAAGTCCCGGAGGAGGTCGAGGACGAAGACGAGGAGGGAGCGGAGCTCGTCGGCCATCTGGTCGGCGGTGCAGAAGATGTGGGAGTCGTCCTGGGTCATGCCCCGGACCCGGGACAGGCCGTGGACGACCCCCGACTTCTCGTAGCGGTAGACCGAGCCGAACTCGAAGAAGCGGAGGGGGAGCTCCCGGTACGAGCGCTGCCGGCTCCGGAAGATGAGGACGTGGAACGGGCAGTTCATTGGCTTCAGGTAGTACTTCTGGCCCTCGTCGAGCTCCATGGGGGGGAACATCCCCTCGGCGTACCAGTCCAGGTGGCCGGAGGTCTCGAAGAGCTCGCTCTTGGTGATGTGGGGGGTGGCCACGAAGTCGTAGCCGGAGGCCTCGTGGCGCTTCCGGGAGTACTCCTCCATGAGCCGGCGGATCATGGCCCCCTTGGGATGGAAGACGGGCAGGCCCGATCCGATCTCGGTGGGGAAGGAGAACAGGTCGAGGTCGGCCCCGATCTTGCGGTGGTCCCGCCGCTCGGCCTCCTCCAGGCGGTGGAGGTGGTCGGCCAGGGCCTGGGCCGACTCCCAGGCCGTCCCGTAGATCCGCTGGAGCTGGGGCCGCTTCTCGTCGCCCCGCCAGTAGGCGCCGGCCACCCGCTGCAGGGCGAAATGGCCGAGGCGGCCCGTGGAGGGGACATGGGGTCCCCGGCAGAGGTCGACGAAATGGTCGTTGTTCCGGTAGGCGCTGACCCCGTCGGACCCGGGGGCGACGTCCCCGGCCTCCTCCTGCTCCAGGGTGGCCCCGGCCGAGACCCGCTCGATGATCTCGACCTTGAAGGGCTGGTCGGCGAAGAGGGCCAGGCCCTCGGCCACGGTGTGCTCCTCCCGGACGAAGGGCTGGTCCTCGGCCATGACCTCCCGCATCCGGGCCTCGATCCGCTCGAGGTCGTGGTCGGAGAAGTGGGCCCCGCCGGGAAGCCCGAAGTCGTAGTAGAAGCCGTCGGTGATGGCGGGCCCGATGGCGTAGTGGGCCCCGGGCCAGAGATCCGTGACGGCCTGGGCCAGGACATGGGCGGTGGAGTGGCGCAGGACGGTCCGACCCGGGTCGGTGTTCTCCGTCACGATGGCCACGGTCGCACCCGGGGTCAGCTCGGTGCCCAGGTCGACCTCGGCCCCGTCGACGGTGGCGGCCACGGCCGCCTTGGCCAGCCGGGAGCCGATGGACCGGGCCAGGCCGAGGGCGGTCGTCCCCTCGGGTACCTCCCGGGCCGTGCCGTCGGGAAGGAGGATCGTGACGTCGCCTGCCATGTCGGAATCACCTCGGTGTCGGGCCGCCGGACCTACCGTGCCGGCGGGAGCTCGAAGCTCAGACCCTAATGCCCAGGAGGTCGGCCCCTTCTCCGACGCCGCGGCCGTCGGCGGCGGCGGCGTCGAGGGCGAGAAGGGCGCCGGGGGTGTCGAGATCGTCGTCGAGACGGCGCCGGACGGCGGCCAGGACCTCGGAGGAGACGTGGGCGTCCCCGGAGCCGGCCGCCCGCCACCGCTCGAGGCGGTCGGCGGCCACGTCCAGCTCAATGGCCTCCCAGTTCCAGTCGTGACGGTAGTGGTGGGCCAGGAGGGCCAGGCGGACCACGGCGGACTCGTGCTCCTCGAGGAGTTCCCCGACGAAGACCAGGTTGCCCAGGGACTTCGACATCTTCACCCCGTCGAGTCCCACCATCCCGACGTGGAGCCAGTGCCGGGAGAAGGTGGTCCCGGTCACCGACTCGGACTGGGCCGCCTCGCACTCGTGGTGGGGGAAGATCAGGTCGCTCCCCCCGCCGTGGAGGTCGATGGTGGGTCCCAGCTCCCGCATGGCCAGCGCCGAGCACTCGATGTGCCAACCGGGCCGGCCCGGGCCCCAGCGGGACTCCCAGGAGGGCTCGTCGGGGGCCGAGGGCTGCCAGAGGACGAAGTCGAGGGGGTCCCGCTTGGCCGGGTCGTCGACCCGGCCGCCCCGCTCGGCCGCCAGCCGGAGCATCTCGGGCCGGTCGAGGTGGCTGATCTGGCCGAAGGCCCCGAAGGAGGAGACGTCGAAGTAGACCGACCCATCGGACTGGTAGGCGTGGCCCCGGTCGAGGACGGTGCCGATGAGGGAGAGGATGTCGGGGATGGCCGAGGTGGCCCGGGGCTCGCTGTAGACGGGGAGGAGGCCGAGGCCGGCCATGTTCCGGTCGAACCGGGCGATCTCCTCGGCGGCCAGGTCGAGGTAGTGGACCCCGAGCTCCCGGGCCTTGCGGAGGATGTCGTCGTCCACGTCGGTGACGTTGCGGACGCAGCGGACCTCGTGGCCGAGGTCCCGGAGCCGGCGCTGGAGGACGTCGAAGGTGAGGTAGACGGCGGCGTGGCCGAGGTGGGCGGCGTCGTAGGGGGTGATCCCGCAGGAGTAGAGGGTGGCGAGGGGCCCGGGCTCGAAGGGAACCTGCTCCCGGCGAGCCGTGTCGTAGAGCCGCATCATGGCGCCGCCTCGAGGCCGGTGAGCCGGAGGCTCGAGTGGGCCTTGTAGCGGATGTTGACCGTGATGAGGACGGCGGTGAAGGCCTCGATGGGGGCGGCCGAGGCCAGGCTGCCGGCGTCGAGGGGTCGGAGTCCCGGGATCCGGCCCAGGAGGTCGACGGTGGCCGCGGTGGCCTCGGGATGGTCGGAGCAGACCAGGACGTCGGAGCCGAGACTGGCGTCGAGGTCGGCCAGCTCGGCGGCCGGGAGGTGGTGGCCCGCCGCCGCCACCAGGGAACCGGGCAGGGCGGCGGCCACGGCGGCGGCCACCGATCCCCGGGCCGGGACCAGGGCCTGCATCTCCCGGCCCTGCTTGACGAGGGCGTTGGCCACCGAGACGACCACCTTGCCCGAGAGGGCGGCGGCCAGCGGCTTGACGGTGGGGACGGCCGCGTCCCAGGGGGTGGCCATGACCACCAGGTCGCAGGCGGCGGCCCCCTCGTTGTCGGCCCCGGTCACGGCCAGGTCCCGGCCCGGCCAGGCCCCGACCAGCTCGGCGGCCAGGTCCTCGGCCCGGGCCGCATCCCGCGAGCCCAGGACGACCTCGTCGCCGGCCGCGGCCAGGCGGGCGGCCAGGCCGCGTCCCAACGGTCCGGTCCCTCCGAGGATTCCCACGCGCATCCCGCTCACCTTATAGACCGGACCGGACCGGACCCGGCCGGTCGGACCCCGGGACCCGGATCCGGGTCCGGCTGTCGGCTCCCCCGGCCGGCCCGGTATCGTCCGGGCCGTGGCCATCCTCGACGGCAAGCGAATCCTGATCACCGGCGTCCTCACCGACGCCTCCCTGGCCTTCTCGGTGGCCCGGCTGGCCCAGGAGGAGGGGGCCGAGGTGGTCCTGTCCGGAGCCGGCCGGGGCCTCTCCCTGACCCGGCGGACGGCCCGGAAGCTCCCCGTGACCCCCGAGGTCCTCGAGATCGACGTCACCGACCCCGGGCAACTGGCCGCCGCCGCCGCCGAGCTCACCGAGCGGTGGGGTCGGCTGGACGGACTCCTCCACGCCATCGGGTTCGCCCCCCAGGAGTGTCTCGGGGGCGACATGTTCCAGGCCGGCTGGGACGAGGTCAAGGTGGCCCTGGAGGTCTCCGCCTACTCCCTGAAGGCCCTGGTCGAGGCGTTCCGGCCCCTCCTCCAGGCCGCCGGCAGGGCCTCGGTGGTCGGCCTCGACTTCGACGCCACCGTGGCCTGGCCCGCCTACGACTGGATGGGGGTGGCCAAGGCCGCCCTGGAGTCCCTGTCGCGCTACCTGGCCCGGGACCTCGGGGCCGAGGGGATCCGGGTCAACCTTGTGGCGGCCGGACCGATCCGGACCATGGCGGCCAGGTCCATCCCGAGCTTCTCGGCCTTCGAGGACACCTGGGGGACCCGGGCCCCATTGGGCTGGGACGTGAACGACGCCGAGCCGGTGGCCAAGGCCTGTGTGGCCCTCTTCTCCGACTGGTTCCCGATGACCACCGGGGAGATGCTCCATGTCGACGGTGGCGTCCACGCCATGGGAGCCTGAGGCCATGCCCACCCCCGTCGAGCTCCGTCAGCTGGTCGCCCGCTATGTGGAGACCGTCAACTCCCGGGACGTCGAAGCCCTGACCGCCCTCTTCACCGAGGACGCCGTCCAGGCCGACCCGGCCTCCAACCCCCCCAACATCGGCCACGACGCCATCGCCGAGTTCTGGCGGAACAGCATCGGGGCCAGCCAGGCCTGGACCTTCCAGGCCAAGGCCGTCCACACCTGCGCAGACCACGTCGCCATCGACTTCGAGATCGCCGTCACCACCGGCGGGGCCGTCATGGTCATCGACGGGATCGAGGTCTTCGACGTGGCCGAGGACCTCCGGATCCGCTCCGTCCACGCCTACTGGGACGGCGAGGATCTCTCCTTCCCGTAGCGGGGCCACCCGAGAGGGAATATACTCCCCCTTGGAGTTCGAAAACGGACTCTAATCCCCTCAGGGCGCCCGATGAGACGAACATACACGTACCTTCCCCAAACCCTCGATGCGGCCCGGGTTCTCGGCCTGCAGATCGCCGCGGCCCGGAGGCGACGGCACATGACCGCCAGGGATCTCGCCGAGCGGGCCCGGATCGACCCGAAGACACTGCACAAGGCCGAGAGCGGGGACCCCACCGTGGCCACGGGGACGATGTTCGAGCTGGCCGGACTGGTGGGCCTGAGTCTGTTCGCCCCAGAGCCTGGGGACCTCCCGTCGATCGTCCGGCGCGAGGAGGACCGGCTCGCTCTGCTGCCCAGCCGCGTCGTCAACCCACTGCAGGTTCCCGATGACGACTTCTGACGCCACCGAGGCCTTCGTCTGGGTCTGGCTTGCCGGCGCCACCGAGCCGGTCGTCGCCGGCCGGCTCAACGCGACCGGGGACCAGATCGTGTTCCGCTACGGCGCCGCCTACCGGGCCCGGCCGGGGGCGGTGCCCCTGTACCTTCCCGAGCTCCCGATGGGCAGCGACGTGATCTCGCCCCTCGACGGCATGGGCGTCGCCGGATGCATCGCCGACGCCGGCCCCGACGCCTGGGGCCGACGCGTCATCCTGCATTCCCATCTCCACAAGGATGCCGACGCGACCGAGGATCAGGTGGGACTCGTCACCTTCCTCCTCCAGTCAGGCTCCGATCGGATCGGTGGGCTGGACTTCCAGGCAAGCTCATCCGACTACATCCCCCGGATCACCCAGGCGCCGCTCCCGGAGTTGCTCACGGCGGCCGATCGTCTGGAGCAGGGCCTGCCCCTCGATCCCGCCCTCGGATTGGCTCTCCTCCACGGCTCCTCCCTGGGCGGGGCGCGGCCCAAGGTGCTCGTCGAGGACGGGGATGGGTCGAAGAAGATCGCCAAGTTCGGTCGCAGGTCCGATACCTATCCGGTCGCCAACGCCGAAGGGGCCGTGATGCACCTCGCGCACCTGGCTGGACTGAACGTCGCCGCCACGGCGGTCACTCGCTGCCTGGACACCGACGTCCTGCTCGTCGACCGCTTCGACCGGAACCATGGCCCCGGACAACGAAGGATGATGGTCTCGGCGCTCACCCTCCAGCAGCTCGACGAGCGGTGGTCCCGGTATGCCACCTATACCGGCCTGGCCGAGCAGATCCGCACGCGGTTCACCCACGTCGATCTGACCCTCCGGGAGCTCTTCCTCCGGATCGCGTTCAACATCTGCGTCGGGAACACCGACGACCATGCCCGGAACCATGCTGCGTTCTGGGACGGGACCCGAGAACTGCTCACCCTGACACCGGCCTTCGACATCTGCCCACAACGGCGCGGTGGGGGCGAGACGGTGCAGGCGATGGCCTACGGGGCCGACGGAGAGCGCCGGGCCCGTCTGGAACCGCTCGTGCGGGCCGCTCGGCTCTACCACCTCGAGTCCGCCGATGCCCGCCAACTCGTCGACGGCCTCGTCGAGGTGATCCACTCGAACTGGAACCATGCGGCCGACCACGCCCGGCTCTCCCCAGCGGACCGGGAGTTGCTGTGGGGCACCCAGATCCTGAACCCTTCGATCTTCTACTCGGATTGACCGACCCGCCAGTAGGGTTGGACGACACGGCGCTACGAAGGGGGACAGCCACATGGTCGGAGGACTCGGAGACGACAACCACCCTGATCTCGAGACGCTCGACCGGCTCGACGCGCTCGAGCGGCGACCCGACGTGACGCTCGACCCGCCCCCCACCCCCGAAGAGGTCAACCAAGCCGAGATGTACCCCTGGGGCGGTCACACCCTGGCCGAGACCATCCAGAAGAACCGGGAGTTCGTGGACCCGGCCGGGGACCAGCCTCAGCCCGAGGCGCCGGCGTGACTGACCGAGCCCACCAAGGCTGAAAGGCGAACGTCCTCCGGCAGGCCGACAGGTGTTTCCCGGGGCGGCGTCTGGGGAGGCCAGATCCACGCAGCCGGACACGACGTAAGCGGATCAGCCCTGGACGTTTGAGAAGTCGAACATCCTCCGACACGCCAACACCGTTCCCCGGGCATCGCCCGCAACGACGAGCTCGAGCAGCGACCGCCCGTCCAGGTCGGCGGCGGGGCGACGGACCACCACCGGGATCCGACCGATCTCGACATACCGGATCAACAGCTCGGTGGCTGCCTCCAGATCTGCCATCGTCTCCGTCCGGTCCCTCGGGACGACGTCAGCTGGCCAGTGCGTCAACTCAGGCCTGGAATAGCCCAAGACCCGGGCCGCCTCCAGCTCCGACAGGCCCCAGACTTGAGCAAAGAGGCTCACCTTGTCGGGCCTCCGCCACATGCGGCTCGATCCCTCGCACGCACCTTTCGCCGATCGGCCCGTGCCATGGTTCCGCATATATACAGCATAGGGGTTGCTGCCCAAGGACTGATAATCGATCCGCCCGGCACCCGAAACCTCGTAGTGGATCTTCGGTGAGTAGCCGGGGATACTGGCGGTGGACCAGAACCCGGAACGAGGGCTTGCCGGACGGCGTGCCACCGGGCCGCCGGGCAGAGACGAAGGGCTGGTAGGCACCGGGCTTCGGGTCAGCTGGGCGCGTCAACTTCTTCGTACTCGTCGGTCCCGGGCCCGGTCAGGATCCGTCGGCGAGTCCGGTCGGAGAGAGCCTGGGCCGTGGTCTGCCAGTCGTGCAGGCAGGTGCGAACGGGCCCGAGGTCGTGGGTCGAGAAGGCAACGCTGAGCGCGTCCCGCATCTCGTCGAGAAACTCCTCGCGGTCATCGTCATCGAAGACGGTCAACCAGGCGTACGGAAGTTCGGCAGGTCGTACATCGGCGTGCCGCAGGATCACCTCGGTGCGCATCACTTCCATGGCACAGGAGGACACTTCGGTCACGGCCTCCCATTCGGCCAGCGGCATCATGACAAGGCCGAAGCCGTCGGTATCCCTGAGCAGGGCTCGACCTGCCCGCCCCGCACCGATGAAGTCCCGACGTCGTGAGGCGAGATCACTGGCCTGAAAGACGTCGGTCGAGGGTGCCGCATCCTTGCTCATGCCCTCAGGGAGCCTCCACCTCGGCCCGGATCCGCTCCAGGGTGGTCCGCATGTCCTGGCGGTTGGTCTTCCCCCGGGCCCAGCCCAGGACGGACCAGTAGAGGCGGAGACCGAAGGTGGGGGCCAGGGTGAAGTGCTCCGTGACGTCGGTGCCATCGCCGGCCCGTTCGAGCCGGTAGCCCCAGACGCTCAGGGGCCGCTCCCCGTTGCCCACCCCGAAGGTGAACTCCCGGCCCGGCACCGAGGCCGAGACGGTGCAGGTCGTCCAGTAGGTCGGGCCCTTCCCGTTGCGCTTCACATGGCCCCGGAACCTCGCCCCCATCTCGGGGCCGGTGGCCCCGTCGATCCAGACGGCCTCGAAGGTCTCGGGGCTGTAACGCCCGATCTTCGTGACGTCGCTCAGGAGCTCCCAGATCTTCTCGGGCGGGGCGACCATGTGGACCGTGACCTCTTCGTGCATGGCCTCACCCTATGGCCGGTTCCTCCCCAGTCCCCCGATGGGCTGGTACCAGTCCACCACCACATCCGGTGTCGTTCTGGTACCATGGCCGGGTGGACATCAACGTGAAGGGCGTCGAGCCGGAGGTGGCCGATCGGCTGGCCCGGCAGGCTGCCGCCGAGGGGCTCAGCCAGCAGGAGTGGATCCGGCAGGTGCTCCGCCAGACGGCGGGCCGCCTGTCCCCGGCCGAGTTGCTGGAGGAGCGGGCCACCACCGATCCGATGAGCGAGGCCGAGTTCACCGCCGTACGGGTGGCGTCGGCGCGTCGGCGCCAGGAGGTCGTGGAGCGCATCGATGGCCGGCAGCGCCGTCGCTGACGCGGGCGGGCTGCTCGTCCTGGCCGGCCTACTCGTCGGAGAGGTCCACGACGTCGGGGAGATCCTGGTCCTCGACTCGACCGCCCTCCTGGTGGCCGAGTACCTGGCCCTCCGCCACCAGGGGGCGCCCCTGCGGGCCCGACGGGACTACGGGCTGGCGCTGCGGGCCGTGGCCGAGTGGTTCCCGGTCCGGGCCCTGGCCATGGACGCCGCCCTGGCCGCCGACCAGGGATCGGAGATCGACACCCTGACCGCCCTGGCCCTGGCCGAGAGTCTCGGCCTCCCCCTGACCACGAAGAACCCCGACGTGACGAGCGGGACGGTCGCCGTCCTCCGCTGCTGAGGCCTGAGCGGCCGGCCCGGACCTCAGGACCCGGGGCGGTCGACCCGGACCCGGTGGTGGACGGCCCGGGAGGAGGAGCCGATGCGGAGCTCGAAGGGACCCGGCTCCACCTTCCAGGCCCCTGCCGGCTCGTCCCAGAAGGCGAAGGCCCGATCGTCGAGGGTGAGGGTCACCGTCTCGGTCTCCCCGGGGTCGAGGGCGACCTTGGCGAAGGCCTTGAGCTCCTGGTCCGGGCGGGCCACGGAGGACTCGGGGTCGGCCACGTAGAGCTGGACCACCTCGCTCCCCCGGCGGTCTCCGGTGTTGGTGACCGGCACCCGGACGACCACGCTGGCGCCGTCGGCGACCACCGGGTCGCCGTAGGCGAAGGTGGTGTAGGAGAGGCCGTGGCCGAAGCAGAACTCGGGCTCGATGTCCTCGGTGTCGAAGTGGCGGTAGCCGACGAGGATCCCCTCGCCGTAGACGACCTTCCCCTCGGAACCGGGGTAGAAGCCGTGGGCCGGGGTGTCCTCGAGGCGGCGGGGGAAGGTGACGGGGAGCCGGCCGCCCGGGTCGAGGGCGCCGGTCAGGATGTCGGCCAGGGCCGGGGCCCCCTCCTCCCCCGGGTACCAGGCCATGACCACGGCGGCGGTGTCGGCCAGCCAGGGCATCTCGACAGGGGAGCCGGCGTTCACGACCACCACAGTCCGGGGGTTGGCAGCGAGGACCCGGCGGAGGAGCTCGTCCTGGTCGCCGAGGAGGCGGAGGCTCTTGCGGTCGGCCCCCTCGGTCTCCCACTCGCTGGTGGAGCCGACGACGACGATAGCCACGTCGGCGGCCGCGGCGGCGGCCACGGCCCGGTCCATGGCGTCGGCCACGGCCGGTCGGGCCGCGGCCAGGCGGAAGCCGGCCACTGGGAGGAGGCCGTCGACCTGGTACTCGACGGCCAGGTCGTAGGTCCGGGCCGCCTCGAGCTCGACGGTCTCGGCCCGGGTGGGGCTGGCCAGGCCGAAGAGGTAGGTGCCGGTGGTGGTGGCCAGGTTCTCGAGGACGGTCTTCCCGTCGAGGAGGATCCGGGCCACCCCGGTGTTGGCCAGACCGAGCTCCCAGGGTCCGGTCACGTCGGGGGTGAGCGTGCCCCGGACCCGGAGGGAGAAGGAGCCGACGGCGACGCCGGGGGCGGGGTCGCCGATGGTGATGAACCGGCCCTGGCTGAGGGGGTCGGTGGCGGCCGGCGGCCCGACCAGGTCGGGGTTGGCGAAGTAGTCGATCCGGAGCCCGTCCCCGAGGAGGCGAGGGTCGATGGTGGGGACGTCCCGGTCGAGGCGGCAGCCGGGCTCGTGGACGAGGTCGACCCCGTCGAGCCGGCTCCGGAGCTCATCGACCAGGGAGGGGTAGCGGAAGGGGGCCACCGAGGCGCTCCCCCCTCCCCCGGTCTCGAGGAGCTCGGCGTTGGGGCCGATGAGGGCCAGGCTCCGGAGCCCGCCGGGGGCGAGGGGGAGGATCCCGTCGTTGCGGAGGAGGACCATCCCCCCCACGGCCACGGCCCGGTTCAGCTCCCGGCGGCCCGGGTCGTCGACCTCGGCCTCGTCCCCGTCCTCGACGGCGGGCCGGTCGTCGAGGAGGCCACAGCGCGCCATGAGGCGGAGGAGTCGGCGGGCCTGGCCCTCGAGGACGGACTCGTCGAGGTCGCCGGCCTCGACGGCGGCGGCCACCTTGGCCCCGAGGTGCTGGGGGGGTCCGGGCATCTCCAGGTCGAGGCCGGCCCGGGCCGCCTCCAGGGTGCTGTGGGTCCCGAACCAGTCCGACATGACGATGCCGTCGTAGTCCCACTCCCCCTTGAGGATCTCCCCCAGGAGGACGGGGTGCTCCCCGGCGTAGGTGCCGTTGACCCGGTTGTAGGCCGACATGACGGCCCAGACCCCGGCCTCGCCGACGGCCGCCTCGAAAGCGGGGAGGTGGATCTCCCGGAGCGTCCGGTCGTCGACCTCGGCGCTGATGGTCATCCGCTCGAATTCCTGGTCGTTGCAGGCGAAGTGCTTGACGCAGCAGGCCACCCCGCCGCCCTGGACGCCGGAGATGTAGGCCACGGCCAGCCGGGCCGTCAGGTGGGGGTCCTCGGAGAAGGACTCGAAGGTCCGGCCCGCCAGCGGGGTCCGGACGATGCAGACGGTGGGGCCGAGCAGGACGTGGACGCCCTTCGACCGGGCCTCGGCGGCCAGGGCGGTGCCGTAGCGGGTGACGAGGTCGGTGTCCCAGGTGGAGCCGGCCGCCGTCCCGCAGGGGAAGGCCATCGACCGGCGGGTCCCGATCTTCGCCCCCCGGACCCCCGAGGGCCCGTCGGAGACCTTGAGCCGGCCCAGGCCGACCCGGTCGACGGCAGGGAGGTGCCAGACGTCGTCGCCGCCGGTGAGCGAGGCCTTCTCGGCCCTCGTCAATTCGTCCAGCAACGCGTCGAGACGCTCCGGATCACCGTTGTCCATGCCGACTCCCTCCCCACCAGGTCCCGCCCACCATTGCCGGGAACGTCGGGCCCGTCAACGGGGCCCGTCAACGGTCAGGCCGGTCCCGCCGTGAGGTCCCGCCGCCGGCCCCGCCGGCCCCGGGCCTGCCAGCCCACCAGGACCAGTCCGGCCCCGGCGGCCAGGGCCAGGGCCCCGACCGCCCCGGTCGGGGCCTGGACGGGAGGCGGGACGGGGAGGGAGACCTCCCCGAAGAAGCCGAGGCAGCCGGTCGTGGTCCCGCACTGCCAACCGACGTAGGCGGGGGCGAGGACGGCAGTGCAGGCCACCCCGGTGCAGGGGGAGGCGATCAGGCCGAACTGGATGTGGACCGTCCCGTTGGCGGCCAGGACGAAGGCGGGCGGGAGGGTGAAGCCGAGGGCGCCGACCTCGTCGGTGGCCCCGGTCAGGTACCCCTCGGGGACGTCGACCATGGTGGGCCCGGTGCACTGGGCCGCGGTCACCGGAGCGGTGAAGGCCTGGGTGGAGAGGCAGAGGACCGCAGGGGTGAGACAGGAGCCGGTGCAGGTCCCGCCCGGGGTGGCCTGGGCGTCGAGCTGGACGGCCCCGGGGATGGTGTTCAGGAGGATGGTCCCGTTGCCCACGGCGATGGCCGAGGGGCCCTCCTCGGCGATGCAGCTCACCCCGGAGTGGATGGGGACGTAGGCGCAGCCGGAGGACAGCGCCCCGGCGTCGGTCAGGGTGCCGGGGAGGACCCCGACGGTGGCCAGGAGGACCAGGGCCACGCCGCCGACGGCCATGGACAGCCGACCGCGACGACGGCCGACTCGAAACTCGCCTTCGACCACCTGCTGCCTCCCCTGCCCGCCGACCGCCACCGCTCTTGTATCCCGGCCCGGACCGGGAGTCAACCAGTCGGCGGTCCCATCCTCGGCTCAGCCACACGGGGTGCCCCCTCCCCTGCCCTGGGCGGTCGAAATGGGGTAGGAACGGTCGGTGCGTAGCCTGGTCCCCGTGGCCGAGGACCCCCTCCAAGTGTGGACCGTGGGTCACTCCAACCACTCCGCCGGGGAGCTCATCGGCCTCCTGGCCGCCGCCGGGATCGAGGTCGTCGTCGACATCCGGTCCCAGCCCTTCTCCCGACGTCAGAGCCAGTTCAACCGGGAGCCGCTCCGCCGGGCTCTGGACGCCGCCGGGCTCGGCTACCTCTTCCTCGGGGACCAGCTGGGGGGCCGGCCCCCCGAACCGGAGCTCACCGACGAACGGGGCCGGGTCGACTACGGGGCCGTGGCCGGCCTGGCCCGGTTCCGCCAGGGGATCGACCGGCTCCGGGCCGGAGCCGGCCGGTTCCGGGTGGCCGTCCTCTGCAGCGAGGAGGACCCGGCCCGCTGCCACCCCTCCTCAGGCGTCCCTGGTCGCCATCCGCCAGGCGCCGAGAAACGAATGGGCCGTTCACGATCCCGTAGGCGAAGCCCAGTCCGCTCGGCTCGAGATGGGCCACGGCCATCATCGGCATGACGATGGCCAGGCCGGCGGGGATCCGGGCCAGGTAGGGCGCCACCCTCGAGCGTCCGGCCGGGCCGTAGGAGTGGGGCGCGAAGCCATGGAGCACCAGCCGGATGGCGAGGAAGAGGGTCGGGATCCCGATCGTCAACGCGGCCGGGTCATCGCAGATGTGCGTCCCGGACCACGCCGGCCAGCCCCTCGGCCGTGAGCTCTCCGACGGCGAGGTACCGGGCCCCCATGGCCTCGGCCAGGGGCCGGGCCATATCCAGTCGGATATGGCCGTCCTCGGCGTCGACGACGACGGCGGGGACCCCCCGGCGCCGGAGGCGGTCGGCGCTGGCCAGGGAGGCCTCCACCGGGTCGACCCCCTCAGGGCCGGCCGTGGCCCGGCCGTCGGAGACCAGGACGACGAGAGGCCGGGCCCCCTGGGACACGGCCAGGGCCGCCTCGGCCAACCCCAGGGCGGTGTCGATCCCGGCCCAGAGCGGGGTCCTCCCCCCGGTGGGGAGGGTCTCGAGCCGGGCCCGGGCCACCTCGACGCTGCCGGTGGGCCGGAGGACGACCTCGGCCCCCTCCCCTCGGAAGACGACCAGGGCCACGGAGTCCCGCCGCTGGTAGGCGTCGAGGAGGAGGGAGACGGCCGCCCCCTTGGCCGCCTCCATCCGCTTGTCCGCCCCCATCGACCCCGAGGCGTCGACGACCAGGATGACGAGGTTCCCCGTCTTCTCCCGGCGGACCGCCTCCCGGAGGTCACCGGCGAGCACCGACGCCATCACCGCCACCGACCCCACCGGTCCCCCCGGGTCGGGGACCCGGTCTCCGATCAGGCGGCCCCGGTCGCCGGTCACGACCGACCGCCGGCCCGCCGGCACCGGCCCCATGGGGCCCGCAGACGTCCGGGCCGGAGGGGCTCCGAGCAGGAGGACGGGGCCGACCGCCCCGGGGGCCACCGCGGCCCGCTCGCCTCCAGGTCCACCCGGACCACCCCCGCCGCCCGGGGGCGGGCTCCCACCACCCTGGCCCGAACCGTCATCGGGTCCGGTGTCGGGGTCGGGTCCGAAGGCGTCGTCGAGTGCGTCGGCCAGCTCCTGGGGGGGGACCCCGGGGGCCTCGAAGGGGGACCGGCGGCGGCGGTGGCCGAGGGCGAGACCGGCTACGGCCCGGACCTCCGCCTCCCCGGCCTCGGCCTTCCCCTCCCATCCGGCCAGGGCGGCCGCGGCCCGGCAGCAGACGAGGTCGGCCCGGAGCCCCTCGGCCCCGGCCGCCACGCAGAGCTCCGCCACCGCCTCGATCAGGCCGGGGGCCAGGAGGGCGGCCCGGGACTGGGCCAGCCGGCGGCGGAGCTCGTCCTCCTCGGCCTCCCAGCCGGCCGCGAACCCAACCGGGTCGGCGTCGAAGGCGAGGCGGCGGCGGACGGCCTCGGCCCGGGCCGTGGGGTCGGTGGGGGCGAGGACGTCGGCGGAGAGCCCGAACCGGTCGAGGAGCTGGGGCCGGAGCTCCCCCTCCTCGGGGTTCATCGACCCGAGGAGGATGAACCGGCTCGGATGGGTGTGGGAGACCCCCTCCCGCTCCACCCGGTTCACCCCGGAGGCGGCCACGTCGAGGAGGACGTCGACGAGATGGTCGGGGAGGAGGTTGACCTCGTCGACGTAGAGGACCCCCCCGTCGGCGTCGCCGAGGAGGCCGGCCACGAACCGTCGCTCCCCGTCGACGAGGGCGGCCCGGAGGTCGATCGAGCCGATGAGCCGGTCCTCGGAGGCCCCCACCGGGAGCTCCACGAAGGGGGCCTCCCCGGGGAGGAGGGCGGCCAGTCCCCGGGCCGCCGTCGTCTTGGCGCTCCCCTTCTGGCCCCGGAGGAGGACCCCCCCGATGGCGGGGTCGACGGCGTTCAGGAGGAGGGCGAGACGGAGCTCCTCCTGGCCGACCAGGGCCGAGAAGGGGAAGGGGGTCATCGGCTCTCCTCCCAGCCCTCGGCCTCGAGGAGGGCGCTCCGCAAGGTGGCCAGGGCCTCGGCCGAGGCGTTCCAGAGGTCCCGGTCGGCCGCCTCCAGGAGCCGCTCGGCGATGGACCGGAGCGCCCAGGGGTTGGAGGCCTCGAAGAACTTCCGGACGGCCGGGTCGGCCACGTAGGCGGCCGTCACCGCCTCGTACATCCAGTCCTCGACGACCCGGGCGGTGGCGTCGTAGCCGAAGAGGTAGTCGACGGTGGCCGCCATCTCGAAGGCCCCCTTGTAGCCGTGGCGCTCCATGGCCGCGATCCACTTGGGATTCACGACCCGGCTCCGGACCACCCGGGCCGCCTCCTCGGCCAGGGACCGGACCCGGGGCCGGTCGGGGTCGGCCGAGTCCCCGAACCAGGCCTTGGGCTGGCGGCCGGTCAGGGCCCGGATGGTGGCCACCATCCCCCCGTGGTCCTGGAGGTAGTCGTCGGAGTCGAAGATGTCGTGCTCCCGGTTGTCCTGGTTCTTCACGGCCACCTCGACGCCGGCCAGCCGGCGCCGCAGCGCCTCGCCGGCCTCGGCCCCCATCCCCCGCCGGCCGTAGGACCAGCCCCCCCAGGCCAGGTAGACGGCGGCGAGGTCCTCGTCACTGCGCCAGTGGCGGGACTCGAGGACGGTCAGGATCCCCGAGCCGTAGGCGCCGGGCTTGGGCCCGAAGATCCGGGGGTCGGCCGTCCCGGCCGCCGCCACCGGGTTCTCCTCCGGGGTCTCGTCGAGGGCGGCCACCAGCTCGACGGCGTCGTCGAGGAGGTGCAGGACGTGGGGGAAGGCGTCCCGGAAGAAGCCGGAGACCCGGAGGGTGACGTCGACCCGGGGTCGGCCCAGCTCCTCCAGGGTGATGACCTCGAGGCCCTCGACCCGGCCCGACTCCTCGGCCCAGACGGGCCGGACCCCGAGGAGGGCCAGGGCCTCGGCCACGTCGTCGCCGGCCGTCCGCATCGCCGCCGTCCCCCAGACGACCAGGCCGACCTGGGCCGGGTAGCGGCCCTCCTCGGCCAGGTGCCGGTCGAGGAGCCGGTCGGCCAGGCCCCGGCCCACCTCCCAGGCCAGCCGGGAGGGGATGGCCTTGGGGTCAACCGAGTAGAAGTTCCGCCCCGTCGGCAGCACGTGGGCCTGGCCCCGCGACGGAGCCCCCGACGGACCGGGGGCGATGAACCGGCCGGCCAGGGCCCCGAGGACGGCGGTGGTCTCCCCGGTGGTGGCCCGGAGGTTGGGGACGAGCCGGTCGCAGACCCAGGCCAGGGTCACCTCGGCCGGCGTCGGGACCGGCCCGGCTGTCGCTGGGGCGACCCAGCCGGCGGCCTGGCAGGCGGCCAGCCGGGTCCGGCACCCGGCCTCGACGACGTCGACCTCCCGGCGCCGGCCGGCGTCGAGGTCGATCCCGAGCTCGGCGGCCACGGCCCGCCGGAGCGAGGGGACCGAACCCTGGGCCAGCCGGGTCAGGGCCAGGGTGAATTCGAGCTCGGCCTCCCCCTCGGGGGCCCGACCCAGGATGTGGAGGCCGCCCCGGATCTGGGCGTCCTTCAGCTCGCAGAGGTAGCCGTCGACGTGGAGGAGGACGTCGTCGAAGGCAGGGTCGGCGAAGGTCTCCTCCCCCTCGGCCCCCGACAGGCCCAGGTCCCGGTGGATCTCGGCCGCCACCAGGCACTCCCAGACCTGGCGGCGGACGGCGGGGAGCTTGGCCGGGTCGAGGGAGCTGATCCGGGCGTGCTCGTCGAGGAGGGTCTCGAGCCGGGCCAGGTCGTCGTAGACCTCGGCCCGGGTGAGGGGTGGGACGAGGTGGTCGACGATGACGGCGTGGGCCCGCCGCTTGGCCTGGGTCCCCTCCCCGGGGTCGTTGACGACGAAGGGGTAGACGAAGGGGACACTGCCGAGGGCGGCGTCGGGGCCGCAGCCGGCCGAGAGGCCGACCCCCTTGCCGGGGAGCCATTCCAGGGTGCCGTGCTTGCCGGCGTGGACGACGGCGTCGGCCCCGAAGCCGACGTCGAGCCAGCGGTAGAAGGCCAGGTAGTGGTGGGTGGGGGGGAGGTCGGGGGAGTGGTAGACGGCCACGGGGTCCTCCCCGAAGCCCCGGGGGGGCTGGATGGCGACGAGGACGTGGCCGAGGTCGAGGCCGGCGAAGACCAGGTCGGTCCGGCCGTCGGGGCCGGTCTCGACGTGGACGGTGCCGGGGGCCGGACCCCAGTGGGCCTCGATGGCCCGGCGGAGGGAGCCGGGGAGGGTGGCGAACCAGGCCGAGTAGTCCTCCCCGTTCATCCGGCCCACGGCCCGGGCCGACTGGTCGGGGGTGAGCCGGTCGAGGTCGTAGGTGAGGGTGTCGGCCAGCTCGGCCATGAGCTCGTCCCCGCCGGCCGGGATCCTGCTGACGGCCATCCCCTCGTCGGCCAGGGCCCCGAGGAGGTCGACGATCGAGGCGGGGGTGTCGAGGCCGACGGCGTTGCCGAGCCGGCTCCGCTTGGTGGGGTAGGCGGACAGGACGAGGGCCACCCGCCGGTCGGCGGGGGCGGTGTGTCGGAGCCGGGCCAGGCGGACGGCCAGCTCGGACACCCGGGCCACCCGGTCGGGCCGGGTCCGGTAGGCGGTGACCGGGGTCCCGAGGACCCCGTCGTCGTCGACGGTCTCCTTGAAGGAGAAGGGGACGGAGATGATCCGGCCGTCGAACTCGGGGATGGCCACGGCCATGGCCACGTCCAGGGGGGAGAGCCCCCCGGTCGAGGCCTCCCAGGTCTCCGAGGAGACCGTGGCGCAGACGGCCTGGACGACGGGGACCCCGAGAGTGGCCAGGGCCCCGGCGTCCCAGCAGTCGGCCTCCTCGTCGAGGGACCCGGCGGCCAGGGTGGTGGTGACGACGGCGTCGACCCCGGCTCCGGCCAGGAGCTCGACGGCGGGGACCGGCCCGGGGCTGCCGTCGGGGCCGGGGGCCTCGGGCCGCAAGGAGTAGGTGTGGACGGGGTAGGCGTTGGCCCCGGCCGCCTCGATCCCGGCGCAGAGGTCGCTGACGAACTGGGTATTCCCGGCCAGGACGTGGGCCCGGTAGAAGACGACCCCGACGGTGGGCCGGCCCGGGTCGCACACCGGGGTGCCGAGGACGCCGTGGGCGGGGACGGCGGCGGGGGCCTCGAAGCCGAACCCCTCGAGGAGGACGGTGTCGGCCACGAACCGGAGGAGCTGCTCCATGTTGGCCGGGCCCCCCTGGACCAGGTAGCCGAAGGCCTGGGCCACGAGGGCGGAACCCACCGTGGAGGCGGCGGTCAGCTCGGCGTCGGGGACGGCCTCCCCCCCGAAGCAGAGGAGGGGGATCCCGGCGGCCCGGCAGCCGGCCCGGAGGGCCTCGAAGGGCTCCTCCCAGGCCTGGCGCCCCCCGAGGAGCCGGACCAGGACCATCCGGACCCCCTCCAGCGACGGGGCTCCGGCCAGCGCCGTCGGGTTGGCGGCCCGGACGGCCGGGAAGCCCTCCGGGAGGGTCTCGGCCACCACCCGGAGGGAGAGGATCTCGGTGTCGGCGTTGCTCAGGAAGAGGATCATGGCTGGGCGGTCTCCAGGGGGGCCCCGGAGGCGATGAGGGCCAGGAGGGCGGGCAGGTCGACGTGGGTCTCGAGGGCGTCGGCCAGGCGGTCGAACCGCCGGAGCCGGGCCCCGGCGAAGGATCCCTCGACGGAGGGGGCGGGCCGGGGCTTCCCCCGGTGGTCGGCGACGAGGCCGAGGAAGGCGGTCCGGAAGCCGTCCTCCTCGAAGAGGCCGTGGAGGGAGGTCCCGTAGAGGGCGGCGCCGGGGTCGGCCCAGCCCTCGGGCTCCTCCCCTCCCCCGCCGTCGTCCAGGGCCAGCCAGGGGCGGCCGGCCCTGGCGTCGCCGGGCCCGGCCGGTCCGACCCGGCCCTGGTGGATCTGGTAGCCGGAGACGGCGACGGCGTCCCGGTCCCTCCCGCCGAGAAGCCGGCCCCGGCGGCGGCGGGTGACCTTCTCGGGGCCGAAGACGGTCTCGACCGGGAGGAGTCCCAGGCCGGCCCCGGCGGTCTCGTCGCTCTCGATCCCGTCGAAGATCCGGTCCCCGAGCATCTGGTAGCCCCCGCAGATGCCGAGGACGACGGGACCGCGGGGGCGGCCGGCCAGTCCGGCCAGCTTCCCGGCCAGGCCGCCGGCCCGGAGCCAGGCCAGGTCGGCCAGGGTCGACTTGGTCCCCGGCAGGACGATCAGGTCGGGGTCTCCGAGGGTCCCGGGACGGTCGACGAGGCGGACCTCGCAGGCCGGATCCTGCCCCAGGGGGTCGAGGTCGGTGAAGTTCGAGATCCGGGGGAACCGGATGACGGCCACGTCGAGGGGGTCGTCCCCGACGGGACCGGCGAAGGGGTCGGGGCCGGCCAGGGCCAGGGAGTCCTCGGCGTCGAGGCCGAGGCCGTCGATCCAGGGGAGGACCCCGAGGACGGGGACCCCGGTCCGGGCCTCGAGCTCCTCGAGACCGGGGGTGAGGAGGGCCGGGTCGCCCCGGAACTTGTTGATCAGGAATCCCCGGACCAGGGGGCGGAGGTCGTCGGGGAGGAGGGCGACGGTCCCGTAGAGGGAGGCGAAGACCCCGCCCCGGTCGATGTCGCCCACCACCACGGCCGGGATCCCGGCCGCGGCGGCCAGGCGGAGGTTGACGAGGTCGTGGTCGAGGAGGTTGATCTCGGTCGGGCTCCCCGCCCCCTCGCAGATGACCACCTCGTAGCGGGCCCGGAGCGACTCGAGGGCGTCGGCCACGATGCCGGCCAGCTCGGGCTTCGCCGCGTGGTAGCCGGCGGCGTCGAGGACCTTCCAGGGCCGGCCCATGAGAACGACCTGGCTGGTCCGCTCCCCGGTGGGCTTGAGGAGGATCGGGTTCATGGCCGTCTCGGGGGGAGCCCCGGCGGCCAGGGCCTGGACGGCCTGGGCCCGGCCGATCTCGGTTCCCTCGTCGGTGACCCAGGAGTTGAGGGCCATGTTCTGGGCCTTGAAGGGGGCCACGGCCACCCCCCGGCGGGCCAGGAGCCGGCAGAGGCCGGCCACGACGGCGCTCTTCCCGGCGTCGCTCCCCGTCCCGCACACCTGGAGACCTCCCCTCATCGCCGTCCCCTTCACGGCATGGCCCCCTTGAGGGCCCGGTCGAGGCGGTCGAGGCCGTCGGTGTCGGGGACGGCGATCCGGACGGTGGCCGGCATGCCGAAGCCGGTGCAGTCCCGGACCAGGACCCCCTCGGGGGCGAGCCGGTCCCGGAGGCCGGCGGCGCCGTCGACGAGGAGCCAGTTGGCATCGGCCGGTCGGGGACGGAGGCCGTGGGATCGGCAGAGATCGGCCAGGTCGGCCCGGGCCGCGGCGATCTGTCGGGTCCAGCCCGGGAGGTCGACGAGGTCGAGGAGGGCGGGGAGGGCCTCGGCCACCAGACCGTTCACGGACCAGGCCGGCCGGCGGCGGGCCAGGGCGGCGGCCAGGGTGTCGTCGGGGGCGATGAGGTAGCCGACCCGGAGGCCGGGGCAGGCCAGGAGCTTGGTCAGGGAGCCGAGCACGATCGCCCCTGTCCCGGCGTCCCCCCGGGTCCAGACCCCGGCGGCGAGGGGGTAGAAGGCCTCGTCCCAGACGGCGGCCTCCTCCCCGGCTGGGGCCAGGAGACCGGTGGGGTTGTGGGGGTTGGACCGGAACCGGGGCCCGTCGGGGAGGACCTGGGGGAGGTGGCGGCGGTAGAGGGAGAATTCGGGGTCCTCGACCCGGCCCCGGCCCAGCTCGGCCGCCACCAGGGCGATGGCCTCGGCCCCGCCATTGGTGAGGACGACCCGGTCGGGGTCGACCCCGAGGGCCCGGGCCAGGGCGAGGCGGGCCGGGCCGTCGTCGGGGTAGCGCCCGAGGGCCCCACCCTCCAGACAGCGGCCCAGCAGGGGCCGGAGGTCGGGGGCGAAGGGGTTGAGGCTGGCCGAGAGGTCGAGGAGGGACCCCGGGTCGAGGCCGAGGGCGGCAGCCACGGCCCGGCCGTCCCCCCCGTGGGCCCCGGCGGCGGGGACGGCCGTCACCGGGCCCGCCGGCGGAGGATCCGGATCAGCCCGGGGAGGAGGGCGGGGGCGGCCAGGATGGCGGCCAGGAGCCCGGTGACGTCCCGGCTGAGACGGACGGCCCGGGCGATGTCGTCGGGCTCGGCGGGCCGGCCGTCGCCGAGGGTGGCCCGGATCTCCTCGCCCGAGCCGTAGCGGTTCCGGCCTCCCAGCCGGAGGCCGAGGGCGGCGGCGAAGGCGGCCTCGGCCACCCCGGCATTGGGAGAGGGATGACCGGGGGCGTCCCGGCAGACGGCCCGCCAGATGGCCCGGGCCCGGCGGGGTCGGCAGGCCAGCACCAGGAGGGCGGTGACCCGGGCCGGGACCCAGTTGGCCACGTCGTCGGCCCGGGCCGAGGCCCAGCCGAACCGGCCGTGGCGGTCGGTCCGGTGGCCGACCATGGCGTCGAGGGTGTTGGCGGCCCGGTAGCCGAGGGCACCCGGGGCCCCGGCCACCGCGGCCCAGAGGGCAGGGGCCACGACGGCGTCGACGGTGTTCTCGGCCACCGACTCGACGACGGCCCGCGCCAGCTCCTTCTCGTCGAGCCCGGCCGGGTCCCGGCCCACCAGGGCGGGGAGGAGCCGGCGGGCCTCCACCAGGTCACCGGTGTCGAGGGGCCCCTCCACGGCCGCCGCCGCCTCGGCCAGGGCCCGGCCGGCCACGGCCACGGTGGTGGCCAGGGCGGACGAGGCCAGCTCGGGGGCGGCCCGGCCCGTGGACCGCAGGGCCAGGGAGACGACAGCCCCGGCCGCCGCTCCCCCACCGATCCCGGCCAGGGCGTAGCGGCCGCCGGCCAGACGGTCGTCGTCCCACCAGCGCTCCTCGAGGTGGGCCATGGCCGAGCCGAACCGGGCCACGGGGTGGACGGCGGCGGGAGGCTCCCCCACCAGCCGGTCGGCGAGGAGGCCGACGGCGGCCCCGAGGGCCCGGGACCGGGCCGTCCGGAGGGGGCCGGTCACCATCGGGCCGCCGCCACCAGGAGGGCAGCCGTCTCGGCCAGGACCCCGGCCGCTCCGAGGACGTCCCCGGTGAACCCCCCGATCCTGCGCCGGGCCAGGCCGACCACGATCGCAGCGGCCAGGAGCTCGGCGGCCACGACGGCGGCCCCGGGTCCGACCCGCCAGGCCAGGGTCCCGCCCAGGCCCAGGACGAGGGCCCCGGCCCCGGTCACCAGGGCGGGCCGGCGGGAGCCGGAGGCGGGGAGGAAGGAGGCGGCCAGGCCGCCGGGCCGGGCGTAGGGGAGGAGGGCGGGGACGGTGGCCATGATCCCCCGGGACAGGGCCCAGATCCCCCCGAGAAGGAGGAGGGAGGGAGCCAGGGCGGTCAGGGCGACCCAGCGGAGGAGGAGGGTGACGGCGGCCACGGCCACCCCGAAGGCCCCGACGGTGGGCTCGGCCATGACCTCGAGGCGGCGCTCGGGGGGGAGATGGGGCAGGAGCCCGTCGGCGGAGTCGACGAGGCCGTCGAGGTGGAGGAGGCCGGTGAGGGCCAGGTCGGCGGCCACGACGAGGGCGGCGGCCACGGCCGGGGGCCAGATCCGATGGGCCCCCCACCAGAGCCCGCCGAGGGCGAGGCCGAGGGCGGCGCCGACGACGGGGAACCAGGCCATGGCCCCCGGGGTCGGGGTCCGGGCCCCGCCCAGGGGGGTGAGGAAGGCCAGGGCCCGCCGCACCGCTACCCGGCCTCCGGGGCAGGGTCGAACCCGGGGGCCCGGTCGAGCTCGAGGATCCGGCCCGCGACGACGAGGACGGCCCGGTCGGCGACGGCGGACACGAACTGGTTCACCGACCCGAGGTCGTCCCGGAAGAGCCGGCCGGCCTCGGTGGACGGGTGGACCCCGAGGCCGACCTCCTCGGAGACGACCACGGTGGCGTGGCCGGCGTTCCGGCGGGCCACAAGCCCCTGGCCGAGGGCGGTGAGGGGAACGTCGAAGAGGCCGGAGATCGGGAGCCAGGTTCCGGCCAGCCAGGTCCCGAGGGAGTCGAGGAGGACCGGACCGGAGAGGTCGGCCAGGACGGCGGGGAGGTCCCCGCCGGGGGGAACCTCGACGGTGGTCCAGCTCCCCGGTCGGCGGGCCCGGTGGGCGGCCACCCGGTCGGCCCAGTCCCGGTCCTCCCCGTCGGGGACGGCCCCGGTGGCCACGTAGCTGACGGCGGGTCCGTGGGCGACGACGAGGGCCTCGGCCACAGCCGACTTCCCGGACCGGGCACCTCCGAGCACCAGGGTGATCCCAGGGGCCATGACTTCGTCACTCGTCCTCGCGTCGGCTCTCCCGCCCCGGGGTGGGGCGGCACGGGCAGGTCTCCGGGCTGCCGGATCGTCGCTTCCCTCGGCCTTCCCGCCCCCGGGGGGGCCGTGGCCACAGGTGAGGTTCGCTCCCCGGTCACCGTTGCGGGACAGCCCCGGATTCCCACCGGGTTCCCTGCGCTGTGGGGGCCGATCCTATCCGAGCGGCCTCCGGGCCCGCCGGGCCACCGGGACCCCCCAGGGTGTCTAACCTTGTTGTCCCGCTCCCAACCGCCCGCCCGAGGAGGTGCGCCGTGAGTTCCACCTCCATCGTCGCCCTCTGCATCGGCCTGCTCACCTTGGGCGGGGCCGTGGGTTGGAAGATCGTCGTCCACGGCCGGCACCGGAACGATCTCGGGGAGTCCCTCCGCTCCCCCGACCCGGATGTCCGGATCGCCGCCGTCGGGCTGATCGAGAGCCGGGGGATGAGCAACTACCTCAACCTCCTGGCCCAGCAGGCCGGCACCGAGCAGGACCCGGCCGTCCGGCTGGCCCTGGCCCAGCTCGTGGCCCGGACCCAGTGGGAGCCCATCGACGACACCCGGATGGTCCAGCTCCGGTTCTGGGCCCAGAAGGAGATCGTCGCCGGGGGCGGGACCCCGGCCATCTCGGCCACCCGGCTCCTCCGGCCCGAGGTGACGTCCGGGATCACCTCGGAGGACCTGGCCCGACCGGTGGCCCAGCTGGCCGCCCAGCGACCCGTCCCTCTGGGCGCCCCCCCGCCGGCGGCGGTGACCCGACCCGCCCCGGTGCCCGACCCGGTCCCGACGCCCGAGCCGGAGCCGGAGCCGGAGCCGGAGCCGGAGCACGAGATGGTCCACGAGGGGGAGCTCCTGGCCGGGCCGGAGCCCGAGGCGGACCACGAGGCCGGGTACGGGGAGGTCCAGGAGGCCGAGTTGGTTCCCGTGGCCGGGGCCGGACCGGACCGGGTTCCGGCCGGGCCCCGGGGGAAGCCCCTCCTCCAGACGGTCCTCGTGACCTCGGCCGGCTCGGCCGCGGGCCGGGCCGCCGTCCGGACGCTGGTGGGGAGGGGCCACCGGGTGGTGGCCGCCGACTCGGACCCGACGGTCGAGCACCAGGGTGCCCATCCCGCGGTGGAGAGGGCCCTCCTACCCGGCTCCGACGCCCCCGACTTCGGGCTCCGGGTCTGCAAGGTGGCCCTCGACCTGGGGGCCTCCACCATCGTGGCCTCCTCCACCGCCGATGTGGCCGCCCTGGTCCTCTTCCCCGAGCTCCTCCGGGACGCCGGGGTCCTGAGCTGGCTCCCCCCGGTGGCCGGAGCCCGGCTCTGCAGCGACGGGCTGGCTCTGTCCCGGAAGCTGGCCGCCCAGGGGCTGGCCGTGCCTCCCACCTGGGCCCCGGGCGACCTGGCCCGGGCCAACCCCGAGCCCCCCTGGCTGGTGGTCTCCCGGTTCGACCCGAGCCGGTCCGTCCCTGCCGACACCCCGGAGGAGCTGGCCCGGGCCCTGGAGGAGGTCCCCCAGCCCATGGTCAGGCGGGCCGTGGCCGGAGCCGCCTTCGTGGCCGACGCCGTCGTCCTCCGGGAGGGGACCCTGGCCGGGAGCGTGGCCAGCTGGCGGCCGTCGGTCGGCGGGGGGGACCAGGGTCCGACCTTCCACGACGACGCCCTGAGCGCCTCGCTGGCCCGGGCCGTCGGGGCCCTGGGCCTGGCCGGACCGGTCTCGATCGAGGGGACCGTCGACGCCGGGGGGACGGCCTGGCTGACCGGGGTGGTCCCCCACTTCTCCGACGCCGTGGCCCTGTCCGCCGTGGCCGGGGCCGACCTCTTCGGGCAGCTCCTCCTGGGATCGGGGGGCCAGCCCGTCGACTCGGGCCGGCTCGTCTACGCCGACGGGGTCAGCCTCGGGGCCGAGCCGGAGGGCTGAGGTGACCGACCTGGTGGCGCCCTTCGAGATCCCCCGGATCCCGGCCTCGGCCGGCGCCCTCCTCTTCGACACCGTCGGCCGGCTCCTGGTCCTGAACCCCACCTACAAGTCGGGATGGACGATTCCCGGGGGGATGGTCGAGGCCGACGGAGAGACCCCCTGGGAGGCCTGCCGGCGGGAGACCCGGGAGGAGACCGGCCTCGAGGTCGAGGGAGGCCGGCTCGCCGCCGTCGACTTCCTCCGGCTCCGCAAGGGCAAACCGGGAGGGATGCGGTTCCTGTTCGACTGCGGCACCCTCCCCGAGGACGCCCTCGGCCGGATCCGGCTTCAGGAGGAGGAGATCTCCGAGTTCCGGTTCGTGGACCCGGCCGGGGCCGGGGACCTCCTGAGCGGGCCGGTGGGCCGCCGGGTAGCCGCCGCGCTGGCGGACAGAACGGTCTGTGCCTACCTGGAGGACGGTCGGCCCGTCCCCGGGGTCAGCGCCGGCTGACCCGGTTCCGCATCGACCCCACGGTAGGCGGTCGGAGTTGGTACGGTCGGCCCGTGGACGCTGACACGCCGGCCAACCCCGAGCAGAGCCGGCTCATGGCCGCCTCCCAGGAGCTCCGGGGCGACCTCCGGGCCCTGGGCCGCTACGGGCGGGACAACCCCGAGGCCTGGGCCGGAGCCGGCCTCGACTACGGGAAGCCGGTGAAGCTCGTGGCCTATGTGGTGGGCGACCCCAAGGCCAACCTGGCTCTCCTGAAGCCGCTGGTGGATCACCCCGACCGGTTGGTGATCCGGCCGGTCCGCTGGAACCGCCGGGAGGTCGAGGCCCAGCGGCTCGCCCTCCTCGACCGCTACAAGGGGGAGCCCGGCCTCTACGGGGCCTCGGCCACCTTCGGCCGGCTCCGGGCCATGGTCAGGGACACCAACCCCGAGTTGGCCGACACCCTCCGGGATGCCTACGGCGACGACGTCGAGATCGTCATGGCCGCCTTCCCCGAGCAGCCCCTCCCCCGGCCCTCCACCGCCACCGAGGCCCGGAGGCAGGGGGCGGCCCGGCGGGGGACGGCATCCCCGACCCCCGCCCCGGCCCGGGTGGCATCGCCCCGGGCGGCGACGCCGGCCGCGGCACCGGCGCCACCCCGGGCCCCCCGGCAGTCCGCGCCGATGACAAGGGGATCGTCACGGACGACCCCACCCCGGCCCACCTCGGGCCGGAAGGTCAATCCGATGGCCCGGCGGGGCGACCAGCCGGGGCCGCGTCCCCGGTAAGAAACGCTCCGAGGAGGGTCCGCCAACTCGAGCTTCGCCGATGCGGCAGGATGACCCGGTGCTCGGCCACCTCGGACTCGCCGTCCCCGACCTCGACGCCACCCGGGCCTACTACGACCGGCTCATGCCCCTGGTCGGATTCGAGCCCTTCTTCGCCACCGACGGGGAGTTCTCCTACCGACCGGCAGGAGGGAAGCCCGGCACCTACCTCTTCTTCTATCCGGCCCCCGAACCGGGCCGGTACCGGCGGAACCGGGCCGGCCTCCAGCACCTGGCCTTCACGGTCCCCACCCGCTCCGCCGTCCGGGCCGTCCACAGCCTCGCCGTCGAGCTGGGGAGCAGCGTCGTCCACGAGCCCCAGGAGTTCCCCGACTACCCGCCCCCCTACTTCGCCACCTTCTGGCTCGACCCCAACGGCTTCATGCTCGAGGCCGTCTGCCACCACGACCGGGACTGAGCTCGGGTCGTAGGCTGGGCCAATGGGCGAGGACTGGGCCAGGCCGGTGGTGCACTGGGAGATCGTGGGCCGGGACCCCGACCGGCTCCGGGCCTTCTACGCCGAGATCTTCCACTGGCGGATCGGGGACGGGCCCATCATGCAGATCGAGCCCGGGGTCGGTGGTCCTGAGCCGGGGCCGGCCGGCCATCTCCGGGGTGGCGACGGACCGGGGATCTCCCTCTACGTCCAGGTCCGGGACCTCCAGGGGTCACTCGACCGGGTGGCCGAGCTGGGGGGGACGGTGCTGACCCAGCCCTTCGACGTCCCCGACGGGCCCACCCTGGCCGCGGTGACCGATCCCGAGGGGAACGCCCTCATGCTCGTCCAGCAGTAGGGGCGGGAGCTCAGTCCAGGGTCTGGTAGCGCTCGACCCGGACCGAGGCCGGGTCGAGGGCGGCCAGGAAGGCCCGGGCGGCCGGATCGGAGGCGGCCCCGGCCATGGCCGCGGTGGCGTCCTCCTCGGAGGCCCAGAGGGTGACGACGGTCCAGTCGCCGTCGTGGCCCTTGGCCGTCGTCCGCCGGATGAGACCGGGACGGCCGTAGAAGTAATCGGTCTGGGCCTGGCGGTCGGCGGCCAGGAAGGCCTCCTCGTCGACGGCGGGCCGGAAGGTGGCGATCTCGACGACCATCCCCTGAAGGTAGCGTGAGACGCCATGGCCCGGGTCCCCTCCATCGTCCTCGTCAACACCGGCCACGGGAAGGGGAAGTCCTCGGCCGCCTTCGGGGTCATGGGTCGGGGCTGGGCCCGGGGCTGGACCGTCGGGGTGGTCCAGTTCATCAAGTCCGGGAAGTGGAAGACGGGGGAGCGGAAGCTCGCCGACCACCTCGGGATCGAGTGGCACACCCTCGGCGACGGGTTCACCTGGGAGTCGACCGACCTCGACGAGACCGCGGCCAAGGGCCGCCACGCCTGGGACGTCGCCGCGGCCAAGCTGGCCTCGGGGGACTTCGACCTCCTGATCCTCGACGAGGTGACCTACGCCATCAAGTACGGCTGGGTCGACGTCGCCGACGTGGTGGCCGGGATCCGGGACCGGGCCCCGAAGACCAACGTGGTCCTGACCGGCCGGGATGCCGCCCCCGAGCTGATCGAGCTGGCCGACACGGTGACGGAGATGGTGAAGGTCAAGCACGCCTACGACCAGGGGATCACGGCCAAGAAGGGGATCGAGTACTGACCGGGGCCGGCACCCTGGGACCCCGGCTGGTGGTGGCCGGGACCCACTCCGGGGTGGGGAAGACCACGGTGGCGACCGGCCTGATGGCGGCGCTCCGGCACCGGGGTCTCCGGGTGGCGTCGGCCAAGGTCGGTCCCGACTTCATCGATCCCGGCTACCACGCCCTGGCCACGGGCCGGCCGGGCCGGAACCTGGACGGCTGGATCTCCGGAGCCGACGCCGTCGGGCCCCTGGCGGCCCGGGCCGGGGCCGACGCCGACGTCCTCGTGGTCGAGGGGGTCATGGGCCTCTTCGACGGGGCCGGGGGGACGGAGGAGGCCAGCACCGCCGCCGTGGCCCTGGCCCTGGAGGCCCCCGTCGTCCTCGTCGTCGACGCCTCGGCCATGTCCGGCTCGGTGGCGGCCCTCGTCCACGGGTTCCACACCCACCACCGGGAGCTCCGACTGGCCGGTCTCGTCCTCAACCGGGTGGGAAGCGAGAACCACGAGTCCATGCTCCGCCAGGCCCTGGCCGGTTCGGGGGTCCCCGTCCTGGGGGTCCTGGGCCGGGACGAGGCCCTCCGGTGGCGGGACCGCCACCTCGGCCTGGTCCCGGTGGTCGAGGACCCGGCCGCCGTCACCGCCTCGCTGGACCGGCTGGCCACCGCCGTCGGGGCCGGGATCGACCTCGAGGCCGTCATGGCCCTGGCCCGGAGCGCCCCGGCCCGGACCACGGCCGGCCTCCCCGTGGCCCGATTCCAGGGCCCGGCCCGGGTGGCCGTGGCCGGGGGGCCGGCCTTCAGCTTCTCCTACCCGGACAACCTCGAGCAGCTCGAGGCGGCCGGGGCCGAGCTCCTCGGCTTCGACCCGACCGTCGACCCGGCCCTCCCGGAGGGGACCCAGGCCCTCTACGCCGGGGGGGGCTTCCCCGAGGTCTATGCCGCCGCCCTGGCCGCCAACCTCCCCCTCCTGGCCAACGTCCGGGCCCGGGTAGCCGGGGGGCTCCCGACCTGGGCCGAGTGCGGAGGGCTCCTCTGGCTCTCCGACTCCCTCGACGGAACGGCCCTCTGCGGGGCCCTCCCGACCCGGGGCCTCATGACGGACCGGCTCACCCTCGGCTACCGGACGGCCGAGGTCCTGGTCAGGAACCCCGTCGCCGGCGCCGGGGCGGTCCTCCGGGGCCACGAGTTCCACTACTCCACCCTCGACCCCCCCGGGGAGGCGCTGGAGATCACCGGGCGGACGGGAACGGGCCGGGCCGGCTTCGCCTCCTCCTCGCTCCTCGCCTCCTACCTCCACCTCCATCTCGGCGCCGACCCCGGCCCGGCCGAGCGGTTCCTGGCCGGGGCGGCCGGGAAAGGCCCCTGACCTCCCCGAGGACCTCTCCGGAAGCCTCGCGAAATATTTGCACAACCCATTGCCAACACGAAGAATTGCACCTACGGTGACGAATGCAATACCAGGTGCTGTAAATCGAGCGAGTAGTCCAGACAGGTTGTGCGGTTCAACGCTGTGTGTCCGAGGGGGGGCTTCGACCACAGCCGTCAGCGGTTGCTTCGCTGACGGTTCCCCGTGGCGGCGATCCAGGAATCGCCGCTGAAAGGACGAGTTGCGATGCCACAGGACCGAACCCTCGAGGTCGCCGAACCTCTCGATGAGGAAGCCGAAGCCGGCCCGAAGCCCCGGCCCACCTGGCCGGCCCATGCCTTCTTCGTGAGTGGTGCCGTCTGGCTGGCCCTGGTGGCCAACAACGCCCTCGGGCCCCTCCAGCCCTGGGCCATGTCCGTCATCGCGGCGGGGACGGTGGCGGCCTTCCTCGTCTCCCTCCTCCGGTTCCGACCCCCCGTGGCCTGGCCCTGGTGGTGCTTCTTCGCCGCCATGGTCCTCTTCACCGTCGGCGGGCTCCTCCGGGTCGACCTCCACACCCTCGGGAACCTGACCCCGAGCCGGTCCCCCATCCCCGACATGGTCATCATGCCGGGCTACGGGCTCCTCACCGCCGGCCTCTTCGGGCTCTCGAAGGCCCGGTCGAGGGGGCACCGCCGGAGCCTCGGGGTCGTCCTCGAGGGGCTCATGGCCGCCTTCGCCATAATGGCCTGCGCCTGGGTCTACATCCTCACCCCCGTCCTCCACGACCACAGGATCGGGCTGGCGGCCCGGTTCATGATCACCGGCTACCCCCCGATGTCCCTCTTCCTCGTCGTCGTCACCCTCCGGATCCTCTTCGGGCCGGGAGAGCGCCGGAGCCGGGCCTACTGGTACCTGGTGGGAGCCGTCGGGCTCATGTTCGTCGGGGACATCCTCTACCTCCTGGCCGACACCAGCCTGATCCAGATCGACCCGGGATTCCTGAACATCCCCTACGGCCTGGCCTTCCTCTCGGCCGGGGCCTGCGTGATGCACCCCTCGATGGCCAAGCTGACCGACCGGGCCAGCCGGCAGGGCCGGCAGGGGCCCTCCTCGGCCCGGGTGGCCCTGGTGGGGGCCTCCCTCGTCATCCCCGCCGTCCTCTCCCTCCAGGCCCGCCCCGGGGACCTCCGGGACCGGCTCGCCCTCTTCGGGATCATCCTGGCCCTCACCGCCGCCGCCATCCTCCGGATCGCCCAGGCCCTCATCGCGGCCCAGCGCTCCGAGTCCCGGCTGGCCCACCAGGCCCTCCACGACGGCCTCACCGGGCTCCCCAACCGGCGGCTCATGCAGATGCACCTCTCCGACGCCCTGGAGCAGGCCCAGGTCGACGAGACCCACGTGGCCGTCCTCTACCTCGACCTCGACCGGTTCAAGCTCGTCAACGACAGCCTGGGCCACAGCCACGGGGACGAGCTCCTGGTGGCCGTGGCCAACCGCCTCGAGCTCTTCGTCCGGCCCTCCGACCTCGTCACGAGGATCGGGGGGGACGAGTTCATGATCGTCCTGGGCCAGGTCGTGAGTGCCTCCCAGTCCCTGGAGCTCGCCAACCGGCTCCGGCTCTGCCTCCGGGAGCCCTTCCCCATCGGGGACACCGAGTTCCACGTCTCGGCCTCCATCGGGGTGGCCTTCGCCACCGGGGACGACCGCCGGGTCGACGCCGAGGTCCTCATCCGGGACGCCGACACGGCCATGTACCAGGCCAAGGACGCCGGCCGGGACGCCGTGGCCCTCTTCGACGAGTCCATGCGGACCCGGGTCTTCGAGCGGGTCGAGATGGAGCAGGACCTCCGCCACGCCGTCGAGCGGCGCCAGCTCCACCTCCTCTACCAACCCATCGTCGAGCTCCCCTACGGCCCCGTCGTCGGCTTCGAGGCCCTGGTCCGGTGGACCCATCCCCGCTTCGGGGTCCTCTCCCCCGTCCGGTTCATCCCGGTGGCCGAGGAGTGCGGGATGATCGGGGAGATCGGCCAGTGGGTCCTCGGCGAGGCCCTCCGCCAGCTCGCCGTCTGGCGCTCGAAGCCCGGTCTGGCGCATCTCACCGTGGCCGTCAACCTCTCCGCCGCCCAGCTCCACGAGGAGTCCCTCGTGGAGGAGGTCTCGGCCGCCCTGGAGCGGACCGGCCTTCCCGGCCAGGCGCTCTGCCTGGAGCTGACGGAGTCGGTCGTCATGGACAACCCCGACGCCGCCGCCGCCGTCCTCGCCAACCTCCGCCGGCTCGACCTGAAGCTCGCCATCGACGACTTCGGGACCGAGTACTCCTCCCTCGCCTACCTCCACCGCTTCCCCGTCAACAGCCTCAAGATCGACAAGGCCTTCGTCTCGGAGCTCCTCGAGCAGGACAGTTCCACCGAGACCCTCATCGCCGCCATCGTGGCCATGGCCAACGCCCTCGGGGTGGGGACCGTGGCCGAGGGGGTCGAGACGGCCGGCCAGGCCGAGCGACTCTCCGAGCTCGGGGTGGGATCGGTCCAGGGCTACTACTACTCCGTCCCCGTCCGGGCCGACCAGGTCCGAGGCGTGCTCCGGTCACTGGCGCCGGGAGCCGCCCTCGACGTCTGACGGTGCAGTTCTGGTTGGTATGATCTCGGTATGACCACCAAGATCGCCATCAGCCTCCCCGATGAACAGGTTTCAGCGGCACGACGCGCCGTCGCCGATGGTCGGGCCCCCTCTGTTTCCGCCTATATCTCGCAGTCCCTCACCGAGCGAGGCGACTACGAGGACCTGAGCGCCCTGCTCGCCGACATGCAGGCGGAAGCCGGTCCGCCCTCCGACGATGACCGTCGCTGGGCCCGCTCCGCCCTTGGACTCGAGTAGGTATGCCCGGCATCACCCTCGACGCCGGCGCCCTCATCGCCATCGAACGAGCCAGTCCGAAGATGCAAGCCCTCCTCGACGAGGCGACCCTCGCCAATCTCGGCGTCAACATTCCCGCCGGGGTCCTGGCCCAGGTCTGGAGGGGATCGCCACGCCAGGCGCGCCTTTCCCGCCTTCTGCGCCTCGTCAACGTGGCCGTCGCCCCCCTTGACGAACCCAATGCGAAGGCCGCCGGAGCGCTTTGCGCCAGAACACAGACCAAGGACCCGATTGATGCCAGTGTGGTCCTCATCGCCCGCCGATTCGACAACGCGGTCATCACCGGCGACCCGACCGACCTGCGCCGCATCGATCCGACGTTGCGGATCATCAGCATCTAGCACCGGCACGATTCGGCGGAATCGTGCCGGTGCCAATGAAGCAATTTGGGCTCTACGATCCAACACGATGAGCTCCTTCGTCCCCCGCTCTGCCCTCGGACACTGCCTCTTCGAACGCCGGAGGCTGGTGCTTGCCGCCGCCGAGGCGCGCCGCGCCTCGAACGTCCGCGTCTTCGGGTCCGTAGCCAGAGGCGACGACCGGGAGGACAGTGACGTCGACCTCCTCGTCGACCTCGACCCGTCCACCACGATCATGGACCTCCTGGCCCTGGGCTGCGACCTGGAGGAAGTCCTCGGCGTGAAGGTCGAGGTTGGCACCCCCGCGTCCCTGCGGGAGTTCCTCCGGGACGAAGTCCTGGCCGAGGCCGTCAGCCTCTGAATCCTGCTCTACGCATCGGCCGACGTTGGCCGTTGCGGTGCCACGGCGTCGCGGGCGGCCAGGACGTCGCCGGCGAATTCCTCGTCAGGGAGGATCTCGGCCAGGAGGGCAAGGACCTGAGCCCCGTTCCCGGTGGATTCCGGATCCGTCTCGGGAGTCGTCACGTCGCCCATGGAACCAGGGTCAGATGGCCGCGGCCAACGCCAGCGACGTGGCCGCCTCGACGTCGAGGGGCCGGAGGGCCGGCTCCAGGCCCCGGCCCTCGCAGAGGAGGTCGCGGAGGACGGGGTCGGTGGTGACGAGGCGGTCGGCCCAGGTGGCGATGTCCATCGCCACGGGGTGGCTGGCATCGGAGCCCAGGTAGGGGCGCTCCTCGGCCACGGAGACGAAGGGGTGGTGGAACTTCCACTTGGCCATCCGGTAGACGGGATCGTCGAGGATGGCGATGAGGTAGTCGACCCGGCAGGCCAGGGCCGTCCGGATGACGGACTGGTAGAGGCCCATGGAGACGAGGCCGACCGCGGCGTTCCCCCGGTAGCCGGCGTCGACGGCCAGGGTGGCGATGTCCCAGGTGGCGGCGGGGGGGAGGGTGTAGCCCCGGCGCCCGTAGAGGGCCTCGGCGGAGTCCTCCCAGATGCCGGGAATGTCGGCCAGGGTCTTGAAGGGGGGACCCCCGAAGGAGGGGACGATGATCCGCATGGTCCCGGCCGGCCGGCGGCGACGGTGGTCGACGACGACGAAGAAGATCGAGGCCGGCTCGTAGGGGTCGTACTCGGCTTCGAGGAGGTCGGGGGTGTTCCCGAAGGCCTCGAGGAAGACGGTCCGCTCCAGCCGGCGACCCAGCTCGGCGGCGGGGTCGGCGGAGCTGAAGAGGTAGGCGCCCATGGGCTCGGTCGACCCGGGAGGGATGACGTCGTCGAGGAGCGCCGAGAGATCCTGTTTCCCGGCGGGATCGGTCGGTGTCGGCATCTCAGAAGGCCTTGGCCACGACCTCCCCGGCGGAGAAGAAGGCGGCGGTGAAGGCCAGGGCGGCCTCGCCGTCGAAGGGGGCGCAGGCGTAGATGTCGACGCTGAAGAAGAGCTCGGGCTCGTCCCAGGCGTAGAAGTGGGCCCCGGAGGTCTCCCAGTGGACCCAGCCGGCCCAGCCGTAGCGGACCGAGCGGTGGGTGACCGGCTCGTTCAGCCGATGCATCCCGATGACCTCGGTCAGCTCACTGAGATAGGCGCGGATGGCCTTGCTGCCGATGGCCACTGGGGTGCGCCCTTCGATCACGAGACGCTGCCGGTAGATCGTGGGGGCCAGATCAGGCATTCCCCCCGAGCGCAGGACCTGCAAGGTCTCGGGCATCCTTGGATGCTACCGGTGGGTATCCCACCTCTGGCAAGGGCTTTTCGCGGTTTTCGGGTCACAACCGGTGATGTCCCACTGCAACTACCACGCCAAGTGTTGTAGTGACCACGGATTTGCCGGTTGTGTCACCCCGGAGGGTGACTCGCGGGATCGTAGGGGTGGTGAACGAGGCAGATGGACAGGTTTACGAGAAGCACGCCGAGGAGCTGATCCGGTTCGCCACCGGCCTCGTCGGTCCCTCCGACGCGCCCGACGTCGTCTCCGGTGCCGTCCTCAACTGCCTCTCGGCCCGGGCCTGGCCGACGCTGTCCAATCCCCGGGCCTACCTCTTCCGGGCCGTCCTCAACGAGGCCCGCCACCACCATCGGTCCACCGGCCGCCGCCGCATCCGGGAGGAGCGGGCGGCCCAGCCCGGGACGGTCGATCCTCCCGAGGTCCGCCCCGAGGTCCTCGAGGCCGTCAGCCGGCTGAGCGTCCGCCAGCGGGCCGTCACCGTCCTCACCTACTGGGCCGACCTCGATCCCGCCTCCATCGCCCGGCTCCTCGACATCTCCGAGGGGTCGGTCCGCCGCCACCTGGCCCGGGCCCGGGCCCATCTCCGGGAGACCCTCCATGACGACTTCTGACCCCGACCCCCTCGACGGCCAGGTCCGCCGGCTCGTCACCGAGCTGCTCGACTCCGCCCCGACCGCGCCCACCGTGGCCGAGCTGGAGGAGCGGCCCCTCCCCCACCGGTCCCCCCGGCCGGCCCGGTCCCAGGTCCGGATCCGGCTGGCGGTCACCGGGCTCGTCGTGCTGGCCGTGGTGGGGACGGTGGTCGGGCTCGACCTCCGGACGATCCAGCAGCGACCGGCGCACATCGGGCATGGGACACCCGTCGCCACCAACCCCTCTTGTGACGCCGCCCCGGGGACGACTCCCACCGCCGACGTCCTGACCCAGCCCACCACCGGGACCGGGAAGACCCTGACGGCGATGGACCTGGCCACCGGCACCGCCGACTGGGCCGTCCCCGTCCCCGACGGCACCGAGTCGGTCACCGCCCTTCCCGGGGGGAAGGCCCTCCTCCTCGGCTACTCCACCGGCACGGGCACCACCCTGACCCCGGTGGACCTCGCCACCGGCACACTCGGGACGCCAATCCACGTCCCCCACGTCGTGGCCCTCGACGGCGACCTGGCCGTCACCCCCGACGGGACCAACGCCTACCTCGTCGACTACGGCTCCGACTCCGTGCGCGGGGCCCTGTCAGGGTCGACCGTCACCCCAGTCGACCTGGTCACGGGAAAGGTCGGCACGCCAGTCACCGTCGGCCGGGGACCGGCCGGGATCGCCATCACCCCCGACGGCAGGACCGCCTGGGTCTCGATGTCGCCGGGGACCATCGTCCCGATCCACCTCGACGGCGGCCGGGTGGGGACCCCGATCACGATCCCCCAGGATCCCGGCTTCTTCACGATCCCAGGACCGATCGCCATCTCCTCGAACGGCCGGACGGCCTTGGTCGGGAATCTCCAGCAGGACCTCACCGTGCCAGCCCCTGTCGTCAATGTCGTCGACCTGACCACCGGCCAGGCCGGGACCCCCATCCCGTTCGGCACCAGCGCCCTCGGGACCCGGTCCATCGAGTTCTCCTGCGACGGGACGACCGCCTGGATCGGGACCGACGGCGGCGGCATCGTCTCCATCGACCTCGCCGACCCGGCCCATCCCTTCACCCAGCCGGCTGACGCCTTTGCCGTGACCGCCAGCGGCACCTTCGCGGCCCAGAACCAGTCGGGAACGTTCTCGATCATGCGGGTCCCCGACCAGATGACCACCGGGCTGATCTACGAACGGCCCGGAGGCACCCTTCCTGGCCAGGCCCTTTCAATGATCGCCACCGGCGGCCCCCCCACATCAACGGCTCGCTTGACGCCCGGCATCAACCCCGCTTGCGCCGCCGCCGCCGGAACACCGCCGACCGCCTACGTGCTGACCCGCCCGGCCTCGGGAACCGGTGAGACCCTGACCGCCATGGACCTCGCCACCGGCACCGCCGACTGGGCCGTTCCGGTCCCCGGCGGGGACACGCTGCCGGATTCGATCGTCGCCGTGCCCGGTGGGGCCACCGCCCTCCTCCTCGGGCGGACCAGCACGTCCACCATCCTGACCCCGGTCGACCTGGTCACCGGAGCGTTGTCGGCCCCGATCGTGGTCACCGGGGTGGGGGCGCTCCCCTTCGGTGTCGCCGTCGCCCCCGGGGGGCGGGCCTACCTCATTGACGGCGGCGCCATCCTCGGCGAAGCCGGGCCCGATCCCGTCGCCTCGCCCGTGGTCCCCGTCGATCTCCGATCCGGGACTTCGGGGACTCCGATCGCCGTGGGACGGGGGCCCGGCGCCATCACCGTCGCTCCGGACGGGACGACAGCCTGGGTGGCTATGGCTGCCAACACCATCGTCCCCATCGACCTCTCCTCCGCCCGGGTCGGCCCCCCCATCAGCTTCGCCCCCGCCAGCCCCACCTCGATGCCGGCCTCGCTCGCCGTCGCCCCCGACGGCAAGCTGGCCCTCGTCGCCCGCGGGGGCGCGGCCGCTCCCGTCCTCGACGCCGTCGACCTGGACAGCGGACGAGCCGAGGCTCCGATCCCCCTGCCTCCCGACACGAATCTTCTCGCTGACCTCCAGTTCTCCTGCGACGGGACCACGGCCTGGGCCCTGACCGACCATGGCATCGTCGCCATCGACCTGGCCAGCCGGACGGCCGCCCTCACCGGTCCGGGCCCCGGTGCCGTCTTCGCCATCACCGGTGACGGCACCATCGCCGCCGAGAACCAGAGTGGCACCGTCTCCATCGTCGGGGTCCCGGCCGAGCAGAGCCCCGGGCAGATCCGTGAGTACGCCTCCCTCCCCGGCCAGGCCGTCGCCATGATCGCAACCGGGGGCACCCCGACGACCACGTCGACGACCCTCCCGGCCGGCGTCATGACCCGCTCCGCCATCCTGGCCAAGTACGCCTCCACCCAGGCCGGTCACACGGTCGAGGCCAAGCTCGTCTCCCTCTCCGCTCTCACCGCCGTCGAGCAGGAGCTCACTCAGTGCCAGTTCCGGGGCTGCCCCGCCGGGGCCCTGGTCTGGCTGGTCCTCGACCAGGGCCCACCGGGATCAGGAGGGTTGTCCTCCTCACCCGGCCACACCGTCACGACGAAGCCGGGGAACGCCTGGTCCGTCGGCCCGGTGGATGCCACCACGGGAGTCGGCCGGGGGGACTCGGAGAGCGGCTCGGGGGCCCTCCCGGCGGCCTGGACCCAGCTCCCCGACCTCGACGGGTCGCCCTGATTCAGGCCCCGGCGGGCGGGGCGGGCTCCTCGTGGACCCCGATGACCGAGGGTCGGGCCAGGAGGACGACCCCGGTCGCCATGAGGGCGATCCCGGCCACCTCGGCCACGGGCCGGAGGCCCCGGGTGTGGAGGTGCTCCCCGAAGAAGGCCAGGCCGATGGCGATGGCCACGAGGGGCTGGGCCAGGGTGAGGGTAGGGAGGGAGAGGCGGAGCTCCCCGGCCTGGAAGGCGCTCTGGGTCATGAGGAGGGCGACGATGGCGGCCAGGATGAGGACGTAGGGGGTCCAGGAGGCGAGGGTGTGCCAGAAGCCGAAGTCGAGCTGGTGGCCGGCCCGCTCGGACAGGGCGGCCACGTAACCGAAGGCCCCCCCGGCCCCGGCGGCCAGGGCCAGGGCGGCCCGCCGCTTCGATCCCCCCCGGGCCACGAGGGTCAGGACCCCGAGGCCGACGGCCACCCCGACGGTCAGCAGGAGCCAGGCCAGGGGCTTGGCGTGGGGACTGCCGGCCCCGGGCCGGCCCACGGCCAGGAAGACCCCCAGGCCGAGGGCCATGGCCCCGGCCGAGCCGATCTCGACCAGGGTGACCCGGCGATGCTCGAGGGCGGCGGCCACCGGGAGGGCGAAGACGAGGGAGAGGACCAGGACGGGCTCAACCAGGGCCAGGGACCCCCGGCGCAGCGCCAGGAATTGGAAGAAGAACCCCACGAAGTCGAGGAGGTTCCCCACCATCCACATGGGCCGCTTGACCAGCTGGACGAGGAGCCCGGCCTTCATGGAGAGCTCCTCGGACTCCCGGCCGGCGGCCTGGTGCTGGAGGACGGCCCCGAGGCCGTAGCTGGCGGCGGCCAGGAGGGAGAAGACGAGGACGCCGGTCACATCGAAGTCGGGGAACCGGAACCGGTGATGGAGGAAGTGGATCGCCATCGGCACCGGAGTCGACACGGCGGACAGCCTCCCACGGCGACGAGCGGCGCCACCACGGCCGGTAGGATCGGGCCGTCCTATGGCCTCCTCCTCCCTGCACCCCCCCTCCCCGGCGCGCCCCGGCCTCCTCCTCGGCGTCGGGGTCGGCCCCGGGGACCCCCAGCTCCTGACCCTCCAGGCCCTCAGCGCCCTCCGGGAGGCCGACCGGGTCGTGGCCCCCACCACCGCCCCCGACAGCGAGGGCCGGGCCGAATCGGTCGTCCGCCAGGCCCTCCCCGATCTCGCCGTCGACCGGATCCCCTTCTCCATGACCTCCGACGACACCCCCGAGGGGGCGGCGGCCCGGGCCGACTCCCACCAGGGGGCCGCCGACCGGCTCGTGGGCTGGCTCGACGCCGGTGAGACGGTCGCCTTCGTCACCCTGGGAGATCCGAACGTCTACTCCACCTTCCCCTCGGTGGCCGCCACCCTCCTCGACCGCCGGCCCGGGACCCGGGTGGAGACGCTCCCCGGGATCTGCGCCTTCCAGGCCCTGGCCTCGGCCACCGGGACCGTCCTCCTGGACGGGACCGAGACCCTGGCCCTCGTCACCGCCCTGGACGGGACCGCCCCCGTCAAGGAGGCCCTGAGCGACCCCAGCCGGGCCGTCGTCGTCTACAAGGGGGGACGGCACCTCCCCGAGATCGCCGCCCTCCTGGCCGACCAGGACCGGCTCGAGGGTGCCGTCGTGGGCGAGCTCCTCGGCCTTCCCGGCCAGACGCTCCGGCCCGTGGCCGAGGCCGCCGGCGAGCCGGCCTCCTACCTGGCCACCGTCATCGTCCCCCCCGCCCCCCGCCGGCTCCAGCCGTGACGGCCGGAACCATCTCCTTCGTCGGGGCCGGCCCCGGGGCCGCCGACCTCATCACCCTCCGGGGGGCGGCCCGACTCGGTGGGGCCGACATCGTGATCTGGGCCTCCTCCCTCGTCCCCGAGGAGCTCCTCGGCCACGCCCGGCCCGAGGCCGTCGTCCACGACTCCAAGACGATGACCCTCGAGGACGTCCTGGCCGTCTACGGGGCCAACCCGGAGGCGGCCATCGTCCGGCTCCACTCCGGGGACCCCGCCCTCTACGGGGCCGTCCAGGAGCAGGTCGACTGGTGCCAGGCCCAGGACCGCCCCTACGAGGTCGTCCCTGGGGTCTCCTCCCTGGCCGCCGCCGCCGCCCTGGTGGGCCGGGAGCTGACCATCCCCACCGTCTCCCAGTCCGTCGTCATCACCCGGCTGGCCAACCGGACCTCGGCGTCGATGCCCCCGGGCGAGACCATCGCCGCCTACGCGGCGACGGGCTGCACCCTGGCCGTCTTCCTCTCGGCCGCCCACCCCGAGGACCTCCAGGGAGAGCTCCTCGGCCCCACCTCGGCCTACGGCCCCGACACCCCGGCCGCCATCGTCATCCGGGCCTCCTGGCCCGACGAGCGGATGGTCCTCACCACCGTCGGGGAGCTGGCCGGGGCCATGCGGACGAGCGGGGCCACCCTCACCGTCCTGGTCCTCGTCGGGGACTTCCTCCGGTCGGAGGGGGAGACCCCCCGGAGCCACCTCTACTCCCCCGGCTTCGCCCACACCTTCCGGAAGCGCTCCACCCCGGGGACGACCGAGGGCCGGCCCGCCGGGGGCCGCCTGGCTCGGGCCGCCCGGGCCCGCAAGCGGTGACCGCTCCGGCCGGGACGGGCCCCTACGAGCCCGACCTCCCCGACGAGGTCGCCGCCCGCCGGACCGGGCTCCGGACGGGCTTCACCACCGGGAGCTGCGCCTCGGCCGCGGCCAAGGCCGCCGCCACCGGCCTCCTCACCGGCCGGGTCCCCGACGTCGTCGAGGTCGGTCTCCCCGCCGGCCGCCGGGTCTCCTTCCCGGTCGAGGACGGCACGGTGGAGGCCGGAGGGGACCGGGCCCGGGCCGTGGTGGTGAAGGACGCCGGGGACGACCCCGACTGCACCGACGGGGCCCGGATGACGGCCGAGCTGGCCTGGGCCGCCGACGGGGGGCCCAGCGAGCTCCGGGCCGGGAGCGGGATCGGGACGGTCACGAAGCCGGGTCTCGGCCTCCCCGTCGGGGCCCCGGCCATCAACCCCGTCCCCCGCCGGATGATCCTGGCCGCCGTGGCCGAGGTCACCGACCGGCCCGTGGTGGCCACCTTCTCCGTCCCCGGGGGGGAAGCCATGGCGCTCAAGACCTCGAACGAGCGCCTCGGGATCCTGGGGGGGATCTCGATCCTGGGGACGACCGGGATCGTCAAGCCCTTCTCCACCGCCTCCTACCGGGCCAGCGTCGTCCAGCAGATCGACGTGGCCGGGGCCCAGGGGGAGCGGACCATGGTCCTCTGCACCGGGAGCCGCTCCGAGGACTGCGCTGTCAGGCTCCTCCCCGACCTCGACCCCGTCGCCTTCGTCGAGGTGGGGGACTTCTCGGGCATCGCCCTCCGCCGGTGCGGAACCGTCGGGATGACCCGGGTCGTGCTCGTGGCCATGGTGGGGAAGATCGCCAAGCTGGCCGCCGGGGTGATGATGACCCACTTCCACCGGTCCAAGGTCGACACCGACCTCCTGGCCCGGGTGGCCCTCGAGACGGGGGCACCCCCCGAGGTGGTCGAGGCCGCCACCGCCACCACCACCGCCCGCCACTTCCTCGAGGTCTGCGAGGCGGCCGGCTTCCGGGCCCCCCTGGAGCGGCTCTGCCAGCTGGCCCGGGCCAACTGCCTGGCCCACGCCGCCGACGCCTTCGCCTGCGAGGTGGTCATGGTCGACTTCGAAGGGGAGGAGGTCCTGGCCCGTGCCTGAGGGGGTCCAGCTCAGCGTGGTCCCCCCGGGGGACGGCCCCGGCCCGGGCCGGGTCACCGTCATCGGGGTCCTCGGCGACGACTTCGACGCCATCGGGCAGGACGCCCGCCGGGCCCTGGCCGGGGCCCAGCTCGTGGCCGGGGGACGGCGTCACCTGGCCGCCTGGGAGGACTGGGTCGACAGCCCGGCCGGCCGGGAGGCCCGGGCCCGCCACGTCCCCACCGCCGCCATCGGGGGGGACGCCGACGCCTTCGCCCACCAGGTGGCGGGCCGGGCCGTCGACGGTGCCGCCCAGGTCTGCGTCCTGGCCTCCGGCGACCCCGGCTTCTTCGGGGTGGTCCGGGCCCTCCTCCGGGTCGTCGACCGGGGCACCCTGCGGATCCTGCCCGCCCCCTCCTCCGTCGCCGTCGCCTTCGCCCGGCTCGGGCTCCCCTGGGACGACGCCGTGGTCGTCTCCGCCCACGGCCGCCCCCTCCCCGACGCCATCGCCGCGGTCCGGCTGGCCCGGAAGGCCGCCGTCCTCACCTCCCCCGACACCCCACCCCAGGTCATCGGCCGGGCCCTCCTCGACGCCGGGCTCTCCATGGACCTGGTCGCCGTTTGCAGCCGGTTGGGCTGCGCCGACGAGGAGGTCAACGAGCTCTCCCTGGAGGACCTCTCCCGGGGCATGTTCGACCCCCTCTCGGTCGTCGTCCTGGTCGGCCCCGGGGGTCTCCAGACGGTGGGCTGGGGTCAGGGCGACGGGGCCGACGACGACGAGCCGGCTACGGCCGGGGCCGGGGGGCCGGGCGGGAAGACCCTGGCCTGGGGGCTTCCCGACGAGCGGTTCCTCCACCGGGACGGGATGGTCACGAAGGCCGAGGTCCGGGCCGTCGCCCTCGGGAAGCTCGCCCTCCCGGCCGGGGGGGTCCTCTGGGACGTCGGGGCCGGCAGCGGGAGCGTGGCTGTCGAGTGCTCCCGGCTCTGCCCCGGCCTCACCGTCTTCGCCATCGAGGAGCGCCCCGAGGACGCCGGCCGGATCTCCGCCAACGCCGCCGCCCTCGGGGCCCAGGTCCACGTGGTCCAGGGCCGGGCCCCCGGCGCCCTCGACACCCTCCCCGACCCCGACCGGGTCTTCCTCGGGGGTGGAGGCCTCGAGGTCCTCGATGCCGTCCTCCGGCGGCTCCGGCCCGGGGGCCGGGTGGTGGCCTCCTACGCCGCGATCGACCGGGCCGCGGCCGCGGCCGAGCGGCTCGGGGCCCTGGCCCAGATCGGCCTGGCCCGGGGGGCCAAGCTCCCCGACGGCGGCTGGCGGCTGGCGGCCCAGAACCCCGTCTTCCTGGCCTGGGGCCCCGACGGGGACGGGGCATCGGGGTGAGGATCCTTTCCCTCTCCGTCACCGAGGCCGGCCGGGCCCTGGCCGGCCGGCTCCCCTACGAGCACCACCACGGGGATGTGGCCGACACCGTCCGGGACCGCTGGGCCGACGTCGACGGCTTCGTCCTCCTCCTCGCCGTCGGGGCCGCCGTCCGGATCGTCGGCCCCCTCCTGGCCGCCAAAGGGGAGGACCCCGCCGTGGTCTGCGTCGACGACACCGGACGGTTCGCCGTCGCCCTCGTCGGCGGCCACGCCGCCGGGGCCAACCGGCTGGCGGTGGAGGTGGCCGGAGCACTCGGGGCCGAGGCCGTCGTCACCACCGCCACCGACAGCCGGGGCATCGCCCCCCTCGACCTCCTCCCCGGCTTCACCGCCGCCGGTGACCTGGCCGGGGTGACCCGGGCCCTCCTCGACGGGGAGACGGTCACGGTCTCCAACCCGGCCGGCTGGCCTCTCCCCCCCTCCCTGGCCGCCCTGGCCGAGGGGACGGGCCCCCGGACGGTTCTCGTCACCGACCGGGCCGGCGACCCGGTGGGCTCCCCCGGCGTCGCCCTCCTCCACCCCCCCTCCCTCGTCGTCGGGATGGGGAGCTCCTCCGACGCCCCCGCCGCCGAAGCGACCGGGCTCCTGACCCGGGTCCTGGCCGAGGCCGGGCTGGCCCCTGCCTCGCTGTCCGAGCTGGCTACCGTGGACCGCCGGGGGGACCATCCCGCCATGGTCGGCCCCGGCCTCCCGGTCCGGACCTTCACCCCGGCCGAGCTGGCCGCCGTCACCGTCCCCAATCCCAGCGCCGTCGTGGCCGGGGCCGTCGGGACCCCGAGCGTGGCCGAGGCGGCCGCCCTTCTCGCCGCCGGACCCGGAGCCGAATTGGTGGTGGCCAAGACGGCGTCGGCCGCCGTCACCGTGGCCGTGGCCCGCCGGGCCCGCCCCCGGGGCACCCTGGCCGTGGTCGGCCTCGGACCGGGGGACGCCTCCCTCCGGACCCCGGCCGCCGAGCGGGCCGTCCACCGCAGCGAGGTCGTCGTGGGCTACGACGCCTACCTGGCCCAGTGCGGCGACCTCCTCGGACCCGGCCAGGACCAGGTCCGGTCCCCCCTCGGGGCCGAGCTGGACCGGGCCCGGACCGCCCTCGAACTGGCCGCCGCCGGCCGCCGGGTGGCCATGGTCTGCTCCGGGGACGCCGGCATCTACGCCATGGCCTCCCCCGTCCTGGACCTGGCCGGGGAACCCGAATTCCTCGACGTCGAGGTCGAGGTCGTCCCCGGGGTGACCGCCTCCCTGGCCTCGGCCGCCGCCCTCGGTGCCCCCCTCGGCCACGACCACGCCGTCATCAGCCTCTCCGACCTCCTCACCCCCTGGGAGGTCATCGAACGGCGGGTGGAGGCGGCCGCCGCCGCCGATCTCGTCGTCGTCTTCTACAACCCCCGCTCCGAGCGCCGCCGCTGGCAGCTGGGCCGGGCCGCCGAGATCCTCCTCCTCCACCGCCCCCCCGCCACCCCGGTCGGGATCGTCACCGACGCGGCCCGGGCCGCCCGCCGGGTCGTCCTCACCACCCTGGACCGGCTGGACGGCGCCGAGGTCACCATGACCAGCTGCGTGATCGTCGGGAACACCACCACCACCCTCCGAAACGGCCGGATGGTCACCCCCCGGGGCTACAAGGCATGACCACCGTCCTGATCGACGACCGCTGCACGGCCTGCGGGGCCTGCCTGGCCACCTGCCCGACCGGCGCCCTCCGGGTGGCCCCGCTCCGGCCCCGGGTGATCGACAGCCGCTGCACGGCCTGCCTCGACTGCGTCGAGATCTGCCCCCGGGGGGCCATCAGGGAGGTGGCCCGGTGACCGTCCACCCCATCGAGGCGGAGAGCTTCGCCATCCTGGCCGGCCGGGTCGACCTCGGCCACCTCCCGGCCGGGCCCCGGGCCGTCGTGGCCCGGGTCGTCCACGCCACCGCCGACCTCGACTTCGCCGGCTCCATGGTCCTCGGCGAGTCCGACGTGGCCGCCGGGGTCGAGGCCCTCCGACGGGGGGCCCCGGTCGTCTGCGACGTCGAGATGGTCCGGGCCGGGCTGACCGGCCTCCGGGCCCGGACCTGGCTGGCCGGGGCCGTCGCCGGACCGGGGGGATTCCCCACCCGGAGTGCGATGGCCGTCCGGGCCGCCGCCGCCGAGCATCCCGAGGGGGCCCTGGTGGTGGTGGGCTGCGCCCCCACCGCCCTGGAGGAGGTCCTGACCCTGGTGGAGGGGGGCACCTTCCGACCCGCCCTGGTGGTGGGGATGCCGGTCGGGTTCGTGGGGGCGGCCGAGTCGAAGGCCCACCTCCGGGAGCTGGCGGCCCGGACCGGCCTGGCCGCGGTGAGCAACATCGGGGAGAAGGGGGGCTCGGCCGCCGCCTGCGGGGTCGTCAACGCCCTGGCCCGGCTGGCCCGGGACGGGGCCTGATGGAAACCCCCCCGGCGCTCTTCCTCATCGGCCACGGCACCCGGTCGGCCACCGGGGTGGCCCAGTTCCGGGCCTTCGTCGAGGCCGTCGCCGCCGTCCGGCCCGACACCCCCGTCGGCTCCGGGCTCATCGAGTTCGCCCAGCCCGACCTCGACGCCGGCCTCGACCTCCTCGTGGGAGCCGGGGCCACCTCGGTGGTGGCCGTCCCCCTCGTCCTCCTGGCCGCCGGCCACCTGAAGGACGACGGCCCCGCCGCCCTCGGAAAGGCCCGCCACCGCCACCCCGGTCTCGACACCGCCTACGCCCGGGAGCTCGGCCTCCACCCCGCCGTCCTGGCCGCCGCCGAGGACCGGGCCCGGCGGGCCGGGGCCGACCGGGCCGACGCCGTCGTCCTCATCTCCCGGGGATCGTCCGACCCCGACGCCAACGGGGACCTGGCCAAGGTGGCCCGGCTCCTGGCCGACCACCGGGGACTCGGCACCGGGGGGAAGCCCGACGCGGCCCTGGGCCTGGTCGAGCCGGCCTTCTGGTCGCTGGCCGAGCCCGACCTCGTCACCGCCCTCGACCGCTGCGCCACCCTGGGGGCCCGGACCGTCACCGTCATCCCCTACTTCCTCTTCGCCGGGGTCCTCCCCGACCGGATCGTCGACGCCGCCGCGGCCTGGGAGGCCGGCCACCCCGGGACGACCGTCACCGTAGCCCCCCTCCTCGGAGCCGACCCCGCCATCGTCGACCTCGTCTGGGACCGCTACGACGAGGCCCGGGGAGGGACCGTCACCATGAACTGCGACGGTTGCCTCTACCGGGCCCCCCTCCCCGGCTACGAGTCCAAGGTGGGGGCCCCACCCTTCGGGGCCTGACGCCGTCCGTGCCGGGTCTCAGGATTTGTCTCGGTGGCTACGGAGCCGTAGTAGTCGTTGTCGCTGCGGGCGGCGTGGTCGCTGAAGGGGATCCAACGTAACTCGTGCCCCCTGATGTCGGGCCCGGAGCGGGCTGGCCTGGGCCGAAGTCGGATCCGGGATAAAAGATGGTGGGGACCGAAGGAATCGGACCGTTGAAGCCGCTCGTAGTCGTTGGCGACGTGGCCGGTCCGGGCACAGTCGAGGTGGTCGGTCTGGGCAAGGTTGTTGTCGCCGTCGAACTCGCCGGCCGAGCTGACGTCGTGCTCGTTGTGGGTGAGACGGCAGGTGGGAGGGCGGTGGAGACGGAACTCGGCGCCGGCAAGGCCTGATGGACTGTCGGCGCTGTCGTCGAAGCGATGCCGGGCGTCGACAGCGATGTTGTGACCTCAGTGCTCGACAGAGGCCGGTGACCGGCCGCAGTCGCCGGGATCTGTGAGATTGTCACGAGCGCGATTCCACCTGCGGCCAGTGCAACGAGGGGAGCCACTTGCAACCCTGGAATGCCACGCATCCACGTGCGAGCTGGTCTGGGCCTGCCATTTGAAGACACGTGGACCCCTTCCGCTCTTCCCGGGACCGAGTCCAACGTTGGCACCGACGTGCATCGCTGTCAACGAGAACACGGTTGGCCATTGATTCCTACACAGGTCCAAACGAACGACCGGCCTGAATGTGACGGGGCGGATCCCTGACGACCGGGCCGGGTCGACCCGGCGGCAGACCATCAGCCACGCCGATTCGAGGCGGGGGCTGGGGGAAGCTCCCGGGTTGAGTTCGTCGATCCGCCCGGGCGCAGTCGTTGAGCGCCCGGTGCACCACCCCGGCTCCCGAGCGTGGCGGCGGCCTTCGACAGCCGCGAGCCCGAGCTCCTCGCTGCAGTGGTCGACCGGCTTGGCCTGCCCGATTGCCCATTCGGCCCGCGCCGACCGCGTCTGGCGTTCAGCGTTCAACCCCAGCGGAACCGTCCGGCTGGCCACCCGCGCCGCAGACCGCCCGAGTCATGCTTCTGTCCTTGGCCGCTACACCCCAGCCGTCCTGACGGGTCATCGGTAGGCGGTGTAGTCAGCCCACGGTCGGCCGGTGATGGCGGCCCAGCGGGTGGCGGTGCGAATGCTGACGTTGAGGAGGTCAGCGACGATGGCAGCAGGCATGGTGGCGGCGAGGTGGGCCAGGGCGGCTTGGCGGTGGCTGTGGGTGGGGACGTCGAGGGCGAAGAGACGGGTCCCGAGGCTGGTGGCGTGCAGGGGTCGGGTCTGCCGGCCATGGCGCCCGGGAAAAGCCATTCGTCGTCGCCGCTGATTTGGGAGACGGTCCGAGCGCGGCGGTGTTCGGTGAGGGCTGCGACATGGTGGTCGAGGGGTGCTGGGAGGCGGATGGGGCTGGTCCCGATGAGGAGCTCGGTGTGTCCGTCCCGGGTGTGGATTTGGTCGGTTCGGAGCCGGACGATCTTGGTCAGGGGTTGGGCGTAGAGGACCACGAGCAGCCCCGCTACTCGGGTGGCGGGGTCGATGCCCGGTTCGTGAAGGAGGAGGCGCGCCACCCGGCTTCTCCCAGATCGTCTTCACGATCTTGGCGGTGATCACCGTGGTCAACCTGGTGTTCTTCTCCGTCCTACGTCGGTTCATGGGCCGGGACTCCGGCCGGCTCAGGCCGCGGCGGGCACCGCCCCGACCACCCGGTTTCGGCCCGCCGTCTTGGCCCGGTAGAGGGCCTCGTCGGCCCGCCGGACGAGGGCCTCGGGCTCCTCCTCGCCGTCCCAGGCCGCCACCCCGGCGGAGAGGGAGACGGCCCGGTGGGCCGGGACAGTCCGGGCCAGCTCCTTGACGGCCTCGATGACCTGGAGGGCACCGTCCAGGTCGGTGTCCCGGAGGACCACGCAGAACTCCTCTCCCCCGTACCGGGCCATCAGGTCCTGGCCCCGGATCCGCTGGGCCATGGCCGCCGACATGGTCCGCAGGAGCCGGTCCCCGGCCAGGTGACCGAAGCGGTCGTTGTACCGCTTGAAGTCGTCGAGGTCGAGCATGGCCACGCTGAAGGTCTCCCCCAGCCGGATGGCCCGGACCCATGGCCGCCTCCAGAAGGCCGGCCCTGACCTCGTCCCCGCTCACTTCGGCAGCTCCAACGGTGAGGTTGAGCATGTCACCGGTGGTCACCGTCGTTGTGATGTGATCCCGGACCGTCAGCCGTGCGCCCGGAGGGGTCCGGGGCCAGAATGGTCCGGTGGACCACGCCCCCGGCCAGCACGACCACGGCGCCGGCTGGGACCACCCCGGACACGTCGACTGGTATCTGGGACGGGTCGAGGGGCTGAAGCCCCGGCTGGCCGGGGAGGAGGTCCTCCGGGAGATCCTCCCGGCCGAGCCCCGGTCCGCGCTCGACCTGGGCTGCGGGGACGGCCGGCTCACCAGCCTGGTCCTGGCGGCCCGGCCCACCGTCGTCCGGGCCGTGGCCGTCGACAACTCCCTGCCGATGCTGGACCGGGCCCGGGAGCGGTTCGCCGCCGACGACCGGGTCACGGTGGCGGCCTGGGACCTGGCCGAGGACCTGAGCCTCCTGGGGGCCTTCGACGTGATCGTGTCGGGGTTCGCCATCCACCATCTCGTCGACGCCCGGAAGGCGACGCTCACCGCCGAGGTGGCCGGTCAGCTCCGGCCCGGGGGGGTCTTCGCCAACCTGGAGATCGTGGCCTCGGCCACCGGGGCCCTCCACCGGGAGTTCCTGGCCGCCATCGGCCGGGAGGCCGACGACGCCGAGGACCGGCCCGTCGACGTCGAGACCCAGCTGGGCTGGATGCGCCAAGCCGGGCTGGCCGACGTCGACTGCCTCTGGCGGTGGCGGGGAATGGCCCTGCTGGCCGGGCGTCGGCCGGCGAACTGAGGCGGGACCTTCAGGTGGCGATCCCGACGATGGGGCTGGCCAGGTAGTGGCCCCCCATCGAGCCCTGGAAGGGGGCGTTGAAGGCGAAGATTCCCCCGTCGGAGGCCACCTGCCAGTAGCCCCCCGTGGCCGGGTCGTAGGCCATCGAAACGATGGGCTGGGCCAGGTAGTGGCCGCCCATCGAGCCCTCGAAGGGGGCGCCGAAGGCGAAGATCCCCCCGTCGGAGGCCACCTCCCAGTAGCCCCCGGTGGCGGTGTCGAGGGCCATCCCCACGATGGGCCGGTTGAGGGGTCGGCCGCCCATCGACCCGGCGAAGGGGGCGTTCCCGAAGGAGAAGATCCCCCCGTCGGAGGCCACCAGCCGGTAGCCGTGGCCGTCGGCGGTGGGCAGGATGGCCACCACCGGGGCGTTCAGGGGCTGGCCTCCCATCGAGCCGTCGAAGGCGGCGTCCCCGAAGGCGAAGATCCCCCCGTCGGAGGCCACCTCCCAGTAGCCCCCGCCGTCGGGGGTGGCGGCCATCCCCACGATGGGCCGGTTGAGGGTCTGGCCGCCCATCGATCCGAAGAAGGGGGCGTCGAAGGCGAAGATCCCCCCGTCGGAGGCCACCTCCCAGTAGCCCCCGGTGGCCGGGTCCCCGGCCATCGAAACGATGGGCCGGTTGAGGGTCCGGCCGCCCATCGATCCGTGGAAGGGGGCCGTCCCGAAGGCGAAGATCCCCCCGTCCGAGGCCACCATCCAGGTCCCCGCCCCCTGGGGGGTGAGGACGGGGGCGGTGGTCTCGATCAGGGGGTCGACGTTCCCGGACCCGATGGAGGTCCCGGCGAGGACGCACTGGCCCGCGGCCGGGCAGGCCACCCCGGCCAGCTCCGAGGAGGCCACGCTCTGGCTCGGCCCCGTCGTCCAGGCCGTCCCGTTCCAGTGGGCGGCCAGGCTCTGCTCGGTGGGGCCGCCCCGCTCCACGGTCCCCCCCGCCGCCCAGCAGTCGTCGGCGGCGACACAGGCCACCGAGAAGAGGTCGTTCCACTGGTTGACATCGGCGTTGGGGAGGACGGTGGGGGCGGAGAGGACGGCGGTGGCGGGGACGGCGGCCCCGGTCAGCTCGACCGAGACGGCCCGTTCCAGGTCCCCGGGGTTCTGGTAGCCGACCAGGACGCAGGTCGAGGCGGAACCGCACTTGAGGTCGTTCAGGATGAGGACGGCCGCGCCCCCGATGGTCACGCTGCCGGCCGAGGTCCAGGTCGAGCCGTTCCACTCCTCGACGGCGTTGTCCTGGTTGGTGACCCCGTTGTTCATGACCGTCCAGCACTCCCCCGCCACCGGGCAGGAGACGGCCAAGAAGCCGTTGTCGGGTGTGGTGGGATTGGCGATGATCGACCAGGTGCTGCCGTTCCAGGACTCGGCCAGGGGGGAGTTGGCACTGCCGGTCCAGCTCTCCCCCACGGCCAGGCAGGAGCCGGCCGAGCTGCAGGAGACCTCGTTCAACTCGGCGCCGACGGCCCCGCCGGGGGTCACTGCGGTCATGGCGTTCCAGGAGGAGCCGGTCCAGCGGGTGATGTAGGCGGCCGTGGGGATGGGGGTGTTCTGGCTGTCGACGGAGCCGGTGGCGCCCACGGCGATGCAGTCCGAGCTGGAGACACAGGTGACCCCGTTCAGGAGCATCGAGGTCGTTCCCGGTGGCCGGGGCCCCTGGTCGGTGACGAGGATCCAGCCCGTGGGGGTCTCCTGTTCGATGACGTCGTACCAGTTGCCCAGGCCGACCCGGGTGTAGCCCACGGCGAAGCAGTTCGTCGGAGCCCCGCAGGCCACCCCCTGGAGGAAGGCCCACTGGCCGTTGGACTGGCTGGGGACGACGGCCAGGTAGGTCCCCCCCGGCGAAGGGTTGGCCGATGCCGGTCCGACCCCGGACGACGTCAGGAGGGCGGCCGAAGCCACCAACGATGCCAGGACGAGCCTGCCTCGGACCATGACGACCTCCCGCTCTCCGGTGTTCCGGTTGCCACGCTACTCAGCCCCACCTCTTCCGGAGGGACGCCCGGCTCTTGGCGTGACTCAGTCCAGACCCTCGACAACGACGGTCCGGTAGGGGGCGGCCAGCCGCTCCAGATCGGCCCGGTCCTGACTGAGGATGACCCCGCCGCCGGCCTCGACGGCGACGGCCACCACGTGGGCGTCCACCATGTCCTCCGACCCGGAACCGGCCGCCTCGAGGACCCCACCCACCATCCGGGCCAGGCGTCGGTCGGTGTCCCGGCAGGTAATCCCGTCCCGGTGCCGGGCCAGGAGGGCGTCCACGGCCTGCGTCCGGGAGCGACCCCGGCTGAGCTCGGCCAGAACCACCGTCGCCACCGCCACGTCATGGCCGTCGCGTTCGGCCGCATCCATGGCCCGCCAGACCCGGCGCATGGCCGGTGAGTCGGGACCGCTGAGGGCGTTGAGGGCCTCGCTGTCCAGGGAGACGATCACGAGCCGTTGAGGATCCGCCCGTAACGGGCGATCTCGGGCTCGTCCTCCTCGGTGAGGGGTCCGTGCTCGGCGGCCAGGTCGTCGAGGAGGGCCCGGAGGGCCCGGCGCCGCCGGCGCCGGGCGATCTCGGTCCGGAGCGCCTCGTTGACCTGGGCCGAGAGGGCCATGTCGGGGAATTCCTCGAGCTCGTCGACGATGTCGGCGTCGAGGGTCAGGGAGACCTTCCGTTTCGGAGCCATGAAGTCATCCTACCATCCTCCTACTCTGGTAGGAGGAACGCTCAGCGCTGCATGGCCTTCACCTCGAGGAACTCCTCGAGGCCGTACTTCCCGAGCTCCCGGCCGATCCCGGACTGCTTGTAGCCGCCGAAGGGGGCCAGGGGGTTGAAGCTCCCCCCGTTCACCTCGACCTGGCCGGTCCGGAGCCTCCGGGCCACGGCCTCGGCGTGCTCCTGGGTCCCGGCCCAGACCCCCCCGGAGAGGCCGTAGGGGGTGTCGTTGGCGATGGCGACGGCCTCCTCCTCGGTGTCGTAGGGGATGATGGAGAGGACCGGCCCGAAGATCTCCTCCCGGGCGATCGTCATGTCGTTGGTCACCTCGGAGAAGACGGTCGGGGAGACGAAGAAGCCCGTCTCGAGGCCCTCGGGGGCCTCGGCCCCGCCGGTGAGGAGCTTGGCCCCCTCCTCGATCCCCTTGGCGATGTAGCTGCGGACCCGGTCCTGCTGGGCCTTGGAGACGAGGGGCCCGAGCCGGCTGGTGGCCTCGAAGGGGTCACCCGGGGTGAAGGCCTCGGCCGCGGTGACGGCCAGGGCCTCGGCCTCGGCCAGGCGGGACCGGGGGACGAGCATCCGGGTCAGCGCCGAGCAGGTCTGGCCGGAGTTGAGATAGCAGGCCGAGACCCCGGCGGGGATGGCCTTGACGAAGTCGGCGTCCTCGAGGATGACGTTGGCGGACTTCCCCCCCAGCTCGAGGGCGACCCGCTTGACCGACTCGGCCGCCAGGGCCATGACCCGCTTCCCGGCCCGGGTGGAGCCGGTGAAGGAGACGAAGTCGACGAGGGGGTGGGAGGCGATGGCCTCGCCGACGACGGGGCCGACCCCGGTGACGAGGTTGAAGACCCCCGGGGGGAGTCCGACCTCGTCGAAGACCTCGGCCAGGATGAAGGCGTTGAGGGGGGCAACCTCACTCGGCTTCAGGACGACGGTGCAGCCGGCGGCGAGGGCGGGGGCCACCTTGGCGCAGATCTGGTGGAGGGGGTAGTTCCAGGGGGTGATGGCCCCGACGACCCCGACGGGCTCCCGGACGATGAGGGAGTTCCCGACCTCCTCCTCGAAGGGGAACTCGAGGACCTGGGCGGCGTTGGTGGCGAAGCTCATGAGGGGGAGCCCGACCTGGATCATCCCGGAGAGGGTCATCGGCATGCCGACCTCCCGGGAGATGAGGGTGGCGATCTCGTCCATCCGGGCGGCCAGGGCCTCCTGGACCCGGCCCAGGAGCTTCGAGCGCTCCTCGACCGAGGTGGCGGACCAGTCCCCGAAGGCGGCGGCGGCGGCCCTGGCGGCGGCGTCGACGTCCTCGGGGGTCCCCTCGGGGACGGTCCCCATGACCTCCTCGGTGGTCGAGTTCACGACCTCCAGGGTTCCCTGGCCGGTCGAGGGCACCCAGGCCCCGTTGATGTAGAGCTTGTCCCGGACCTCCATGAGACCCTCCCCTTCTTCCTGTTCGGCTACCCGATCGACTCTACGCCCCCCGTTCCTCCCCCGCCCCTCCGGCACCCCCCGCAGCCCTCTGACCACACATTGGGCTCAATTATGCGCGACGCTGGAAGAGGAACCCCCCTGGCGGTGTTGGTAAGGACCAGAGGGTTTTCCATCCCGGCGCCGCCGGGGAGGGACCGATCGAGGAGGAAGCGGCAACATGAGCCTGGCGACCGTGCTCGACGACTGGGAGCTGGAGATCGACGGGCAGACGATGCTCCGCCCGAGCACCATCCAGAACCGCCTCCTCGAGGTCCACGACCACGTGGACGGCGATGTCCGGGCCGCGGTGGAGACCTGGCTCGGGGGCAGCGTCGACCGCCACATGTACAGCGCCGACGAGGTCAACGACATGATCGCCGCCCTCCGGGAGCAGTCCGAGGACCCCGTCCCCGTTCCCTGACGGTCCGGTACCTCAGTTCGTCCAGGCGCTCCGCTCCGGGGCCATCGGCCCGAGGGGGTCGCAGCAGGGGCAGGGACATCCCAGGGCCTCGGTGCAGAGGACCGTGGCCAGGTGGTGCTCGACGGTCCGCTCGGCGCACTCGAAGGAGAAGAGCTCGAGGGTGCAGAGCGCCACCGTCCCGTCCCGGTGGAGGATCAGGTCCCCCTCGCAGTGATCGTCCATGGCGCTGGTCTCCGGTCCCCCCCCGAAGCGATTCCCTCTTGCACAGGGCAACGGCGGGGGGAGGCGAACCGTGCGGGGAAATCTCAGCCCAGCCGGCTCCTGAGGTAGGAGCCGAGGTGGGCCACCCCGGCGGCGGCCTCGGGAGAGCTGGGGGCGAGCTGCATCCAGAGGTGGATGCAGTCGGGGAAGACCTCGAGCTCGGAGTCGACGTCGGAGGCGGCGGCCTTCTCGAAGAGGCCGATGGCGTCGTCGTGGAGGATCTCGGCCGAGCCGACCAGGACGAGGAGTGGGGGGAGGCCCCGGAGGTCGTCGAGGAGGGGTGAGGCGGTGGGGGTCTCGGCCGGAACCCCGGCCAGGTAGTGGTCGGCCATGGTCCGGAGCCAGCCGGGGCTGAGGACGGGGTCGAGGGGGGCCCGGGCCTCGATGCTCCGGGCCCTGCAGGTCAGGTCGACCCAGGGGGAGACGGCCACGAGGGCGGCGGGGAGCCGGTCCCCGGCCCGGTGGAGGGCCAGGGCGGTGGCGACGGCGAGGCCCCCGCCGGCGGAGTCCCCGGTGAGGGCGGTCCGGCGGGGATCGACCCCCTCCTCCCCGATCAGGGCCCGGTAGGCGGCCAGGGCGTCCTCGAGGGCGGCGGGGTGGGGGTGCTCGGGGGCGAGCCGGTAGTCGAGGAGGAGGACCCGGGCGCCGGCCGCGGCCGAGATCCGGGCCATGACCTCCCGGTGGGTGGCCGGCCCCCCGATGACGTAGCCCCCGCCGTGGAGGTGGAGGAGGACCCGGTCGGGGTCGGACCCGGGGGCGGTCACCCACTCCCCCGCCACCCCACCGACCTCGACCGGGGTGACGTCGACATCGTCGGGGACGGGGGTCATCGAGGCCCCGAGCTCCCAGTTGGCCCGCTGCTCGCCCACGGTCACCTCCGGGCCGAAGAGGTTCGCCCCCCGGAGGAATTCGGCCACCGACTGCAGCTCTGGGCTGGGCATGACCGGGGGGCTCCTTCGCGGGGTCCCCGGTCAGCCCGGGGTCGTCGTGGTGGTGGTGCCGGCGGCGGCGTTGGGGTCGGAGGGCCCGAAGATGAAGCCGGCCAGGGCCCCGGCCAGGGCCGCCTTGGCCTTGATGGCGGGATCGGTGGAGGCCGCCGCGTCGGCCAGGGCGGTGGTGACCGCAGCCCGGGCCTGGAGCTCGCCGATGGGCTTCAGGGGGGTCAGGGGCTGGCTCGGGACGGCCACGTTCCCGACGGTGACCGTGTAGTCGACGGCCCTGAGCGAGTACAGGTTCGGGGTGGGATCGGCCTGGGGGGCGATGGAGGCGAGCCGGCTCCCGTCGGGCTCGGTCACCACGGTGTCGACCTTGGCCTGGCCGGAGACCGAGACCGTCCCGGGGACACCCGGCGGGATGTACACCAGCGTCTCCGCCCCGTGGTCACCGGTCGCCACCGTCTTGAACCCGGCGGGAAGCTTCGCCTCGAGGACGAAGGTCCGGACCGTGGGGTCGTAGACGTAGCCGACGATCTCACCCACGACGGCCCGGGGCTCGATCCGGGCCAGGAGGCTCTGGCGGCTGGGGATGAGGTTGTCGGGGCCGGGCACGGTCCGGGGGTCCCCGGAGCCGGGGGTCCCGTCCGAGGTGGTCCGGTAGCTGGTCGTCAGCCCGCGGACGCACCAGCAGTCCCCGGCCACTCCCGAGAGGCCCTTCCAGGCCCAGACGGTCGAGCCGGTCTGGGTGGCGTCCTGGGCCGCCGTCTCCCCGGCCAGGACGTCTGCGTCGCTCCCGGAGTTGTCCCCGAACTCGGTGGTGAGGACGGCGGAGTGCATGGCCTGGGCTTCGGCCATGGCCGTCTGGTAGCCGAAGTCGTAGGAGGGGGGGTAGGGGCTGTTCTGGGCGGTGTAGCCCATGAAGGAGTCGGCGGTGAAGGCATGGGTGTAGACGTGGGGGGCGTAGACGAGGTTGGGGTAGGAGCTGAAGGGGGCGCTGACCTCGATGGAGAAGTCGGTGAGGTTCCGGTCGGCCATGGGCTCGTAGAAGACGGCCTGCTGGGAGACGTTGGCCTCCTGGGGATAGGCGCAGGTCCCCGAGGCGTAGACGACGGTCGAGGTGCAGGTGGCCATGCCGTCACGGACCCCGGTGAGGGCCTCGGTGACCCGCTTGTAGAAGGGGTAGAGGTCCTGGGCCGAGGCCTGGTAGACGTCGGTGAGGGGGGGATAGGCGAGCGAACCGGGCTGGGGCTCGTTCATGATCTCGTAGCCGAGGACGGTGGGGTCCCCGGTGAACCGGTCGGCCAGGGCGGTGAGGGCCCCGATGTAGTGGTCCTGGAGGCCCGGTCCCGGGGAGGAGCCCAGGTTCCCGGCCACGGGGTGGTTGTGCCAGAACTCGGAGAAGGCGGCCGAGGAGGCCGGGTTGAGGGCGGCCTGGCCCTCGAAGGCACAGGCGGGCTTCCCGTCGGTGAAGACGGCCCAGGCCGGGGCCCCGTCCGACCCTCCCGAGGGGCTGCATCCGGCCGGGGTGGTCCCGGCCGGAGCGGGGAGGATGAACCGGGAGTACTGGTCCTGGTGCATGTCGAGGATGACGTAGATCCCCTGTTGCCTGGCCCAGCCCACCACCTGGGCCACCCGGCTCAGGTAGGTCGGGGCGTAGGTCCCCGGGGTCGGCTCCAGCTGGGACCAGTTGAGGACGAGCCGGACGACGTCGAAGCCGAGCTGGCGCATCTGGGCGAAGTCGTCCCCGCTCCCCGGGGCCGTCGACTGGGAGAACTCCGCCTTGGCGGCCTCCACCTCGCAGAGGGGGGGCTGGGGGATGAGGGGGGAGGCCGTCGGGCAGGTCCCGGCGTAGGCGGCGGGGTCGACCGGGAAGATGGCCGGCCCCCCGTTGGCGTCGGGGTAGGCCACGTCCTGCATTCCCACGGCGGCGACCCCCCGGAGGATGACCTCCCGGCCGGCCGGGTCGGCCAGGTAGGGGGTCCGGTCGGGGGCGGAGGCGGGAGGGATGACGACGTGGAGGTAGGGGAGGACGGGGGCCCCCGACCCCACCGGGGTGGGCGCCCCGGGTGAGGAGCAGCCGGCCAGGAGCCCGGCCGTGAGCATGGCGGCCAGGAGGACCCCACTCCGCCTCACCCGCCCTCTCCGGGCTCGGACCCCTCGACCGCCCCGGACTCCCCCGAGTCCCCGGGGAGGGCGGGACCGGGCATGGCCCAGACCGGATCCTCGACGTCGTCCTCGTCGATGGGAGGCCCCGGGGGGGCGTAGGGGTCTCCGAGGATGGTCCGGGCCGTCACGAACCAGGAGGTGGCGTCGGCGTCCTCGGCCGTGATGACCCCACCGAGGAGGGAGTTGTCCCGGCGGAAGGTCTGGTCGAGGATGCTGTCCCCGATCCGCTCCAGGAGCTCCCCCGCCGGGGGGACCCGCCGGGACCACTCCGGGACCTTCAGCCCGGTCATGACCAGTCCGTTCACCAGGTAGACGGCGGCGGGGAAGAGCCAGATGACCCGGTAGTTGTGGGTGAGGTCGACGGCCCAGGCGGCCAGGAAGGAGAAGAGGAGGGCCGTCACGCTGAAGGGGGCCACCAGCTTCCCGAGGATCTCCCCCATCCCCCCCTCGGTCGGGAGGAGCTGGAGGAGCATCGTCAGGGTCGAGAAGACGAAGGCGCAGAAGAGGGGGGACCCGACGATGGCCAGGACGACGGACTGCCAGAAGTGGGTCGAGAAGTACTGGACGACGAGGAACCCCGACCCGATGATCGGGGTGGCCACGGCCACCGCCTTCCGGGAGAAGACCCGGCTGATGAGGAGCCCGACGGGCAGGCCGAACAGGATGGAGGGGACCCCGGTGATCCAGCCCGCCAGCGTCTGGATCCCGGCCCCGGCGTGCTGGACCTGCTGGAAGTAGACGATGGCCAGGTAGCTCGTGGCCGAGATCCCCGACCAGAAGAGGAAGATCCCCCAGAGGAGGACCTTGGCGTTCGGGACGGCCCGGATCCTGGCCCACTCCTCCCGGAAGGGCCGGGGGGCCTCGGCCCGGTCCGCCTCGACCAGCTCCTGCACCGCCGGGGCCTCCCGGACCAGGAGGACCACCATCACGGCGGCGATGACCATGATGAGGGCGGCGAGCCGGAAGGGGAGGTTGTAGGTCGAGGGGACATTCGTCTTCCAGGTCGAGATGGCCGTGACCTTGATCACGAAGCTGACGCCGATCCCGAGGATGGTGATGGCGAGGACCGCCTTCAGGGTCCGGCTCTTCCCGAAGGTCTCGGGAATGGCGGCGATGTTGTTCAGCTGGAAGATCACGCTGGCCGTCTTCACCACCAGGATCAGCCCCACCAGGGGCCAGTAGCCCCCCACCATGGTGTAGGCCCAGGTACAGACCCCCATGAGGGCCAGCCCGGCTGAAAGGTAGGGGACCCGCCGGCCGGACGCGAACCGGGTCCGGTCGCTCAACCGGCCCAGGAGGGGGTAGGCCAGCCAGCCCACGATCCGGTTGGCCGTCAGGGCCAGGGTGATGGCCACCGCCCCCGAGCTCCGGTGGGTGACGAGAAGGGTGAGGAGGACCCCCGAGACGGCCAGGTTGGCCCGGGGGGCGACGAACCCCACCGTCAGCCCGACCAGGCTCCCCAGCCGCATGGCGTTCAGAGGCTCTCCCCCGGGCCCCGTCGGGACCGCCTCTGTCTCCGGCTCCGTCAACGCCTTCCCCCCACTCCGTCCGACCCCCTCGATCGCCGGCCGCCCCCGGGGCGAGCCGCCCGCAGCCTACGACCTCACCGGCTCCGGCGGCGGACGGTCGGCCGTGGTCTTCCTCCCCTACCCCCGGAGACCCCCGGGCGCCATGATGGGGGCCATGACCGAGGATCACTCCCCCGACGAGCCCCAGGGCACCGAGACCTTCGAGCAGGGGGACGAGGCCCTGGCCGAGTCCTCCCGGATCGACCCCGACTTCCTCGAGGCCCTCGAGCTCGATCCCTCCCTCGAGCCCTCCCTCCAGCTCGACGAGCGGGAGCTCGAGGAGGCCGGGGCCGAATTCGACGACCCCGAGGACATCGTCCTCCTCGACGGGGGGATCGACGACCCCGACGGCCGGGAGGGCCCCACCCCACGGAGGCTGGCCCGGGAGGCCGACCACGAGGGCTGGGACCTCGACACCCCGGTGGCGGGAACCCCCGACGGGGCGGAGGACGGGGCCGAAGCCTGACCCCAGGGACCGGGGCCGGTCAGGCCGGCTCCCCGGTCCCCTCCCCCTCCATCTCCTCGAAGAGGAGCATCCAGCCCACGGCCAGCCCCACGAAGACGAGGAGGGTCAGGAGGGTGGCCTCCACCTGGAGGGGCTTGACCCGCATCCCGGCGTCGTGGAGGAGGGAGGGGACGACGGCGACCGCCCCGACGACGCTGAAGAGGGCCGCGGCCACTCCGGCCCCCACCCGGTCCGCCATCGAGTGCCGCCGCCCCTTCGAGGCCAGGGAGAGGAAGCTCATGAGCCCGGGGAGGGCGAACTGGAGGGAGACGACCGAGGCCCGCCGCCGGTGGTGACTGCTCCCGGCCCACTCCCGGTGCCGGGTCTGGACCACGAGGAACCAGAGGCCGAGGACCGTGATGGAGAGGGCGGGCGACTCCGGATCAGGTCGGGGGGAGGACGGCGGCGATCTGGTCCCGGACGGGCTCGAACTCGGGCATGACGAAGTGGCGGCGGAGCCAGTTGGCCCCGTCGACGACGAGGGTGTGGCCGGTGACGAAGGAGGCATAGGGGGAGCAGAGCCAGCTGGCGGCCCAGCCCAGCTCGTGGAGCCGGCCCAGCCGGCCGGCCGGGGAACGGCGGGCGTCGAGGTCCTCCCCCTCGGGACGGAGGTCCTTCAGGTCCTGGCGCATGTCCTCGTGGGGGAAGAGCCCGGGGGCGAGGGCGTTGACCCTGATCCCGGCCGGGGCCCACTCGACGGCCAGGGTCTTCGTCAGGTTCCCCACCCCGGCCTTGGCCGCGGCGGAATGGGCCATCCCGGGCCCCCCGGTGAAGGACTGGGTGGCCAGGATGTTGAGGATCGCCCCGGGCTCCCCCGCCGCCGTGGCCCGCCGGAAGAGCTCCTGGGAGCAGAAGAAGGTCCCGTCGAGAACGATCTGGGTCACGGCCCGCCAGCCGTTGGCCGAGAGGTCCTCGGCCGGGACGGGGAAGTTGGCGGCGGCGTTGTTCACGAGGAGCCGGACCGGGCCGAGCTCGGTCTCGAAGGCGTCGAAGGCGGCCGAGATCTCCTCCGGCTTCCTGATGTCGGCGGCGGCCTGGGCGGCCTGGCCCCCGACAGCCTCGACAGCGGCCACCCCGGCCCGGCGGTGCTCCTCGGACCGGGACAGGATCCCGACGTCGGCCCCGAGCCGGGCGAACTCGACGGCAATGGCCTTCCCCAGGCCGGTCCCCCCGCCGGTGACGACGACCGTCGAACCCGTGAAGGTCCCGGCCGGGAGCATGAGGCTGCCCGGGGGCGGCGGTTCGGGGAGGGCCATCGCTACTTCCCCTCGAAGGTGGCCTGCTGCTTCTTGGCCTTCGCCGCGTAGCCGGCCGGCATGTCCTCGGAGACGAACTCGATGGAGGCCGACATGGCCTCGAACCGGATGGCCTCGGTGAAGCCCCGGAAGGCGAAGCCGTCGATGGTCCGCTTGATGGACTGGACGGCCAGGGGGGCGTTGGCGGCGATCTCGGCGGCCAGGGCCCGGGCCGTCGGGGCGAGGTCCTCGAGGGAGGTCACCTCCTGGACGATCCCGAGCCGGGCCGCCGCCGCCGCGTCGATCCGGCGGCCGGTCATGGCCAGGAGCTTGGCCCAGCCCGTCCCCACCTCGTGGGCCAGGCGGAGATCCCCCCCGGCGTCGATCGAGACCCCGACCTGGGCCTCGGGAAGGCCGAATTTGGCGTCCTCGGCGCAGATCCGGATGTCGGCCATGAGGGCCAGCTCGAAGCCGAAGCCGAGGCAGTAGCCCTGGACGGCGCAGACGATGGGCTGGGGGAGCTCGGCGAAGGCCCGGAACTGGTCGTGGGCCCAGCGGATCCCCTCGTAGTAGTTCCTGGCCTTCTCGGCCGGGGACCGACCCGTGACCCGGTCCTCGGGCATCCCGAGGTCGATCCCGGCGCAGAAGGCCCGGCCGTTCCCCTGGAGGAGGACGACCCGGACCCGCTCGTCGAACCGGATCTGGTTGGCCCGGGCCCCGAGCTGCCGGGTGGCCTCCCAGCTCCAGGCGTTGAGCTTCTCCGGGTTGTTCAGGGTCAGGAGGGCGACGTCCCCCTCAACCTGGAGGTCGAGGAGCCACTCGTCCTCGGCGACGACCGGGGAGGTCCTGAAGGCCATGGCTGCTCCGATCCGCTCGCACCGTCCTGACGGACCGTCATCTTTCCACGGTGGGCAGTCCCAGGCCCGTCCCACCCGATTCCCCGGCTCCTCCCAGGTTGGTATGTAACAATCCGGTTACGAAGATGACGACCGTATGACGGCCGGCTCTTCGGGAGGGGGAGGGTGGCGGTGGCCTCGGATGCGTGGGCGAGGGAACAGGCGGATGAGCTCGAGCGGGGTGGGCTCCGACGGGGCATCGCCTTGGGGGCACCCATCAGCTGGGGGGTCGTCGGCTTCTTCAGCCTGGCCTCCCTCTTCTCCTTCTCCTTCGGGTCCTGCACCCACGTCGACACCCCCACCGACCACCCCTCCCCCGTCCACCACGGCCTCGGGATCGCCGCCACCCCCGACGGCCGGATCCTCGTCGTTGACTCCGGCCAGGACTCCCTGGAGGTCATCAGCCGGGGGACCCTGGTCGACGACATCCCCGTCGGGAGCCAACCCACCGACGTCGGCGTCTCCCCCGACGGCCGAACGGCCTACGTGAGCGACACCACGGTGGGGAACCCGGCCGGATCGGTCTCGGTGGTCGACCTCGACCGGATGGTCCAGACGGCCACCATCCCGGTCGGGAGCGGCCCGACCGGGATCGCCGTCTCCCCCGACGGGTCGACGGTCTACGTGGCCGACACCGGCTACGGGCTCCTCGGGAACGTCAAGGTGATCTCGACCGCCACCGACACCGTCACGACCACCGTCACCGTCGGCTTCCAGCCCACCGACCTGGTGGTCAGCCCGGACGGTCACCGGCTCTACGTGGCCGACAGCAACATCGCCGGCAACGCCCTCATGCTGGCCCGGACCGACACCTCGACGACCGGGGCCGACGGGAGCCCGCCGGCCCCAACTTCGTTCCCCGGCCGGGTCAGCGTCATCGACACCGCCACCGACCAGGTCCTGGCCAGCCCCACGGTCGGCTTCGAGCCGGTCTTCCTGGCCCTGTCCCCCGACGGGAGCCGGCTCTACGTCGTCGACCACCTCCTGCCCTCGGTCGAGGTCCTCGACACCACCAGCCTCCAGGTCGTGGCCGACCACCGTCTCAACGGGGGGGCCTTCGCCGTCGCCCTCTCCCCCGACGGGAGCCGGCTCTACGTGTCGGGAGGGGCAAGCCCCCTGATCGACGCCGGACTGGGACTCCACTCCCCCCGGGAGTCGCCGGACCTGACCGTCGTCGACGCCGGGACGGGGCAGGTCGTGGCCCGCTACGAGGTGGGAGCGAACGCCACCGGGGTGGCGGTGGCCGCCGACGGAACGATCCTCGTCGCCGACGGGGATCTCCCCCAGGTCTCCTCCCTCGATCCCTCGACGGGCCGGACCGCCACCATGGGGTCACCCCGGTGGGCCCGGCCCCGATGAGCACCCTGGGCACCGGCCGGTGGCCCGAGCCGGGAGACCAACGGTGGGGTCGCCCCTTCAACCGGACGGCGGCGATCGCCGGCGTGCTCAGCTCCCTCTGGCTCCTCGGACTGGGGTCGCTGGCCGGGCTCGTCCTGGGGCTGGTGGCCCGGCGACGGATCCGGGCCGGCGGCTACCGGGAGCGGGGGCTCAGCTGGGCCCTTCTCGGTATCCGGTCCGGGCTGATCGGGCTGGCCCTCCTCCCCCTCAGCCTTCCCCTGGTCGCCGCCACCTGGTCCCGGGCCCACGGCCGGGGCGCCCAGCAGAACGGGGTCGACAGCCGGGACGTCGCCGCCACCGACGACCTGGCCCGGGTCCTCTCCACCTTGTCCACGGAAAACGGACCCCGGGGCATCCCGGTCTCGCCCGGGAACGGCCGGCCCTGGTTCCTCCCCAGATCGCCCCGGCTCCAGGTGGTGGGCCCGAGCCGGGCCTCGGCCGACCCGACCACGGTGAGCGTCGAGCTCGGAGGGGTGACGGCCGGCAGGGCCGCCACCGTCTACGCCGCCGTGGCCTCCCTGACCGGGACCTGCTGGTACCTCCGCTACGACGTCTCGGCCCGGACGGACCGCTACGACGCCACCGATATCTCCTCCTCAGGAGGCCCCTGTACGGGCGACAACGGCCACGACCTCACCAACTGGCAGCCGCTCGCCACCCTCCGGACGAATTCCGGCTCCTGAACCCATAGCCTCGGGGGGTGCCCGAGGACCAGAACACCGGGGCTGGGGCGGGACGGTCCTTCAGCCCGGCCGATCCCCTCCGACCGCCCGCCGCCGACCTGATCACAGCCACCACGGCCGAGCTCGAAGGCCTCTACGGCCCCCTCCGGGGCTGTCCCTCGGTCGACCCGGCCGAGCTGGCCCCCCCGGACGGGCTCTACCTCGTCGGGCGGGCCGGTGAGATCGCCGTGGCCGGAGGCGGCTTCCGGCCGCTCTCCGTCGGGGTGGCCGAGATCAAGCGGATGTACGTCCTCCCCGACCACCGGGGCCGGGGCTGGGCCGGGGACCTCCTGGCCGCCCTGGAGGAAGCCGCCCTCGGCCTGGGCTACACCGTCGCCCGGCTCGACACCGGCCCCCTCCAACCCCACGCCCAGCGGCTCTACGAGCAAGCCGGCTACCGGTCGATCGCCGACTACAACGGGAACCCCCGGGCCTCCTTCTGGGGGGAGAAGACCCTCGGGACTACGGTCCTTCCATGACCCCCCGCCTCGACCCCCTCCCCGCCGAGGGGAACCCCCCCGAGATCCAGCTCCTCCTCGACGGGGCCGCCGGCTCCACCGGGGGGGCGGCCAACATCTTCCGGACCCTGGCCCACCATCCCGGGGTCCTCCGCCGGTTCCTCCCCTTCGGGGGGAAGCTCCTCTTCGGGGGGAGGCTCCCGGCCCGGGACCGGGAGCTCCTCATCCTCCGGACGGCCTGGAACTGCGGGAGCGACTACGAGTGGGGCCAGCACGCCCGGATCGGCCGGCTGGCCGGATTGACCGACGAGGAGATCATCCGGGTGGCGGCCGGCCCCGGCGAACCCGCCTGGGACGAGGCCGACGCCGAGCTCCTCCGGGCCGCCGACGAGCTCCTGGCCGACCACCGGCTGGGAGAGCCGAGCTGGACCGCCCTGGCCGCCCGGTTCGGGCCGGAGGAGCTGATCGAGATCATCCTCCTGGTCGGGAACTACGCCATGCTGGCCGGCTTCCTGAACACCGCCGGGGTGGAGCGCGAGCCGGGGGTGGAGGGCTTCCCGGAACTAGGCTGAATCCCGGGGGGGAGGTCAACCGGTGGGGCCGCTCGAACGTCCAGAGAGCATGGACCCTCCCCAGCCGGCCCCGAGCCGGGAAGCGGCGGGAGCCCTGGCCGTCCTCCTCTGGGCCGGCTTCCTCCTGAACGGGACCGTCCTGGCGGCCGTGATCGTGGCCGCCGCCGGGAAGGGATCGCTGGGGATCGTCCGGATCGTCCACTTCGAGCGGGGCCTCGGCGGGCCGGACCCGGGCCCCGGATTCAGCAGGGCGGTCACCTTCTCCTGGGGGGCCGCCCTCCTCTTCTGCGGGGGCCTGGTCCTGGCCGTCGGGCTCCAGGGGTGGGCGGCGGCCGTCTCCACCCGGTCGGCAGGCCGATCCGGACGGTCCCTGACGTCGGCGGCCCGGTTCGGCCTGGCGGCGGGTGCTCTCGCCGCGGCGGGATCCGGGGTCGTCGTGGCCCTGGGCCTGAAGGGCCTGGCCGAGTCGAACCAGGCCTTCGGCCGGATCAACCTCCCCTTCGCCATGAGCAGGGCCCTCTCCTCGTCCCGATGGAACATCCAGCACACGGCCTGGCTCCTGGCCGCCGTCGCCGCCGGCCTCGCCGCCGCCGTAGTCGTCACGGCCGGCCGGGTCCTCGGGCCATGGGCGGGGCGGCTCGGACGGACCCTGGCCGGGGCCGCCCTGGGCCTGGCCGCCGTGAGCGCTCCGCTGGCCGTCCAGCTCGACTGGCGGGCCGAGCCGGTCGGCATCCTCGACTCGGCCTCCCCGGCCGGATCGGGCTTCTGGAACAGCCATCTGGTCCCCCTGCTCAGCACTGCCCAGCCCGACCAGGTCACCTGTGGGAGCGCCGCCGACTGCCTGGTGGTCGGACGGCAGTGGTTCGGGGGGAGGAACTTCCCTACCGTCTGGTTCACCACCGACGGGGGCCTCGACTGGCGCTTCGGGGCCCTCCCGGTCGGCTCCCCCTACCCGGTCGCCACCATGTGCTTCGCCTCCACCTGCGTCCTGGCTGACAGCACCTCCTTGGAGCGGGTGGACTTCGGCTCCGGCCGGGCCGTCGTCGGACCGAGGATGCCGGCACCGGGGGGGTGGGCCGGGCCCAACGGGCCGACCATCAGCTGTGCCACGCCCGACTGGTGCGCCACCCTCGTCCCCGAGCACCCCGGACCCCCGGCCTGGACCCTGGCCGTCACCGCCGACGGTGGTCGGACCTGGACCTCACGACCCACCCCGGCCGGGCTCGTCCCGGCCCAGGACCAGCTCGTCACGGTCTCCCTCTCCTGCCCCGCTCCCGGGACCTGCACCATCGCCGGAGGTCTCGGCGCCCGTTCGCTCACGGACCGGACCGTCCCCACAGCCCCGGGAGCCGTCCCCGACCTCGGCTGGGGCGCCGAGATCCCCGTCTCCTTCCGGACCGCCGACGGCGGGGCCAGCTGGGCCTTCGGGGAGATCCCCTCCCCCTCCGGGACCCTCTCCCAGCTCACCTGCCAGGGAGCCGGATGCTGGGCCTCCCTGGACGCGGCGGTGCTCACCACGGAGAGCTCGGTCGTCTCGAGCCCGGACGGGGGGCGCACCTGGCTGGACCACTCCCTGCCGGCCGGTGACAGCGCGAAGCACATCGACGAGCTGGTCTGCCCCTCCGCCCTCGACTGCGTCCTCGGGCTCTCCCAGACCAGCGGCTACCTCCTCACCGACGACGGGGGGAGCAGTTGGCAGCCCGTCCCGGCCGCCGTCGCCGGTGGGTCCCCCTTGCCGACCTGCCCGACCTCGCAGGAATGCCTCGTGCTCACAGACGGGGGTGTCGCCGTTACCACCGACCTCTCCGGCCCACCGACCTGGCGGACGGCCGCCCTGTCCGGAACGTAGGGGTCCGATGGTCCAGGTCAGCCTGGCTGATCCGCCTGCCCCGCAGTCAGGGAACCGGGCGGGGGTGACCGTCCTCGGATTCCTCGCCGCCGGATCGTTGGCGCTGGCCGTCTGGACCCTCTGGCGGCTCCTCTTCGGCCATCCCGTTCCGCCGGCGCTGCCCGGACCGTGGCAGTCCTGGCGGGCCACGCCGATGAACTTCAGGGCCGGCCTCGGCTTCGTGATCGTCGACCTCCTCTACGGGGCCGCCTTCGCCACCGCGGCGCTGACCCTGGCCCGGCCGGGCTCCCCACCGGGACCGGTGCGGCGGTTCGTGACCGCCGCCGTCCTCCTGCCGGCGGCCCTCTTCGAGCCGCTCCGGACCTCGCCGAGCCGGACCCGGCCCCGCCTGGTCGAGGAGATCTTGTCGGTGGTCGCGGGAGCCACGGCCGCCGTCCTCCTCCTCGGCTACCTCGTCACCGCCGCCGGCCACCTCGGAACCACCGGCTACCGCTTCGGTGGGCCTGTCCAGGACGTCTCGGTCCCGGGGGGGAGGACGGTCCTCTCCACGGCCACCTTCGAGTCGGCCGACTTCGCCCGCCCCACCGCTGTCGACTGCCCACCGGCGGCCGCCGCCTGCACGACGCTCCTCGACAGCCGGGCCGGCACCCTCCTCGGGACGGTGTCGGGGTCCGGCTGGACCGCCGCGCCCCGTCCCTCGAGCTTCCCGCAGGGCAACATGGCCTGCTGGGCTCCCGGCCGCTGCCTCCTCGCCGTCGTCCCGACCCTCCTCACGCATGGCGACGTCGAGGAGACGACCGACGGCGGCGTCCACTGGACTCCGGTCGCCGTCCCCCTGGTGGCCGACGCCGCCATCGTGGACACCCCCCTGGCCTGTGGCCCGCCGGCCTGGTGTGTCTTCCTGGAAGACGGACCCCCCGGCAGCGCGGCCCAGCTCGTCACCACCACCGATGCCGGCGCCCACTGGACAACGACCCCCGTCACCACGGGGAGCTACCCCCGGGCCGTGGCCTGTGCAGATCCATCCGACTGTGCCGTCCTCCTCGCCGCCGAGCCGGCCGCTGCGGTCAGCCTGAACTGGCCCGCCCCCGACGCCGTGGCCCGGACCTCCGACGGGGGCCGCCACTGGACCCTGGACAACCTTCCGGCTCCGGTCGACGAGCACGCCGCCCTGGACTGCCCGACCCCGGGCTGGTGCGCCATCCTCTCCTCCCCCGAAGGTGGACCTCCCTCCCTCCTCGTCGACGGCGGGACCGGCTGGCACCCCGTCGCCCTCCCCGTCGCCCTGCCGGTGCCGTCGCTGGCCTGCACCGGGGCCGCCACCTGCGTCGTGCCGGCGCCGTCGATGGCCTGCACCGGGGCCGCCACCTGCGTCGTGACCGGGAACCGGAACGCCCCCCCAACCGGGGGTGCCGCCGAGCCCCTCGACATCGACTTCGACACCGGATCCTTCCCGAGGGCCCCGATGACAACGGCGGCGTGGGTGGGGATCACCACCGACGGGGGAACCAGCTGGACGACGCCGGCCCTCCCGCCCCTGGTGGTCTCGATCGGCGACCTCTCCTGCGGCGGGGACAGCTGCGAGGCCCTGGTCGAGGCGGCCCGCCCCCTCCCGGCCTCGGCCCGGGGCCTCGTCGACCGGATCGACGAGCCCACCGTGGCCACCTCCTCCGACGGCGGCCGGAGCTGGACCGTCGTCCGGCCCCCCGTCGTCGGGTAGGCCACCGGCCTCCCACCGAGCGTCCCGACAGCTCATCCCGTTCGAGGCCGGCCCCGGGCCGGCCGGGGGTGGACGGCTTCCCCGATCCCGGTCAGAACCGCCAGTGCCAGCTGGCCACCATGGCCTGGATATCGCCGAGGAGGTGGTCGAACCAGGGTCGGGGGTCCCCCCGGCTGGTGACGTTGAACCCGACCACGAACCAGGCTCCCCCGTGGGGTATCCAGAACTCGAGGTTCCGGACGGCGAACCCCGGGACGGACGTCGTGAAGGACAGCAGGGAGGCCCGCTCGCCGCCGACAACCACCAGGCGGGGCGGGGCCGTGACCGCCCCGTTGGACTTCTGGGCCCGGGCCTGGGCCACCCACCCGGCGTTGCGCTCGAGCATCCCCGGGTCACCGGCCAGGAGGGCGAGGCGGTCCGGGTCCCGGAGCTCGGCGACATCGACATAGGCGTCGCACTCCATCGTGTCGAACCGGAGGAGGAAGAGGAGCTGCTGGCCCCCGCCGGCGGCGTCCTGGGCGGCCAGCCGGACGTAGCCCGGGTCCAGGTACCGTCCCCACCCCGGAGGCAGGGCAAAGGTGAACCGCCCGTCGGCCGGTTCCCATCCCGTGACCCGGTCCGGGCCGGGAGGGGGCCAGGTCTCGAGCTCGGGCGGAGCCCACAGCCGGCCCTGGCTCCGGGCCGCCAGAGCCCCGGCCAGGGCGTCGACCCCGGCCGTCCGGACCAGCAGCGGGGGGACGTCCCCGACCGGGGACACGACCACCGCGTCCCCGTCCCGGTGCCAGGCCCGGAGCTGGCTGAACCAGACCGGGGTGTTCCCCCAGGGCCCGAGCAGGTGGAGGGCGTCGTCGTCGACCTGGGCCTGCCCCTGTCCCAGGGGCCGCCACTGCGGTCGGGCCTCCTGGGCGGCCCGCTGCCGGGCGGCGGCGTTGCCGACGGCCCTGACCCCGTAGAACAGGCCGAGGGCGAGCGGTGAGTTCGTCAGGAGGAGGTTCCGGTTCTGCCGGTAGCCGACCTCCTCGGCCGTCCACTCCCAGACCTCCACCGGCCAGGTGTCCACCACCTACTTCTACCTCCTTCCCCCGGCCCGCTCCAGGTCGGCCAGGACGGCCATGCCCGCGTTCCGGCCGTTGACGGCGATGACGCTCCCCCCGGGATGGGTGGCCGCCCCGCAAAGGTAGAGACCGGTGACCGGGGTCCGGGGTCCGAACCGGCGTTCCCACATCTGGTCAGGGAGGCACTCCCCCTGGAAGATGTGCCCCCCCGTGAGCCCGATCCGGGCCTCCACGTCGGGGGGGCCGAGGACCTCCCGGTGGACGATGCAGTCGGCCACGTCGGGGGCGAACCGGGCCACGGCAGCAACGGCCAGGTCCCCGATCTCCTCCCGCCGGCCGGCCCAGTCCCCCTCGGCCAGGGCGTAGGGAACGTACTGGGCGAAGACGCTCATGGCGTGCATCCCGGCCGGGGCCACCGACGGGTCGTAGGCGGTCTGGAAGTAGACCTCCCCCCAGGCCGGCGGCGGGACACCCCGGCGGGCCGACTCGTAGGCGGCCTGGGTCGCCGCCATCCCCGTCGAGATCGTCACCATGGCCCGGTGGGGCTCCACCCCGGGACCGGCGGCCGGGAACGTCGGGAGCCGGGACAGGCCGCAGTTGACCTTCAGGACGGGGCTCTCGATGGCCCACTCCCCCACCCGGGATCGGAACGGGGCCGGGACGGTGTCGGCCGGGCAGAGGGCCAGGGTCCGGACGGATCGGCGTTGGAGACGACCGCTGCGGCCCGGACCACCTCTCCCCCCTCGAGGACGACTCCCTCCCCGGGGAGGATCCCCGCCACCTCGACCCCGGTCGGGACTGGCGCCTCATGGTTGGCTCTGTGGCCATCTGGCCGCTATGGGGTCCAGCGGCCCTGTCCGGGGTCCCAGGTCCCGTCGGATGCTTCGGAGAGCAGCGGGTCGAGGAAGGCTTTCACTTTCGCCAGCCCGGCGGCGAAGGAGATGTTCGTGAGGCTGACGGCATCGTCTCGGGCGACGTTACGCCATCCGCGTTCCCATGTGGCAGTGTCGGGGACGTGGAATTCCGTCGGGTGCGGCAGTCCCCGTTTGGTCAGTTCGGCCAGTACCGTGTCGCGAAGCTGGCGGCGGTCGAAGGGTACTTGGGCTTGGAGCAAGTAGAGGTCGGGGAGGTCTCGGAAGCGAGTCGAGCCGCCGGTGCCGTGCGTCTCGTAGGTTGCGGCCAGCTTGTCGGCCACTACCCGTGGGAAGGGCCAGGTGGGGTAGGCGATGTTGTCGAGTCCTGGCATTTCGACTGATTCGATGGCGTGGCCCTGATCGAGGTCGGCCGGGTCGGGGAAGTTGGCGCTGACCGACAGGTCCATTTTGAATTCGGCGAGCCGGCGGGCGCCGCAGTACACGATCACATGGAACTTTTTCCCGGTGGTCGACCGCAGATCTGATTCCTCTTCGATTTCGAATCGGAGGAAGTCGCCGGCGTCTGTGGCGGCGGCGGAGCGGAGCACCCGTTCTGCTGTCTCCAACGACTCTTGTGTGGCAAGGTCGACGTCTTTGGACAGCCGGGAGGCGGGGAGGCGGGTGTCGGGCGCCGTGCTGTTTGGG
>PLZB01000034.1 GCA_003151955.1 Acidimicrobiaceae bacterium
ACGGCCCCCACCCCGGCTACGGCCCGTACCCCGGCTACGGCCCGCCGGCAGCATCGCCGGCCAAGCGGACCGGGGTGCTCGTGGCCGTCGGCGTCGCCGCGGTCGTGATCTTCCTGGCCGTCGTGCTGGTCGTCGTCAACGGGAGCCTGGTCTCCTCCAACCAGGGCATTCCGTCGCTGCCGACTCTTCCGACGGCCAGGCCGATCGTCCCCTCGACCGCCCCGGCCGGCCCGGTGCTGGCTCCGGCCGCCGACACGGCCGCCTCGAGCCCCGTCAACGGGATCAGCTGCGACACCCTGGAGCAGACCCTCTTCCACATCCACTCCCACCTGACCATGTTCGTGAACGGGGAGCAGGAGTACATTGCGGCCGGGATCGGGATCAAGCTCGACCCGGCCACCGGGAACGCCACCTGCCTGGCCTGGCTCCACACCCACGACGAGTCGGGGATCATCCACATCGAGTCACCGGTGCAGCGGACCTTCACCCTGGGCGACTTCTTCGCCATCTGGGGCCAGCCGCTCAGCTCGACCCAGCTGGGCCCTCACCAGGGTCCCGTGACCGCCTACGTCGACGGCCGGCCCTTTACCGGGAACCCCGCCGACATCCCCCTGGGCGAGCTCGTCTCCATCCAGCTCGACTTGGGCTCACCGGCGCCGGCCGTCGTCCCCTATACCTTCCCGCCGAACTACTGACCCGGCGGCCGCCGACGATCAGCCCGCCGTCAGGCCGGCGTCGACGGGCAGGGTGATCCCGGTGACGGCCCGGGCCTCATCGGAGACGAGGTAGAGGACGGCGCCCGTCACATCGGCCGGGTCGAGGACGGGGACGGGGAGCCGGGTGACGAAGCTCCCGGCCACCTCGGGGTGCTCGGCCATGTAGCGGCCGAAGACCTCGTTCTCGACCATCGGCGTCCGGACCCCGGTGGGGTGGACGCTGTTGACCCGGATCCCGTGGGGGGCGAGCACGGTGGCGTAGGACCGCATGAGGCCCACGACGCCGTGCTTGGCCGCGGCGTACCCGAGCACCCCGCCCCAGAGGTCGGGAAAGCCCTGGAGCCCGGCCGAGGAGCTGATGATGACGATGGATCCACCCCGGCCCCCCTCGACCAGGACCGGGGCCGTGGCCCGCAGGGTGTGCCAGGTCCCGGTCAGCATGACGTCGAGGGCGGCCCCCCAGGCCTCCTCCTCGACGACCCCGGGAGCCGGCACCGGGATGATCCCGGCGTTGGCGACCACGATGTCCAGCCGTCCAAAGGAGGCCATTCCCGCCTCCACCGATCCGATGACGGAGGCCTGGTCACGGACGTCGGCCACCGAGGCCACCATGGCCCGGCCCTCGGCCTCGACCAGCCCCACCGTCTCGTCGAGGTCGGCCTCGCTGGCGAGGGCATAGCCCACAGCGGCGATGGGACCGCAGATGTCGATGCCGACGATGTCGGCCCCCTCCCGGGCCAGGGCCACGGCGTGGGACCGGCCCTGACCCCGGGCCACCCCGGTGATGAAGGCCACCTTCCCCTCGAGCTTCCCCACCGTCCACCCTCCCCGGTCGTCCGGCCGCCAGTCTGGCCGACGGGAGCAGCGGACCGTACAGTCCGGGTCCATGCGCTGCCTCGTCTGCCCCGAGCTCGGCCCCCTCGACACCCTCGTCCTCGAAGACCGGCCCGACCTCGAGGCCGGGCCCGAGCAGGTCGTGGTGGAGGTCAGGGCGGCCGGCGTCAACTATGTCGACGGCCTCATCGCCCAGGGCCGCTACCAGATGAAGCCCCCCACCCCCTACGTCCCGGGCGGGGAGATCGCCGGAGTCGTGACCGCCGTCGGGGACGCAGTCACCGGATTCGCCCCCGGCGACCGGGTCCTGGCCATGACCGGCTTCGGGGCCTTCGCCGGCCAGGTCGCCCTCTCCCCCCTCTCCCTCCACCGGCTCCCGGAGTCCCTCACCTTCGCCCAGGGAGCCGCCTTCATCCAGAGCTACTCCACCGCCCTCTTCGCCCTGACCCGGCGCAGCTCACTCACCCCCGGCGAATGGGTCCTCGTCCTCGGCGCCGGTGGTGGGATCGGACTGGCCACCATCGACGTGGCCGTCGCCCTCGGGGCCAAAGTGATCGCGGCGGCATCCAGCCCCGAGCGGCTGGCGGCGGCCACGGCCATGGGGGCCGAGGCCACCATCGCCTATGAGTCCGAGGACCTGAAGGCCCGGGCCCGGGAGATCTCCGGCGGCGGCGTCGACATGGTGGTCGATCCCGTCGGCGGCCCCCACGCCGAGCCGGCTCTCCGGGCCACCCGGGCCTTCGGCCGCTACTGCGTCATCGGCTTCGCAGCCGGACCCATCCCCACCGTCCCCCTCAACCAGGTCCTCCTGAACAACCGGACCGTCGTCGGCGTGGACTGGGGGGCCTGGGCCTTCCGGGACTTCCCGGCCAACCAGGCCCTCCTGGCCGAGCTCCTCGACATGGTCGAGGCGGGCCGGCTCCATCCCGCCACCCCGGCCGAGCGGCCCCTCGAGCACGGAGCCGCCGTCATGGCCGGCCTCCTGGACCGGACCATCGCCGGGAAGGTCGTCCTCGTCCCCTGACGAGCTCCCGGCCTGCGCCTCGGGTTCAGCCGGCCTCCTCGGGCTCGACCTCGACGAGCTCCACGATGAGATCCTCCCAGGGGACGGCGACCCACCCGGAGCGCTCAGCCACCTCCTTCGCCACCGCCACCACATCGTCGATCCACTCGACCGTCTCGACGTCGGGAGCGTGGACCCCGGGGAGCTTGGTCATGATCCCGATCTCGAGGGCCGCCCCGGCCTGCCGGGCCTGGTGGAGGACCTCCCCCAACCGGCGCAGGGGGTGGTGGCCCCCATCCTTCTCGATCTCCCCGGCCAGCTCGACGGCCCAGTCGGCGCAGCGCAGGGCCCGCCGGGTGTCCCCCTGGGATGTGGTTGCGGCGATGGCCTCGTCGTGGCTGGTCAGCCGGTCGTAGTCGGCCTCGGGGAGGGCCTCGGCCAGGGCGTCGACCAGGTAGCGGAGGATCGGCGACGGGGTCTCGTAGGTGGCCATGACCTCAATCTACTGTCAGGCCCCGTCGAGGCCCGACCGCAGCTCGGCCACGAAGGCGGCCGCCCCCTCGGGTCCGGCCCCGTCGAGAATCCTCCGGACCAGAGCCGAGCCGACCACGACCCCGTCGGCCTCCCGGCACGCCTCGGCCGCCTGGGCCGCGGTGGACACCCCGATGCCGATGCAGACCGGTGTCTCCGTCATCGGCCCCAGCCGGCGGCCCACCTCCCCGGCCGTGGCCGCCAGCTCGGCCCGCTCCCCGGTCACCCCCATGAGGCCCACCCCGTAGACGAAGCCGTGGGACTCGGCACAGATGGCCCGGGCCCGGTCGTCCGGCGTGGACGGGGCCACCAGCAGGACCGTCTCCACCCCGGCGTCGGCCGCCTCCAGCCGCCAGTCCCCCGACTCCTCCAGGGGCAGGTCCGGGATGATGGCCCCCGCCACCCCGGCGTCGGCCAGCCACCGGGCGAACCGCCGGTCCCCGGCCCGGTAGACCAGGTTGTAGTAGGTCATGACCGCCACCGGGACGCCCAGGTCGGCGCCGGCCAGGGCGTCGATGACGGCCAGGGGGGTCGTCCCCCGCTCCAGGGCCGCCAGCGACGAGGCCTGGATGGTGGGACCGTCGATCATGGGGTCAGAGAAGGGGATCCCCACCTCGACGGCGTCGGCCCCCGCCCCGGCCACGGCCCGGAGGGTGTCGAGCCAGTCGTCGGTCATCCCCCCGGTCACATAGGGGACGAGGAGCTTCCGCCCCGCGTCCCGACCGTCCCGGAGCCGGCTCTCCAGGGCCCCCGGTCCGCTCATCTGAGCATCTCCCGGGCCTGGGCCACGTCCTTGTCCCCCCGCCCCGACAGGGTGACGAGCACCGTGTCGCCGGTCGGGATGGCCTTCCCCGCCTCCCGGACCACCCAGGCCAGGGCATGGGCCGACTCGAAGGCCGGGATGATCCCCTCCGTCTCCGACAGGAGCTTGAAGACCTCGAGGACCTCCCCGTCCTCGGCCTGCACATACCGGGCCCGGCCGATGGCGGCCAGGTGGGCGTGCTCGGGGCCGATCCCCGGGTAGTCGAGCCCGGCCGAGATGGAGTGGGCCTCGAGGATCTGGCCCCACTCGTCCTGGAGCAGGAGCGACTTCATCCCGTGGAGGACCCCCGGCACCCCCTTCCCCACCGCCGACCCCCCGGCCGCCTCCACCCCTACCAGGGCCGCATCGGTGTCGGCGAACCCGGCGAAGGTCCCCGCCGCGTTCGACCCGCCCCCGACGCAGGCCACCACCCAGTCCGGGTCGGCTCCCCCGAGCCGGACCCGGCACTGCTCCCGGGCCTCGTCCCCCACGATCCGCTGCAGCTCCCGGACCATCCAGGGATAGGGGTGGGGACCCATGACCGACCCGAGGCAGTAGTGGGTCCGCTCCACGGTGGCCACCCAGTCCCGCATGGCCTCGTTGACGGCGTCCTTCAGGGTCCGGCTCCCCGACGAGACCGGGACGACCTCGGCCCCGAGGAGCTCCATCCGGAAGACGTTCAGCGCCTGCCGCTCGACGTCGACCTCCCCCATGTAGACGGTGCACTCCATCCCGAACAGGGCCGCGGCCGTGGCCGAGGCCACCCCGTGCTGGCCGGCCCCCGTCTCGGCCACCAGCCGGGGCTTCCCCATCCGACGGGCCAGCAGGGCCTGGCCGATGACGTTGTTCAGCTTGTGCGACCCGGTGTGGGCCAGATCCTCCCGCTTGAGCAGTACCCGGACCCCGAGCCGCTCCGAGAGCCGCCGGCACTCCGTGACCGGGGTGGGCCGGCCTCCGTAGTCGGTCAGGATCTCCTCGAACTCGCCGTGGAAGGCCGGATCTGCCCAGGCCTCGCTGAAGGCCGCCTCGAGCTCCTGGCAGGCCGGCACCAGGGACTCCGGGACGAACCTCCCCCCGAACTCCCCGAACCGTCCACCGGGTCCCGGCTCTCCCATCACGGGACCGCTCACGCGTCCTCCTGCCAGTCGAAGGGCCGGTCGTCCCCCCCGACGGCCAGGGCGTCGTCCAAGTCGTCGTCCCCGTCGTCCCCCCCGAGCTCCTGGGACGCCCGCCGGGCCGCGGCGATGAAGGCCCGGAGCTTCCTGGGGTCCTTCTTCCCCGGGGCCGACTCCACCCCGGTCGAGACGTCGACCCCGTAGGGGCGGAGATGGGCGATGGCATCCCCCACGTTCCCCTCGTGGAGCCCCCCCGAGACGATCAGCCGGGACGGGTCGACGACCCCCTCGGCCAGCCGCCAGTCGAAGACCTCCCCCGATCCCGGGTCCGAACCGTCGATCAGGACGAACCGGGCCCCGTACTCGGCCGACCGGGAGATGTTCCGGTGCCCCGCCGGGAAGGCCCTGATGGTGACCGGGACCCGCCCGGCCACGTAGCTCGAGTCCTCGATGCTCTCCTCCCCGTGGAGCTGGGCGGCCCTGAGCCCGATGGTGTTCACGATCTCGACCACCCGCTTGGGAGCCTCGTTCCGGAACACCCCCACCGTCATGATCTCCCGGGGGACCCGCTCGATGATCCGCTGGACCGCCTGGGGGGAGACCTGCCGGGGCGACGGGGCGAAGACGAACCCGATGGCGTCGGCCCCCAGGGCCACCGCCAGCAGGGCGTCGGCCTCCGAGGTGATCCCGCAGACCTTGACCTCCACCGCTACCGCCCCCCCTGATCGGGCACCGGGACCTGGCCCCGGCGCCGGCTCACCGAATGCCCGGCCAGCGCCGCCACCGCCGCCTGCCGGTTCCCCGACCGCATGAGGGTCTCCCCCACCAGGACCGCCTCGTAGCCGGCTCCGGCCAGCCGGGCCGCGTCGTCGGGACCGGCCACCCCGGACTCGGCCACGGCCAGCACCCCGGCCGGGATCGTCCCCGCCACCCGGACGGCCCGGTCGGTGTCGACCTCGAAGGTGACGAGGTCCCGCTGGTTGACCCCGACCAGGTCGGCCCCGGATTCGAGGGCCCGCCCCACCTCGGCCTCGTCGTGGGCCTCGACCAGGACCGCCATCCCGAGCCGCCGGCCCAGGGTCCCCAGCTCGGCCAGCTCCCCGTCCGAGAGGGCGGCCACGATGAGCAGGACGGCGTCGGCCCCCATGATCCGGGCGTCGCAGACGTCGGCGGCCGAGACGGTGAAGTCCTTCCGGAGCACCGGCAGACCCACCGCTTCCCGGGCCGCCCCCAGGTCGGCGGCCGACCCCCCGAAGAACTCCCCGTCGGTGAGCACCGACAGGCAGGCCGCCCCCCCGGCCTCGTAGTCGGACGCCACCTCCCCCGGGTCCAGGGCGGCGTCCAGGGCCCCCTTCGACGGCGACCGCCGCTTGATCTCGGCGATCACGGCCAGGCCTCCAGCCCCGGGGATGGACCGGACGGCGTCGGCGAACGGACGGGCCGCCGGCATGGCCGCCGCCGCCGCCACCAGGGCGTCGAGGTCACGGCGATCAGCGGCAGCCCGGGCCCGATGGGCAGCCAGGATCGTGTCGAGGTAGGTGGTGGGAGGCACCGCCGGTCAGCCTACCGGCCTCCCCACCCACCCCCGGATCCCGCCCCCTACGCCCTGGCCGGCGCGTCCAGGAACTCGTACAGGCTGGGGAGGTCGTCGCTCGTGAAGGTGGTCCCCCCGTCCAGCTCGGCCACCACCTCGACCTCCTCCTTCCCGAAGTGGTCGACCCTCCCCCCGCATTCGGTGCACCGGGCCGCCACGGCACCAGCCCGCCGGCCCAGGGCCGAAGGACCCAATCACATCTCCATGACCCCTCCCACACGAACCCATCATCTCCGGGCCCCACACTGGGACCGTGGTCCACCACCCGGTGGACGGGGAGCCTCCCGCCCTGGCGGGGGTCGGAGTGGCAGGCTGGGGGACATGGCCGGGGAGCACGACACCATCGTCGTCATCGAGGACGACCACAACATCTCCGACCTGGTGGCCATGTACCTCCGCAAGGACGGCTTCAGGGTCCTCCAGGCCGACGACGGCGAGCGGGGCCTCGAGCTCTTCGACCAGGACCCCCCCAAGCTCCTCATCATCGACATCGGCCTCCCCGGCGCCCTCGACGGCCTCGACGTCTGCCGTCGGGTCCGGGCCACGAGCGACGTCCCCGTCATCATGCTCACGGCCCGGGACGACGAGTTCGACCGGGTTCGCGGCCTCGAGCTCGGGGCCGACGACTACGTGACCAAGCCCTTCTCGGCCCGGGAGCTCGTGGCCCGGGTCCGGGCCATCCTCCGGCGGGCCGCCCCTGCCCCCCGGGACGGCCCCCAGGTCCACGAGATCGGGGACCTCGTCGTCGACACCGGCCGCCGGGAGGTCAGGGGACCAGGCGGCCCCATCGCCTTCACCACCCGGGAATTCGACCTCCTGGCCTACCTCGCCTCCAACCGGGGCCTGGCCCTCTCCCGGCGCCAGCTCCTCGACGGCGTCTGGGGCGAGGGCTGGTACGGCGACGAGCGGACCGTCGACGTCCATGTCCGACAACTCCGCAAGAAGCTGGGTGACGCCCTCCCCCTCACCACCGTCTGGGGCGTCGGCTACCGGCTGGGCTGACCCGGTCCCCGGTGCGCACCCGAATCACCCTGGCCATCCTGGCCGTCGTCGTCGGGACCCTGATCCTGACCGGGACCGGCAGCGTCATCCTGACCGAGCGGGCCGCCACCACCACGGCCCAGTCCGAGCTCCTGACCGAGACCCAGAACCTGGCCGGAGCCCTCTCCGGGTTCAGCGGGGTGACCGACAGCCGGCTCCTCAAGGTCCTCCAGACGGCCTCGGCCTTCGACGCCCTCGACGCCGTCGGCCTGTCCGGCTCGGGCCAGTTCAGCACCCTCCCGAACCCGATCACGGTCCGCCTGGCCGACATCCCCGCCCTCCAGGCCGGCAACACCGTGGCCGGCAACGCCGGCCACGAGGTCTTCATCCTGATCCCGATGACCCTGGACAGCACCAAGCTGGCCGGCCTCGGCGTCCCCACCTCCGACCAGGCCGTCCTCATCGCCACCCGCCACGTGAAGAGCCCGGCCAGTGGCATCGCCTACTTCCTCCTCGTCGCCGCCGCCGTCCTCCTCGTCGCCGGCCTGGTCGCCTCCTACCTGGCCCGGCGGGTCAGCGCCCCCCTGGTCCGGGCCGTGGCCACCACCCAGGCCATCGCCGCCGGCGATCTCGAGGCCCAGGTCCCCGTCAACCCCCACGACTATCCGGAGCTGACCGCCCTGGCCGACGCCATCAACGCCATGAGCAGTGGCCTGAGCCGCTCCAAGGGCCTCGAGCGCCAATTCCTCCTCTCCATCTCCCACGAGCTCCGGACCCCCCTCACCTCCATCCGGGGCTACGCCGATGCCATCGCCGACGGTGCCACCGACGACGTCCCCGCCGCCGTCGCCGTGATCAGCGCCGAGGCCCGCCGCCTGGAGCGCCTGGTCCAGGATCTCCTCGACCTGGCCCGACTCGACGCCCAGCGGTTCTCCCTCGACCTCCAACGGGTCGACTGTGCCGCCCTCGTCTCCGCCGTCGCCGACCGCTTCCGGCCCCAGGCCGGCACCCTCGGACTCGAGCTCGTCCTCTCCCTCCCCCCCACCGGGGAGCTCTGGGTCGACGTCGACCAGGACCGACTCACCCAGGTGGCCGCCAACCTGGTCGAGAACGCCTGCAAGTTCGCCACCTCCCGGATCATCCTGGCTGCCGGCCAGATCGGTACCTCCACCGCAGTCTGGGTCGTCGACGACGGACCCGGGATCGGTGCCGACGACCTCCCCCACGTCTTCGAGCGCCACTTCCGCTCCGACCGGACCCCGACCCGCCGGATCGGCACCGGCCTGGGCCTCTTCATCGTGGCCGAGTTGGCCGCGGCCATGTCGGCCGTGGTCAAGGCCGAGTCACCCGTCGACGGCGGCCGTGGGACCCGGATGGTGGTCTGGCTCCGGCCCCAGGGCCCCCCGGGCACCACGGCCGGCCCGACACCGCCACCGGGCGGCCTCTCCGTCCCGCCCCCCTCGGCCTCGGCCCCGGTCCAGCCCGCCCCCTGACCCGCGACGCTCAGGGGGGCGAGAGCCTCCCTACGGAGCCGAGCGATCCGGCCCGGGTGGGCGGTCGGCCAGGACCCGGCGCAGGAGCTGCCGGGGGGTGCCGAGCACGGTGAGAGCCAGGTAGCCGAGGTCCAGGAGCAGGAGCCCGGCGATGGCCAGGAGCCACAGCTCGGGGCGGGGTCCGGTGAAGGCCAGCGCCTTCGAGGGCGCCGTCCCCGTCGCCACCGTGGTGGCGGTGGACCCACCCGACGATCCCGACCCCGAGCCCGCTCCCGCTCCGGGAGACGTCGCCGCTCCGGGGATGGTCGTCCGGGGCGCCCCCAGGCCCTCCCCGAAGACCGTTGTGGTCGTGGCCGGGGGGGCGGTGGTGGTGGTGCTGGTCGGGACCGTCGTGGTTGGCTCCAGGGCGTTCGGCGAGAAGGCGATGGGGACGGTCACCTTGTCCCCCCCGAGGTCACCGAAGGCAATGACGCAGGAGGCCCCCGCTGTGACCTGGGCCGGTGTGGGCGGGCAGGGGTAGTCGGCGGCATCGGTGCCAGCCGGGTGCCCGGCACTGTCGGTCCCGGTGGTGGGCGGTCCGACGGTGCCGACAACGATGGTGAAGGCCGTCGAGGGGACGTTCCCCGACGCATCGGTCGACACCCCCTTGATGGCGGTACAGCCCACCGGGATGGCGTTGCCGAGGAAGGTCACCGTGGGTTGGGTGGCCACGTCGTTGCACTCCTCGACGCTCCCGAAGGAGCTCACCACCATCCCGCTCCCCGACACCGTCACCACCTGGCCCCCATTCAGGTTGGTGCTGGGGTTGACGTTGACCGTCCCGGCCGCCTGGGCCGGGCCGGAGAAGACCGCCGTCACGACCAGGGCGATGACCAGGACGGCTCCGGTCGCGGCTCCAAGCCGCAGTCGCACCGTCACTCCTCGGAAGGTCCTGATCCGGCCCGCTCTGCTTCCGATGTGGGTCACGTCAGTGCTTCCCTTCGCTCATGGCGCTGCCCACCGGTGGGTCGACGCGGCGCGTCGGCTCCCGTTCCCCGTGGGGCCCGGCAGAGTGGTAGGGGTTGCCGGCCAGACGCTCGAGCGTCCGCCGGAAGATCTCATCGGGGCCGACCAAGGCACCCGCCCCGGCCACCACCACGGCGCTCCGGGTCATCAGCGCCACGCCGGTGTCGGTCGAGACCGCAGCAACCTTGGGCTCGAATTTCCGCTCCAGACGTGGCCCGGCGGCCTCGGCCCGGCCCACCTGGAAGAGGACGGCGAACATGTGACAGCCGATCCGGGCCACCGTGTCGGTCGACCGGACCTCGGAGGCCAACCGCTCCCCCACCGCGCTTCGGACCTCGTCGGGTGCGTCCCCGCCGACCCCCTCGCCCGCGGCCTCCCTGACCTCGACCAGCATGACGGCGAGGACGTCGCCGTGGGTGACGAGGTTGTCGAGCCTGACCCCGACAGCCTCCAGGAACGGGGGGAGCTCCGGATAGAGGTCGGCCAGCTCCCGACCGCTCCCGTCGCCGACGACGACCGTCCCGTCGGCCCCGTGGGCGACGACCTCGAGATCCGCGGACGACACCGGCGTCGCCGCCACCACCGATTCCGGCTCCGCCTCCAGCTCGTCCGGGGGGGGCATGGTCCGCTTACGCATCCGCCTCCGGGAGACGTTCCGGACGAGGAGCAGGATGCCCTGGATGAGCAGGACGACGAGGATGAGCAGGCCCCACGGGAAGGTTGAGCTGGTGGTGACGGTGGCCGTCGCCACCGGACCACCGGCCTGGACCTGGGCCTCGACCGAGAGGTGGCCGATGGTCAGCGGGGGGATCTTGACCGGGATGGTGAGGGTTTCGCTGGACCCGGCGGCCAGGGTCGCCAGCTGGGGCGCCTGGATGTAGCCGGTCGGGTTCGATCCGCTCCCCATCGTCAGCGACAGGACCGGGTTGGTCAGCGACGACATGAACAGGTTGGTGACCTGGAGGGTAAGCACCCGGTGCTGCGAGAGCCCGAACCACCCCCGCCACGACTCCGATCCGTGGATCGTCGCCGTCAGCTTCACCGTCCGCTGCGAGTTCAGGTTGGCCACGTGGCTCGACGCCGGGGCCGTCGGAGCACCGGCGATGGAGAGGGGGAGCGTCAGCCCGGTCGAGTCGATGGCGGTGGTGACCCACAGGACGCACGGGCACGGGGTCGGGGGAAGGGCGACCACCAGTCCGGCGTAGAAAGCCCCGTCAGCGCGGATGGCGGCGCCGTAGGTGTTGGTGAGGTCGCAGTCGGCGCTGTAGTCGAGGGCGTCGTTCCCGCAGATCAGGACCTCGACCACTCCCCCGACCGGACTCCACCCAAACCCGGTGATGTGGACCAGCTGTCCGACGGCGGCCACCGAGGTGTCGGCCGAAGCGGTCGGACTCGCTGCTGCGGCCGGGCCGGCCACCGGTCCGAGGGCGGCAACGAACGAGAAGGATCCCGCCACTAGGCGCAGGATCGTCCTTCTCTTCACGGTCCCCCAATTCTTCGGCGTGCTGGCAGCCTCCCGAGGCCGGGTCGGCCCTGCTCCCCCGCCGACGATTCCAGGCTAGGGAACACCGGATCTGCCGGCATCGTCAGCTTTGACGTACTTCCAGAGTAATCGGCACGAAAGGGCCGCAGCTTGATGGCGGGTGCTGGTCGTGTTGGGACGTTCGGTCCTACTCTCCCGAGGCCCTCCCGGCTAAGCTAACCACGTAACGTCGCGGACGGACTCGGGATCTGACCACACACGGTGGCCAAAAGGCGGTAGGCAGGGCGAGCAGGGGTTGAATGAACATTCGGGCCACGCCGCCGGACGGCGACAGGGGAGGCCTCCTGGAGAGGCTCGCGTTCGACGTCGGCCCTCTGTCCCGCCCCCGGTCCCGAGCCACCGACCTCCCCGATGCCGGTCGGGTCGCCTCCCCATTCTCGCCCGGGACGGACGGGACCCCGGCCGGCGCCGACGGCGTCGAGCCGCTCCGGGTCCTGGTCTTCGACACCATGGCCCTCGACCCCAGCCGGCCCGGGTTGGCCGTCGCCGCCGTCTCGGCCCTGCTGACCCAGATGGGGGTCGTGGCCGCCATCGGGGCCACCGGGAACCTCGACGACGTGGCCGCCACGCTGGCCGCTGGCCGCATCGACGCCCTGGTCCTCGTGGTCCACGACGGCGAGCGTCGCCGATCGGGCGTCGGGGACCACATCGCCTGGGAGCGCCCGGCCCGGCTCACCGAGACCTGCCGCCAGATCGGCCTCCCCGTCATCGCCGTCGGCATGGGCTGCACCGCCCTGGCCCTGGCCGCCTGCGTCGAGCAGGGTGCGGTCGCCGTGACCAACCTCGACGACGTCCCCACCGGGCCGGCCTGGTTGGCCCGCAAGCGCCTCGAACCGCTCCGCCGGGCCACCGACCCGCCGCCTCCCCCGCTCCCGTGGGGACATCGGGCCTCGTCGGTCACCTTCGAAGCCCTCACCCGCCTGACCCCGACCGAGCGCCGGGTCCTCCACCACCTGACCGAGGGCCAGTCGGCCGGGGAGATCGCCACCGAGCTCCTGGTCTCGCTCTCCACCGTCAGGGCCCATATCCGGTCGATCCTCAGGAAGCTCGACGTGACCTCCCAGGTGGCGGCCGTCGCCATCGCCAACGGTGCCCATCCGGCCACCCACCGGTCGTGGTCGGACCGGGCTCCGACCTGAGCCGAACGGATCTGCGCCGACGGGATCAGCCGTCGAGGGGAAGCTCCCGAGCCTCGGCCGGCACACCACCGGACCCGATCACGACCGGTCCGGGGACGGCGGTGTCGCGGTGGAGGTAGGCCATCGCCACCACGGTTCCGAGGTGCGGCGACCAAGCGGCCGAGGTCACGGTGCCGACGGTCCGCTCCCCCACCGACACCACGTCCCCTGGAGCGATGGCCCCGGGGAGGACGGCCCCGGGAGGCCCGGAGCGGGGTTCGACGACGAGGCCCCGGAGCCGGCGGGAGACCCGGTTGCCGCGGGCGTCGAGGCGGGCCACGAGCTCCTGGCCCGTGTAGCAGCCCTTGGTGAAGCTGACGGCCCGGTCCAGGAGCCCGGCCTCGGCGGCGATGGTCCGCTCGTCGAGCTCGGCCCCCATCTTGGGGATCCCGGCCTCGATCCGGATCGGCTCCCAGGCCTCCACCCCCACCGTCACGACACCGGAGGGGGCGGTCGGGGCCGGTCCGAGGAGGTCGGCGCCGACCAGGTCGCCCCAGGCCCATGCCAGCGCGGCCTCCACGCCGGCGGCGCCGGTCCGGGTAGGGTCGACGGCGGCAGGGCTCCCTGGGCCCCGGACGGCCAGGCACCGCCAGTTGAGGGGCTCGATGTCGACCTTGACCCGGAGCCGGAACCGGAGCAGCCGGGTGACGACAGCAGGGCCGAAGCCCCCGTCGACGTCGACGAGGAACCGGTCCGGTCCGGTCCGGGTGACCCGGACGAGGGCGTCGAGCTTGCCCTGGGGGGTGAGGAGGAGCGCGTCGGCCGAGGCCCCGGCGGCCAGGGCGTCGACGTCCTGGCTGCACTGGCCCTGGAGGTAGCCGGCCGCATCGGGACCGGCCACCACGACGACGTCACGGGCCACCTCGAAAGCGGCCACCTTGTGGCGGAGGGCCTCGTCGGCCTGCTCGGGCCCGAGGGTCACGTCGGGGCCGATGTCACGACGAGGCGGGGGCCCGTTTGGCTGCCGTCATCCGGCGGGCGGCGGAGACGGCCGAGAGGAGGGCGGCTGCCTTGTTGAGGCACTCGACGTCCTCGGCCTCGGGATCGCTGTCGGCCACGATGCCGGCCCCGGCCTGGACGGTGGCCCGGCCGTCGGGGCCGACCACCATGGTCCGGATGGCGATGGCGGTGTCGAGGTTCCCGGAGAAGTCGAAGTAGCCGACCACCCCGCCGTAGATGCCCCGCTTGGTGGGCTCGAGGTCGTCGATGATCTCCATGGCCCGGACCTTGGGGGCGCCCGAGAGGGTCCCGGCCGGCAGGGTGGCCCGCAGGACGTCGATGGGGCCCTTCCCGGGGGCGAGCCGGCCCGAGACCTGGGAGGTGAGATGCATGACGTGGCTGTAGCGCTCCACCGTCATCAGCTCGTCGACCTGCTCGGTGCCATAGGAGACGACCCGGCCCACGTCGTTGCGGGCCAGGTCGACCAGCATGACGTGCTCGGCCAGCTCCTTGGGGTGCTCGGCCAGCTCGGCGGCGAGCAGGTCGTCCTCCTGATCGGTGACCCCCCGGGGACGGGTCCCGGCGATGGGGCGGGACACGACGACACCGTCGCGGAGCCGGACCATGGGCTCGGGGGAGGACCCCACCACGGTGCAGGCGCGGTGGCGGAGGAAGTAAAGGTAGGGGCTCGGGTTCACGAGGCGGAGGACCCGGTAGAGGTCGAAGGGGTCGGCGTCGAGGTCGAGGTCGAAGCGCTGGGACAGGACGACCTGGAAGATGTCACCGGCCCGGATGTGGTCCTTGGCCACGGCCACGGCATCGCGGTACTGCTCCGACGACAGGGTCCGCTCCACCGGGGGCCCGGCCTCCCCCGGCGGGGGGGCCTCCACCGGGGGCTGCTCCAGGGGGCGGAAGAGGTCGGCGGCGAGGACGTCGAGCCGGTCACAGGCGGCGTCGTAGGCGGCGGCGGCCTCCTCGTCGGAATGGACCTCGGGGAGGACGACGTTGTCGATGAGGACGACCCGCTGGCGCCAGTGGTCGAAGGCGCAGAGCTGGCCGATGACGCTGAGGAGGGCATCGGGGAAGCCGAGGTCGTCGGGGGGGACGTCGGGGAGGCGCTCCACCTCCCGGACGACGTCGTAGGCCAGGTAGCCGATCAGGCCGCTGTGGAGGGGGGGGAGGCCGTCGAGGGCCGGGGACCGGTAGGCCTCGAAGAGGGCTTCCAGGGTGGCCAGGATGCCGTCGTCGGCCCGGGCCACGACAGGGTCGGGCGGGACGAGGTCCCCGTCGATGCGGACGTGGCGTCCCCGGGCCTCGAGGGTGGCGATCGGGTTCCGGCCCACAAAGGAGTACCGGCCCCACCGCTCCCCCCCCTCGACCGATTCGAGGAGGAACCCGGGCTCCTCCCCGACGACCTGGAGGAAGGCCCCCACCGGGGTGATGGTGTCGGCCATCAGCTCCCGCCAGACGGGGACGATCCGGTGGTGGCGGATCAGGTCGACGAAGCTGGCTCGGTCAGGGCGCGACCCACCGGAGAGTGGCGGGCCGGTCACTGTGGTGTCGGGCCGCCGAAGGCACGGTAGAAGCAGCTCCGCTCACCGGTGTGGCAGGCGCCCCGGCCCTCCTGGTCCACCTGGATCAAGAGGGTGTCGGCGTCGCAGTCGTAGCGGGCCTCCCGAACCCACTGGCGGTCGCCAGAGGTCTCGCCCTTGCACCAGTACTCCTGGCGGCTCCGGCTCCAGAACCATGTCCGGCCGGTCTCGAGGGTCCGTCGGAGCGAGGCCTCGTTCATGTAGCCGAGCATGAGGACGGTCCCGTCGCCGGCATCCTGGATGACGGCCGGGACGAGGCCGTCGCGGTCGAAGTGCACGCCGGCGATCTCCTCCTCGGTGTAGTCGATCGGGGTGGCGCTGCGCATGGTGACCTCGCTCATGATGACCTCACAGGTAGAGCCCGGTGCCGCTGTCGATCCGCTCCGAGGCCACGGCGTGGACGTCGCGCTCCCGGAGGATCAGGTACTCGTCGCCGTGGACCTCGACCTCGAAGCGGTCGTCGGGGTTGAAGAGGATCGAGTCACCCACCTTCACGGTCCGGACATGGGGGCCGACGGCGACGACCTGGGCCCACGACAGCCGGCGGGACACCTCGGCGGTGGCGGGGATCAGGATCCCGGACCGGCTCCGGCGCTCACCCTCGGCCGGCGTCAGCTGGGCCAGGACCCGGTCTGCGAGCATGGCCATGGACTGCTTCGAGGATTTCTTCGTGGCGGGATCCACCCAGGCACGGTACCGCATCGGGAGCCCGTCCCGTCCCGGCCTCAGGCCCGGGCCGGGACCTCCTCGGGCTCCCCGGCGGGGGGTCCGGTCGGCGGGGCCGGTGCCGTCGGAGGACGCCGGAGCCACTTCCGGAGTCCGATGAGACCGGCCACGACGAGCACGAGGACCAGGAAGAACCACCAGGGAATGAACCAGAAGAGGGCGGTCCGCTTGACGGTGATGGGCAGGTTCGTGGTGGGGTCGATGGCGGTCACGACGACATGGGCGGTGAGGGGTTCGAGCGGAGCGATCCCGGTGAGGGGCTGGATCAGCGAGAGCTCCCCTCCGGGGAGCATCTGGGCCGGCAGGGGTTGGCCGGTCACCGTCTTCGTGGCCATGGTTCCACCGAGACGGCCCGTCACCGAGACCGTGACCGACTTCGGGTTGAGGATCTCGTTCCCGCTGTTGACCACGGTGTAGTGGACGAAGGCGGTTCCACTGCCGGTGACATACGGGATCACCGGGCTGGTGTGGCCCACGCTGACGTCGGTGATGGTGAGACCAGATTGGATCGAGCCGACGACGTGGATGTACATCCGGACGGCGAAGCGGAGGATCTCGTTGACGCCGAACTTGGACTGCTGGGTCTGGTTGGGATGGGACTCCTGGACCACGATGCCCCCGACGTCGTCCCCGGGCGGGGCGTTGGAGGGGACGGTGAGCTGGAAGGTGTCGACGACGGCGGTCTGGGGGGCGGCCGTGAACGAGAAATGGCCCATGGTGATCCACGTCCCCACCAGCTTGTTGTGCATCCTGTCCTGATCCTGGAATCCGAATCCTCCGCTGCCGACGATGTTGGTGGCGTCCTCGGGGTAGACGATGAAGGTCTCCGGTTCGTTCGTCTTGTTCAGGACCGTGATCTGGTCGAGGAGGGTCTGGCCCGGGATCAGCTCGTAGACGAAATACGGGCGGGGCTGGGCCACGGTGGCGGAGGTGGGCTCGGCCGAGAAGCCGAAATCGGTGTTGGCGTTGGCGGTCGCCGACGGCGCCGCACCGGCCGCCCCGGGAAGTGACCCGGCCGCCACCAGACCGACGGCCAGCGTTGCCAACGCCGACAGGAGCCCACGCCCCCGGGGGGGACGGATCTCCGGACCAGAGAGCCCGGACCCGGAGACGTTGCGGAAGCCTGGGTGCATCGTTCCCCCTTGCCGACGGGTCGCCGACCGAATCACGAGTAGGAAAGGGTCAGGGTGAGGGTGGCCTCGAACCCGGGTGGGAGCGGATCGGTGGTCGAGGCCGGGACCGTGACGACGAGGGATCCGCCGCACTGGAAGGCCCCCTCCGAGACCCCGGCCTGAGCCTGGCACAGCACCTGTGGGGTGTCGTGGATCCCCGGAGGAGGAGAGGTCGCCGCACCACCGACGACGGCGGTCGGCGGTGTGACGACAGATCCCGGTGCAATCTGGGCCGCCGTTCCCGGGAGGGCCGTCACCACCGACGCCGTCGGGGTCCATCCCAGGTCCCCCCCGGGGATGCACTGCGGCGTGAAGTGGGCGGGACTGTCGCAGGTGGTCCCCGGGGCCACGGCAGGGTCCAGGAAGTCGGTGAGCTCGCCGGTGAGGGTCCATCCCGCCGTGGAGCCACTGTCGTTGTTGACGACGAGAGGGGCGAGGCTGCCGCAGGCCGCAACCGGTTGCCCGACGAGTCTCGGGGCCGATCCGATGCAGGCCCCCCCGGAGACGACTGTCCCCGACAGCGTGTCGACCGGGGAGGCGGTCCCCTGGGCCAGGGTCAGGGCCGGCGACAGGGGGGTGGACTCCAGCGGCGGGACGACGGCGATGACGACGGTGGCCGGACCCGAGACGTCACCGAGGGTGTCGGCCACGGTGTAGGTGAAGGAGTCGGTCAGGCTGAGGGCACCGTCATTGGAGTAGTGGACCGTCCCGTCGACGTTCGCCGTGGCCGTCCCGAACGACGGGGGGGTGACGATGGTGACCGAGGTCGGAACGATCGGGTAGGTGGAGGTGTCGACGGAAAGGACGGGGATGGTCCCGCTCGAGGCCCAGGCCACCGAGGCGGTGGTGGGGGCGACGGTCGGGGGCGGGACGAGGACGACGTAGGCGACGAAGAGGGTCTCGGTGTTCCCGACGGCGTCGTCGGCGACGACCTGGAAGGTGTGGATGGACTCCGGGGTCAGGCTGGTGGTGTCCAGCCGCGCTCCGTCGGCGATCGTGCCCACGCAGGAGACCACCGCCACCACGGGATCGGAACAGGTGTAGGCGCTGTCGAGGACCTGGCCGAAGTGGTAGCCGGCGCCGTCGGTGGGGGCGGTCAGCGTGACGGACGGAGGCAGGGGGTCGACAACGGTGAACGAGACGGGGGGTGCCGGTGGGGGGACGGCGGTGGTGGTCAGGACTCCCCCACTGGCGGGGACGCCGGTCAGGGTGGGGAACCCGGGGAGGGTGACGGTGCCGGGGGTGAGAACCTTGACCGTGTACCGGAGGTCGAGGTACGCGCCGTCGGTGCCGGCCGACGAGCCGGAGTCGTCGTTCCAGCCCACCACCAGGGAGGAGGCGGCCGTCGCCGGGTAGGTCCAGCCTGTCCCCGACTCCGAGGTCCCGTTGACCGACACCACCCCGGGGACGGGGGTGTGCCCGGTGCACGACGGGTCGGTGCAGGCCCCGGCCCCGTTCAGGCCCCCGGTCCCGTCGGCCGGGGAGCCGAGTCCGCTTGCCCCGGTTGTGACCGGACCGTCGATGACGGCGCCGGCCGGGGCGGGGAGCGTCCAGGTGAGGCTGGTCGGCCCGGCCCGGGGTGACGCCGACCACGACCCCGGCTCGTAGACCTGCCACTCGACGGCAAATGTGTCGCCCCGGACCAGGGTCCCTCCGACCGGGACGGGGGAGGTGACCTGGTAGGTGACGGCTGGGCCCAGGGGAAGGCTGCAGGCCGGATTCCCGAAGGCGCACTGGGGTGGGGTCGATGTGAGGGACCCGTCGTCGGCGGGCCCGGTGACCGTCGGGGACAGGGCGCTCCTGACGTCGTAGGAGACCTTGCGCTCCGCCGGTGTGCCCCGGGTGTCGGTGGCGGTCACGGTGAAGATGTGGATCCCGACCGAGGAGGTGTCGACGGGGTGGCCGTCGGCCACGGTGCCGGCGCAGGTGGCCAGGCCGTAGCTGGCCACGTCGGTGCAGGTGTAGGCGGCGTCGACGCTCTGCCCCAGGGTGTAGACGGCACCGTCGGCGGGGACGGTCAGGGAGATGGCGGGGGGGATGGTGTCGATGGCCACGATCGCCGTCGACGAGAGGGTGGTGGGGGTCGGTGAGGTGGGCCAGCAGCCGGTGGTGATGTCGACGGAGCCGGACGGGCCGGTCACGGCGAGGTGGGAGGTGAGGGCGGGATCGGCGCTGGCGGGGGCGGGGCCGACGGGCTGGACGTCGAGGAGGTCGGTGACGATGCTGGCCCCGACCGGGCCCGAGGCGGTGAGCGTGAGGTTCACGGTGGGGAGGGCGTAGGACTGGCCGGACCCGATCGGGCCGGGAACGGTCTCCACCAGATCCAGGCCGCTCGGGCTGGACGGGTCGGCCTGCTGAGCCACGGTGGCACCGGCGCCGACGTTGGAGCCGCCTGAGAGCGTGGCCGACACGAAGGCGGCCTGGACGGGAAGGGGGATGACCAGCCGGATGGCCGACTCGGCGGTGACCGGGTAGCCCTGGTCGGTCGTCGGGACGGTCTGGCCCGGATCGGCGTAGGACACGGTGAACGTCCCCGAGCGCAGCGACTCCGACGGGGCCCCGGACACGTCGACCTGGGATGTCACCGACGAGCCGAAGTTCCCCAACGAGGAGGTCGACCGGCACGTCAACGGGGTCGGGGTCTGGGCCAGGGCCGGTGAGCCGGTCGTGGCGTTGACGACTGAGACGACGGCCAGGGCCACCGTCGAGGCGACGGCGCACCGTCCCAGCCGACGTCCCCAACTGCGGCGCCCCATCGTCCTCCTCTCTGCCGTACTCAGGACCACCAGGCTAGGCCGTGGTCACTCCCGCCGGGAAGATGCATGAGGGAGCGGGGACAAGTCCCCGCTCCCTCATGACGTACCTGGCCGCGGCCGGAGCCACGGCTTGTCCCTGGTGAGCTACGAGAGCGTCAGGGTAAGGGTGGCCTGGTAGGCCGGGGCACCGATGTGGGCATCAACCCCCGGCTCGGCCGCCGAAGCAGGAATCATCAACTCCAGCCCGGCACTGCACACGAAGGTGCCGCCGGCCCTGCCACTGGCCGTGATGCACAGAGTGGCCGGAGCGCTGTTGAGACCAGCGTGCGGGGCCGGCTCGACCACAGGGTTCGGCTGCACCGCCGCGCCCCCGAATTCGGGGTTCAGGGATGTCGTCGGGTTGGTGACGCCCGGAGGCGCAACCACGGCACCGGCGGTCACCAGGGCGGTGTCACCGGGCACGATCCCGCTGGCAACGGCGGCGATCGGCGACCAGGCGAGGTTACCGCCTGGGATGCAGTGGTTGTTGTACGTCGCCGTCGTGTCACAGCTCGTCACGAGCGGCGTCGCCGGGTCCAGGAAGTCGGTCACCTGACCGGTGAGCGTCCAGCCGGAATCGAGGCCGGTGGCGTTGGTGACCGTCATCGGGCTCATCACCCCGCAGGCAGCCTGAGGCTGCCCGTTGAGCGTGATCCCCGCAACCGTCGGTGTCGCCGTGCAGAACGAGCTGCCCAGCACGTCGAGCGGGAGGCCCGATGCCTGGGACAGGACGATCTGACCGGGCTCGACCGGCAGGATGATCAGCTGCGACAGCGAGCAGGTCCCGATGGAGCCACCACTACCGCCGCCGGGGTTGCCGGCTCCGGCGCTGCAGCTGTTGAACGAGATGGCGACGGTGACCGTGGCCGTGTTCGACGTCTGCGGGCTCGGGGAACCCGGGCACGGAGAAGTCGTATTCGTGACTGGGTCACAGATGCCGGTGTTCTTCACGTTGAACGTGAAGGTGTCCGACGTAGCCGGACTGCCGGAGCTGTTGCAGTACGACACCGTCCCGTCCGCGTTGGCCGTGGCCGTCCCGGCCGTAGGTGGTGCCACCACCGCGACGGTGCTGGCCACGATGGTGTCACCGAGATCGCCCGCCCCGTTCAGGACGTTGATGATGGTGCACTGGGCATGGGACACGGCTGCGCTCTGCGCGGTGACCGTTGGTGCCAACGGTGGCGAGGTCACGTTCCACGTGTCCATCGGCGTCACGGCCGGTGACGACGGTCCCCCGATGCCAGCCGAAGCCGGGCCCGGTGTGTAGCACGGGAACGTCAGGAGCGCGTTGAGGTCGAGCTCACCCGGCTTCAACGATGCTGTCCCGGTGGAGGAGCCATAGGTCCACGTCAGCGGGCTGAAGGTGATCGAAACGGGCGTGTCGCTGTTCGTGCCAACCCGCGGGCCGGTCGTCCCGGTCAGCGGGATCACGAGCGGGAGCGTCGCTCCTGTCGCGGCCTGGGCCAACGGGGTGACCTGGCCGGACCCGTCGATATTCAACGTTGCGGCCGTTATGGCGAGCTCCGTCTGACCTGCAGCCCACGCTTCGTTGAGGAGCCCAGCCGGGAAGGTGGCGGAGACGTTCGGAGTTTCCGTGACCGTCGTTCCGACGTTCCCGTCAGCGATCGGGATGACGGTTGGAGGCGTCGAAGTCTCGGAGACGGTCACGCCGGACAGACTGACGAGGCCGATGATCGGGGCATCACAAGAGTATGTGGTGCTGACCGACCCGGCGTAGGCTGTTCCTCCACCGAGCACCAGGCCCAGGACGCTGGCCAGAAGGCCTGTGACCAGGGAAAGCGAGAGCCCGACGGCGGACAGCTTCCGCTTCGGGCTCAAGCCTTGTGATTTCCTTCGAAGTCCTTGCACGATCATTCTCCTTGTTTGCTCCGGTGTACCCCAACGAACCATTGACTGCGGATCGAGGAGGCCGATCCACCGGCGGACGCTCCAGATCCCTGCTCTCTCTTCCCCCCTCCTCCCTCCTGACCACTCTTGAGCGTTCGAGAGGTGCCCTCCCGTGCCGACAGGGCTCGACACGTGTCTGACGACACCCCTGGCACCTCGACGATCACGTTAGAAAAATCCCATCTCCTCATCATCGTCACGTTTGACAATCTTCTTTATGCGAAAATGCGCATTTCTCCACGTGGGAGGCAGAATTCTTCCCCTCATGCGACCGTGAGCGTGAAGGTCTGGACCACGGCACCTCCCACCCCGTTCGAGATGGTGATCCCCAGCGTGTAGACACCGCGGGCGGTCGGGGTCCCCGACAGCGTCCCGGTGTCGTTCCCGTTGTTCACGAAGGTGACCCCGGGCGGGAGGGTGCCGGTCACGACGATGCTGTCGTCGGGCTGACCGAGGACGATGACCTGGAAGTGGTCGGCGGTGTTGTAGGCGAAGGTGGTGCTGCCGACTGAGACGAAGGACGGTGGCTGGGCCACCGTCAGCGTGAAGCTCTCGGTGAGCGGCGTTCCGACCCCGTTGGAGGCCGTGATGGTCAGGGGGTACGGCCCGTTGAGGATGGTCAGGAGGGCCGGGGTCCCCGAGAGGGTGGCCGTTCCGTTCCCGTTGTCGGTGAAGGTGACGCCGGCCGGGATGGCGCCCGCCTCGGTGATGGCGGGCACGGGGTAGGCGGCGAACGAGAAGGTGTAGGTGAAGCTGGTGTTGGTCGGGAAGGCGGTTGCCGCCGACAAGGGGCCGGTCGGTCCGACGGTGACGGTTCCGGCCGAGACGACGTGGACACCGGGGGCGACCAGCGACCCGACTGTGACACCGCCCCCGGGAGCCAGGTTCACGGCCGCCGCCGGCGAGTAGACGGCCCCCTGGAGGGTCTGGGTTCCGGCGCCTCCCAACGTCATCGGATAGCCGTCGGTTCGGGCCTGGTAGAGGGCGACCCCCTGCCAGGTGCCGCTCGACATCGGGGCCAGGGTGACGCTGGTGCTCGAGCTCATGGTGACGGGACCGGCCGCGACGTAGAAGAGGACCCCACCCGGACTGGTGGTGACGACGGCGCTTCCGGTGATGGAGACCCCCTGGTCGAAGATGTACGTCCCCGTGGCCAGGCTGACGGTGCCGCTGCTGACGGCCACCGGCTGGGTGTAGATCCCCGGTCCGGCCAGGCTCGTCCCGGAGTGGACCGTCAGGCCGCCCGTGGCCGGGCTGGGCATCCAGTAGAGGGGATCGGTGGTCGAACCGACGGTCGGCGGCCAGGGGCTGGTGTTGGCGGAGGTGCACCCGGTGCAGGCGGCCGCGGGGCTGCCGTCGCCGGTGGTGAATCCGGCGGTGGCGGACAGCGATGCTCCGGAGCCGAGGTAGACGGAGGCCGAGGAGGAGGAGTTCACGGCCAGGCCACCGCTGATGTGGATCGAGGCACCGGGCGCCTCGGTCAGGAGACTCGCTCCGAAGCCGGTGACGAGCAGTGACTTCCCGGCCCAGGCGGGTGCCTGCCCGACCGTCAGGGTGAAGGACTGGGTGGCCGGGACGGCCCCGTTGGTGGCGGTCACGGTCAGCGGGTACACCCCGGCAGTGCCCGTCGCCGGGGTCCCGGCCAGGGTTCCCGTCCCGTTGCCGTTGTTGGTGAAGGTGACGCCGGCCGGGAGCGAACCCGACATCGTCACGGTGGTCACGACCGGGAAGCCGGCGGTGGCGGTGACGACGAAGCTCCCGGCCGTCCCCATCGAGAAGGACGTCGAGGCTGCGCTGGTGACGCCGGGCTTCTGGGTGACCGTGAGCGTGAACGGACCGGTGGCCGGGACGCCGATCCCGTTGGTGGCCGTGACGGTGACGGAATAGGACCGACCGGTCCCGCCGCCCGGGACGCCGGCCACGGTCGCCGTCCCGTTGCCGTTGTCGGTGAAGGTCACCCCGGCGGGAAGAAGGACGGTCTCGGCCAGGCTCGGTGTCGGGTATCCCACCGCGCTCACAGTGGCGGTCCCGTGGGCTCCGACGGTGAATGTGGCCGCCGAGGGCCCGCCCAGGACGGGGGTCTGGTCGACGGTCACGGTGAGGTACTGGGTGGTGGACTGGGCCCCGTTGGAGGCGGTGATCGAGACCGTCCGGGTCCCCGCTCCCCCGGTCGGGGTACCCGACAACCTTCCCGTCCCGTTCCCGTTGTCGGTGAAGGCCAGTCCCGGCGGGAGCGTTCCGGTCGCGCTCAACGCCGTCGACACCGGGAAGCCGGCCGACGTGGTCACGGAGGCGCTCCCGGGGGTGCCGATCACGAAGGAGGCGGATGCCGGGCTGGTGATGACGGGGGCCTGGGTCACGTCGACGGTGTATGCCTCGGTGACCGGGGGGCCCGTCCCGGTGGCGGTGAGGACGACCGGGTAGGCCCCGGCCGAGGCACCCGGCGGGGTCCCGGCGATGGTGGCGGTCCCGTTGCCGTTGTCGGTGAAGGTGACCCCGACCGGGAGGAGCCCGGTCTCGGCGAGGGCCGGGACGGGCCAACCGCCGGCGATCACCGTGACGCTGCCCGGTGAGCCGACCGGGAACGAGGCCGTGGCGGGGGCGACGAAGGCGGGAGGACCGGACACGGTCAGCCTGAAGGTCTGGCTCGTCGATGAGTAGAGGTCGGAGGCCGTGACGGTCAGGACGTAGACGCCGCCGGCGCTCTGGGCCGGGGTGCCGGCCAGGGTGGCCGTGCCGTTGTGGTTGTCGGTGAACGTGACACCGGACGGCAGCGACCCGGCTTCGGCCAGGGTCGTGGCTCCCGGGAAGCCGGCGGTGCTCGTCACGGTGAACGTGTCAGCGGTCCCGAGCGCGAAGGTGGCCGAGGAGCCACTCGTGATGACCGGGGGGTGGCCGATGAAGAGGACGAACGTCTGGGAGGCCGAACTGCCGTTGGTGGCCGTCAGGAAGAGGGTGTAGCTCCCGTCGCTGAACGGCGGGGCCGTGCCTGACAGCGCGCCGGTGCCGTTCCCATTGTCGACGAAGGTGATCCCGGCGGGAACCGTTCCACTGGCGGTGAGGGTGGCGGCCGGGTAGCCCGTGGTCGTCACCGCGAAGCTGGAGGGCACTCCCACCTGGACCGTGGTGGCGGCGTTGCTGGTGAAGGCGGGAGCCACGGGGTCCTCGACGTTGAGGAGGAACGACTCGGAGGCTCCGGCCCCGACGCCATTGGTGGCCGACAGGGTGAAGGCTGTGTTCCCGACGTTGTACTGGTTCGGTGTCCCTGTCAGGGTGGCGGTGCCGTCGTGGTTGTCGGTCAGGGTCAGCCAGGCCGGGAGCCCGGAACCGGTGATGGCTGGGGTCGGGAAGCCGGTGGTGGAGACGGTGTGCGAGTACGGGACCCCTTCGACAGCGTCGGCGGTGATGGGGCCGGTGAAGGCGGGAGCCTGGTCGACGGTCAGGACGAAGCTCTGGGAGGCGTTCGGGGAGACACCGTTGGCAGCGACGACGGTGACGGGGTACGTGCCGCCGGTGCCGCTGGCGGGTGTCCCGCTCAGGGTGGCGGTCCCGTTCCCGTTGTCCAGGAGGGTGACACCGGCAGGCAGGGGGCTGGTCTCGGTGAGGGTGGTCGCCGTCGGGAAGTCGGGGCCGGTGGTGACGGTGAACGTGCCCGGTGCGCCCGTCGTGAACGTGGTCGCGGCCGCGCTGGTGATCGTCGGGGCCAGGTCGACGACGAACGCGTCGGTGCTGGAGGTGGAGCCGGAGAGGTCAGGGTTTCCCCCGTAGGCTCCCGTAACGGTGTGAGTCCCGGCGGCCAGCATCGTCGCCGTCGTCGAGCAGCTCCCCGATCCGGCGGTCAGCGAAACCACGCAGAGGGTGGTGGGGCCGGATGAGACGGTGACGGTCCCGGTCGGGACGGGCCCGGCGAAGGTCGGGGTGACCGTGGCCGAGAAGACCGTCGTGTCCTCGTGGCCGTAGACGACGGTGGAGGGGATGACGGTGATGGTCGTCGCGGTCCCAGCGGGACCGACGGTCTGGGTTAAACCGCCCGTTGACCCGTTGTCGTTGGCGGTCGCCCCGTAGACGGCGGTGACGGCGTAGGTGGATCCGGAGGCGACCAGGGCTGACGGCACCACGCAGGAGGCGGAACCGCCCGACAGCGTCTGGACGTCGGATCCGGAGCAGTCGACGCTGCCACCGGCCGTCGGGATGATGGAGAAGGTGACGCTCCCGGTCGGGGTGCCCGCCCCGGGCGAGACCGCCACGACGTGGGCGGTGAAGGTCACGGGTTGCCCCGACGCCGACGGATCGACGCTCGACATCACCGTCGTCGTTGTCGTGTCGGCTCCGACGGTCACCGGTGTGGGAGTCGCCGTGCTCGAAGCGGCGAAATCAGTGTCCGACCCGTAGCCGGCGTTCAGGAGGTAGGAGCCAGCCGTCGTCTCGGTCAGGGAGCAGCTGCCGGCGCCGGCCACGAGGGTGGCGAGACAGGTCCGGGTGCCGTCAGACACAGCGACCGTTCCGGTCGGCGTTCCCGATCCCGGCGATACGGATCCGACCGAGACGCTCACGACGACGGCTTGTCCGACCACGGGGGACGCCGGCGTGGTGGAGGTGATCGACGTCGAGGTCGGGGACGCCCCGACATCGAGCGCCGTGGTCCCGGCCGATCCGGTGAAGTTGGTGTCGCCGGCGTAGGTGGCGGTGAAGGTCAGACCGATTCCCGGGGTGACGGGGACGGTTCCGGTGCAGGTTCCCGATCCGCCGTCGGCGACCAGGAGGGTGGTCGAGCAGATCGTGGTGGCCCCCTGGGTGACGGTCACGGTTCCGGTGGGGATCCCGGCCCCGGGGCCGACCGGAGCCATGGTGAAGGCGAAGGTGGTCGACTGGCCGTAGACCACCGATCCGGACGGGGCCGGCGAGGTGATGGTGGTTGTGGTCGAGCCTTGGTCGACGTCGAGAGTCGTGGACCCGGCCGATCCGGTGAAGTTGGTG
>PLZB01000075.1 GCA_003151955.1 Acidimicrobiaceae bacterium
CGTGTCCTTGAACGGGTCGCCCACCGTGTCGCCGATAACCGCCGCCTTGTGGGCATCGGAGCCCTTGCCACCCTCGTTGCAGTCCTCGATGTACTTCTTGGCGTTGTCCCAGGCCCCACCGGCGTTGGAGAGGAAGTTGGCCATGAGCTGGCCGGTCAGGATGGCGGCGGCCAGGAAGGCCCCCAGGGCCAGGTAGTTGATCCCGAACCCGACGATCACCGGGGTCAGGATGGCCAGCAGGGCCGGCGTGGCCAGCTCCCGCTGGGAGGCCTGGGTGCAGATGGAGATGACCGAGTAGTAGTCAGGCTTCTCGGTGTAGTCCATGATCCCGGGGTGCTCCCGGAACTGCCGGCGCACCTCCTGGACGACGGTCCCCGCCGTCCGACCGACGGCCCGGATGGCCAGGGCCGAGAAGATGAAGGCCACCGACCCGCCGATGAGGAGCCCGATGAACGTCGTCGGGTTGGACACGTTGATCTGGGTCTGGGGCTGCTGGAAGAGCCAGCTCCCGAATCCAGCCTGCCCCGCCTTGAACGGGTTCACCAGCCCGAGCTGGGAGCCGACCGTCTCGATGAAGGAGGCGAAGAGCGACACCGAGGCGATCACGGCGGAGCCGATGGCGACACCCTTGGTCACGGCCTTGGTGGTGTTCCCGACGGCGTCGAGGCTGACCATGACCCGCTCGGCCTCGCCGGTGAACTCCCCGGACATCTCGGCCACGCCGGCGGCGTTGTCGGAGACCGGACCGAAGCTGTCCTCGGAGACGATCATCCCGGCCGTCGACAGCAGGCCGATCCCGGTCAGGGAGACCAGATAGAGGGTCTGGCTCAAGTTGCCGCCGCCGAGGCCCACCGACACGGCGATGGCCAGGGCGATGGCCACGATGGCCCACACCGAGGACTCGAGGCCGATGGCGATGCCGGCCAGGGTGGTGGTGGCCGGGCCGGTGCGGGCCGCCTCGGCGATCTCCCGGACCGGGGGCCGCTCGGTGGAGGTGAAGTGCTCGGTGATGGCGCTGGCCACCAGCATGAGGACGACCCCGGTGAGGACGGCGTAGAAGGCCTTCCAGTAGTGGAGGTAGCCGCCGGCCACTGCGGCGGCCCCGATGGTGGTCAGCAGGGCGGCGACCCGGACCCCCCGGTTGATGGGGGCCATGGCGTTCTTGTCCTTCTTGGCCGCCCGGACGATGTAGACGCCGATGATGGTGGCCAGGATGCCGATGGCCGGGATCACGAGCGGGAAGATCACGGCCCGCCCGGCGTCGGCCCCCTTGCCGATGGAGACGAAGGCGGTCACCCCCAGGATGATGGCGGCGATGATGGTGATGGCGTAGGACTCGAAGAGGTCGGCGGCCATCCCGGCGCAGTCCCCCACGTTGTCCCCGACGTTGTCGGCGATGGTGGCGGCGTTGCGGGGATCGTCCTCGGGGATCCCGGCCTCGACCTTGCCGACCAGGTCGGCACCGACGTCGGCGGCCTTGGTGAAGATCCCGCCGCCGACCCGCATGAACAGGGCCAGCAGGGAGGCCCCGAAGCCGAAGCCGATGAGGACCGAGGTGGCCGTGTTCTGGAAGACGAGGACGATGGTGGTGGCCCCGAGGAGTCCGAGGCCGACGCAGAAGAGGCCGGTGATGGCCCCGGTCCGGAAGGCCACCTTGAGGGCACCGGCCATCTGGCCGTCCCGGGCCGCCGCCGCCGTCCGGACGTTGCCCCGGACGGCCAGGCTCATCCCGATGAAGCCGGTGAGGCCGGAACAGATGGCCCCGGCCAGGAAGCAGACGACCCGGTAGATGCCGGCCTGGACGAAGCTCAGGTCGACGACGGTGTGTCCGGTCGGATCGACGTGGGAGACCTTGGTGGCGGTGAAGAAGATCAGGATGGCCAGCGGGATGATGATGATCCCGATCGTCTTGAACTGCCGGGCCAGGAACGCCTCGGCCCCTTCCTGGATGGCCTTGGCGATGTCCTTCATGGTGGCGGTGCCCTGGTCGGCAGCCAGCACGCCCCGCATCAGCACGATGCCGATGATGATCGACAGCACCGCGGCGACCATGGCGAATACCAGCCATCCCTTTTCCCCACCGGTGAGGAGGAATTGCTGGTACCCCGCGTCGGCGGCGAGGAGTTGGGGCATGAGCGACTGCTCCCTTCGGTGGGTCCCGCGATCCCGGGCAGGCACCCGGGTAGGACTGGATATCGGTCGATGGTCGATCGGTCTGGGACAGGGGGGGGCCTGACGGCGCGGCGCGTCCCGGACGATCGGGGCCAGACGATACCGACTTTGCGGCTCTCGGGGCAAGGAAGCACGTGGGAGGCCCTCCCCGGCGTCCCTACGGGTCGGTTGGCAGCTCCTCGGTCTCGGGCCCGGCGATGAGCTCGTAATCGGGGTTCAGCATGGCCAGCCGACCCTCCCAGGCCCCCACCATCCCCTCCGCCACCAGCCGGGCCCCCTGGTGGATCCCGGGAATCTGGCGACGGCCCTGGAAGATCAGGACGATGGCCCCGGTCGGGTCGACCAGGGTGCACTCGAGGTTGGGGACAGCGGCTCGGGTCGGCACCCGGATGGACTTGACCCGGCCCGCCACCCGGGACCGTTGGCGCCAGGTGACCTCCCCCAACGGGGTGGTCCCGACCGCCTGGGGTCCGAGCTCGGCCACCGTGACCGCTGTCCCCCGGGGCGGACGACCGGACGACCCCCCTGGGGGGAGCCGGCGGTGGATCTGCACCTTGGACCAACCCTCCCGGAGCTGGAAGGGGACGATGGTGGCGTTCACGTGGGGGAGCTGGGAGACGACGGCCACGATCCGGTCGGCGGTGCGGTCGTGGAGGACCCGGGTCCACGAGGTGTTGTAATCCCGTCGGGGCAGGAGCATCGTCAGCTCCGTGTCCCCGTCGGCCACGACCTCGGCGGCCAGCTCGAGGACGGCCCGGCCCAGGCGCCGGTCGGGGCACTCGAGGACGTCGAGGGGGAGCCGGGACAGCCCGAGGCGGCTCCACTCCGACTGGACGGCCGCGGCCGAGGTCGGGTCGAGGGCGACATGGACGGCCCGGATGGAGTCGGGGGTGAGGGTCCGGGCGTACTGGACGGCTCGGGCCGTGGCCATGTCGATCCGGTCGACCAGGACGACGACGGCATGTCGTCTGAGCACCGGCGCCTCGCAGGCCTGGGCCGCCCCCACCTCGAGCTGGGCGTCCTCCCTCGAGTACTGCCGGTGGAGACGGATCAGGATGAGGACGCCGAGGGGGAGGAGGACGACAACCGTCCAGGCCCCCTCCCGGAACTTCGTGACGGCGATGACCACGAGCACCACAAAGGACAGGACCGAGGCCGTCCCGTTGATGGCCAGCCGGCGCCGCCAGTGGGGCTCCTTCTGGGTGTGGTGGTACTTGGCCATCCCGGCCCCGGCCATGGTGAAGCCGGTGAAGACCCCGATGGCGTAGAGGGGGATGAGGCTGTCGACCCGGGCCCCCGTGACGATCAGGAGGACGATGGAGACCACGGTGAGAACGATGATCCCGCTCGAGAACACCAGGCGGTGGCCCCGCTTGGTCAGCTGCCTGGGGAGGTAGGAGTCCTCGGCGGCGAAGCTGGCCAGGAACGGGAACCCGGTGAAGCTGGTGTTGGCCGCCAGGACCAGGATCAGCATGGTCCCGCCCTGGAGCATCAGGTAGAGGGCATGGCCCACCGCCCCGCCGCCGAAGACGACCGTGGCCACCTGGGAGACGACGGTTGGGCTGCCGACGACATAGGGGACGGGATGGACAACGGCGGCCAGCACCGTCACCCCGAGCACCAAGGTCCCGAGGATGAGGGCCATGAGGATCATGGTGATCCGGGCGTTGCGGGCCTCGGGCCGCTTGAAGACGCTCACCCCGTTGGAGATGGCTTCGGTCCCGGTCAGGGCCGACCCGCCGGAGGAGAAGGCCCGGAGCATCACGAAGAGCCCGGCGCCGAGCAGGAGCCCGTGGCCGGGCTTCCCGGCCGGGATGGCACCGTGGAGGTGGATGGACTGGGGGTGGATGGTGCCGAGGACGGCCTTGACCGCCCCCATGACGATCATGATCACCATCATGGCGATGAAGAAATAGGTGGGGAGGGCGAAGATCCGGCCCGCCTCCTTGATGCCCCGGAGATTCCCGTAGGCGATCAGGAGGACGAGCCCGACCGAGATGGAGACGGTCGGGAATGTGGAGGCCAGGGCCGGGACGACCGAGGTGAGGGCGGAGACCCCGGCCGCCACCGACACCGCCACCGTCAGGGTGTAGTCGATGAGGAGGGACATGGCCGCGATCTGGGCCACGGTGAGCCCGAAGTTCTCGCGGGACACGACGTAGGCGCCACCGGCCTTCGTGTACACCTTCACGACCTCGAGATAGGAGAGGGTCACGAAGAGCAGGACAAAGATGACGGCCAAGCTGACCGGGACGACCAGCGAGAAGGCGGCCACCCCGACCGTGCCGATCAGGGGGATGAGCATCTGCTCGGTGGCGTAGGCCGACGAGGAGATGACGTCCGAGGACAGGACGGCCAGGGCGGTGGGCTTCCCCAGCCGCTCGGTCGAGTGGCGCTCGGAGGCGATGGGGGGTCCGAGGATCCGGTTCTTGAGGCGGTACCGGAACGTCTCGGGGAGCGACACCGAGGCCGGGGACCGGACCGCCTCCGGGGTCATCCGGCGGCCGGGCGCCGAGCCGGGCGGGATCCCCTTCACCTCACCCCCGGCCGGCGGCGTCCCGTCGACGGCGGCGTCGATCGGCGGGCTGGGCTCGGTCACCACAGTAGGTAAGCACAGACGGCGCCGGGCCCGGGAGTTGTCATCACGGGACCCGCCGTGTTGCATGGTGCGGTGCACGTCATCATCGTCGGTTGCGGCCGGGTCGGATCGGGGCTCGGGATCCGGCTCATCGAGCTGGGCCACTCCGTGGCCATCCTCGACAAGAACCAGCGTGCCTTCCGACGGCTCCCCGAGGACTGGCCGGGGACCGTCATCGTGGGGTCGGGCTTCGACCGGGACGACCTCACCCGGGCCGGGGCGGAGGAGGCCGGGGCCCTGGCGGCGGTGACGAGCGGGGACAACACCAACATCCTGACGGCCCGGATCGCCCGGGAGAACTTCGGCATCGCCAACGTGGTGGCCCGGATCTACGACCCCCGGCGGGCCGAGATCTACCTCCGGGTGGGGATCCCCACCGTGGCCACCGTGACCTGGACCATCGACCAGGTCATGCTCCGGCTCCTGCCCGACGCCGTCGAGGGGGAGTGGTCGGACTCGAGCGGCCGGCTCATGCTGGTGGAGCGGACCCTGCCCGACACCTGGGCCGGGAAGCGGATCAACGACCTGGGCCTCCCCGGTCAGGCCAACCTGATGGCCGTGACCCGGGCCGGGAATCCCAGGCTGGACTTCGCTGACCTGGTGGGCCAGGAGGGCGACATCCTGCACATCGCCGTGTTGAAAGACGCCCTCGATTCGCTCGAGCAGCGGCTGGCCCCGCCGGACCCAGCCGACCGGGAGGGACGGGCATGAAGGTCGCCATCGCCGGGGCCGGGAGCGTCGGAACGGCCATCGCCAAGGACCTCCACGGCAACGGCCACGAGGTCCTCATCCTGGAACAGGACCCCGATCTCGTCACCCGTCTCCGACCCACCCTGGATGTCACCTGGGTGGCCGCCGACGCCTGTGAGGTGAGCTCGCTCGACGCGGCAGGGATGGCCACCGTCGACGTGGTGGTGGCCGCCACCGGGGACGACGAGGACAACCTGGTCATCTCCCTCCTGGCCAAGCAGGAATTCGCCGTCCCCCGGGTGGTGGCCCGGGTCAACCACCCGAAGAACCAGTGGCTCTTCAACCAGTCCTGGGGCGTCGACGTCTCGGTGTCGACCCCCCAGCTCATGACGGCCCTCGTCGAGGAGGCCGTCTCGGTGGGATCACTGGTCCGGCTCCTCCAGTTCGAGGGGGGCACCGCCCACCTGGTCGAGGTCACCCTGGCCGACGGATCCCCGGCGGCCGGGATCAGCGTCGCCGACCTGGGCATCCCCCGGGACGCCACCATCGTCGCCGTCGTCCGCGACGACCGTCTCGTCGTCCCCCGGGGCGACACCATCCTCGACGTCGGTGACGAGGTCCTCCTCCTGGTGACCGGAGACTCCGAGACTGCCGTCCAGCAGCTCCTGGTCGGGCAGTAGGCCCGGAGCCCCGGACGACGGGGACGGCGGTGGCGCCCTCCTAGACTCGATCCCGATGAGCGTTGAAGCCGCCTTCTTCGATCTGGACAAGACGGTCATCGCCCGTGCCTCCATCGCCGCCTTCGGCCGGCCCTTCTACCGGGGGGGCCTCATCTCCCGGTCGACGGTGGTCCGGGCCCTGGCCTCCCAGCTCGTCTACGTCCATCTCGGGGCCAGCGAGGAGAAGCTCGAGAAGATCCGGGAGTCCGTCCTCCTCTTGACCCGGGGCTGGGACCACGCCGAGGTGTCCCGGATCGTCCGGGAGGCTCTCGACGACGTGGTGGAGCCGATCATCTACGCCGAGGCCCTCGACCTGATCGAGGCTCACCAGGCCGCGGGCCGTCTCGTTTACCTGGTCTCGGCCTCACCGGAGGAGATCGTCCGGCCCCTGGCCGACTACCTCGGGGTCGACGGGGCCATCGCCAGCCGGGCCGTCGTCGACGCCGACGGGCGGTACACCGGCGAGATGGCCTTCTACGCCTACGGGCCGTTCAAGGCCGACGCCATCCGCGAGCTGGCCGCCGAGCAGGACATCGACCTCGACGCCTCGTTCGCCTACAGCGACTCCTACACCGACGCGCCGATGCTCGAGGTCGTCGGCCATCCGGTGGCCGTCAACCCCGACCGGGTCCTGGCCCGCCTGGCCCGGGAACGGGAGTGGGAGGTGGCCCTCTTCAGCCGTCCCGTCCGACTCCGCGACCGGGTCCCGGTTCCCAGCCTGCCTGCGGCTGCCGCCGTGTCAGGGGTTGCGTTGGCCGCCACCGGTGCCGTCGTCCTGGCCTGGCGGCTCGGACACCGCTGGCACGAGGCGGGCTGACCCGGTTCGCTCAGGCGGCCCGGAGGCGCTTGGCGGCGACGAGACCGAGACCGACGAGGACGGCGAGGATGAGGAGCTTCTTCATGGGCCCAGCCTACCCAGCCCGAGCCCTCGCTGCCCAGGGGCAATGAGCGGCGCTGAACCAGGTTGCCCGTTTCCCGGTCTGGAGCGAGGCCCCTCGCCAGCGAGGAGCCCGCCCTCAGACGGTCAGGAGGTCGCGGGCTCCCGTGTCGGAGGAGGGGTGGCGGAGCTTCGACATGGCACGGGCCTCGATCTGGCGGATCCGCTCCCGGGTGAGGTTGAAATGCTCCCCGACCTCTTCGAGCGTCCGGGGCTCGCCCCGGTCGAGCCCGAATCGCAGCCGGAGGATCTCCCGCTCGCGCTCGTCGAGGGGGGACAGCAACCGGTTGATCTCGTCGGGGAGCAGTGACGTGGCGGCCACCTCGAAGGGGGATTCCGCCGAGCGGTCCTCGACCACATCGCCGAGCTCGGCGTCCCCGTCCTCACGCAGCGGCTCCGACAGCGAGAGGGGCTCGGCCCGGAAGCGGAGGGCCTCGATCAGCTTGTCCTCGGGCATCTCGACCTCGGCCCCGAGCTCGGCCAGCGTGGCCGGGCGGCCCAGCTTGAGCTCCAGGCGGGCCTGGGCCTTCTGGACCCGGGCCAGGGTGTCCCCGGCGTGGACGGGCAGGCGGATCGTCCGGCCGGTGTTGGCGATGCCCCGGGTGATGGCCTGGCGGATCCNNACTTCTCGACGGCGTGCATCAGGCCCAGGTTGCCCTCCTGGATGAGGTCGAGGAGGGGGAGGCCGGAGGCCTGGTACTTCTTGGCGATCGACACCACGAGCCGGAGGTTGGACTGGACGAAGGTCTGCTGGGCCTGCTCGCCGGTCTGGACCTTGCGCTTCAGCTCCCGCCGCTTGGCCGGGGTCAGCTCCTTGCCCTTGCCGGTCAGGTCCTGCTCGGCGTCGCGGCCGGCTTCGATCGTCTGCGCCAGCCGGACCTCGTCATCCTTGGTGAGCAGCGGATACTGCCCGATATCGGTGAGGTACAGCCGTACGAGGTCTTCCTCGTCACGCTCGACGCGCTCCTTCGCCAACGTTCCAACCCTTCATCGAAAACCCGCCGACAACAACAGTTGCCGGAAGGAGGAGGTTTGCCTGATACCGCCCGACCGTCGAACGCCTTTCGCGTGCCGGTCTTGTGGTGTGGACGCCCGTCTGGTGTCTGTCAGTCTACCGGCAGAGTCAAGGGCCGAGTTCACACCCCCATTTCGGCGGGACGGTCGCCACTTCCCGCCTCGTGTCAGTGTGCCGGCGAGCCCGCCGCGGGCTGACCCCAGGGAGGCGTCGGATCACTCCTGGGCGCTGGGGTCGCCGGGCGGGATCCTCGTGTGGTGGTGGGCGGCTGGTTGATCCTGATGGTCGGAGGCGCCGAGGTGGGGGGCGGGGCCGCCGGTGCGGGGGTGGGGGGCGCGGCCACAGGCACTGGGGCCGGAGCCGGATCCGACGGGGCGGCCGCGGCGGGCTCGGGGGCGGGTTCGGCGACGGGAGGGGGAATCGGGACTGGGTTCGGCACGGCCTCCGCCTCGACCGGAACCGGTGGCGTCGGAGGGACGGCGACGGCCGGGGCCACGGGGGGGGCCACGGAGGGGGTGGCGGGAGCGGGGACCGCCACGGCCGGGGTCCAGGCCGGGGCCGTCTCCCCGGCGGACCACGGAACGAGTCCCGGCACCCCGAGGGCCAGCGTTTCCAGCGCCTGCTGATGGGCGGTGACGACGGCGAGGTCGTGAGGGCGCCTGACCAGGCTCTGGAGCATGGCCTCGACCGTCCGCCACGCCTGGATCTCGTCGCGGATCACCAATTCGAGCGCCCGGATGACCGGAGCGTCGCTCACGTCGGTGGCCCGTTGGAGATGGAGGGAGTAACCGGCGATCAGCCTGGGGAGCACGACCCGGCCCAGCCCGGCCAGCCGGAGGAGAGTGCCGCCGGCGTGGGGGGAGGCGAGGTCCGGGCCCCGGTCGTCCACGGCCGAGGCCCCCCGGGCCAACAGGCTGAAGAGCCGGTCGATCTCGCTGGTCGGCGCCGCCGTCAGTTGCTCGGGGTCGAACCCGTCGAGCACCGGCAGCCGCTCCTCCCAGAGGGCGGCGTGCCACTGGTGCTGCTGGCTCTGGACGTCGTAGAAGAGGCGGGCCTCGGTCACCGGCTCGGTCGTGACCCACCCCCCGAGCGTCTCGAAGAGGCGGTGCTCCATCCAGCGGTAGTGCCCGACGAGACCGGCACTGTCCTCGAGTCGGAGTCCCGACCGTCCGGCATCGGCGCGGAGGCCGTGACCGCCCCCCATCGAGATGGACAGTGCGTCGAAGAGGTCAGCGGTCAACGGTCTGCTCCTCGGCAGCAGGGGGACCGGCCCCGGGGGTGGCCCCGGCTCCAGGCCGGGCCGGGATCCCCTCGAAGACGTAGCGGTTGGTGATCGGCATCCGCCGATCCTTGCCGAAGGCCCGCCCGGTGATGCGCACCCCCGGTGGCGACTGGCGACGTTTGTACTCGGCCAGGTCGACGAGCCCGGCCACCCTGGCCACCACCGCAGGATCGAAGCCCTCACGCACCAGATCGGCGACGGACCGGTCGTCCTCGACGAGTCCGGCCAGGATGGGGTCGAGAACGTCGTAGGGCGGGAGACTCTGGTCGTCGCGCTGGTCGGGCCGGAGCTCGGCCGAGGGTGGCTTGGTCAGGATGAGCTCCGGGATGACCGGCCCCCCGGCCCGGGCGTTCCGGGAACGGCAGAGGCGGTAGACGAGGGACTTGGGGACGTCCTTGATCACGGCGAACCCGCCGGCGGAATCCCCGTAGAGGGTGGAGTAGCCGACGGCCAGCTCACTCTTGTTGCCCGTGGTCAGGACGATCCACCCCCGGGCGTTCGAGACCGCCATGAGCACGACCCCCCTGAGCCTCGACTGGAGGTTCTCGTCGGTCAGGCCGCTCGGAGGCCCACCCAGCAGTGGCCCGAGGAGGTCGGCGTAGGCGCAGTGGAGCGTCTCGATCGGCACCACGTCGAGTCCGATCCCGAGGCGCTGGGCCAGATCCCGGGCGTCGGCCACCGACCCCTCGCTCGAATACCGCGACGGCATGGCCAGGCCGTGGACGTGGTCGGCACCGACGGCGTCGACGGCCACGGTGGCGACCAGCGCCGAGTCGATCCCTCCGGAGAGTCCGATGACGGCGTCGGTGAAGCCGTTCTTGCGGAGGTAGTCCCGGGTTCCGAGGACCAGGGCCTCGTAGACCTCGTCATCGGCGTCCAGGGGGGCGGGCCGCGGTCCGGGCGGAGCGGGCAGGGGGTCGCAGGGCTCGCCGCTGACGGGGACGACGGGAAGGCCCCCCTCGGGCCTCGGGCCGGCCGGGACCTGGAGGTCCACGAGGAGGAGCTCCTCCCGGAACGAGCCGGCCGCGGCGACGACCTCCCCGCCCAGGTCGACGACCATGGATGCCCCGTCGAACACCAGCTCGTCCTGCCCTCCCACCTGGTTCACGTAGGCGACGGCGCACCCGGCCTCGACGGCCCGGGCCCTCATCACCTCGAGCCGGTCGACGGTCCGACGTCGAGAGTAGGGAGAGGCGTTGATGTTGACGACCAGCTGGGCGCCGCCCCGACCCAGCGCGGCCACCGGTCCGTCGGCGAACCAGAGGTCCTCGCAGATCGTGGTCCCTACCCGGACCCCGGCGATCTCGAACAGCTCGAGCGGGGCCCGCCCCGGGGCGAACCACCGCTCCTCGTCGAAGACCCCGTAGTTGGGAAGGAGGCGCTTCTGGTAGCTGGCCAGCACCCGGCCGTCCCGACACAGGGCCACGGCGTTGTGGAGGCCTCGGGGCGCCCCCCGGGAGGACCCGGTGTCCGACCCGGGCAGGACAACCCCTACATAGCCGACCAGGGCGGCGCATGAGCCGGTGGCGGAGGCCACCCGGTCCAGGGCAGCCAGGTTGTCGGCGATGAAGGCGGGCTTCAGGAGGAGGTCCTCGGGGGGGTACCCGGTGATGGCCAGCTCCGGGAAGGCGGCCAGGTCCGCCCCGGCCTCCTCGGCCCGGGCCAGGGTCTCGAGGATGCGGTCGGCATTGCCGCGCACGTCGCCCACCACCGCGTCGAGTTGGCAGAGCGCCAGGCGGAGGCGGGGCACGGCCGCAGCTTATGGGAACGGCGACGGGAGGCGCTCACGGCCGGCAGACCGTGTTCACGCTCCATTCACAGATGAGAAATGACAAGGAAACCGCGTCCTGGCAGGCTAGGCGCTGCCCTCTGGTCGACCGCGCCCCCGGCAGTACCGGCAACGGCGGGCCCGACCGCCCGGGGCGACCGACGGCTAGGAAGCCTCGGACCCAGCTGAGACGAGGAAGAAGGAGCACGAGTGTCCTACCAAGCCGAGTACATCTGGATCGACGGGACCGAGCCGTCCCCGCTGATTCGGAGCAAGACCAGGATCGTGGCGGACGGCAAGGAGCCCGGGATCTGGGGCTTCGACGGGTCCAGCACCAATCAGGCCGTTGGCCATGACTCCGACTGCGTCCTCCAGCCGGTCTTCGTCTGCCCTGATCCCCTCCGGCGTCCCGGCGACAAGCTCGTCATGTGCGAGGTCCTCCTCACCGACATGACCCCCCACGCCACCAACACCCGGGCCGCCTGCGCGGCCGTGGCCGAGAAGTACGCCGACCAGGAGCCCTGGTTCGGGATCGAGCAGGAGTACACCTTCCTCCAGGGCGACGGCCGGCCCATGGGCTGGCCCGAGAATGGCTACCCGGCTCCCCAGGGTCCGTACTACTGCGGCGTCGGCGGCGACAAGATGCCCGGCCGGGACATCGTCGAGCGCCACACGGTGGCCTGCATCGACGCCGGGCTGGCCATCGAGGGGACCAACGCCGAGGTCATGATGGGCCAGTGGGAGTTCCAGATCGGGATCCTCCCCCCGCCTGTGATCGGCGACCACCTCTGGGTGGCCCGCTGGCTCCTGTCCCGGATCTCCGAGGACTACGGGGTCTACGCCTCTCTGGACGCCAAGCCCATGGCAGGTGACTGGAACGGGGCCGGGGCCCACACCAACTTCTCCACCAAGGCCATGCGCGAGGAGGGCGGCTGGGAGGCCATCATCGCCGGCTGCGAGGCCATCGGGACCAAGGTGGACGAGCACATCGCCGCCTACGGCGTCGGGATCGAGAAGCGCCTCACCGGGGCCCACGAGACGGCCCACTTCACCAAGTTCAGCTACGGGACCTCGGACCGGGGCGCCTCCATCCGGATCCCCTGGGCCGTGGCCCGGGACAAGAAGGGCTGGCTCGAGGACCGGCGTCCCAACGCCAACATGGATCCCTACACGGTGGCCGGGCTGGTCACCGACACCGTCTGCAGCGCCGCCGCAGGGGCCTGACCAGGGATCACCGACCGGAGCCCGGGAACGCCCGGCACCGGTCGCGACGGTAGGACTCGGAGAACCGGGCCGGTCCCCTCGGGACCCGGCCCGGTTCTTCGTTTTTCGGGGCAGTCAGAAACGACGCGACAATGACGGGACCGCCGGACCGCCGGCCGGTGAAGGGACAGCACATGAACCACCAGGGTGAGTACGTGCTCCGGACCGTGGAGGAGCGGCACATCCGGTTCGTCCAGCTCTGGTTCACCGACGTCCTGGGCACGCCCAAGACGTTCAGCATCACCCCCGCCGAGCTCGAGAATGCCCTCGAGGAGGGGATGACCTTCGACGGCTCGGCCATCGACGGCTTCAGCCGGGTCCAGGAGTCGGACGTCCTGGCCCGACCGGATCCCCAGACCTTCCAGCTCCTGCCCTGGCACCCCGACCGGGTCCCGGTGGCCCGGGTCTTCTGCGACATCTTCAACCTGGACGGCACCCCCTTCGAAGGATGCCCCCGGCATACCCTCCGCCGCACCCTGGACCGGGCCCACCAGGCCGGGTTCACCTTCTTCGCCGCCCCCGAGATCGAGTACTTCTACTTCGCCGACGCCGACCCCTCCCATCCACCCGTGGCCATCGACTCCGGCTCCTACTTCGACCTGACCACCAGCGACCTCTCGAGTGAGATCCGCAAGGAGAGCGTCCTCACCCTCGAGGAGATGGGGATCCCTGTCGAGCACGCCCAGCACGAGGACGCCCCCAGCCAGCACGAGATCGACCTCCGCCACACCGACGCCCTGACCATGGCCGACACGGTGATGACCGTCCGGCTCGTCCTGAAGGAGATCGCCAGCCGTCAGGGCGTCCACACCAGCTTCATGCCCAAGCCGCTGGCCGGGGTGCAGGGATCGGGCATGCACACCCACATCTCGCTCTCGCAGGGGGACACCAACGCCTTCTCGGACCCCGACGACGAGTACGGCCTCTCCCCCGTGGCCAAGCGGTTCATGGCCGGCCTCCTCCGCCACGCCCCCGAGATCACCGCCGTCACCAACCAGTGGGTGAACTCCTACAAGCGCCTCGTGAACGGCTACGAGGCCCCCGTCCACGTCTCCTGGGCCCGGAACAACCGGTCCTCCCTGGTCCGGGTCCCGGTGGTCAAGCGGATCGAGTCCACCCGGATCGAGTACCGGGCCCCGGACACGGCCTGCAACCCCTACCTGGCCTTCGCCGTGGTGCTCGCCGCCGGCCTGAAGGGCATCGAGGAGGGCTACGAGCTGCCCCCTGAGGCGGCCACCAACCTCTTCACGATGACGCCGGAGGAGCTGGCCGCCGACGGGATCCGGTCCCTGCCGGGGAGCCTGAACGAGGCCGTGGTGGAGATGGAGCGCTCCGAGCTCGTGGCCGAGACCCTGGGCGAGCACGTCTTCGAGTGGTTCATCCGGAACAAGCGGGCCGAGTGGGGGGCCTACAAGACCCACATCAGCCAGTTCGAGCTCGACCGCTACCTACCGATGCTCTGAGAGCGCAGGAGAGGCCACCGATGGGAGAGAGGGAGGAGGAGATGGAGCCGCTGCTGTGCTTCCCCGCTCCCGTCTCCGACGACCTGACCCAGGTCCTCGAACGGGCCGGCTATCCATGGAAGGCCGTCTCCCGCCCGGAGCACGCCGAGACCGACGAGCCCGAGGACGGGTGGTCGGGGGCGGTGATCTCGGCCGACGGCGACGCCCAGGGGGCCTTCGCGCTGTGCCGGCTCCTGCGGACCCGGGAGGTCCCCCTCCGGCCCCTCCTCCTCCTGATCGCCCCCAACCAGATCCCGGAGCTCCAGCTCCGCGAGGACCACTTCGACGACTTCTGCGTCCTCCCGGTCCGGCCCGAGGAGGTGGCGGCCCGCCTGGCCCACCTCTTCTGGCACACCGGACGGGGACTGCGGCCGGAGCTGATCGAGCACGGACCGTTGGTCCTGAACCTCGAGACCTACCAGGCTGCCGTGGCCGGTCGGGTCCTGGACCTCACCTACATGGAGTACGAGCTCCTCCGGTTCCTGGCCGCCAGGCCGGGCAAGGTCTTTACCCGGGAGACCCTCCTCAGCCGGGTCTGGGGCTACGAGTACTACGGGGGGGCCCGGACCGTGGACGTCCACGTCCGCCGGCTCCGGGCCAAGCTCGGCGAGGAGCACGCCCACTTGATCGAGACGGTCCGCTCCGTCGGCTACCGCTTCGGCCAGGGCAACTGGGCCCCCTGAGGCCCCTCAACCCCGCCGGCGCGACACCAGGCCCTCCCGGACGGCGATGGCCACGGCCTCCAGCCGGGAGTGGGCCCCCAGCTTCACCAGGATGGCCTGGACATGGTTCCGGATCGTGTTGGGGGACACCTCCAGGTCCCGAGCCATCCCCGCGCTGGTGGCCCCGGTGGCCAGGAGCTCCAGGACCTCCTGTTCCCGGGGGGTGAGGGCCACCGGGCTCGAGACGTCCCCCCGCCGGAACCTGGGCAGGAGCCGGGCCAGCATGTCGGGGGGGATGACGGCCTCTCCGGCGGCCACCAGCCGGACGGCGTCGACCAGGTCGGCGGTGGCCTTCTGCTTGGTGAGGAACCCGGCACAGCCGGCCTCGATGGCCCGGACCAGGATGGGATCGTCTGCGAACGCCGTGAGCATCACCACCCGGGCGTCCGGGGCGCACCGCCGGAGCTCCTCCAGGGCCTCCACCCCGGTCCCGTCGGGCAGGTCGTAGTCGAGCACGATGACGTCGGGCGTCGTCATCGCCGCCATCTCCAGCACCTCGGCCACGCTGCCGGCCGAGCCGACCACGTCGATCCCCTCGGCCGCCCGCAGGAGGGCGGTCAGGCCCTCGGCCAGCATCACGTGGTCGTCGCAGACCAGGACCCGGAGCTCCGACGCCGACTCCATCTACATTCCCCCGGACGGGGCCGGCCGACAGGCCCAGACCTCGATCTCGACCACCGCTCCGAGGGGAAGCGCGGCCACCGCCACCAGGGACCGGGCCGGTCGGTGGGAGCCGAGGACCTCCAGGTAGAGCTCGTTGAAGGAGGCGTACTCACCCATGTCGAGGAGGAAGACGGTGGCCTTCACGACGTCGGCCCAGGCCAACCCGTGGCCGGCCAGCAGGTCGCCGACATTGGCCAGGGCCTGCCGGGTCTGCCCGACCAGGCCCCCCTCGGCCAGGACGGGCCCGTCCGGGCCGGGCCGGATCCCGACCTGCCCGGAGCAGACCAGCCAGTCCCCGACCCGGACCGCCGGGCTGTAGGGCCCCACCGGTATCGTCATCGCCATCCTCCTCGTTCCAGGGGCCATCGGGCCGGGAGCCCGGCGGCCAACCATGCTGCCGCCGCCGTGGCGGCGAAGACGCTGTCGCTCCCCGCCACCGGCGGTCCCGGCCCATCCTCCACCACCACGGTCACCGCCGGCATCGCCCGGGCCGGGAGGATCCCGTAGGAGCGGATGGTGAGGTCCAGGACCTCCCCGTCCTCCGCCACGGCCACCGCCTCCCGCCGGACCCAGCCCAGGGCCTGGTGCACGGCCCCGATGCAGTAGGACCGGAGAACCACCTCGTCGAGGACCTCGCCGGCGGCGACGGTAACCGAGACGGCGCCGTCCCCCTCCAGCCGGACGCTAGCCCGACCCCCTCGGGGATCGGCGACCCCGACCGGGTCCCCGGACCCCCGGCCCTCCCTGAGACTTCCCAGAGCTGCCGTCAGGACCGCCCCCTCGGCCCAGCCCGCCCCCCGGAGGTCGGCCGAGACCGGTGGGCCGGGAACCTCGACCTCCTCGACCCTGAGCCCGGGAGCGGCCGAGCCCAGGGCGGCCACCCATCCGGCCAACGGGCCCGATCCCGGAGTCCTCGCCACCCGCACCACCCCGTTGCCCGCCCCGTCGATCCCGGCCGCGACGGGAGGCCGCTTCGGCCCCATCCGGACCACGTCCTCCCGGGCCAGCACGACCCGGACGGCCCGACCGTGCTGGTCGGCAAGCCGACGGGCCACGCCGGCGGCCAAGCCCGAGCGCTTCCCCCCGAAGGCCCCCCCGTTGGCGAGGGAGCTGGCCGGCTCCCCCCCGGGAAGGCACCAGGAGGCGTCCGGTTCGAGGTAGGCCGGCTCCACGAAGCTGGTCTGGAGGGTGAGCGCCCAGGGTCCCGGGGGGACCTCCACCGGATGCCGGACGGCAGCGGTCGAATTCCGCCCCTGGACCTTTCCCGACCTGGCCCGGGCCTGGGCCAGGCTCTCGGCCACCACCCAACCTCCGGACCCATCCGGGACGGCCACCAGGGCGTCGGCGGGAGCTCCGTCCTCGGCGAACCCCCCAGCCCCGAGGGCCACCTCGTCACCGACCCGCTGCCCTACTCCCCCCTCGAGGGTGGCCCGGCGCCCCGCGGCGGCGAGGTCCCGATGGGAAGGCCCCGGGTCCCCCTGCCGGGCCAGTCGGGCCGCCTCGAGGATGGTCTGCCACCCGGTGCACCGACACAGGTGGGCCAGCAGCGCCGTCGCCACGACACCGTCGTCGACCTCGGCCTTCCGTTCCTCCAGGTTGGCCAGCCGCATGATGATCCCGGGCGTGCAGAAGCCGCACTGGCTGGCTCCGGTGGCAGTGAAGGCAGCCGCCAGCTGCCGGCGGCGATCCTCGTCCAGGCCATCAAGGGTGGTGACAGCCCGGCCCGCCATCCTCCGGGCCGGGGTCACGCAGGCGATCCGGGGCTGGCCGTCGACCCAGACGGTGCAGCAGCCGCACTGGCCCTGGGGACTGCACCCGTCCTTGGGGGTACGCCGACCCAGGCCCTCCCGGAGGACCTCCAGCAGGGTGGACCCATCGTCGACGACGTTGACCTGATCGCCGTCGACGGTGAACCCGATGGTGGGCGCCGCCCCGCCCGGCTCGCTCAGCTGAAGGAGGAGCCGCACCCGCAGGTGCGGGAGGCGTTCGGGTTGGTGATGTGGAACCCGGCCCCCTGGAGGCCGTCCGAGTAGTCCAGGGTGGCCCCGTTCAGGAGCTCGGCGCTGGCCGGGTCGACGACGACCTTGACCGAGCCCGTCTCCCGGACGATGTCGTCGGTGGCGATCTCCGAGTCGAAGAACATGTCGTAGCTGTACCCCGAGCAACCCCCGGGACGGACGGCGACCCGGAGGGCCAGGGCCTCGTTGCCCTCCTCGGCCAGGAGGACGACCACCTTGGCGGCGGCGGCCTCGGTCAGGGTGACGGGATCCGGCTTCCGTCCGATCTTGACCGTTGTCATCGTCGTCACCGTCGTGACCTCCTCGTGATGTGAACCGGTCCCGGCACCGCCGGGTGTGGCGAGCTCGCCTGCCAGCCTACCGGAGCCGCCCGGCGGCCGGTACACCCGTCCGGCCTGGGACTTCGCTCGGAGACCAGACTCAGGGGCAGTTGCCGGGCGAGTAATAGGTGGCGAAGATGGCGGGGTTCCCGCCGGAGCTGCCCCCGCCCGAGGTGACGGCGGCCTGGATCGTGACGACGCTCCCCGAGGCGGCGCCCACGTTCGGGACCCGGGTGTCGAAGGTGGTGGCGGACTGCCCTCCGGAGACGGGCAGGCTGGTGTGCGGCGAAACGACGACCACGGTGGTCACGTAGGTCAGGTAGGTCCCGGTGAAGTAGGCGGTGGTCCCCCCGCAGAGGGCCCCGTGTTACTTGCCGCCGGCCCCGTTGATGTAATAGACGTCGCTCAGCGTCGCCGGCGGCAGAGTGGTGGTCGTCGACGAGGACGTGGTGGTGGCGGGGGCCGTGGTGGTGGTCGTGGTCGGCCGGGTGGTGGTCGTGGTCGCCGGGGGCTGGGTCGTCCCCGGGGGGCTGGTGGTGGCCGGCGGCGCCGTGGTGCTGGTGGTGGCCCCTGGCGCGGTCGTCGTGGTCGAGGTCGAGGTCGACCCCGGTGCGATCGCTGCGGTCGTGGGGACGGTCACCAGATGCAGCGTCGTTGTCGTCGTCGTTCTCCTGGCGCTGCTGTGGGTGTTGCCGCTCGAGTTGGAGCAACCCGCCGCCACGACCACCAACGTCAGCAGGAAGAACGGGGAGGATCTCGCAGTCCACATGGGTCTCATCCTGACGCGTCCGGGGAGCAAATGCCCATCGGGACGACCCGATCCGCCGGCCCGCCTGCCCGACCCCGAAACTGGTGAGAGAATCATCGCCCTGGGTGGTTCTTTCTTGAGGGGAGCGGGACACGATGGACGGGCGTCGGAGGAGTCTCGGCAGGGGCGGGCCCCGCTCGGTCATCCCGGGAGCAGTCCTGGCCGTCGTCGTCCTGGCCGGAGCCTGCTCCAACTCCAACGGCAACACCCACTCCAGCACCAGGCGATCGACGACCTCCACCACCGTCCGCCCGGGAACGGTCCCGTCATCGTCGACCACCGCGGCCGGAGCTTCCACGACGACGACGACCTCCACGACGACCACGACCATGCCCGGCGCCACCACCACCCCGGCCCCGACGACCCAACCGCGCGGAACGACCCAGCCCCCACCGACCACCCACGCCCCCACGACCACCCGACCGCCCACGACCACCACCACGGCCGCCACGACCACCACCACCGCCCCGCTGACCGTGACCGGGGTCTCGCTCAGCCCCCCTGCCACCGATCCCAACGGCGGGACCTACGTCGGCGGGAGCTGCGCCGGGTACGGCCCCACCACCTGCGAGATCATCATGACCTTCACCACCAACGGCTCGCCCGGCACCATCAACTGGACGATGTCCGCCCTGTTCTATTGGTACGGCTGCGGCAACAGCACGCCAGGCGCCTACTCCGGCTCGACAACCGTGGCCGCCGGGCAGACGACCGTCACCGACAAGCACACCTTCACCATCGGCTACGGGCAGGTGAACAAGGAGGGGGGGACGACCACTCCCTCAACCGCCGACGCCACGGTCACCAGCCCCGGATCGCTCAGCGCGGCGCAATTCAACCCCTACGATTCGAGCAGCACATACTCCTGCTGAGCGGAGAGGTCCGGCGGGACCATCCGACCCGTGAACGACGCCGGCCGCCCCGCTGAGCCAGGACGCCGACCCGAAAGTGCCTCCCGACGCTCCTATTGATGTTGTCAAGGGGCTTGGTTTTCGTTCGGGGTGTGGAGGCAGCGGGCGAACCAATGATGGGCCACTCGTTGGTGAGGGCAAGCTCTTATGAGGCCACGCGCCTTCGATGAGGTGGGCCCGGGCAGGGACCGGCAGATCGGCGTGAAGCCAGCTCTCGTGCTGAGGCGGCAGGTAGGCTCGGAGCCAGGTCGGGCTGCCCGGGGTGTTAGCCGCGAGGGAGGTGGCGGTAGACCTCGCGGGCGACGTAGCGCTTCAGGATCCGGATGATCTCGGTCTTGCCTGACTTCCGCAGAATGTAGAC